>JAFLDO010000032.1 GCA_017302455.1 Accumulibacter sp.
GAGGACGGCCGGACCCGGGATATTCACTCCGCCACCTCGCTCGCCGCTGACAGATGCTCCGCGCGCCCGACGGCGCCGGCCAGGTCGTCGGTTTCCGCTTTGCCCTGAGGTCCACGAGCCCAGCCGGGGCCACGGAGTGGCCGGCGCCGCGGAGCGGCGCTGACGGTGCCGCGGGACGCGGCACCGTTGCCGCCCCCGGGACGGGGGCGGCAACGAAAAAGCGCAGGAAGCGCTGAGGGACGAAGCGCGCCGGGCCGCCAATGACCCCTCGATTTCTCGAACCCACACCGCGAAGGGAGAACGCCGCATGAGCTGCGAGTTGCATTTTTTCGCCATCCCCGCCCTCGACAGCCGCGCGGCACAGGACGCGCTCAACGGCTTCCTGGCGCAGCACCGCGTGCTGAGCGTCGAGAAGCAGTGGCTGGAGGCCGGCGTCAATTCGCACTGGGCGCTGTGCATCGGCGTCGACACCGGCGTCGGTCCGCTGCCGGACGCACTGAAAGTGGGCCAAGGCAAGGCCGGGCGGCCTGGCAGGGTCGATTACCGCGAGGTGTTGTCGCCGGAAGATTTTGCCGTTTTCGCCGCCTTGCGCAGCCTGCGCAAGGAGTTGAGCGAGCGCGACGGCGTGCCGCCCTATACGCTGTTCACCAACGAGCAGTTGGCGTCGATGGCACGCGATCGACCGGCCAGCGAACAGGCGCTGCGCGCCATCGACGGCGTCGGCGAAGCGCGCTCGCGCCGGTACGCGCCGCCGTTCCTCGCCGCCATCGCCGCCGCCTGCGGCGGGCCGGCGGCGTGAAGCGACTGGCGATTCGCCTCGAGGAGGTGGCCGAGCGCAGCAACCTCATGCTCGCCACCTGGAAAGCGGCGCGCGGCAAGCGCCAGCGACCGGCCGTGGCGCGTTTCCTCGCCGACCTCGACGGCCAGCTCGATCATCTGGCAGCCTGCATCCTCAACGGCCAGGCACCGCAGGGGCAGTACACGAGCTTCACGATCCACGACCCGAAGCGACGCCTGATCCACGCCGCGTGTTTCGCCGACCGTGTTCTGCAGCACGCGATACTGAATCTCGCCGAGCCGCGCTTCGAAGCGATGCTCGTCGATTCGACGTACGCCTGCCGGCCGGGCAAGGGCGTGCACGCCGCGGCCCGGCAGGTGCAGCGCAATCTGCAACGCTTCGCCTGGCGCGTACAGGTCGACGTCGACAGCTACTTTCCGAGTATCGACCACGCCTGCCTCAAGGCGTTGCTGGCCACACGCTTCAAGGGTGCCGGCTTCCTGGCGCTGCTTGGGCGAATCATCGACACCGCCGGCGATGCCGGCCGCGGCCTGCCGATCGGCTCGCTCACTTCGCAGCACTTCGCCAATGCCTACCTCGACACCGCCGATCGTCGCCTGCTCGAAGATCGCCGGGTGCGCGCCCACGTACGCTACATGGACGACATCCTCTGGTGGTGCGACAGCCGCGCCGACGCGCTGGCGACGCTTGCCGAGTTGAACGATTTTCTCCGGCGCGAGCGCGGCCTGCAACTCAAGCCCAAGGTCAGCATCGCGCCGAGCCGCACCGTCGTCGCCTGGTGCGGCTTCCGCATCGACCAGGCAGTGATCCTGCCGAGCCGGCGCAAGCTCGCGCGCTATCGCCGGCACGCGCGCCAGATCGAGTGCGCGTGGGCCAGCGGTCAGGTCAGCGAGGCCGAAGTACAGCGTGCCAGCGCCAACTCGCTCGCCACGCTCGCGCACAGTCGCAGCCTCGGATTTCGCCGGCGCTTCTGGCAGCAGCACCCGAGCCTTGACGATCTGGCAGCCGGTCAACCCGATCACCCGTAGGTTGGGGTGAGCCCGCGAACCCCAAGACCCAGGCGATCCACTATCATGCCGCCATGCGCTATCGTCGGGCCAATGTCGCCGGGGCGACGTACTTCTTCACGGTCAACCTCGCCGACCGCCAATCGAGCCTGCTCGTCGACCACATCGATGCCTTGCGCGAAGCGCTGCGACGGGTGCGCCAGGTGCATCCCTTCGGTATCGACGCCATGGTCGTTCTCCCCGATCACCTGCACGCCCTGTGGACGCTGCCGCTCGGCGACGCGGACTTCGCCACTCGCTGGATGCTCATCAAGGCCGGCTTTTCGCGGCAGATTCCGGCGACCGAGTTCCGTTCGCCAAGCCGTGTGGCGAAGGGGGAACGCGGGATCTGGCAGCGCCGCTATTGGGAGCATGTGATTCGTGACGAGGAGGACTTCGCACGGCATGTCGAATACATCCATTTCAATCCCGTCAAGCATGGGCTGGTGCGGCAGCCGGTGGAGTGGCCCTATTCGTCGCTGCACCGGTATGTTCGGCTTGGCTTGGTGGGGGCTGAGTGGGCGTCGGATGGCCGTGGCGAGGGGCGGTTCGGTGGGTGATGGCGAGGTGTTGGGGTTCGCGGGCTCACCCCAACCTACGACGTTTTCCGGACCGGGAGCCATGGCTGGCGCGATGGGCAGGCGATATTCACCTATTGATGCCGGCCGAGTCGCGGATGATGGATGCCGTGATCAGCAGCCTGCAACCCGTAGGTTGGGGTGAGCCCGCGAACCCCAACACCCGATCGTCACACGACCGCTCCGCCATCGTTTCGCCATGCGTGCGCCGGCGCGGCGAGCGGTGGAGTGGCTGGATTCACCCATTCGTGCTTCCCGGATCGGCGATAATGGATGTCGTGAACAGTGCCGATTGCCAGCAGAGCAAGAAGTGTGTCCGAGCGCGCGCTACGCGGCGGCTCCTGGAACAACGACGCCAGGAACGTCCGCTCGGCGAACCGCAACGCGAACGCGCCCGACAACGCCAACCAGGACGTCGGTTTCCGCTTTGCCCTGAGCTCGATCGGCAGCGGGTGTCGAAACACCCCGGCATGGACTTGCCGTTGCCGATGGACCAGGCGCTGTTTCCGGTGGTGGGTGCCGCGGGGCGCCTGCCCAAACTCGAAGGCTCCCGGGGTGTGGGTAGTGGCGGCGCCGCAGCGCCGTCGCGACAGCTCCCCGGGAAGCCGCTTTCCGGTAACGGGCAATGAACGCCGTCCTCGATGCGGAAACCTGGCGCCGGCGTGGGCCGGCGGCCTTCCCGCCGCCCTGGGCGAGCGCCTGGGGTGGCGATCGCTTCGGCCTGTGGGCCGATCTGGCGGTTGCCGGCGTCGTGCAGCGCCTGCGCTGGATCGAGCCCGGCAGTTTTCTGATGGGCGACGAGACGCAGCCGGAGAGCCAGGTGCTGACGACGATCGACGCCGGTTTCTGGCTGGCCGATACGGCCTGCACGCAGGCGCTGTGGCTGGCGGTGATGGGCGAGAATCCGAGCTATTTCAGCGAGGCGAATGAACGTCAGCGAGGCAGTCCGCAACATCCGGTCGAGTGCGTGAGCTGGAACGATGTGGTGTTGCCGCCGGACGGTTTCCTTGCCCGCCTGCGGCCCTTTACTGCCGGCGTTGCGCCCGAACTACCGACCGACGCCGAGTGGGAATACGCGTGCCGCGCCGGCACCCGGACGGCCTACAGTTTCGGCGACCGGATCACCTCGGAGCAGGTGAACTGCTTCGGGCGGTTTGGTGAGGGCATGACCGTGGCGGTGAGAAGCTTGCCGGCGAACCTGTGGGGACTTTACGAGATGCATGGCAACGTGTGGGAGTGGTGTGCCCATGCCATTGATCGGGAGTGGCGAAGCACCCAAGGCGATGGCAGTGTGGCCGCGCGCACGCTGCGCGGCGGCTCTTGGCTCTACGATCCCATGGGCGCCGGCTCGGCGTTCCGCCGCGGGTTCGCGTCCGACGGCTCTCTCCAGCACGACGGTTTCCGCTTTGCACTGAGGTCCACGGGCCCGGCAGCGGCCCGCTAAGGCGGCAAAACGGCACCCCCTGCGGGACGTTTCGCCAACATCCTGCCAGCCCGTCGAGGCATCCTGGAGAACTTCCGAAAGCGTCGCCTGTTCTATACATCCGCCTGCTTTTCCCGTAGAATCTGGTCCTTGACTTGCGGCCCGCGGACCGTTGCGCGGCGGGTCGGAGTCTGGTGGTCTGGGGTCCGAGTGGTTGTCTCGTTATCCGGCGGCGCAAGCCGCCGTTTCAGTTTCAAAGCCTCCGCAATGGGTGGTCCATGTCGCACCTGATGAATACCTACGCTCGCTTGCCGATCGCCTTCAGTCATGGCGACGGGAGTTGGCTGACCGATACCGAGGGCAAGTGCTATCTCGACGCCTTGTCGGGTATCGCCGTCAATACATTGGGGCACAACCATCCGGATCTGGTCGCGGCGATCGCCGCGCAGGCCGGGCGCCTGCTGCACACCTCGAACCTCTACCGCATCCCGCAGCAGGAGCAACTCGCCGACAAGCTGGCGGCGCTGGCCGGCATGGACGAGGTCTTCTTCTGCAACTCGGGTTGCGAGGCCAACGAGGCGGCGATCAAGCTGGCGCGTTTCTACGGCCACCAGCAGGGCATCGACAGCCCGGCGATCGTCGTCATGGAGAAGGCGTTCCACGGCCGCACGATGGCGACGCTGTCGGCGACCGGCAATCGCAAGGCGCAGGCCGGTTTCGAGCCGCTGGTTTCGGGTTTTGCGCGCGTTCGCTACAACGATCTGGAGGCGATCAAGGCGGTTGCCCGCAACAACAAGAACGTCGTTGCGGTGATGCTCGAAATCGTCCAGGGGGAGGGCGGCGTCAACATCGCCGATGTCGGCTTCCAGCGCAGCCTGCGCGCGCTCTGTGACGACCGCGGCTGGCTGCTGATCTGCGACGAGGTGCAGTGCGGCACCGGCCGCACCGGCACCTGGTTCGCCTTCCAGCACGCCGGCATTCGCCCGGACGTGGTGACGCTGGCCAAGGGGCTTGGCGGCGGCGTGCCGATCGGCGCCTGTCTGACGGCGGGCAAGGCGAGTCGCCTGTTCAAGCCGGGCAATCACGGGTCGACCTTCGGCGGCAATCAACTGGCCACGACGGCGGCGCTGACGACCCTGGCCGTGATCGAGAAGGATGGCTTGCTCGCCAACGCCGTTGCCGTCGGGCAACTGATCCGCGATGGCCTGGCGCAGGCGCTGGCCGGCACGCAAGGCCTGGTCGACATCCGCGGCCAGGGACTGATGATCGGCATCGAACTCGATCGCGCCTGCGGCGAACTGGTGACGCGCGGCCTCGAGGCGGGCGTGCTGATCAATGTCACCGCCGACAAGGTGGTCCGCCTGCTGCCGCCGTTGACCTTCAGCGCCGACGAAGCGCGCGAGCTGGTGGCGCGCCTGGCGAAGCTGATCGGCGATTTCCTCGCCGCCCGATAGAGAACCGCCATGGACAGCGTCAAACATTTTCTCCAGTTCCGGGATTGCACGCGTGCCGAGTACGCGCATCTGTTCGAGCGGGCGCGCTGGATCAAGGCCGAGTTCAAGGCCTACCGCAAGTACTGGCCGCTCTGCGATCGTACGCTGGTGATGATCTTCGAGAAGGCGAGTACGCGCACGCGCCTGTCGTTTGAAGCCGGCATGCAGCAGCTCGGCGGTTCGGCGATCTACCTGAACAGCCGCGACTCGCAACTGCAGCGCGGCGAGTCGGTGGAGGACGCCGCGCAGGTGATCTCGCGGATGAGCGACGTGGTGATGATCCGGACTTTCGAGCAGGCGATGATCGAGCGCTTCGCCGCCAATTCGCGCGTGCCGGTGATCAATGGCCTGACCAACGAGTATCACCCGTGCCAGATCCTGGCCGACATCTTCACCTTCATGGAACATCGCGGCTCGATCCAGGGCAAGACGGTCGCCTGGATCGGCGATTCGAACAACGTCTGCAATACCTGGCTGCAGGCCGCCGAGGTGCTCGATTTCCGCGTCCATGTGTCCACGCCGCCGGGCTATGAGGTCGAGCCGGCGCGTGCGGGCCTGCATGGCACGGCGCATTTCGAGCAGTTTGCCGATCCGATGGACGCGGCACGCGCGGCCGATCTGGTAACCACCGACGTGTGGACCTCGATGGGTTTCGAAGCCGAGAACGACGAGCGCCGGCGCGACTTTGCCGACTGGCAGGTTGATGTCGAGATGATGCGGGCGGCACGGCCGCAGGCGCTGTTCATGCACTGCCTGCCCGTGCATCGCGGCGAGGAGGTCGCTGCAGCCGTGATCGACGGCCCGCAGAGCGTCGTCTGGGACGAGGCCGAGAACCGCATGCACACGCAGAAGGCCTTGCTCGAATACCTGCTCCTCGGCCGTGTCGATGCCGCCGGGCCTGGCACCAGTGCCAGTGCAGACTCCAACACCAAGACGCGGCCCTGAGCGGCCCGATGCAGGAATAAATCATGAGTGACATCAAGAAAGCCGTACTCGCCTATTCGGGCGGTCTCGACACTTCAGTGATCCTGAAGTGGCTGCAGGATACCTATGGCTGCGAAGTGGTGACCTTCACCGCCGACCTCGGCCAGGGCGACGAACTCGAGGCGGCGCGTCCGAAAGCGCTGCAGTTCGGGATCGCGCCGGAGAACATCTACATCGAGGACTTGCGCGAGGAGTTCGTGCGCGATTACGTCTTTCCGATGTTCCGTGCCAACACCGTGTACGAGGGCGAATATCTGCTCGGCACCTCGATCGCCCGGCCGCTGATCGCCAAGCGGATGATCGAGATCGCCAACCTGACCGGCGCCGAGGCGATCGCGCATGGCGCGACCGGCAAAGGCAACGATCAGGTTCGCTTCGAACTCGGCGCCTACGCGTTGCGCCCGGACATCAGGATCATCGCGCCGTGGCGCGAGTGGGACCTGCTGTCACGCGAGAAACTGCTCGCCTACGCCGAGCGCCACGGCATCCCGGTCGAAATGAAGCACCGGCAGGGCGGCTCGCCGTATTCGATGGATGCCAACCTGTTGCACATCAGCTACGAAGGCCGCCACCTCGAGGATCCAGCGGCCGAAGCCGAGGAGTCGATGTGGCGCTGGACGGTGTCGCCGGAAGCGGCGCCGGATGCCGCCGAGTACCTCGACCTCGAGTTCGCCAGGGGCGACCTGGTGGCGATCAACGGCAAGCGCCTGCCGGCCGACGCGCTGCTGGCGCTGCTCAACCAGCTCGGCGGCAAGCACGGTGTCGGCCGCATCGACCTGGTCGAGAACCGCTACGTCGGCATGAAGTCGCGCGGCTGCTACGAGACGCCGGGCGGCACCATCCTGCTGCCGGCGCACCGCGCGATCGAGTCGATCACCCTCGACCGCGAAGTCGCGCACCTGAAGGACGACCTGATGCCGCGCTACGCCAGCCTGATCTACAACGGCTACTGGTGGAGCCCGGAGCGCCTGGCGCTGCAGACGCTGATCGACCACACGCAGCAAGCGGTGAACGGTTGGGTGCGGGTCAAGCTCTACAAGGGCAACGTCATCGTCGTCGGCCGCGATTCGAAGACCGATTCGCTGTTCGACTCGACGATCGCCACCTTCGAGGACGATGCCGGCGCCTACGACCATAAGGACGCCGGTGGCTTCATCAAGCTGAACGCGTTGCGCATGCGTATCGCGGCCAATCTGGCGAGCCGCAGGAGCTGATCCGGGGAGGATCCGTCGATGTTCGGGCTGACGGAAGAGCAGATTTCGGACTTTGGCATGACCTTCGGGATCGGTGCCTTCATGCTCTTCATGCTGTTCATCATCGGCGAGATCGCCTGGAAGTCGAAAGCCGGCAGGACCGGGACGATCGTGCTGTTCTTCGTGCTGTCCTTCGGCATGATCGGTTTCATTACCAAGACGATCCTCGAGAAATTCTGGAGAATGTGAAGATGTCGCAATTCGACAATGTCAGCGTCGTCAAGCAGGCCAATGTCTACTTCGACGGCAAGTGTGTCAGCCATACGGTTTTCCTTGCCGACGGTACGCGCAAGACTGTCGGCGTCATCCTGCCATCGACGCTGACCTTCAACACCGGCGCTCCCGAAGTCATGGAAGGGGTCGGCGGCGCCTGCCGTGTTCGTCTTCAGGGCGAGGGCCAGTGGCGGGACTACGCGGCCGGCGAGTCCTTTGCCGTGCCGGGCGATTCGGCGTTCGAAATCGCCTGCGACGAGCCCTATCACTACGTCTGCCACTTCGCCTAGGGCGAGCGGCGGGGCGCCCGCCGCTGCCGCCTGAAACCGCCCATTGACCATCAGAAACCACCGAACGGACGCCGCATGCCTTCATTCGATTTTTCTTCAGAAGCCGACATGGCTGCACTGACCAATGCGATCGACGTCACGCGTCGGGCCATCGACAATCGCTACGACTTCAAGGCAACCAGTGCCAAGGTCGAGTTGAACGAAAAGGACAAGCTGATCACGCTGCACGGGGACTCCGACTTCCAGCTCGACCAGATCAAGGATCTGCTGTTTCCGGCGATGGAGAAGAAGGAGAAGGAGAGCACCAAGCGGCTCGACAGCCAGCCGGTGCAGCGGGTCTCGGGCAACAAGGTCAAGCAGGATCTGAAGATCAAGGTCGGCATCGAGTCGGAACTGGCGAAGAAGATCGTCAAGCTGATCAAGGATTCGAAACTCAAGGTGCAGGCGTCGATCCAGGGCGATGCGGTGCGCGTCAGCGGTGCCAAGCGCGATGAGCTGCAGGCCTGCATCGCACTGGTCACCAAGGAGATTACGGACTTTCCGATCAAGTACGGAAACTTCCGCGATTGATCGACGGGGCGGGCGAGACCCTGTGCCAACGCGCCTTTCCCTTGCTGCAGTGCGAGATGCTGTGCTAGCGTATGCGGTTGATGTTTACGAGGAGCACCCTGTGCCGCGTCGAGAAAAGTGGCCAGCCGTTGATTGCCTGGCGGCGATTGCCGGTCCTGCGAATGCGGGTCGTTCGCTCGCCGCCGGTACTTCGCGAGTACGGCAGCGATTGCTGCCGACGAGCGCCTGATGCTCGATAAGCCTGCCAAGCATTCCCCAGCCGAGGACAAGGCCGACCTCGGCGTCCTATCCTGGACTGAGGAACTGCGCCGGGTGGCCGTGGCGGTCAGCAAGAAGGACCGTCGCCCCGCCGCTTCCCGCCAACAGCTTTTCTACCTGCTGCACTGGACTCCCGATGCCCGGGGTTTCGGGATCAGCGTGCACAAGGGCCGTGACCCGGAGAGCGCCGATGCCTTGTGGGCCATCGATCGCGCGCTGAGCAAGCCGCCGCGCTTTGTCGGCGACGAGGATCGGCCGATCCTCCGCCTGCTGTGGGCGGAACGTTCCTTCGACAGCGGGTTGCGCGCTTTCGGGCTCGGGCCCCGGCACGGCGGCGAGGTACTCGATCTGATGGCGCAGACCGGTCGGCTGTGCCGCAAGGACGACTTTTCGGTGCTGACGCTCGCCGAGGCGCGCCCGGCGACGCTCGGCTGGCAGCTCAATGCCGACGGACGACGCATCCCCTTGCTCAAGCCCGAGCCTCCCGCGAAGCTGATCATTCCTCTGCTGGCGCCGTGGTACCTCGATCTCGACAAGCGCCAGATCGGTCCACTACTGGTGCGCGGCAATCAGGCAGTCGTCGCGCGACTGTTCTCCCTGCCGCCGCTGTCGGCGACGGCGGCGGCGCTGGTTGGTGAAGCACTCGCGGAACCATCGGGAGAACTGCCCGGCGACCCGGAAAATGCCAGCGCCAGTATGCGCAGCCTGGAGGCCGATCTGGTGCCGGCGCTTCGCCTGGAGACGCTGAGTACGCACGGCAACCGTGCCTGGCGCGACTACTTGGCGAGCTACGGCGGCGGGCCTTTCGATATCGCCTTGCCGGTTTTCCGCTACGCGGACGTCGAATTGCGGCCCGACGACACGCACGATGTCGCAACTCTGACGACTGGCGAAATGGTTCGCATCGTCCGCGACAGCCAGCGGGAAGAGCGGTTGATGGACGAACTGGCCGCTGCCGGTATCGAGAAGATCCCGGGTTATGTGCTGCAGACCTTCGGCAAGCCGCCGGACAACGCCTACGGGCTGGCTTTCGAAGGCTGTTGGCCGGTGTTGATGCGCGAGTGTCTGGCGCGCCTGCGCGGCGCTGGCTGGCAGGTCGAGTTCTCCGCCGATTTTCGCCATCGCGTGCTCGAGGTGGAGTCGTGGGACGCTGACCTGGTCGAATCGGACGACGGCTGGTTCAGTCTCGACATGGGCGTCATCGTCGAAGGCGAGCGCTTGCCGCTGGCGCCGCTGCTGGCAACGCTGTTCCGGCGTGACGGGCGGTGGCTGGATGCCGCCTTGCTGGCGCAGATCGACGATGCCGAAACGATCGAGCTGGTGACTCCCTCGTGCCACCGTATTCGTGCGCCGGCGTGGCGTCTGAAGCCACTGGCAGGAACGCTGATCGATCTTTTCGATGGCTTCTCCGGCGGCACAGCCTTGCGTCTGTCGCGTTTCGATGCGCCCCGTCTGGCCGAGTTCAACGACAGCAGTCGCTGGCGCTTCCGGGGACAAAGCGATGTCCAGGCGCTCGCCGAGCAGCTGACGGCGGCGCAGGGAATCAGCCACATCGCGCCCCCGCTTGGCCTCGGGCTCGAACTGCGCCACTACCAGACCGAGGGGCTGGCCTGGCTGCAGTTCCTGCGCGAACAGAACCTGGCAGGGATTCTCGCCGACGACATGGGCCTCGGCAAGACGGCGCAGACGCTGGCGCATCTGCTGCTGGAGAAGGAAGCCGGGCGGCTCGATCGCCCGGCGTTGATCGTCTTGCCGACCTCGCTGATCTTCAACTGGAAGAACGAGGCGGCCCGCTTTGCCCCCGGCTTGTCGATCCTTTCGCTGCATGGTCCGGAGCGCAAGCGCCGTTTTGCCGAGATCGCCGGGCATGACGTGGTGCTGACCACCTACCCGCTGCTGTGGCGCGATGCCGCCGAGTTGACCCGGCACAGTTACCACCTGCTGATCCTCGACGAAGCGCAGACGGTCAAGAACGCGCGCAGCCAGGGTGCTGAAGTGGTGCGCAAGATTACCGCCCGGCATCGCCTCTGCCTGACCGGTACGCCGCTGGAGAATCACCTCGGCGAGCTGTGGAGTCAGTTCGATTTCCTGCTGCCCGGCTTTCTCGGCAGCAACCAGAGCTTCACCAAGCACTGGCGGACGCCGATCGAGAAACAGGGCGATGCGCAACGTCGTGACTTGCTCGCCCGCCGGGTTCGCCCGTTCATCCTGCGCCGCAAGAAGGAAGAGGTGGCACGCGAGTTGCCGCCGAAGACGATCATCGTGCGCAAGGTCGAACTCGCCGGGAGCCAGCGCGACCTGTACGAAACGGTGCGCGTGGCAATGGACGAGAAAGTCCGTGAGGAGATCGCCAACAAGGGCTTCAACCGCAGCCAGATCGTCATTCTCGATGCCCTTCTGAAGCTGCGCCAGGTGTGCTGCGACCCGCGCCTGGTCAAGGCCAGGTCCGCCCAGAAGGTCAAGGAGCGGGCCAAGCTCGATCTGTTGATGACGATGTTGCCGGAGCAGGTGGAGGAGGGCCGGCGCATTCTCCTGTTTTCGCAGTTCACCAGCATGCTGGCGCTGATCGAGAAGGAGCTGAAGCTTGCCGGCATCGACTACGTCATCCTCACCGGCGACACCCGCGATCGCGAAGCGCAGGTTCGCCGCTTTCAGGCGTGCGAAGTGCCGGTCTTCCTGATCAGCCTGAAAACTGGCGGCGTCGGCCTGAATCTGACCGCCGCCGATACGGTGATCCACTACGACCCGTGGTGGAACCCGGCTGCCGAAAACCAGGCTACCGATCGTGCGCATCGTCTCGGCCAGGACAAGCCCGTCTTCGTCTACAAGCTGATCGTCGCCGGCAGCATCGAGGAAAAGATCCTGGCTCTGCAGGAGCGCAAGGCTGAACTGGCCGCACACATTCTCTCGGAAGACCGTGGCGTCGATGCCAAGTTCGGTCGTGACGACATCGCGGCACTTTTCGCGCCGCTTCCCGACTGAATCGCTCGGCCGTCGGCGATTCGTTGGCAGCGGTTGTCGCGGCTTGGTGACGGTCAGCCGAAGTGACGCCTTAAGCCTGGTTTAACCGGGCAGGCGCACGATCAAATGTCATGCCATCGAGAAGCGATGGGCGACGAGCCCGCGCCGGCGCTGCCCAGGGCAGCCGCGGCCACGATAGAATATTGCCCCCTGCGGAAAATGACGAACGACCATGAGCGCTTACAAGGATGTCCCCGCCGTCTCTTTCGACGACCCGGCACGGCACGGCATGACCCAGCGGTGTACCTGGATCAGCGTGGTAGTCAATGTCTTCCTGACCGCTGCGCAGGTGGTCGCCGGCATCCTTGCGCATTCGCAGGGCCTGATCGCCGACGGACTGCATTCGCTTTCCGATCTCGTCTGTGACTTCCTGGTTCTTTTCGCCGCCCATCACAGCAAGGATCCGGCCGACGAGAGGCATCCCTACGGCCACGCCCGCGTCGAGACGGCGGCATCGTTTGCCCTCGGAGCGATTCTCGCGGCGACCGGTACCGCCATCATCTGGGGTGCCGGGATGAAACTGCACAGTCTCGACGAGTTGCCGCCGGTGGCGCCGCTGGCCCTGTGGACGGCGATCCTGGCGCTGGCCGCGAAAGAGGGGCTGTTCCGCTACATGCTGCGGGTCGGCGAGCGCCTGCGCTCGCCGATGCTGATCGCCAACGCCTGGCATGCGCGCTCCGACGCCGCTTCCTCGCTCGTCGTTGCCGTGGGTATCGTCGGCAACCTGATGGGCTTCAATTTTGCGGACTCCGTCGCCGCGATCATCGTCGGCTTCATGATCGTCCGCATGGGCGTGGTTTTCTCGTGGGAGGCGATTCTCGAGTTGATCGATACGGGCTTGTCGGTCGAGGAAGTCGATGGTATCCGTCAGGTGATCATCGACACCCCCGGGGTGGGCAGCCTGCATGAATTGCGTACCCGTCGTATGGCACATCGCTCGCTGGTCGATGCGCACGTCTGCGTTGACCCGCGGATCAGCGTTTCCGAAGGGCACCGCATTGCCGAGATGACCCGCAAGCGGGTGCTCGACAGCCATCCGACGGTATCCGACGTGCTGGTGCACGTTGACGTCGAGGACGATCTGGACCATGACAGCAGCAGTCAGAGCATGCCCGATCGCGCCGAGCTGATGGGCGATCTGGCGCCGGTGCTCGCCGGACTGCCGGAGCCGCAGCGTGTGGTCCTGCACTACCTCAACGGCCGGGTCGAGGCCGAGGTGTATCTGCCGCACGAGGCACTCGCCGACCGCGCCGCGCTCGGCAAGGCCGAGCGCGAGTTTGCCAGGCGCCTGGCGACGCATCCGCAGCTTGCGGCGCTGTCGATCAATTTCCGCCGGCGGGTTGTTCCTGCCGAGGGCGGCTGACGCTCGACGACGGCCTGCCGAGCGGCCGCCTGCCAGCGGGATCGCGCGCGCAAGAATCCGGCTGTGCCGCTGCGACCGGCGCGCTCGTGGACGGTCGCGCTTCGTTTGGTGAGCGGAGCCGGCATTCAGGATAGAATCATGCGCTTTTTGGGCGGACGCCGCGCATGCCAACTGGAATCATTGAGTCGCTGGACCACGAGGCGCGGGGAATCACCCGCCTCGACGGCAAGACTGTCTTCGTTGAGGGTGCCTTGCCCGGCGAAACGGTCGAGTACGCCAGCTTTCGCCGCAAGCCGAGCTACGAACTGGCGCGAACGCTGCACGTTCTGAAACCCTCGGCGGAGCGTGTGGCGCCGCGCTGCCCGCATTTTGGCGTCTGCGGCGGTTGCAGCATGCAGCATCTCGATCCCCTGGCGCAGGTGGCCGCCAAACAACGTTTGCTCGAAGACAATCTGCGGCATATCGGCCGGATCACTGCCGAGCAATTGTATGCACCGATCTACGGTCAACCGTGGGCCTACCGGTTTCGTGCCCGCCTGTCGGTCCGCTTCGTGGCAAAAAAGGGTGGCGTGCTCGTCGGCTTCCACGAAAAGAAGAGCAGCTACGTGGCCGACATGCGCCAGTGCGAGATTTTGCCAGCGCACTTGTCGGCGATGCTGCTGCCCTTGCGCGAGCTGATCGGCCGGATGAGCATCCGCGATCGTCTGCCGCAGATCGAGGTCGCCGTCGGTGAGCGGATGACGGCGCTGGTCCTGCGCATCCTGGAGTCGCTCGATGCCGCCGACGAGGTCTTGCTGCGCGATTTCGCCGACCGCCATCAGGTCGTCTTCTACCTGCAGCCGCAGGGACCGGCGACCGCCTACCGCTTTTGTCCGGTCGACGGGCCGCGCCTGTCGTACCTGCTGCCGGATTTCGCCGTCGAGCATTTCTTTTCGCCGACGGAGTTCACGCAGGTGAATCACGCGATCAACCGCGTTCTGGTGCGCCGGGCGCTCAGCCTGCTCGACCCCCGGCCGGGTGAGCGCATCGCCGACATGTTCTGCGGGCTGGGCAACTTCACGCTACCGATTGCCCGCGCGGGGGCCAGTGTCGTCGGCATCGAGGGCAGCGCCGAACTGGTTGGCCGTGCTGCCGAGAATGCGACGGCGAATGGCCTGCACGACCGCGTCGAGTATCGTGTGGCGAACCTGTTCACGGCGACGACGGAGAGCATCGGCGCTCTCGGGCGCTTCGACAAGATGCTCATCGACCCGCCGCGCGAAGGCGCCCTGGAACTTGTCAAGTCGCTTGGTGCCGACGGTCCGGGCCGCATCGTCTACATCTCGTGCAGCCCGGCGACACTGGCGCGCGACGCGGCCATTCTGGTCAGTCAGAAGGGCTATCGCCTGCGCGGTGCCGGCGTGGTCAACATGTTCCCGAACACCTCGCACGTCGAGTCGATCGCCCTGTTCGAGCAGGACAACTGCTCAGGCCTGTGACAGAATGCCGGCGAGGGTTCTCGTTACGGTTGAAACACAGGGAGGTGTGCGATGCATATGGCGGATGCACTACTGTCGCCGGCGGTGGGCGGCACATTGTGGGCGGTGTCGGCGGCTGGCATCGCCTATTGCGCGAGAAAGGTAAGGGACGATCTCGACGAGCGCAAGGTGCCGCTGATGGGTGTTCTCGGTGCCTTTCTCTTCGCCGCGCAGATGATCAACTTCAGCATTCCCGGCACCGGCTCGAGCGGTCATCTCGGGGGTGGGCTGTTGCTGGCGATTCTCCTCGGCCCGCACGCGGCCTTCCTGACGGTCGCCTCGGTTCTCGTCGTGCAGGCGCTGTTCTTTGCCGACGGCGGGCTGCTGGCGCTCGGCTGCAACATCTTCAATCTGGGCTTTCTCCCGGCCTTCGTCGCCTACCCGCTGGTCTACCGCAGAATCGCCGGCGCGCGACCGGGCCCGCTGCGCCTGAGCGTGGCGACGATCGTCGCCGCCGTCGTCGGGCTGCAGCTCGGCGCCTTCGGCGTCGTTGTCGAGACGGTGGCGTCGGGAATCTCGTCGCTGCCGTTTTCCACATTCGTTCTCTTCATGCAGCCCGTTCATCTGGCGATCGGCATCGTCGAAGGTTTCGTCACGGCAGCGATCGTTGCGTTCGTCCATCGTGCCCGGCCCGAGCTGCTCGACGCTCTGCCGGCTAGCGCGGGCGCCCGGCCGCTGCGCGCGCTGCTGCTCGCCTTCCTGGCCGCCGCGGCAGTCACCGGTGGGGTGCTCTCATGGTTTGCGTCGAAAAACCCGGACGGTCTCGAATGGTCGATTGCCCGGGTCACCGGCGCCGACGCGTTGCCCGCGCCGGAGCAGGGTGTCCACGCGGCCCTCGCCGCTCTCCAGGAGAGGATCGCGGTGCTGCCGGATTACGCCTTCCGGAAGTCGGCAGAGGCAGCCAGTATCGCCACGGGCGACGAGGCCGGCGACGATCAGGAAAGCCGACTCGGCAGCAGTGTCTCGGGAATTGTCGGCGGTTCCGTCGCGCTGGTGCTTGCCTTCCTGATCGGCTTCTTGCTCAAGTGGCGGGTCCGAGCAGCAAGCGGGGGCGGCGGATCGCGACGATGAGCGGCCGGCAGGTGCCGCGCAGCGACGGTTCGCCGTCCCTGCCCTGAGCCCGACGCATGGCGTCGATCGATTCGATTGCCGAGAATCTCCGTCACCTCGACGAGTTCGCGCGGGCCGATACCGTCGTCCATCGCCTCGACCCGCGCGCCAAGGTGGTGGTGACGCTGGCCTTCGTCGTGATCGTCGCGTCTTTCGACAGGTATACGGTGGCGGCGCTGATGCCGTTTGCTGTCTTCCCGATCGCCCTCGCCGTACTCGGCGGGCTGCCCGCAGGCTATCTGGCGAAGAACGTCGCGCTGGCCATCCCCTTCGCTTTGCTGATCGGTCTGTTCAACCCGTTTTTCGACCGCGAGGTGGTCTTCCACCTGGGCTCGCTGCCCGTGACCGCGGGCTGGATATCCTGTGCGTCGATTGCCGTCCGTGCCGTGTTGACGCTCGGCGCGGCGCTTGTTCTGGTCGCCCTGACCGGATTCCCGGCCGTTTGCGCGGCCCTCGAAGGGCTCGGCATGCCGCGCGTTTTCGCGGCACAAATGCAGTTCCTTCATCGCTATCTGTTTGTCCTGGTTGATGATGCGGCGCGCAGCACACGCGCCCTGGCGCTTCGCTCGGGTGGCAACGCTCCCCGGCCGACAACTGTCGCCTCGCTGCTCGGTCTTCTCCTGCTGCGAACCTGGCAGCGGGCAGAGCGGATCCACCTGGCGATGCTGGCCAGGGCCTATCAGGGCGAGTTGCACAGCCGGGAAACTTGGCGTTTCGCTGCTGCCGAGGTCGCCTTCGTCATCGGCTGGGTCAGCCTTTTCTGCATCTTGCGCTATTACGACCTTACGCGGCTACTGGGTACGCTAGTCGCACGGGTGTTGCCGTGAGTCACCATCTGGTTGAGTTGCGGAGCGTTAGCCATGTCTATCCCGATGGCAGCGTGGCGCTGCGCGATGTGTCTATCCGCGTCACGCACGGCGAGTGCGTGGCGATCATCGGCGCCAATGGCGCCGGCAAGTCGACACTGCTGCTGCACTTGAACGGTTGTCTTGCCGCCAGTTCGGGCGAGGTGCGCGTTGGCGACTTCCCGCTGACGCGCAAGACCCTGACGCAGGTTCGCCGCACGGTCGGCATGGTCTTCCAGAATCCCGACGACCAACTGTTCATGCCGACCGTTCTCGACGATGTCGCCTTCGGACCGCTCAATCTTGGTCTGCCGCAGGCTGATGCCGAGCAGCGCAGCCGCGCCGCGCTCGAACGCGTTGGCGCCTGGCATCTGCGCGACAAGCCGCCGTACCTGCTTTCCGGCGGCGAAAAGAAGCGTGTGGCGATTGCCACGGTGCTTTCGATGGCGCCGGACATCCTCGTCATGGATGAGCCGACGAGTGGGCTCGACCCTGTCGCCCGACGTCAGTTGATGGCGCTGGTGAGCGAGTTTCAGCACACCAGGATCCTCGCCAGCCACGACCTGGACATGGTGCTGGCGCTGTGCGAGCGCACCGTCGTCCTCCACGAGGGACGGGTTGCTGCGGACGGGGCCAGTCGCGACATCTTTCGCGACGATGCGCTGCTCGCGCGGTGTCGCCTGGAAAAGCCCTTGGCCATGCAGGGGTGCCCGGTCTGTGGTGTCGTCCGGCTGTTGCCGAGGTCAGGCGCCGCCTGAACACGGCGCACTGCAGGTCCGGGCAGAGGCATCTTCCGAAGCCTGGATAAACCGCCGTGGGGTGTCGATAAATCTTACACGGGGGAGCAGATTTCCCGGTTTTCTCCGGCCATCCCCATGTTTTATCGATGTACTTAGTAGATGGCACGTTATGTGCTTTTCTACAGCTGAGTCGCCTAGCCAGAATCGACCATAATTCAAACGATCGCTACCTTCCCCCCGAGGAGAAAACAATGTCCGCCGTCCGTTCCCTGTTTAAAAAATCCCCCCTTGTGGCTGCCGGAGTGCTCGCCATGTCCTTGTTGGCATCGACAGCCGAGGTGTCGGCCGCCCCGGTACTCGGTGGCCAGCTTTTCTGGTCCGGTGGCGACGTCACGATCACCGTGCTGCCGGCGACAGCCGGTTACACCAGCCAGCTCAAGCTCTTTTCCGCAGATCCCGATCTGTTCATAGCGCGCAACGTGGACGTCGGCGCCAGCCTGACGATTGGGGCGAGCTTGATCGACGTCGCTCACAACATCGGCGATGAACTGGTGTTCGGTATTTTTGTCGAAAATACCGGCGATACCTTCCTGATGGGGCCTGGTTCACGGAACGGCGATGGTCTGTTGCATGCTGGTGTCGACAGCCTCGGCGGTGGGGTGTTCCAGGTCGGCTTCGAGGATATCCGTGGTGGTGGTGACCGCGACTACGACGACAACGTTTTTCGTTTCGAAGGCGGCGTGATTACCAGCGTTCCCGAGCCCGGATCGCTTGCCCTGCTGGGTCTGGGACTTGGCCTTGCCGGGTCTTTCCTGGCACGCCGGCGCGTCAAGGTCTGACCGACAGGCTGCCGACGAACATGAAAAAGCGGGGCTCTGCCCCGCTTTTTCATTGTCCGACAGGGGAAGCAACGATCCCTTTCCTGCGACCACAGCGCCAACCACGAGACACGCGACCGGGGGTCGGCGAGCGTCAGCGGCGGCGCGGCGGCATTGAACCGATCGTCGTTTCCGCAGCCGGAGGTGCAGGCATCACTCGCCTTCTCGATGGTAGGCGACGATCCTTTCGACCTCGTTCCGCGAACCCATGATCACCGGGCAGCGCTGATGCAGGCCAGTCGGCTGCAAGTCCATGATCCGCTGGGTTCCGGTACTCGCCAGACCACCTGCCTGTTCGACGATGAAGCTCATCGGATTGCCTTCGTACATCAGGCGAAGTTTGCCTTCCTGGCTCTTGGTGCGCAGCTTGCGGTCCATCGGATACAGGAAGACGCCCCCGCGGCAGAGGATCCGATGTACATCGGCGATCATGGCGCCCGCCCAGCGCATGTTGAAATCCTTGTTGCGCGGGCCTTCCTTGCCGGCGATACACTCGTCGATGTAACGTCGGACAGGGGGATCCCAGAATCGCATGTAGGACGCGTTGATCGAGAATTCCTGGGTATCGGCGGGGATCTTCATGTCGGGATTGGTGAGGATGTACTCGCCGATCCGTTGGTCCAGCGTGAAGCCGTTGACCCCGTGACCGGTGGTCAGCACGATCATCGAGGACGGTCCATAGAGGGCGTAGCCGGCGCAGACCTGACGCGTGCCCGGCTGCAGGAAATCGTCTTCGGTCGGTTCGCCAGTGGCTCCCTCGGGGCGGCGCATGATCGAGAAGATGGTGCCGACCGCGCCGCAGACGTCCGTGTTCGACGAACCGTCCAGCGGGTCGAAGACCAGCAGATACTTGCCGCGCGGATACTGGGCGGGCAAGTGGTACACGTCGGTCATCTCCTCGGATGCCAGGGCGGCGACATGCCCGGCCCACTCGTTACGTTTGATGAAGAGGTTGTTGGCGATCACGTCCAGCTTCTTCTGGGTTTCCCCCTGGATGTTCTCGGTGTCGGCCGTTCCGAGAACGCCCACCAGGCTGCCGTAGCGCACGGCGCTGGAAATGGCTTTGCAAGCGATCACGACGTCGTTGATCAGGGCGGTGAAATCGCCCGAGACGCCCTGGATTTGTCGTTGTTCCTCGATGATGTATTCAGTGATGGTGGTGCCGATTGGCATGATGGTTACCCCTGGGTTGTCTGGAAGTACATCGGTTGCCGGCCCCGCCTCTACTTGTGCCAAGCCGACAGAGTAAGATTTTACCCCTACGCACCCAGTGGTTGAAAGGCCGCTGCGCGAATGCCTGGCCGTGGCATCTCCGCTTCCGGGGTGCCGAGCGCGTCGGCGCTTTGTCGCCGACGGCGCTGATTCGTCGCGACGACGAAGAAACGTGCCGGCATCTTGTCTTCCGTGAACTTGTGCACGGCGTTGACAGGGTAGCGGTGCTAGTCTGGCATCGGATCGACCGGCAACAGTTCGGCAGCGCAGTTGGTCTCGGGAGCCGTTTGCAGCGATCGCCCCAATGACGAAAGTAGATGAAGAACCCAACTTTTTTTACCAGGAGTCGTTATAATGATGTTGCACTGCAACAAGACTGAGTTCACGAGACTCCAGCCGGACCATGAGAGTGTCCAGTGTCACAAGTACCTGAGGAGTAAGCGTATGAAAGCACCGAAAATCCTGCCGTGGATCGCCCACAAGACCGGCATCAGCGAAGCACTGGCGCTCAAGTTATGGCGTCGGGCTGCCGGAGAAGCCGAAGTGATGACCGGTTGCTGTGACAGTTCCGATTACTATCGCCTGGCCGTCGAGCGTTTCATCGACTTCGCTGAGGCCGAGGGCGGTCGGGCTGTCGTGCGTGAAACGCGCGGCGCGAAAACGTGCATCTCCTGGCTGTGGCGTCACCAGCACCGCGTCTCGAAACTGAACCTGATCATGGCTCAGTGCCTCGCCCGGCTATGGCAATCGAACGTGAACTCGTTGTTCGGTGTGCGCCAGCACGCTGCCTGAAGCTGTGATGCGGCCCAGGCAGCCGGTCGGGCTCAGTGGCGACCAGCGATGGGCAATGGGACTTGTAGAGAAGCCGCCAGTTCTCGGCTCAAGCTTGTCGCGTCCACGCCGGCCGCCAGTCGGCTGATGCGCACCGAGTAGCGGTAGCCGCCTCCGCCGTTGGCCTGCGGCTTGATGCGTGCATCGTAGCCGGCCTCGCGAGCACGATCGTACAGGGCCAATGCGTCTGCCTCACTGTCGAGTGTTGCCAGTTCGATGCCCCATCTTCCACGCCGCGCGGCGGCGCGCTCGCTGGTCGGCGCTCGCGCCAGAGCGTCGCCAGGTATGGCGGTCAGCCCTGTCCAGACTGATACCTGCTGTCCCGTAACGATCTCCAGTGGTAGGGGTGAGGCGTCCTTGGGCGCCACATAACAGCGTAGTGGTTCGTTGATCTGCTGCGCTTCTTGCTGCGGGTGCACGACGGTGATGCTCCCTTCGAGCAGACAGATTCGGTCGCGTTCGCCGTCGGCGCTGCCCCACAGATCGGTGCCTCGCAGCCCCGCCGTGATCGTGCCGATGCGCAGGTTGACGGCTCGCCGTTGACGACTCCTGGCATCAGCACCCGTCGTGAGGCGCAGTGCTCCTTGTGGCACGTCGAGAGCTGCGGTGAATACCTCTCCCTCGCGGACACCGAGTGCGTTCAACTGGAGGATGGTATCGGCACCCAGGGCGACCACGCTGCCATCGGCCAGTCGGATCCGTACGCGGGCGGTGGCCCCGGTGATGATGCGGTCGCGATTCTGCAGGACCACTCCCGGGCTGAGTTCCTGCCGCGTTCCCTGCCGCTCGACCCAGGCGGGTACCTGTACACGTTCGACCACAGCGTCGGCCTGAGCCCCGCCGGTCGACGCCTGCGTCGGCAGGCTCGCCGCCAGCAGACAGGCGGCAAGAAAGGCGTGCATGCGATGCCTGTTCATTGATGCTCCCCAGTGGCGAAGCCGAGAATTCTACACCGTGACTGCGCTGTTCGGCATGCTGCGTTGGCGGCGACTTGCGTTTGCCCGGGCAGCCGGTAGACTGAATGGATGCGAGGAGAGTGGAGCGATGAGCGACTGATGCTGGCCTACCGTACTGGGGACGCAGACGCGTTCACGACGCTCTACAGTCGTTATCGGGGTTCCCTTTATCGCTATCTGACCCAACATTGCGGCAATGCGGCGCTTGCCGAGGAGCTGTATCAGGATGTCTGGATCAAGGTGGTCAACGCGCGCACCGATTATGAGCCGTTGGCTCGCTTCTCGACGTGGATTTTCCGGATCGCGCATAACCGTCTGATCGATCACTACCGAAAACATGCTCCCCAGTTGGCGGCGAGCTTCGCGCCGCAGGCGACGGACGACGATCCTGACGCTCTTGATGACCTGATCGACAGCCTGCCGGCACCGCTTCACGAGACGCCGCACGCCTTGCTCGAGCGGCGTACGACGGCCGAACGGATCAGCCTCGCGCTGGCCGACCTGCCCCCCGCGCAACGCGAAGTCTTTCTGCTTGCCGAGGAGGGTGGCCTGACGCTCGAAGAAATCGCTGCCGCCACAGAGACCGGACGCGAAACGACGAAGAGCCGCTTGCGCTACGCGCTCGGCAAGCTAAGACATTCGCTGCAGGATTTGCTATGAGCGAACTGCTCCAGGACTCCCCTCGCGATCCGCAAGTCTCGCGGCTGTACCGGGAATTCTCGACAGCCGAGCCGTCGGCTGCGCTGGACCAGCGCGTCCTCGCGGCCGCGCGCACCGCGCTTGCGGATCGCTCAAAAAGCGTCCGCAGCCAGGGCTGGTGGCAACGCTGGCGTACGCCGCTGGCCCTGACCACGACGCTGGCGCTGAGCTTGACGCTGGCTTTGCTGCATGAACGGCAGCCCGGCCCCGTGCCTGTCGAGCGTGCTGTGGACCGGCAACTGCCGGACGTGCGACGCGACGCTCCGGGCACCAAGGCCGTCGAACAGGCGAAGCCGGAGCTGCCCGCGGCACCCGCCGCCGCACCCGCCGCCGCAACAGTGGCCATACCCGCCGCTGCGCCGGCGAACTCTCAGCCGGAGACGAAGGCGCGGGTAGCTCGCCCTTCGCTCGCGGTCGGTGAACACGACGCCCGAGCAGGAAGTCAGGTCGCTGCCGAGCAGGCGTCGCCAGTGGTCGCTGACTACCAGGCCCGGTCTGCCGCACCTGCTGCGGCGCCCGCCGTGGCGCCTGCGGAAGCGAAGCGCGAGAGCCTGCCGGCAAGCCCGGCCGCCAAGAGCAAAGGCGGCGTTGCCGGCGCGGTTGACGAGGCACGCCTCGACAACGCCGTCACGCCGACGCCCGCGATGCGCGAGTCGGCGGCGGCACTGGGCAAGTTGCGCGCCGAGGTACCGCGTTCGCCGGCCGCCTGGCTCGAGGAAATCCGCGCGTTGATGCGCGAAGGCAAGGCCGAGGAAGCTGCCCGGCAGCTGCGCGAGTTTCGGCGCACACACCCGGACTACCCGCTGCCTGAAGAATTTCGCCAGTAATCTGAACCCGTTTGGCGGTCGCCCGCGTTTACACGGTCACCTAGTCACTTCATCCCAGGAGACCCTCATGAACAAGCTCGCCGCCCTCTTTGCCGCCCTGCCGCTGGCTGCCTGCGTCAGTCTTGCCGACGCCGGCGCCTTGGTGGATATCAGTGTGCTCGACCGCAGCAGTGGTCAGAGACTCGAGGTGTTCCGCCACCAAGGCCGCCTCTATGTCGCCGGCACTCCCGGCAACCGCTACGCCGTCATGCTGCATAACAAGAGCGCCGGCCGGGTGCTGACCGTCGTTTCGGTGGACGGCGTCAACGCGCTCAGCGGCCAGACTGCCGCCACGTCCCAATCGGGTTACGTCCTTTCGCCGTCGCAGTCGGCCGAGATCAGCGGCTGGCGCAAGAGCATGGACGATGTCGCCGCCTTCTACTTCACCAGCGTTGCCGACAGCTATGCCGGGCGCACCGACCGGCCGCAGAACGTCGGGGTCATCGGCGTTGCCGTGTATCGGGAGGCCGAGCCCATCGTCGCCACCCCGCCGGTGGCGATGCAGCCGCGCGAGCGTGACCATGTCGGCGCTGCCGAGGGCGCTCGCGCGTCGACCGCCGAGGCGAGCGTGGCGGCGCCCGCCCGCGACGAGGCGCCGCTCCGGAAAGCGGAGTCTCGCCTGGGTACCGGTCACGGCGAGCGAATCAGCGCGCCGACCCAATACACCGAGTTTCGCCGCGCCAGCGAATCGCCGGCGGAGATCGTCACGATCCATTACAACAGCCGCTCGAATCTGCTAGCGCAGGGAATCATTCCTCGCCCGCGGCCGCAACCGCCGCTTGCCAACCCGTTCCCGGGAGGCTTCGTTGCCGATCCGGGGCGCTGAACCGACCATCGCAGACCGCCTGCCGGTGCCAGCGGAGGAGGGCTCGAATGCGTATAATTCGCCGTTCAGCCCCTTTTCCGGATCGTCATCAGCCATGCCGCAAGAGCATCAACCCGCCATGCAGGACAATTCACCACCCGTGCTGCAGGAGAAGTATCAGCCCGCGGACCTGGAAACGGCCGCTCAGGCACTCTGGACCAGCAGTGGCGCCGCGCGCGCCAGCGAAGACCCAAAGCGGCCCAAGTATTACTGCCTGTCGATGTTCCCCTATCCTTCCGGCAAGCTGCACATGGGGCACGTGCGCAACTACACGATCGGCGATGTCCTGGCGCGTTTCCACCGCATGCTCGGCTACAACGTTCTGCAACCGATGGGTTGGGACGCGTTCGGCATGCCCGCCGAAAACGCCGCGATGCAGAACAATGTGCCGCCCGCGCAGTGGACCTACGCCAACATCGACTACATGAAGGCCCAGCTCAAGCGTCTGGGCTTCGCCATCGACTGGGATCGCGAGATCGCCACCTGCCGGCCGGAGTACTACCGCTGGGAGCAATGGCTGTTCACCCGCCTCTATGAGAAGGGCTTGATCTACAAGCGGCTGGGGACCGTCAATTGGGATCCGGTCGACCAGACCGTGCTCGCCAACGAGCAGGTGATCGATGGCCGCGGCTGGCGTTCGGGCGCGTTGATCGAGAAGCGCGAGATCCCGATGTACTACATGCAGATCACCGCCTACGCCGAGGAACTGCTGGCTGACCTCGATACACTCGACGGCTGGCCGGAGCAGGTCAGGCTGATGCAGAAGAACTGGATCGGCAAGAGCACCGGCGTGCGCTTCGCCTTCCCGTACCAACTCGATGGCGACCCAGGTCTGCTGTGGGTGTTCACGACGCGCGCCGATACGATCATGGGCGTCACCTTCTGCGCCGTCGCTGCCGAGCATCCGCTGGCTGCCTACGCGGCGGCGCGCGACCCGCAGGTCGCTGCTTTCGTCGAGGAATGCAAGCAGGGCGGCGTCGCCGAAGCGGATCTGGCGACGATGGAGAAGAAGGGCGTGCCGACCGGCATTTTCGTCACGCATCCGCTGAGCGGCGAGCAGGTCGAGGTGTGGATCGGCAACTACGTGCTGATGAGCTACGGCGATGGCGCCGTGATGGCGGTGCCGGCGCACGACGAACGCGATTTTGCGTTTGCCAGGAAATACGGCTTGCCGATCCGGCAGGTGATTGCGGTCGACGGCGAGGACTTCTCGCTCGATGGCTGGCAGGAGTGGTACGCCGACAAGCAGTGTGGTGCCTGTGTCAATTCCGGCAAGTACGACGGCCTGGCCTGGGCGGCGGCGGTCGACGCCATTGCTGCCGACCTCAGCGCGCAAGGGCTGGGTGACAAGAAAGTCCAGTTCCGTCTGCGCGACTGGGGAATTTCGCGACAGCGCTACTGGGGCTGCCCGATCCCGATCATCCATTGCGCCGCGTGTGGCGACGTTCGCGTGCCCGACGAAGACCTGCCGGTCGTCCTGCCCGAGAACGTCACGATCACCGGCGCCGGCTCGCCGCTTGCGCGCCTGCCCGAGTTCTACGAGTGTCGTTGCCCGAAGTGCGGTCAGCCGGCGCGCCGCGAGACCGACACCATGGACACCTTTGTCGAGTCGTCGTGGTATTTCCTGCGCTACTGCTGCCCCGACAACGATCGGGCGATGGTCGACGAGCGTGTCGCCTACTGGTGTCGGGGCGGCATCGACCAGTACATCGGCGGTATCGAACACGCCATCCTGCACCTGCTCTACTCGCGTTTCTGGACCAAGCTGATGCGTGACCTCGGCCTGTTCGGCGAGCAGCCGCTCGACGAGCCGTTCGCCAGGCTGCTGACGCAGGGCATGGTCGTGGCGCCGACCTTCTACCGCGAAGACAGCCATGGCAAGAAGCAGTGGATAAATCCGGCCGACGTCGATGCCGTCCACGACGAACGTGGCCGGGCGAGTGGCGCCAGCCTGCGCGCCGACGGCCTGCCGGTCGTCGTCGGCGGTATCGAGAAGATGTCCAAGTCGAAGAACAACGGCGTCGATCCGCAGGCGCTCATCGACCAGTACGGTGCCGACACGGCACGCCTCTTCATCATGTTTGCGAGTCCGCCCGACCAGTCCCTCGAGTGGTCCGATGCCGGTGTCGAGGGCGCCTTCCGTTTCCTCAAGCGGCTCTGGCGAATCGTCTTCGAGCACCTCTCGGCGGGTCCGGTCGCGCCGCTCGAGGCTACGGCCCTTACCGCGGAACTGAAGGCGCTGCGCCGTCAGCTGCATCAGACGATCGGCAAGGTGGCCGATGACTACGGTCGGCGCAAGCAGTTCAATACCGCCATTGCCGCGGTGATGGAATTGCTCAACGCCTACGTCAGAATTGCCGGCGATTCGGCCGTCGTCCGCGCCGTGCGACAGGAAGTGCTCGAGGCCGTGACGCTGATGCTCAGCCCGATCGTCCCGCATGTCTGCGAAGCGCTCTACGCGGCGCTCAAACCCGGCCACGTTGCCAGTAGTACGCCCTTTCCCAAGCCCGATGCCGATGCCCTGGTGCGGGATGAGATCGAACTGGTACTGCAGGTCAACGGCAAGCTGCGCGGTAGCCTGCGGGTGCCCGCTGACGCCGACCGCACGAGTATCGAAGCCGCCGCGCTGGCCAGCGAGGCGGCACGCAAGCATCTGGCCGGTGCGGCAGCGAAGAAGGTCGTGGTCGTTCCCGGCCGGCTGGTCAACATCGTCGCCTGAAACCGTGAGGAAGACCCCGATGCGTGTCGCCCTGCCGTGCAACACCTTGCTGGCCCTGCTCTTGGCTGTTGCGTTGCTTGCCGGCTGTGGCTTCCAGCTGCGTGGTTCCTACTCCCTCCCCTACGAAAGCCTCTACGTGGAAATGCCGGACTATTCGGTGATCGGCGCCACGCTCAGGCGTGCCATTCGTTCATCGGGCACGACGCGGCTGGCTCTCACGCGCAGCGACGCCGAGGCGACGCTCTTGCCGGGTGCCGAGTATCGTGACCGGGTGATTCTCTCGGTTTCCAGTGGCGGCCGCGTCAGCGAACTGCGGCTGCGCTATCTCTACAACTACCGGCTGATCGATGCCCGCGGGCGTGACTTGGTGCCGCCGGGCAGCATCGAGATGGTCCGCGACCTGACCTACGACGACTCCAACATCCTGGCCAAGCAACAGGAGGAAGCGCTGCTCTGGCGCGACATGGAGAATGATCTGGTGCAGCAGCTGATGCGCAAGCTGGCGGCCGTCAAGCCGGTGTTTCAGCCGGTGGACGGCTAGCGGCCCCGGCCATGCTGCTCAAGGGCGAGCAACTCGCGGCGCATCTCGAGCGCGCGTTGAAGCCCGTCTATCTCGTCTACGGTGACGAACCTCTGTTGGTCATCGAAGCCGCCGACGCGATTCGTGCGGCAGCGCGCCGCAACGGTTTCGACGAACGCGAGGTGCTTACCGCCACCGGTGGCTTCAACTGGAACGACCTGTATCACGCTGCCGGCAGCATGTCCCTGTTTGGCGGCCGCAAGGTGATCGACCTGCGGATTCCCACCGGCAAGCCCGGGCGCGACGGCAGCGCCGCGCTGCAGGAGTACTGCGCGCGCCCGTCGCCCGATTCGCTGTTGCTGGTGACCCTGCCTGGCGTCGACTGGCGGGACGAAAAGTCGGCCTGGATGAGCGCCCTGGCGGCGGCCGGAGTCGTGGTGAAACTGATCCCGCCGCTTGTCGCCGACCTGCCGGCCTGGATCGCCGGCCGCCTGCGTCGCCAGAAGCAAAGTGCCGCTGCCGAAGGGCTGCGTTTCATTGCCGAACGGGTCGAAGGCAACCTGCTCGCCGCGCATCAGGAGATCCTCAAGCTTGCCGTTCTCTACCCGCGCGGCGCACTGAGCCTCGAGCAGATTCGCGAGGCCGTGCTCAATGTCGCGCGTTACGACCTCGACGGACTGCGCGAAGCGATGCTGGCCGGCGACGTGGCGCGGCTGACGCGAACCATCGACGGACTTCAGCAGGAGGGCGAGGCACCGCTGCTGGTTCTCTGGGCGATGACCGAGGACGTGCGGGTGCTGGCGCAGATCAACGCCGGACTTGCCGGGCGCCAGTCGCTCGATCTGCTACTCAAAGAGGCGCGTGTCTGGGGGGTGCGTCAGCCCTTGGTCAGGCGCGCCGTGCAGAGGATAGACGGCACGCGGGCGACGGCCGCGCTGGCGCATGCCGCCCGCATCGACCGGATGATCAAGGGACTCGCCAGCGGTGACGTCTGGGACGAGTTTCGTCAGCTTGGCCTGCACATCGCCGTCGGCTGAACGACGGCCAGCGCTCCGCTGCGGCGCCCGCTCACGAACTGGCGCCGCTTTCCGGGTCGCTTGACGGCGAATCGGGTGCCAGGTGTTCCCAGGCGCAATTCGCGCCTTCGCCACGTGCATCGGTGAGACCGTGGCTGTTCGTGGTGCGTACCAGGCACTCGCCCTCGCAATCCTCTCCGACGACAACCAGACGCAGTTCGCTATCGACGGTTCGCTCCCCGTCCCAATAACTGCAGGTCGCGCAGACCTTGACTTCAGCAGGCAGAATCAGCTTCTTTTTCATGATCTTGATCGGTACAGGCAGGTAACGATGGGGTTAAGAGTACGTTTCGTGCAAGTGGTTCCCTTGACGCCCATGCGCCGGCGATGGCTATAATCAGCCTGTCTGCAGAAAAGAGAAGGCTCATGGACATCGAGCAGTACATGCAAACCGTCGGCGAGCAGGCCCGCGCCGCGTCACGGCGCGTCGCACGCGCCGACAGCAATGCCAAGAACAGCGCGCTGCGGGCCATGGCGGCGGCAATCCGGCGCGAGGCAGACGTCCTCGTCGCGGCGAACCAGGACGATCTTGCGGCCGCGCGCGCGGCTGGCCTCGAACCGGCGCTGCTCGACCGTCTGACGCTGTCCGCGAAGGGCGTTGTGGCCATGGCCGAAGGTGTCGAGCAAGTCGCTGCGCTGGCCGATCCGGTCGGCGAAATCAGCGAACTGAAATTCCGGCCCAGTGGTATCCAGGTCGGCAGGATGCGCGTCCCGCTTGGCGTCATCGGCATCATCTACGAGGCGCGTCCCAACGTGACGGCCGACGCTGCTGCCCTGTGCCTCAAGTCCGGCAATGCCTCGATCCTGCGTGGTGGCTCCGAAGCGATCCGCAGCAACCAGGCGATCGCCGCGCTCGTCCAGGAGGGACTGGCCAGCGCCGGCCTGCCGGCCACCGCCGTGCAGGTGCTCGAGACCACCGACCGGGCCGCTGTCGGGCATTTGATCCGTATGCGCGAGCATGTCGATGTGATCGTGCCGCGCGGCGGCAAAGGACTGATCTCGCGTTTGCTCGCCGAGTGTCGCGTCCCGATGATTCAGCACCTTGATGGCAACTGCCACGTCTTCATCGACGCTGATGCCGATCCCGAGAAGGCGCTGCACATTGTCGAGAATGCCAAGACGCAGCGTTACGGCACCTGCAACACCGCCGAGTCACTGCTCGTGGCGCGTTCGCTGGCAGGGCGCTTGCTGCTGCCCCTGGCGACGATGCTGATGCGCCAAGGCGTCGAGATTCGCGGCTGTCCCGAAACACTTGCCATCGTCCCGCAGGCGACGGCGGCGACCGAGGACGATTACGCTACCGAGTTCCTGGCGCCCATTATTTCCGTCAAGATTGTCGCCGGGCTCGACGAAGCGATCGCGCACATCAATCGCTACGGGTCACACCACACCGACGCCATCGTCAGCGAGAACTACACCTCGGCAATGCGCTTCCTGCGTGAAGTCGACTCGGCTTCGGTAATGGTCAATGCCTCGACGCGCTTTGCCGATGGTTTCGAGTACGGTCTTGGTGCCGAGATCGGCATCTCGACCGACAAGATTCACGCTCGTGGTCCGGTCGGCCTGGAAGGACTGACCAGCCAGAAATGGATCGTTCTCGGCAACGGCGAGGTGCGCAGCTAGCTGCCTTGCCGGCGGCGGCGCTGCTTGCCGTTTCGTTGCACACCTGCAGCGGCGGGCGGATGCCGCTGCGGTTTTCCCGGACCCGCCGAATGAAGCACCCCCTAAAGGAGACCGTATGAAACATCTGCTGCTGGCGGCCGTTGCCGCCCTGTCCTTCAACCTGGCGGCCGCGGTCGAAGTTGCCGGCGTCAAGTTCGACGACAAGACCCGCGTCGGCAACGGCGACCTGGTCGCCAACGGCGCCGGTTTGCGCAAGAAACTGGTCATAAAGGTCTATGCGATGGCCCTCTACCTGCCCGAGAAGCGAGGCGATGCCGAAGCCGTGCTGGCCGCCAAGGGGGCGAAGCGGATTTCGATCAGCCTGCTGCGCGACCTTACTGCCAAGCAGTTCGTCGAGGCGCTCGAAGAAGGCATGGCCAACAACCACACGGAGGCCGAGATGGCTGGGCTCAAGGACCGCCTGAAGCAGTTTTCGGACACCCTGCTGGCGATTGTTGAAGCCAAGTCGGGGACGACCGTCGTCATCGACTGGCTGCCGGAGACTGGCACGCGCCTGACCGTGAACGGGCAGGTGAAGGGCAAGGACATCGCTGGCGAAGACTTCTACAAGGCGCTGCTGAAGATCTGGCTGGGCAACAAGCCGGTGCAGGATGACCTTAAGCAGGCGCTGCTCGGCAAGGCCTCCTGAGCGACGGCGGTGAGCACGCACGCCGCGCCCGAGTACCAGGCCGTGGTCGCCGCTCCCGGCTTTTGCCTCGGCGTGCGCTGCGACGAGTGGGAGATCCACGGCATCAGCTTTCTCCCGGCAGTGGCGGAAGTCGCCCCGGCGAATCCTCTGGCTGCCGAGGCTGCTCGCCAGCTCACCGCTTACCTGGTCGATGCCGACTACACTTTCCTCTTGCCGCTGCGCGCGGCCGGGACAGTGTTTCAGCGCCGTGTCTGGCAGCAGATCGCGGCCATCCCGACGCACCAGACGCGCACTTACGGCGAAGTGGCCCGGGCGTTGGACAATGCGCCACGCGCCGTCGGCCAGGCCTGTGGTGCCAATCCGTATCCGGTCGTCGTTCCCTGCCATCGCGTGCTGGCAAGTGGTGGCGGCCTTGGCGGCTTTGCCCGCCAGCGCGGCGGTTTCCTGCTCGACATCAAGCGCTGGCTGCTGACGCATGAAGGCTGCTGAGGCGGATCCCGCCGATCTGGCCGAGATCGACGCCTTCTGCGACACGCTCTGGCTCGAGGACGGGCTGGCCAAGGCGTCACTGAGCAGCTACCGCAGCGACCTCGGGCAACTTGCGGGCTGGCTCGCCGAACAGCGGCTCGGCTCCCTGTGCGGCATCGACGAAGCGACGCTGCTGCGTTTTGTCGCCACGCTCGCGCAGACACTGCGCGCCTCCTCACAGGCCCGCTACCTGTCGACGCTGCGCCGCTTCTATCGTCATCAAGTGGCGCACGGCCGGCGGAGCAGCGATCCGACGCTGCGCATCGCCATGCCGGTGAAGCCGTCGCGCTTGCCGAAAGTTCTTTCCGAGTTGCAGGTCGAGCGCCTGCTCGGCGCGCCGCCGAGCGAGACACCGCTTGGCCAGCGCGATCGGGCGATGCTCGAAACTCTCTATGCGACCGGCCTGCGCGTTTCCGAACTGGTGGGCCTCAAACTGCACGAGGTCAGTCTCGACATGGGCGTCGTGCGTGTTTTCGGCAAGGGTGCCAAGGAGCGACTTGTCCCGCTGGGCGAGGAGGCGCGCGACTGGCTGCGTCGCCATCTCGCCGACGGGCGGCTGGCGCTGCTCGCGGGACGCCAGTCCGACGACGTCTTCGTCACCGCGCGCGGCGCGGCGATGACTCGGCAGGCTTTCTGGCAACTGATCAAGCGTTACGCGCTGCAGGCCGGGATGGATCCGGCCCGCCTGTCACCGCACGTGCTGCGCCACGCCTTCGCCACGCACCTGCTGAACCACGGTGCCGATCTGCGCGTCGTGCAACTCCTGCTCGGTCACTCGGACATCTCGACGACGCAGATCTACACGCACGTCGCCCGCGAACGGCTCAAGATTCTGCACGCCCAGCACCACCCGCGTGGTTGATCGGCGCGCTCGCGGCAGCGCCATCATGGCCGCCTCAGCGGTTGATGAAACGCAGCACGGCGGCGGCCCCGGGCTCGACGTCGATCAACGTCACGCTGCCGAAGTCGAGCGCCAATTGGCTCCACTCGTCGACCGGCAGTTGCAGCCAGTGGCCGAGTGCAGCGCGGATGGCACCGGCGTGGCTGACGAGCGCGACGCTGGTCGCGCGCAGCTCGGCGACGCAATCGCTGAAGCAATCGATGACGCGCGCCTGCAGCATCGCCGCCGATTCGCCGCTCGGCGGCGAGAAGTGCAGCACGTCGGCGGCCCAGGCGTCGAGCAGCGCCCGCTCGACCTGGTCCCAGCCTCTGCCCTCCCATTCACCGAAGTCGATCTCCATCAGGCGCCGATCGAACAGCGGGTGCGCGTGCAAGGCCTCGGCGAGGCAGCGGCTACGGCGCAGCGGACTGGCAACCACCGGCGTGCCGGCCGGCAACAGTGCGCGCAGGCGGTCGGCAGTCGGCTGCGGGTCTTCGGCCTCGACGTCGAGTTGCCCGTAGCAGATGCCCGCGCCGACCAGTGGTCGCGGATGGCGAATCAGGAAAACCTGCACAGCAACCCGCAGTAGAAGGCAACTTCCGAGAGCTGCTGCGTGGCGCCGAGGCAGTCGCCGGTGTAGCCGCCGATCCGGCGCCCGAACAGGCGTGCCAGCCAGAGAGTCGCCAGTGCCGCGAACAGGCAGCCGAGCAGCGCTTCGGTTGCCGGCAGCAGAAGCAGCGGCAGAACGGCCGTGACCCCGGCGAAGAGGAGTTCGCCCCAGCCGATGCGCGTCGCCAGAGGCTTCGACTTTCCCTCGTCACGCACATAGGCCAGGCCACGCAGCAGCGTGGTTGCGGCAAAGCGGGAGATGGTGTGGCCGGCAAGCAGGGCGGCAGCGACTACCGCTGGATCGAGTTCGATCAGCGCGCAGAACCTGGCGAGCAGCAGGATGACGAGCGCGATGGCGCCGAAACTGCCGATGCGTGAATCCTTCATGATCGCCAGGATCTGGGCTTTCTCCCAGCCACCGCCGAAGCCATCGACCATGTCGCTCCAGCCGTCTTCGTGAAACGCTCCGGTGACGTAGAGGGCGCTGCTCATCGACGCGAGCACCGCCAGCGTCGTCGGCCAGACCTGCGCAGTGAGGACGAAGACCAGCGCGGCGATGGCGCCGACGAGCAGCCCAACCGCCGGGAAGTAGCGTGCTGCCCGGTTTAGCGCCTCGCTGCTGTGGCCGACCCAGGCCGGTACCGGCAGCCGCGTGAAGAAGCGAATGGCGCCGAAGAAGTATTCGATCTCGCGCCTAAGCATCGGCTGCTGCCTTTCTGGAAGGGGCAGCCCGCAGTGGCCGACGATGACTCGAGGGATACGGGCTGCCAGCGGAGGTTCCTGTCGGTGCCGTCAACGTTGTCGGGAGGGAACACGTCTCGGGGCGCTGCCCTTTCGCTGCAGGCATCTGTTTGGCTTGTTGATGAGAAGTCGCGATGGTATCGCGATATGTGGGCTGGGAGCCATCGTCGGCCCTGGCCAACAAAGGCTTGGCGATAGCGCTACCGACCGGTTAGGATCCCCGGAGTATTCCTCGAAAGCGACGATGGGCATTGATCTGCTCCCCGATTTTCTGCGCCAGAACTACGAAGTTCACGAATGGAAACACGCCTGCGCTATCCTCAAGCAGGATTTTCCCAAGGAGTGGGATGAGATCGTGGGGACGCTCACCACATTCCGCTTTCGCCGCAGTTGGATTACGGTGGGCGGGGGGCGAAAGTCGAAGGTTTCGGAAGCCATAGACAGCGAGCTGTACAGGCTGGGATGGGAGGAGAAGCAGTTCGAAACGGAGATCGTGATCGACAAATCCCATACGGCAACGCCGACGCACCAAGTGGACTGTTTCAAGAATCGTGTTGCTCTGGAGATCGAATGGAACAACAAAGACCCATTTTTCGATCGAGATCTGAACAACTTTCGCCTGCTGTTTGAACTGCGAGCAGTCTCTGTTGGAGTGATAATTACGCGTTGCGACGCCCTTCAGGAGATCTTCAAGGAAATTAAGCGTGGGTCGAGTTATGGTGCCTCCACGACGCATATGAGCAAATTGCTGCCGCGGATAGCGGGCGGAGGTGGGGGCGGTTGCCCGATCCTCGTTTTTGGGATCAGCAAGTCCCTTTATCTTGAAGATTAACAGTGATGACCAAGCACTTCCCCGAAGCGGGCACCGACCTGCTGCAGCGAGTCGGCGAGCGAAAATTCCACACCGTTCTCGCCGATCCGCCGTGGCAGTTCCAGAACCGCACCGGCAAGATGGCGCCCGAGCACAAGCGCCTGAATCGCTACGCGACGATGACACTCGACGACATTCTGGCGCTGCCGGTGGCCGCGATCGTCGAAGATACCGCACACCTCTACCTGTGGGTACCCAACGCGCTCCTGCCCGAAGGCCTGCGGGTGCTGGTGGCCTGGGGCTTCGAATACAAGAGCAACATCGTCTGGCACAAGATCCGCAAGGATGGCGGTCCGGACGGGCGCGGCGTCGGCTTCTATTTCCGCAACACCACCGAGTTGATCCTCTTCGGCGTGCGCGGCAGGAACGCGCGCACACTCGCGCCCGGCCGGCGCCAGGTCAATATCATCAAGAGCCGCAAGCGCGAGCACTCGCGCAAGCCGGACGAAGCCTACGAGCTGATCGAAGCGTGCTCACCCGGCCCCTTCCTGGAAATGTTCGCCCGCGGATCGCGCGCCGGTTGGAGTACCTGGGGCCAACAGGCCGACGCGTACTCGCCCGACTGGCCAACCTACGCCCATCACTCGCAGGCCGAAGGCGAAGCCGACGGCCTGCCGGCGAAGGGCTGATCGCAGCCCGTTCGCCGCTCTCCCCGAAGTTTGCTTCCCTGCCCTGGCGCGAACCCAGGCCAGCAGGCCGAGCATGGCCGCGAAGAGGGGTAGGCTGGCGGGTTCCGGAAGTGGCGCCTCGCCCGGCAGGTACTGGTTCAGGCGGAAGTCGTTGAGGCCGACGACCAGCCAGTTCGGCTGCTCGTCGGTTGGGATCGTGCCGTCCTGCAGGACATTGGTGATGTGATAGGTGTGCTCGTTCCAAACGTCGCGCGTGTCTACCCAGTTCGCGTCGTCGCCCCAGAGATAGACGCCGCGTTGGCTTCCGAAGCCGCAGTTGTTGTTGGCGACTCCGAGGATCTCGGCGTGCCCGTCGGCATCGACGTCCGCGACGAGCGGATACTCGTACCAGGTGCACGAACTCTTGGGGGTCTTGAAGCGCAGGCTGCCGTTGCTACCGTCCAATACCCACAGATAAAGCTCGTCGCCATAGACGACTTCGGCGGCGCCGTCGCGGTCGAAATCGAAGACCGAGGAGCCGGTGCGATTCGAACTGCTATCCTGGACCACCGTTTGCCACTTCACCGTGCCGTCGGTTTCGAAGACGACATAGCGCGAAGCGCCGGCGACACCGATCTCCGGCTTGCCGTCACCATCGAAATCGGCAATTGTCGGGGCGCCGCCATAACCTCCGCCCGGGATGGCCACCGGGCCCCACTTGACGGTCATGTCGTGGTTCAGGAGCCACACCTTGCCATCGGCGACGAGGACGATCTCGGCCTGCGGCGTGCCGTCAAAGTTGGCCACGGCATTGTAGCCGTTGGGCAGGCTCACATTCTGGGCCTGGATGGTTCCGTCGGCCTTGTACACGGTGTTTCCGGCCACCACGTCCGGCTTGCCGTCGAGATTGACGTCCGACACCAGCGACAGCGGGCCGACGTTGCCGCCGGACGCCGAGCCCGCTGTGCCGGTCCACAGCAGCGTTCCGTCGTTCCTGAGCACCTGCCGCCCAATGATGATCTCGGGCTTGCCGTCCTTGTTGAGATCCGCGATCGCCGGTGCGCCCCAGTAGATCCCCTCCAGGATGCCGCTGCGCCACTTGAACGAGCCGTCGTTGTTGAAAGCGATCAGTCGCTGTCCCGAGCTGTCGACGGCAATGATGTCGGGCTTCTTGTCGCCATCGATGTCGCCAGTGGCGACCGATGCCGCGGTATTGATGCGCAGCGACGGATCGGCGACGGTAAACAATTCTGTTCCATTCGTCCCATTCAGGGCACGCAACACGCCCACTTCGACAAGACCGCCACCTGTCGACGCCGTCGAACCGAACACCACGTCCGGCTTGCCATCCCCGTTCATGTCCATCACCGATGGTGTTCCCATCACGTTCAGCGAACCCGGCTCCACCGCGCTCGAGGTCCAGGACCATTCCAGCGTGGGGGACAGCGGACCGGCCCCGACAGGCAGGGCGAGTGTTGCAAACGGGATGGCGAGAAAGAGACTGTGGACTGGGTTGACGCGCCTGGCAGGCGGTTGCGGCTTCACGGAATATCTCCTCAGGAAGAAGGTTGGAGGACTTGGCGGGCGCAGGAAGTTGCCCCAGCGGGAGGGCAAGCATGGAGTATGCCGGGACCAACGCACCGGCAATTAAATCAGTGCCGTGAGTCAGCAGCGCAGCACTCGCTGCAGGTTCTCCGGCACCCGGCTGTCAAATTTTCCGACAGATCTCTGGCCGGCCGGGCGGCGGCCCGACGGCGCCCCAGGTCAACCGGCGGGATCGTCACGAGCAGAGCCTCGCCGGCGGCGCTGTACCGGTGCCAATAGACGTGAATAGCGGCAAACCGGCACGCCACCGCATCGATCCATCCACTCCGAGAGGGGGCAACCGCTGCGGCCGGGGGCTGCCGACCTATTGCATTCGCGTTTCCTTACACCCCTCGTCCCGAAGAGGGCCAGGTAAGCACATCAATTATTGAAAGATTTGCAGAAGTTGCCTGTCCATGGGTGTCGAGTCTCTTTACACGCGCCACGTTCCCAGGCACATGAGTGCTTCGCGTGTGAGTGTAAACCGAGGATCGGAAGAAGGGTTTTTGGTGTGGGCGCAAGACTTGCTGAGATTTCCTGGCGAGGCCCGCGGGAGGACGTCACTAGCGCGGCGGGTGGCTGCAACGAGAGGCAGGTACCCGCTGCAACCATTGCCGTGATGGACCGCGGTCGGCGTCTCTTCGTGCGCGACAGCCGCCGCCGGTGCCTCAGGACGGTTGCGGGCCGTCGTACCCCTCGATGATGACCAGATCGATGCTTGACGCCGCCAGCCTGAGCTGCAGTGCCGCCTGATACTCGGGAGACTGCCGGCAGTCGAGCGCCGCCTGGTACGAGGGGAACTCGATGACGACGTTGCGGGCACGGCAGGAACCTTCCGGATTCTCGAAGCGACCGGCGCGGACCAGGAACCTTGCGCCAAACGTCTTGAACGGCCCGGCATTGGCCGCGACATACGCCTTGTATTGCTCCGCATCGGTGACATCGACGCGGGCGATCCAGTATCCCTTGGGCATTTTCATCTCCTGTAAGCCGTGGGCTGGCAGAAACGTGCAGGAACTCGCCTCGGGCCGAGTGACGGAATCGTTCGACTGTCACCCGGGGTCATCGTGGCTCCTGCCGGAAGCCGGTCAGGCAAACGGTCCGCACTGTTCATCTCCGCCGCCGTGCTTCGATACTCGTTGTGCCCGCCGCCAGGCCGCCGGGGGCGTTCCCGCTAGGCGCTTGAACGCGCGCGCGAAGGCGGCCTCCGAGTCGTAGCCGACCTCCTGGGCGATCGTCGCCACCGTCGCATCGCCCTCGCGCAGCAGGCAGGCGCCACGCTGCATGCGCCAGTTGGTCAGGTACTGCATCGGCGGCTGCCCGACCAGTTCGACAAAACGCTGGTGCAGCGCCGAGCGCGACAGCCCGATTTGCCGGCCCAATTCGTCGATCGTCCACGGCTCGGCAGGCCGCGCATGCAGTAGGCCGATAGCCTTGCCGATGTGGCGGTCGCGCAGACCGGCCAGCCAGCCCGAGGCATCCGCGGGCAGCGACTCGAGATGGCGCCGTGCGGCGTCGACGAAGACCATTTCGCTCACCCGTTCGAGCACGGCGGCGCTACCTGCCCGGCACTGGCGCGATTCCGACACGGCCTGGTCCAGCACCGGAGCGACCCAGGCGCCGACGCCGCCGGCGCCCAAGTGCAGCAGCCGCGGCAGGGCGTTGATGAGCGGGTTGAAAGGGCGCAGGTCACAGCCGACGAAGCCGCAGACGACGACGGTGCTGGCCTCGTCGGCGGGCAGTGGAGCGCCTGGTCGCAGCACCCCGCGGTGGTAGGCCACCGCAATCGGCTTAGGGTCGTTGCGCGTCGTGACGCGCCAGTCGTCGTTGTCCGGCTGCGCGCGCAGGCCCGGCGCGCTCGACAGAACATGGCTGTCGCCACGTGGAAACATTACGATGTCGCCGCTGTTCAGGCGCACCGGGGGCTCGCTGGCGGTTGCCGCCCAGCCGCTGCCCCTGGCGATCAGATGGTAGGCGAGTACATGTTCGGCACCCGGCATCAAGGCATCGGCGAGCTGGCGCGACGCCGGCGTTTCGGCGGCCCAGTCGTCGCCGAAACTGACGTAGTAGAAGACCGCGCCGCGTAGGCGGACGCTGCTCAGCACATCGGACAAGGGGTCGTGGTTCATGGTCGTCGGATTGCCGGTGGGTGGCTGGAGCCAGGATCAAGAGCGGCGGACGGTCGATCAAGCGACCCGGAAATCGCGGACGCACGGGCAAATCTGCAGGATGTTCGGGGAAGTGTCAACGCCGCGAGCGGCGAATAATGGCTTCGTCGACGCCCTGCCGCGACGACCGCCTTTCCGGCGCCGGGCCCGCCCAGCGAGCCATTCGAGAAAACACTTGAGGAGACTGCCATGAACCTTGTCGTCGCCCCCCCCTTCGTCACCCCTGACTTCACCGCGATCAAACAGCGCCAGCAGGCCACCTGGGCCAGTGGCGACTTTGCGGTCATCGGTACCACCCTGCAGATCGTCGGCGAATCGCTTGCCGAAGCCGCCGACGTCCATGCCGGCAGCGCCGTGCTCGACGTCGCCGCCGGCAACGGCAACGCCACGCTCGCCGCGGCGCGGCGCGGCGCTTCGCCAATGTGACCGCGGTCGACTACGTGCCGGCGCTGCTCGACAAGGCCCGCCAACGCGCCATCGCCGAAGGCCTCGAGGTGCGGTTCGAGGTGGCCGACGGCGAGGACCTGCCTTTCGACGACGGTCGGTTCGATGTCGTGCTCTCCACTTTCGGCGCGATGTTTACGCCTGACCATGCGCGCTCCGCCGGCGAGATGCTGCGCGTCTTGCGCGCCGGCGGCCGCCTCGGTCTCGCGAACTGGACCCCGGAAGGCTTCATCGGCCGCCTGTTCAAGGTGATCGGTCGGTACGTACCGCCGCCGGTCGGGCTGCAGTCGCCGGCGCTGTGGGGTTGCGAGCCGCACGTCGTCGAGCTGTTTGGCGCCCGCGCCGCGCAGATCCAGTGCCAGCGTCGCATCTTCAACTTCCGCTATCGCTCGCCCGCGCACTGGGTGCAGGTGTTCCGCGATTTCTACGGACCGACGCTCAAGGCATTCGCCGCGCTCGATAGCGTTGGCCAACTGGCGCTGGAGCACGACATCACGGGGCTGCTCGAGGAGCTGAACATCGCGGGTACGGCGTCGCTGGTCGTACCCGGTGAGTACCTCGAGGTCGTCATCACCAAGGCCTGAGTCGCGTCGTAACGGTGAGTGTCATCGGTGGCCCAGATCCGGCCAGTCGGCGCTACGCTGGTGGCACCAGCCTGCGCGCCGGCGTGTTTCGCCCAGGCCGGCCGTTCTGACAGGCGACGCGCGTCCTGGGCACGGCCGCGGCTTGGCGCGTGGACGGCGCCGGCCTGAGCGAGGAGATGCATGTCGCTGCGGCTCCGGCCGGCACATCAGTGACCGACTTGGCCTGCGGCGATCGGCAGGGTCCTGATCCCCTATCGTCCCGCGCGGACGTCGTGTTACTTGGCATCCCCGGCTCGCCTGCTCGTTGAGGCATCTGCCACCGCGTCTTGCGGCGGATCACGCCAGATTCGCAGCAGCAATTGCGTTCTGTCCCACCAGGTCAGCCGCTTGTCCGCCAGTGCTTCCAGGAAGTCCGATAGAACCTTCGAATGGGCAACTGCATAGTTGACCAGCAGCGTGCTGGGAATGAACACCGCGATCAAGATCAACAGCTTGACCCATAGTGGATTGTTGGCCTCGTCAATGATGTTCATGCCGAGGAAGCCGGTCGACACGGTGGCGATCAGCCCCAGTGTTGTCACTACCGTCAGGCGCACCACGGTGTTCGCCTGCCGTCGGAGACTGTCGCTATCCAGGTACTGATTCATGTCCTTGATCGACGCACTGACGTCCTGATAAATCCGGTCGGTGTCCAGATGGCGAGTGAGCAGCCGGAAAAGGTCGTGCACCTGCGCCTGATTGGAGACAACGGGGAACCAGTAGCGCTCGGTGAAGCGCAGAAACGACCCCAGGAGCAGCCGGATTTCCCGCTTGAAGGCCTTGATCGAATCGAGTTCACGGATGTCGAGCTTGCTGATCGCCACCACCAGCCATTCCGAGAACAGCATCAAGGCCGCTTTCTGAAAATGGGCCATCAGGTTCATCAGGAAGTATTGGTGGCGGAATTGTCCCAGTATGCCGGTTTCCGAGTCGGCGAAGAAGGCATCGCTGGCTTTGCCGACGACCACGAAGGCGTGATCACAACAGAGGTAGCGACAAGACAACGCAGGGTTGTCGGGATCCCAGAATCTGTCGTAGCAGTAGCGTTCCTCGAAATCGGCCAGTTGCTTCGTGGAGCACGGCAAGGTGTCTGATGGCCCAGCTTTGGAGACCAGCGCCAGTCGGGCGCAATCGCCACGTGTCAAGACCTGCGGATCGTCGAAGCTGAGGTAGGCCAGCAAGGGCATTCGGTGATACTCGATCTGCCGGAAGCGAATTGGACCTTCACTGTCGGAAAGGTAGAGGGACAGCGGTTGCAGGAGGTACTCCCAATGGGCAGCGACGTGGGGCGAACGCTGCTGACAGGTGAACTCGAGGTACTTCTGCCGGTCCTCGTAGTCGGATACCGCCAGCGTCTCTCCGGTCGCGGACAGCCATTCCACCCGGTACGGACAGTGTGCGCCTTGACCACTTGGCTCCCAATAGCCCGGATAGGCCCGACCGACCTTGAACAGTACATCTTCGGCTAACAGCAGGGGCAGGTCGTCGGCGAAAAATTCGACGACCAGAATGATGATGTCGGTGTCGTAGAAGAAATGCAGATCCACGTGGGCGATCTGGAACAGCAGCGGCGGCAGTTGCCCGTCGAGCATGACTCGTATTTGGGCGATATCGCAGCGGCGCAATACTCGCATGGGGGACTTGCCAGAGGCTGTTTGTCCTTCGCGGGGTGTCCCTTCGCCATACAAAAAGCGCTGCACGAAGGGCAGAAAGGTGATGAATTCCTTGTAATGCCTTTCCTGAAAACGCTTCGGATCGTCGAATTCGTCCTGAACTTCCCGCCACGGACAGTCCTCGCCCGATGTCTCGAGCAATTCCCAGTGTTTCGAGATGTGGATTCCTTCGAGTTGCCCAGGCATTACCCGCAATGGCCACATCAGGATCTGTCGGAAGTGCCGGACAAGAACCTCGGTCGAAGCAACCGATGTCATGCCGTTGTCAGGCTCAAACTGCGCCGTTCGCGGGATCTGAGCAATTTCGCTCATGGTCGACTTCCCTTGGTGATGTGAGATTTCTTCAGGAGATAGTGGCGCAGTCGGGCCGGCGAACCTTCTCGCGACACTCTGTTCTCGGTCGCCTCGAGGCCGAGCATTGCCGCGAATTCGACGCGAAAGGCCGGGATGCGAAGGGCGTAGCCCGGATGGAATGCAATGGAATCCGGGGGGGGGGGGGAGGACTGCGACCCCGGATTCCGCTTTCGCTGCATCCGGGCTACGGTGCCTCCGCTTACCCGGGCAATGGCTCGGGATTGCCCAATGCTGTGGTGTTCAGCCCGCCATCGACATACATGATCTCGCCGGTGATTGCGCTCGCCAGATCCGAGAGCATGAAGGCGGCGGCGTTGCCGACTTCGTCGATGGTGATGTTGCGGCGTAGCGGCGCGTTGTGCGCGTTGTAGGCGAGCAGGCGTGAGAAGTTGCCGATGCCGGAAGCGGCGAGGGTCTTGATCGGACCGGCCGAAATGGCGTTGGCGCGGATGCCCTGCGGGCCGAGGCAGAAGGCGAGGTAGCGCGTGGCGGCTTCGAGGCTGGCTTTGGCGAGACCCATGGTGTTGTAGTTGGGCAGGGTACGTTCGGCACCCAGGTAGGAGAGGGCCAGCAGGGCGGGATTACGGCCTTTCAGCAGCAGCGGCCGGGCGGCCTTGGCGAGCGCCGGGTAGCTGTACGAAGAGACATCGTGCGCGATGCGGAAGGCGTCGCGCGTGATGCCGTCGAGGAAGTCGCCTTCGATGGCTTCGCCGGGAGCGTAGGCGATCGAGTGCACGAGCCCGTCGAGTCCGTCCCAGTGCTCGGCGAGATCGGCGAACAACTTGTCGATCTGGGCGTCTTCGGCGACGTCACACGGAAAGGTCAGCGTGCTGTCGAATTCCTTGGCGAACTTGCCGACGCGATCCTGGAAGCGCTCGTTCTGGTAGGTGAAAGCCAGTTGCGCGCCTTCCCGGTGGCAGGCCCTGGCGATACCGTAGGCGATCGAGTGTTTGGACAGCACACCGGTGATGAGGATGCGCTTGTCGGCGAGGAATCCCATGGCTTCTCCCGTAACTAAAATTGGCTGGGTTTGGAGGGGTGGTTGGAAGCAGCTTAACCTTCGCATTATAAAGGATTTGCCCGGGCTGCCGGCGATTGTCGGGCGCCTGACCGCCGCCATGCCGGCGCCCTCGCCGGAGCCACCGCTGCCGAGTTCGCGCTACACTTCGACCCATGCCGCTTCTTCGCCTCGCCCTCCTGTCATTACTGTCGCTGCTCGCCGCGTGCAGCAGCGAGCAGAACGAGCCGTATCCGACGGCAGAGCGCGGCAAGAACATCCTTTACTCGGCGTTCACCGATCGTCCGAAACATCTCGACCCGGTGCAGTCGTATACGGAGGACGAAATCACCTTTACGGCGCAGATCTACGAACCGCCGCTGCAATACCACTACCTGAAGCGGCCCTACACGCTGATTCCGGCGACCAGCGAGGCGGTGCCGGTACCGCGCTATGTCGACGCGCAGGGTGGGGAACTGCCTGCCGATGCGCCGGTGGCGCAGATTGCGCACAGCGTGTACGAGATCCGCATCCGTCCGGGGATCCGCTACCAGCCGCATCCGGCATTTGCCACCGACTCGGCCGGCGAGCCGCTCTATCGCGACCTCTCCCGCGAGCAGTTGCGCGCGATCGAGACCCTTGCCGATTTTCCCAAGACGGGAACGCGCGAACTCGTTGCCGACGACTACATCTACGAGATCAAGCGTCTCGCGCATCCGCGCCTGCACTCGCCGATTTTCAGCATGATGGCCGAGCGCATCGTGGGACTGCGCGAACTCGGCACTGCCCTGCAGGGGGAGGCGAAGGCGCTGCCGGCAGGCGCCTGGCTCGATCTCGATCGCTTTCCGCTGACCGGCGTCACGCGCGTCGATCGCTACACTTATCGCATCACGCTGCGCGGCAAGTACCCGCAGTTTGCCTACTGGCTGGCGATGCCTTTCTTCGCGCCGGTGCCGCGCGAGGTTGACCGCTTCTACAGCCAGCCGGGAATGGCCGAGAAGAACCTGACGCTCGACTGGTATCCGGTCGGTACCGGCCCGTTCATGTTGACGCACAACAATCCGAACAGCCGCATGGTTCTCGAACGCAACCCGAACTTCCACGGCGAGACCTATCCCTGCACCGGCGAGCCGGGCGACGAGGCGGCGGGGCTGCTCGCCGACTGCGGCAAGCCCTTGCCGTTCATCGACAAGGCGGTCTTCTCGCGCGAGAAGGAGAGCATTCCCTACTGGAACAAGTTCCTGCAGGGCTATTACGATGCTTCCGGGATTTCCTCGGACAGTTTCGACCAGGCGGTTCGCCTCGGCGTCGGCGGTGACGTGCAGTTGAGTGACGAGATGCGCGAGAAGGGAATCAGCCTGCTGACGAGCGTGCGCGCGTCGATCTTCTACATGGGCTTCAACATGCTCGACCCGGTCGTCGGCGGCCTGTCGGAGTCGACGACCAAGCTGCGTCAGGCGCTGTCGATCGTCATCGATCAGGAGGAGTTCATTTCGATCTTCATGAACGGTCGTGGCATCGCCGCGACGAGCCCGCTGCCGCCGGGGATCTTCGGCTATCTCGAAGGTGAGGCGGGCAGCAACCCGGTGGTTTACGACTGGGTCGACGGGCGGGCGCAGCGCAAGCCGCTGGCCGTCGCCAAGCAACTGCTCGCCGAGGCGGGCTGGCCGGATGGCCGCAACGCGACGAGCGGCGAACCGCTGGTGCTCAACCTCGACACGACCAGCGGCGGCATGGGCGACAAGTCGCGGCTCGACTGGTTGACGCGGCAGTTTGCCAAGCTCGACATTCAGCTCGTCGTCCGTTCGACCGACTTCAACCGTTTTCAGGAGAAGGTGCGCAAGGGCGCGGTGCAGCTTTACTACCTGGGCTGGAATGCCGACTATCCCGATCCGGAGAACTTCCTGTTCCTGCTCGCCGGATCCGAAGGCAAGGTCGCCAAGAGCGGCGAGAATGCGTCGAACTACGCCAATCCCGAGTTCGACCGCCTTTTCGAGCGCATGAAGAACATGGAGAGCGAGGGGCCACGCGGCGCCGAGCGGCTGGCCATCATCCGCCAGTCGATCGCGCTGCTGCAGCATGACGCACCGTGGATCTACGGCTTTCACCCGAAGAGCTATACGCTCGGCCATGTCTGGCTGCACAACCGCAAGCCGACCGACGTCGGCAACAACATCCTGAAGTACCAGCGCCTCGACGTGGCGCAGCGGCAGCGCTTGCGCCAGGAATGGAATCGACCGGTGCTCTGGCCGCTGGCGGCGGCGCTCGTTCTCGTCGCCGTGCTCCTGCCGGCGGTGATCGGTTATCGCCGCCGCGAACGCGGTACGGCCTGAGGCTCAGTCACCGACCATGCTCGCCTACATCGTTCGCCGCCTGCTCTACGCGCTGCCGATCCTGATCGGTGTGAACCTGATCACTTTCGCGCTGTTCTTCGTTGTGAATACGCCTGACGACATGGCGCGCATGCAACTCGGCGTCAAGCGCGTGACGCCGGAAGCGATCGCCAAATGGAAAGCCGAACGTGGCTACGACAAGCCGCTGTTCATCAACGGATCGGCCGCCGGCGTCGGCGTGCTGACCGACACCATCTTCTTCGACAAGTCGGCGCGCATGTTTGCCGGCGACTTCGGACGCGCCGAGGACGGCCGCGACATCGCCAGGGAGATTCGAACGCGCATGGGCCCATCGCTGGCCATCGCGCTGCCGACCTTCGTTCTTGGTCTGCTGGTGACCGTCTCGTTCGCCTTGCTGCTGACCTTCTTCCGCGCCAGCTATCTCGACTTCTGGGGAGTCGTTCTGTGCGTCGCGATGATGTCGATCTCGGGCCTTTTCTACATCATCGGGGGCCAGTATCTGATCAGCAAAATCTGGAAGCTGGTGCCGATCTCGGGCTACGGGGGCGGCCTCGATGCCTGGAAATTCCTCATCCTGCCGATGGCCATCGGCGTCATCTCCGGCATCGGTTCTTCGGCGCGCTGGTACCGCACGATCTTCATCGAGGAGATTTCCCGCGACTACGTGCGCACGGCGCGCGCCAAGGGGTTGTCGGAAGTGACCGTGTTGTTCCGGCACGTGCTGCGCAACGCGATGATTCCGATCCTGACCGGCGTCGTCGTCGTCATTCCCTTGCTGTTCATGGGTTCTCTGCTCACCGAGTCGTTCTTCGGCATTCCCGGGCTGGGCAGCTACACGATAGACGCGATCAACGCGCAGGACTTTGCCGTGGTGCGCGCGATGGTGTTCATCGGCTCGGTGCTCTACATCGTCGGCCTGATCCTGACCGACATCTCCTACACCTTCGTCGACCCGCGGATTCGCTTCAACTGATGACTTTTCTTCCCGTCATTCTCTGGTCCGACCTGCTCATCTGGCTGCTGGTGCTCGCGGCGATCGTTGTCGGCTGGCTGTCGACAGGCAATCCACTGCTGCGCGCCGCCTGGCAGCGGGTCGGCCGGAGCCGGGCAGGGATGGCCTCGGCGACGGTGCTGGTCGTCTTCGTCGCGGTCGGTCTGCTCGATTCCATCCACTTCCGGCCGCGCCTGGAAAGCCGCGAAGGGCAGGCGGTTGCCGGCCAGCCGTCGACGGCTTACGCCATTGAGGTGCTGTCGCTCCTCGATGCGCTTCTGACGCCGCTGCGCACGCGCACCGAGAAGACCTACTCCGAGCCGCTGGCGACGCGCGCCTACGCCAAGGAAGCGATCGAGGTGCGCGACACCGATGGGCGGATTCGCCAGACGCGCGATTACCCGCGTCTGAAGCACGGCGGCGCGCACCTCGGTGCCGACGAGGGGCGCCGCGATGCCGATGTCGGGCAGCGCTTGCTCGCCGCGCTGGCACTCGGTGTCGTCGCCTGGTGGGCTGTCGCGGCGATGACGGCGGCCGGTCTGGCGCGCGCCGACGCGTGCTCGCACCGCGAGGCGTGGCGGCGAATCTGGCGCAACGAGTGCGATTTTGCCTGGAACGCCGTGCTCGCGGCGATGGCGGCGCTGCTGCTGATGCTGCTGCCAATGGCGATGCTCGCCGCCGATTACCACGTTTTCGGAACCGACAAGGTCGGCCAGGACGTGCTCTATCAGATTCTCAAGAGCGTACGCACGGCACTGGTCATCGGTCTGGTGACGACGCTGGTGATGCTGCCGCTGTCGATCCTGCTCGGCGTCCTCGCCGGTTACTGCCGCGGCTGGGTCGATGACGTGATTCAGTATCTCTATACGACGCTGAGTTCAATCCCCGGCGTCCTGCTGATCGCCGCCGCGGTGCTCATGATGCAGGTGCTCATCGATACGCATCCGCAGTGGTTCGAAACCGCCGCCGAGCGCGCCGACCTGCGTTTGCTGGCGCTCTGTTTCATACTCGGCGTCACCAGTTGGACCGGCCTGTGCCGGTTGTTGCGCGGCGAGACGCTGAAGCTGCGCGAGCTCGAATACATCCAGGCGGCGCAGGCCTTCGCCGTCTCCGACCTGCGCATCATCGCGCGCCACATCCTGCCGAACCTGATGCACATCGTGATCATTGCGCTGGTCATGGACTTCTCGAGCCTGGTGCTCGCCGAGGCGGTGCTCTCCTATGTTGGCATCGGTGTCGATCCGACGATGATCAGCTTCGGCACGATGATCAACAATGCGCGCATGGAGCTGGCGCGCGAGCCGATGGTCTGGTGGTCGCTGGCCGCCGCTTTCGTCTTCATGTTCACACTGGTGCTCGCCGCGAACCTGCTCGCCGACGCCGTGCGCGACGCCTTCGATCCGCGCCTTGCGGGGGCGGCATGAACGAGAAAGTCGACGTGGGTGGAACGCGCAACGAGATCCTGCTCGCCGTAGACGATCTGCGCCTCGCCTTCGCGAGCGGTCGCTCGCTGCTGACCGCCGTCGATGGCGTGTCGTTCAGCGTTGCCGCCGGCGAGACGCTGGCCTTGCTCGGGGAATCAGGCTGTGGCAAGTCGGCGACGGCGCTCGGCCTGCTGCGCCTGCTGCCGGCTGCCGGACGGATCGTCGGCGGCCAGATGCGTTTCGCCGGGCGTGATCTGCTGCGCTTGCCGGAAGCCGAGATGCGCGGCGTGCGCGGCGGCGGCATGGCGATGATCTTCCAGGAACCGGCGACAAGCCTCAATCCGGTGCTCACCGTCGGTCACCAGTTGAGCGAGGTACTCGAGCGCCATCTCGGGCTGGCCGGGCAGGCGGCGCGCGCGCGCGCGCTCGAGCTGCTGATGGCGGTCGGCATTGCCGATCCAGAACGTCGCCTCGGCGAGTACCCCTTCCAGCTCTCCGGCGGCATGAAGCAGCGGGTGATGATCGCCGTCGCGCTCGCCGGCAATCCGAGCCTGCTGATCGCCGACGAGCCGACGACGGCGCTCGACGTCACCATTCAGGCGCAGATTCTCGAGTTGCTGCGCCGCCTGCAGGCCGAGCGGGCGATGGGCATGCTGTTGATCACGCACGACCTCGGCGTCGTCGCGCAAATGGCGACGCGTGTCGGCGTCATGTACGCGGGCGAGATCGTCGAGGAAGCGCCACGCGCCGCGTTCTTTTCCTCGCCACGTCATCCCTATACGCAGAAGCTGTTTGCCGCCCTGCCGAATCTCGCCCAGCGTCGCGGTCGGCTGGAGACGATTCCGGGGCAGGTGCCGTCGCTGTCGGAGATGCCCGGCGGCTGTCGCTTCGCGGCGCGCTGTCCGCACGCCTGGGATCGCTGTCGGCAGCAGTCGCCGCAATGGCGGCAGGTGGCGGTCGGGCATCGCGTGCGCTGTCATCTCGACGACGGACAGGGTGCCGGGGCAGGAAGCGGCGGTGTATCCGGAACCGCTGTTGGCGGCGCAGATGCCGTTGCCGTGCAGCCGATGGGCGAGCCGGCGCTGCTCGCTGTCGACGATCTGCGCGTGTACTTCCCGATCCGCCGCGGGATCCTGCAACGGACCGTCGGGCACGTGCGGGCGGTGGACGGGGTTTCGCTTGAACTGGCGCGTGGCCGGACACTGGCGCTGGTCGGCGAGTCGGGCTGCGGCAAGACGACGGTCGGCAAGGCGATCCTGCAACTCATCATGGCCAGCGCCGGCAGCGTGCGCCTGCTCGGTCAGGAACTCGGCGGCCTGTCGCGCAGCGCGCAGCGGCCGCTGCGCCGCCGCATGCAGATGATCTTCCAGGATCCTTTCGCTTCGCTCAACCCGCGCATGTCGGTCGGCGAAATCATTGGCGAGGGGATGCAGGCGCTCGGCGTCGATCCCCAAGGCGAGGGCAGGGCGGCAGCAATCGCTGCCGTGCTGCGGCAGGTCGGGCTCGATGTGGCCGCCGCCGGGCGCTATCCGCACGAATTCTCGGGCGGTCAGCGGCAGCGGATTGCGATTGCGCGCGCCCTGGCGGTGCAACCGGATCTGGTGATCTGCGACGAACCGACGTCGGCTCTCGACGTTTCGGTGCAGGCGCAGATACTCAATCTGCTCGCCACGCTGCAGGCCGATCTCGGTCTGGCCTACCTGTTCATCACGCACAACTTCGCGGTTGTCGACCACCTGGCACACGCGGTGGCGGTGATGTATCTTGGCCGCATCGTCGAGCGTGGTACGGTCGATGAGGTTCTGCGGTCGCCGAGTCACCCCTACACGCAGGCGCTGTTGTCGGCCGTACCGAGCCCGCGTCTCGACGCGCGGCCAGACTACATCCGCTTGCCGGGCGAGATTCCTTCACCAGCCAATCCGCCGGCCGGTTGTCATTTTCATCCGCGTTGCCGGCAAGCCAGCGCGGCATGCCGCGAGCGCTACCCCGAGACGAGCACGCTGACCGCGACGCATACGGTCCGCTGTCATCTCTACCGGTAGGCTTGCTGGTCCGCCAATGCGGCGCCGGGGTACCGCCCCACACCTGCGGCGGATGCCATGCGAGGAGGCCCCCGGCTCCCTGGCGGCGCCAACGCGGCGTGCCGTACTGGCGCCGGCGCTTCGCCGCGTCAGAACGTGTTCTGCACCAGCTGGATGGTGAGCGTCTGCCCCGCCTTGATGTCATTGGGTTGAAGGCGGTTCCAGCGCAGAAGATCGTCTTTTTCGACCTTGAACTGCTTGGCGATCGAGACCAGCGTGTCGCCGCGGCGGATCGTGTATTGGGCGAGCTTTGCTGGTTTCCTGGCGGCTTGCCGGTTCTGCTCAACCAGGGCTTCGCCCTTCTTTCCAGGCTTTGCCTCGGCCTTCGCGTCGCTCTTGGCCAGGCTCTGGCGGCTCTCGGTGGCGGCCTTGCCTTGCCTGCTCTCGAGCTCGGCGACGTCGGTGCGATTCCTGGCAGGGGAGGCTGGCTTGCTGGCAGGCTCGGGCGCCGCGACAGCCAGTCGGGTTCCCGCGTTGATTTGGTCCACACGCAATCTGTTGACCTGCTTCAGTTCGCTCATACTCATGCCATAGCGCTGGGCGACACTGAACAGAGTCTCGCCCTTCGCCACGGTGTGCATGCGCGTGGCAGAGGCCGGCTCTGCACGGGGTGCGGCAGCTTTGTTGTCGACTTCAGCCAGCGTCGTGCGTTGGACGGCCGCCGTCGGCTTGCTACCTGCTTCGGGTGCGGCCACGGCCAGCCGCGTTCCCGCGTTGACCTGATCGGCGCGCAGCTTGTTGATCTGTTTCAGCTCGGCGAGCGTCATGTCATAGCGCTGGGCGATCACGCGCAGGGTTTCGCCCTTGGCGACAGTATGCGTGCGCGTGGTAGCCACTGTGGCCGGCTCGGTGCGTGCGGCAGTCTTGCTGTCGACCTCAGCCAGTGCGGTGCGTTGGCTGCTGGCTGGCGCCTTGCCGGCGGGGTCAGCGACCACGACGGTCAGCCGCAGGCCCGGGGCAAGACGGTCGGCGCGCAACTTGTTCATTTGTTTCAGTTCGGCGAGGGTCATGCCATAGCGCTGCGCCAGCCCGGGCAGGGTTTCCCCCTTCGCCACGGTGTGCGTGCGAGTCGTCACGACCGGCGTCGGCTCGACCTTCGGCAGGCGAGGCGCCGTTTCGGCGATGCGCTGCGTTTCGGCAGCGAGCGGCTGTTCAGGCAGCGCGGCCAGGTCGGCGACTTCCGCGCCTTCCTGTGCGGCAACCAGCAAGGTCTGTCCGGCGGAAACCCTGATCCGGCCATTGATGCCGTTGACCGCCCTGAGGTTCGCCAGCGTCATGCCGAAGCGCGGCGCGACCTCTTCGAGCTTCTCGCCGGCACGCAGCGTGTAGGGCTGCCAGGAGGAGAGAGGCTTCTCGCTTCCCTCGTGGGCCTCGAGGTTGCTGATGAAGGTATCCACCCGGTCAGCCGGGATTACCATCGGAGTTTCCGACTTGATCACCGGACGGTTGTGCGCCGGGTTCAGCGCCACGAATTCCTTCAACGGCATTCCGGCAAGCTCGGCCGCCAACTTGACGTCGATGTTCGCGGTGTTGGTAACGGTCGCAAAATACGGGCGGTTGGGGACGCCGCGAAGATTGAGGTTGGCGAGGATGTTCGGATTGCTGAAGATGTTTTTCAACGCCTGCAGCTTGGGTACGTACTGGCGCGTCTCCTCGGGCATCTTCAGGCTGAGGTAGTCGCACGGCAAGCCCTGGGCGGCGTTCTTGCTGATGGCTCGCCCGACAGCGCCCTCACCCCAGTTGTACGAGGCGAGCGCCAGATGCCAGTCGCCGTGCAGTTCATAGATGTACTGCAGGTATTCGAGTGCGGCAGCCGTCGAGGCGACGATGTCGCGTCGTCCGTCGGCCCACCAGTTCTGCTCGAGTTTGTACTGCTTGCCTGTCGCCGGAACGAACTGCCACAGGCCGGACGCATGACTGCGCGAGTACGCCGTCGGGTTGTAGGCGCTCTCGACCATCGGTAGCAGGGCCAGCTCCATCGGCATGCCGCGCTTCTCGATTTCTTCGACGATATGGTGCAGGTAGCGGCTGCTGCGCTCGACCATGCGGCGCAGCGACTCCGGGTGGTTCAGGTACCACTGCTGATGATGGAGGACCAGCGCGTTGTTGATGTTCGGCATCGCGAAGCCCTGGCGCAGGCGCTGGTACAGTTCCTCGGGTTCGGACGTGAGGTCGATCGGCTCGGGCAGCGCGCTGGGTGCAACGAGTTCGATGACCGGCAGAGCGCCGGCCGTGCCGATCTGCAGCGCCGGGTCGGCGGCGCTGCCCGACGCGCCGTTGCGACCGGGGGGCGGTTGCAGCAGCGGAGTAAAGCCTTGGCCAGTGGCTTCGTCAGAAGCAGCGGCACCGCAGGCAAGAGAAAAAGCAATTGCGAACGCGAGTCGTGGCGTCATTCGTAGTTCCTGTTCTCGTGGTCGGGCGGGCGCCAGTTCATCCCGATAGCGTGGGATCGCCTGGGCAGATGGTGCAGACTGGAAGCCGATGATTATAGAACAAACAGGCGAAGAAGGTGGGGGGCTTTCGCACGGCCAGCCGACGCCCGGCCAAGTGCGGGCGCGCACCGATGCGTGGAGCGGCTCCACCTTTGTCGCGCGAGGCCTGGCTGAGCCATGCGGAAAGCCGGCCCGGAAAACGCAAAGCCCAGTCGTTGACTGGGCTTTGCGCATGATCCTGGCGGAGTGGACGGGACTCGAACCCGCGACCCCCGGCGTGACAGGCCGGTATTCTAACCAACTGAACTACCACTCCTTGCTTCCGGGCCAGCGTGGATGAATCTTCTCGCGGCTGGAAAGGTGCGCATTATAGCGACTTTCGCCGGGCAAGCAAGAGGTATGTCGTGGCACGTTCGGCGGCGTATGTCATTGGATCGCGCCGACGAAGGCTTCGATCGCCGGCCTGGCCTCCTGGAGGTGGTGCAGGCAATCGTCCCATTGCTGCGGGCCGAGACCGAGCGTGTCGAGCAGGGCGCTCAGTTCGCTGTCGCCTGCCGTTGGCGTGTAATCGACGGCCTGCGCCGCGTAGGCCGCCTGATCGGCGAGTCCGATCAGGGCACAGAACGTGCGCTCGCTACCAGCGTCAAGCGGGTCGTGATGGTGAGCGATGGCGGCGACATAGCGCGCCGGCAGATCCCAGCGCTCGGCGACCATTTCGCCAACCTCCGCATGCGTGAACTCGAAGAGAGTGCGCTCGGCGTCGAGGCTGCTCATGGCGGATCCCCGCCGGAGCTCGAGTACGCGCTGGTAGGCGGGTTCCGCCTGGACGGCGAAGATCAGTTTGCCGATGTCGTGCAGGAGGCCGGCCATGAATGCTTCGTCGGGCAGACAGGGCAGCCGCGGGGCCAGGAAACGCGCCGCCGTTGCGGTGGCGATCGAGTGCTTCCAGAAGTCGACCAGGCTCAGCCGTTCGGTCCGGAACACGTCGAACGCGGCAACCGAGATGATCATCCCCTGCACGTTGGTGAAGCCAAGCACGCGTACGGCGTCGGCGATGGTGCTGACGCGGCGCGAGAAACCGAAGAACGCCGAGTTGGCGACACGCAGGAGCTTGGCCGAGAGCGCGAGGTCGTTGACGATCACGCGCTCCACTGCCCGGGCGTTGCTGCCGGCGTCCTGCATCACTCGCAGCGCCTGCAGGACGACCGCCGGCAGGGTGGGAACCTCGTAGAGGTCGATCGGCCGGAAACGCGCCACCGGCTCTGCCTCCAGCTTGTTGCCGCCGGAGGTGTCGCCCAGTTCGAGCAGGCCGGAGGACAGGCCGGGATGCATCAACTGAAAGACATGCACCGGATGCGGCAGATCGCGCAGGCGCAGCATACCGGTGTCGCGCAGGCTGGTGCCGGCGGGCAGGGTGGTGCGAAGCAGCGCCTCGGTGGCCGAACTGAGCAAGGTCTGGCCGCCGCGCGTCACCGCCAGCAGGCGGGCGCAGCGGTTGACCGTCGTGCCGAAGTAGTCGCCTTCGCAGAGGTACGCGGGGCCGGTATGCAGGGCGGCGCGCACGCGCAACGGCGCACGCGTCGGCCACTTCTCGGCACCCAGGCTGGTCTGGATCTGGCAGGCGGCACCGAGCGCGTCGGCGGCATCGTCGAAAGTGGCGCAGAACGCATCGCCGACGGTCTTGAAGACGCAGCCGCGGTGAGCTTCGATCGCGGCGAAGAGCAGTGCATTGTGGCGCTGCAAAGCGGTGCGCATCGCCTCGGACTCGCGCTCCCAAAGGCTGGTCGATCCTTCGATGTCGGTAAACAGGAAGGTGACCGTGATCAGCGACGCATCGCCCAGCGTCAGTTCCGCCTGTCCCATTCTCTCCCTCGCTCCGTGTACCCGGGGTTTCCCCGGCGCTGCTCGTCGATAGCCATGGCGGTGCCATGGTGATAAACTCGGGCGCCGGCCGCGGCAGTATCCGGGCTTCTGGCGCCTGCCGTCAATCGCTGTTCGATGTCGGTGGTGGGTGTCACGGTCGACGCACCGTTGCCGGGGTGTCGGACCAGAGGCCTCAAGTCTGCCCGGGCTTTGCCGTTATCCCAGATGGCTGCTGCCCGAGATGCCCTCCAAAAATATCAACAGGAATGCCATCATGCTCAAACTGTCGATCAGGCGACTGGTTGCCCTCTCGGCGTCGATTCTCTGCGCGCTGTTACTGCTCGGCAATCTCATCGTCTGGAACAGCAACGCCTCGCTCGCTGCCGCCGCGGAGGAAGCGTCGCGCGTCGAACAGAGTATTCGGGCCTTCAAGGACACGCGCTTCCATGTCGTGCAGATCCAGCAGTTCCTGACCGACGCGGCGGTCGTCGGCGAAGCCGACTTCTCCCAGGCCACGGCGCAACGCGAGAAAGCCTTGTCGCAGTTGGAGCGCCTGGCCGGGCTGTGGCCCGCCAGGCAGGCTGCCATCAACGAGCTGAACGTGGCGGTCAAGCGCCTCTACGACACCGGCGAGCGCATGGTGAAAGCCTATGTCGGGCAGGGCCGCGAGGCCGGCAACGCGATCATGAGGGCTGACGATGGCTTCGACGCTGCCGCCGAGAAGGTGACGAAAGAGCTCGAGAGCCTCGCCGGCGAACTCGCGATAGTGGGCGAAAGGAGTGACGCCGCGCAGCAGCAGACGCGCACCTGGATGTTGCGCTCCAGCCTTGGCGTCGGCGCCCTGGCGCTGGTTTTCGTGGTTCTGTCGCATCTGTGGTTGTTGCGGATTCTGATGAAGCTCCTCGGCGGCGAACCGGCCTATGCGGGAGAGATGGCTGCGCAGATCGCCGCGGGCGACCTGACGCAGGGTTTGCAGGTCAGGCCAAACGACCAGAGCAGCCTGCTTGCCAGTATCGGCGGCATGCAGCAAAGCCTGCGGGCGACGGTGGCCTCGATTCGCGAGAACTCGCATGCCGTTCTGACTGCTGCCGAGAGCCTGAACAGCCAGGCTCGCGTCGTCGTCGACAGCTCGCAGACCCAGAGCGACACGGCGACCTCGATGTCGGCGTCGGTCGAAGAGATGGCGGTGAGCATCACCCAGGTGGCGGACTACGCGCGCAAGGTCAGCGCCCACACCACCGAGGCGGGCAGGCTGGCGGACAATGGCGGCAGGGAAGTGCATGCGGTCACCGAAGAAATCGGCCGCGTGGCGGCTTCCGTGAATGTGGCGAGCCGGGTCATCGGTGCGCTGGGTGAGGAGTCCCGGCGCATCACCGCGATCGTCGACACGATTCGGGAAATCGCCGAACAGACCAATCTCCTGGCGCTCAACGCCGCGATCGAGGCGGCGCGAGCCGGCGAGCAGGGGCGCGGCTTCGCGGTGGTTGCCGACGAAGTCCGCAAGCTTGCCGAGCGCACCGCCAACTCCACGCGGGAAATCTCGCAGATGATCGAAGCCATCGGCAGTCGCTCGGCGGAGGCGGTGCAGGGTATGGAGCAAAGCCTGACCGCGGTTGGCCAGAGCGTGACGCAAGCCGAGAAGGCGTATGCGGCCATGTCGCTGGTGCGCGAGAACCTCGGCGGCGTCGCGGGTGAGGTCAGCGAGATCACCCTGGCAGTCGAGGAGCAGCGCGCTGCGAGCACGACGATCGCCCAGAACGTCGAACAGGTGGCACAAATGGCCGACCAGAACCGCCATGCGCTGGCGGCAATTGCCGCCGACGTGCGCAGCCTGGAGCAACTCTCCAGGAGCCTCGACAACGTCACGAGCCGGTTCCGCGTCTGATCTGGTCACCCGGCCTCGCGTCGGCGACATCGGCCAGTGCTGCCAGGCGCTGGCCGCCAGATCGACTCAGGGATCGATGCGCGTTCCCAGCACCTGCAGGAATTTTGCCAGCCAGGCAGGGTGTGCCGGCCAGGCGGGTGCGGTGACCAGATTGCCGTCCGTATGTGCCTGGTCGACCCGAATCTCCGCATAGGTGCCGCCGGCTGCCCGGACCTCGGGAGCACACTCTTGGCTGCCATGAGGGTCTCCTTGGTTGGGTGGCGACCGGAGGATCAGGCGAACGCGAGACCCATGGCGCGGCCGATGGCGCGCCAACCGAACACGGGAACGCCCTTGCGCGGCTGGTCAGCGTCCCCGCCGTAAATGAGCAGGCGACGCGGCGAGCCAGCCAGGGCGGCAAAACGTTCCGGCGGCGCGAACCAGTCTCCCGCGACGGTGCGCCCGGACTTGCATTCGATGGCAGCGACGACTTCCTCGCCGCGCGTGATCAGCAGATCGACCTCGTTGCCGGCTGAATAGCGCCAGAAGTGAAGCTCCTCCGGGCGCAGCCCGTTGCGCCGACGCTTGAGGAATGCGCTCACCACCCAGGTTTCGAAGAGCGGCCCGCGCAGGCTGCCGACCACCAACTCCGGGGCGCTGCGCACACCTGCTAGCCAGGCGGCCAGACCCGGATCGAGGAGGTAAAGTTTTAGCGTCTTGCTCAGACGCTTGCCGAAATTTCGATGAAAGGGTGTGAGCCGCGTCGCGATGTAGCTCGCTGCCAGCACGCCGATCCAGGCATGGGCGGTGTTGTGCGTGATGCCGCAGTCGGCGGCTAGCGCGGAGAGGTTGAGCAGTTGGCCACTGCGCGCGCCGCACATGAGCACGACGCGGTGAAAGTGGTCGAGGTCACGCTGGGCTTCGTCAATCACGGCGCCGTCGGGTTACTGGGCGAGAAAGCCACGCGCGTCGGCGGTGGCGAGTGCGCGCACGTCGGCGTCGTCGAGGCTGGCGTAAGGTTTCTGCGGAAACATCGCACGCGCCAGCGTGGTCCCGCCGGACTGACGCGGCCCGGTAATGGCGACGATGGGATGGTAGCCGGCCAGTTCGATGAGGCGCCGCGTCGCAGGACGGGGAATCATGCGCTCAGCTTAGATGGGGGTGTTTGCAGATTGTCAAATCAATTGACAATCTGCAAACAGGCGCGTCTCGCCCAGTCCAAGCCGTGACGCTCACTCTTACAAACAGGCGTACCTCACAACGCGTAGATGGGCGCGATCTTCTGTTTGTCGATCGTCTTGCGGAAACGCTTGAACGGTTCGCCGCCGAGTTGAACGATGAACACGTGCATCGGCCATTCGAGTGCGGCGAGGCGCTTGACGACGGCCGGCCCCTTGTTGCCGAGCGTGAAACGCGCGGTTTCGATGCAGATCACGTAGTCGTGGCAGGCCGGATTACTCGTCAGGATGCGGCGCAGCAGGTAGGCGCGACGGATGTGCGTGGCGTTGCCCGCTACGATGTGGCGCACGATGTCGAGCCGATCTTCGGGCAGGTCGTGCGGCGCCAGCGTGGCGTCGGCCGGCAGTTGCGACAACTCGGCGTTCACCGTGTTCTCGTAGGTCGAACGTTCCATCCAGCGCTTCTGCCAGGCCTCAGCCTGTGCGGCGTCGCCGTCGGTGCCACGGCGGCGATAGAACTGCCAGGCGATGTCGCAGCCAGGGAGGGTAGCCGAGGGGTCGGCGGCGATTACACGTTCGAGGTCGCCGATGCCGGCTTCGTCGCCGCGATCGAGGCGCAGGCGGCCGCGCCGGAACAGCGCCGGCAGGTGCGCGGGCGCCGCCGCGAGCAAGCCTTCGAGGAGCGGCATCAAGTCGCGGTCGGGGTCGGTCTCCTCGACCGCGCAGAGGTAGTCCCAGCGTTCATCGTCGCTGAGTTCAGTCCGTGTCGCCAAATCGGCAACGCGCGCCGCCTGTCGCCGCAGGTGCTCGTGGCGTTCCTTCCACTGATCGGCGACTTCGTCGCGCCAGCGCCGGTCGAACTCGGCCGACAGCGCCGGCAACTGCGTTCCGAACCAGGACTCGGCGGCCGAGACGGCGGGCGGCGCCAGGCGCTCGGCGGCCT
>JAFLDO010000033.1 GCA_017302455.1 Accumulibacter sp.
AATGGGGTTGGTTTCGTTGCTGGACACTCAGCGACGCTTCCAGCAGGTTCAATGAACCGCCGGATGCGGAACCGCACGTCCGGTGGTGTGAGAGGGCGACGGGGGTAACTCCGTCCCCTACTCGATCAGCAAGGCCTGAAACCTGCAGCCGTTTTCCCGCTATCCTTGGTCGTCCGCAACTCGCCAAGGGGCCAGGCACATGCGCCGTCGTTACCCACTGCATCTCCACATCTCGACGCTCTTCCTGGGACTGATCCTCGTCGTCTGCGCCGTCCTCGGAGGAATCGGCTACAAGCTCAGCCGGGATCTGCTGGAAGCATCTGCCAGCGACCTGACGACGCGGATCGGTCGTCAGGCTCTGGCGGAAATGCAGCACCTCATCGAACCTGCGGAGATGGCGACGCGCCTGCTGAGCCTGCAGCGGCTGACCGGAGCCAGCTCGTTGAGCGAACGCCTCGACAGCCTGGAATTCCTGCGCCAGGCACTCGACAGCTCGGCGGCCCTCTCGTCGCTGTATGTTGGTTACGCCAATGGCGACTTCTTCCTCTTCGGTCGCATCGGTCACGGCAGTGAGAGCGAGGCTTCGCGCGTACCGGCCGGCGCCACCTACGTCGTACAGAGCATCGAAAACACTGCCGGCGACGTACGCGGCCACTTCTTGTACTTCGACGCGGCGCTGAGGAAGCTGCGCGATGACCTCCGACCCGACTACGCGGCTGCCTACGATCCGCGGCAGCGGCCGTGGTACACGCAAGGACTGGCGTCCTCGACGCAGATCAAGACGCCACCCTACCTCTTCTTCTCCAGCGGCAAGGTCGGCACGACGCTCGCCAACCGCGCCGCCGACGGGCGTAGCGTGGTCGGCGCCGACATTCTGCTGCACACCCTCGGCCAGACGCTCGCTGGCCAGAAGGCGACGCCGGGCAGCCAGATGGTCCTCGTCAATTCACAGGGCTATGCGCTGGCCCACGAAGAGCATTCCCGGCTGCTGCTCAGTTCCGTCGCCAGCGATGGCCGACCATCGCTGGCGCGTATCGACCAACTCGGCGTGCCAGCCCTTGTCCCGCTGTTGGAGACCGTCCGCAACATGGCCGGTACGGCCACCCGGACGCTACGTGTCGAGGCCGGCGGCAGCATCTGGCGCGCGTCGGTCAGCCCACTGCGGCTCGAAGGGGTGCCGCCGCTCTACCTCGTCGCGGCGATTCCCGAAGACGAACTGATGGCGGGCGCATTGAAGCTCATCCACCACTCTGCACTCGCCACTCTGGCCGTCCTGCTGTGCACGATCCCCCTCACCTGGCTGCTCGCGCGCAGTATCTCGCGGTCTCTGGGCAGCCTCGCCAACGAGGCGGAAGCCATACGTCACTTCGAGTTCTCGCAGCCAATCAACGTCGAGTCGTCGATCAAGGAGGTCGGCCAGCTGGCGCTGACGATGGACCAAATGAAGCGCACGATCCGCCGCTTTCTCGACATCAGCCACGCGGTCGCCGCCGAGCAGAATTTCGACCGGCTGTTGCCGCGCCTGCTCGGCGACACCCTATCGGCTTCCGCGGCGCATGCCGGGGTACTTTACCTTGCCGAGGGGCAGCAACTGAACCCCGCCGTCGCGCTGTCGGCCGACGGCTCGCCGCTGGCCGGACGACTGCCATCGCTGACCCTGACCGCCTGCGGCCCTCTGCTCGACGCGGCGCTTGCCGCTGGCGCGGCGCGCGCCGCTCCGCTCGAGCCCGGCGATCGCAGCCGCCTGGGCTTCGCCGCGGCGGAGCTACCCGACCTCAGCCACGCCATCGCCGTCCCGCTGCTTAACCGTCAGGCCGAACTGGTCGGCGCGATGCTCCTGCTGTGCGCAACCGCTACCGACGACAGCCGGCTGAGCTTCGTGCAGGCGCTATCCGGTGCGGCCGCGGTGTCGCTCGAGAGCAAGGCGCTCATCAAGGCGCAGAAGGACCTCTTCGAAGCTTTCATCCAGCTGATCGCCGCTGCCATCGATGCCAAGAGCCCATACACCGGCGGCCACTGCGCGCGTGTCCCCGAGCTGACCAAGATGCTGGCGCGTGCCGCCTGCGCAGCCGACAGCGGTCCCTATCGTGACTTCCAGTTGAGCGAAGACGACTGGGAGGCAGTACACGTGGCCGCCTGGCTGCACGATTGCGGCAAGGTGACTACACCCGAGTACGTCGTGGACAAGGCGACCAAGCTGGAGACCATCCATGACCGCCTCCACGAAGTGCGCACGCGCTTCGAAGTGCTCAAACGCGACGCGCAGATCGCCTGCCTGCAGGCAATCGCCAATGGCGACAACGCACAGTCGGCGCGCCAGCGTCTGGCTGTCGAGTGGCAGCAGATCGATGACGATTTCGCGTTCGTCGCCGCCTGCAACGAGGGCGGCGAGTACATGCCGCCGGAGAGCATCGACCGTCTGCAGGCGATCGCCCGCCGAACCTGGTTGCGCACCCTAGATGACCGCATTGGGATCTCCCAGGAGGAGAAGTTGCGCAAGGCCGCGACACCAGCCGCAACGCTGCCGGTCGTCGAACCGCTGCTCGCCGACAGGCCCGAGCACCGCATCGCTCGGCCCGCGCGTGACGGTCTGGCCGACGACGACCCCCGCGGCTTCAGGATGCCCGTGCCGGCACTGCTGTACAACCGGGGCGAGTTGTACAACCTCTCGGTCGGCCGTGGAACACTGTCCGAAGAAGAGCGCTACAAAATCAACGAACACATCGTGCAGACCCTGATCATGCTCTGGCAGCTGCCCTTTCCCCGGCACCTGAAGCACGTTCCCGACATCGCCGGCGGGCACCACGAGAAAATGGACGGCAGCGGCTATCCGCGGCGACTGCGGGGTGACGAGATGAATCCTCTGGCGCGCATGATGGCGATTGCGGACATTTTCGAAGCCTTGACCGCCATCGACCGTCCCTACAAGAAAGGCAAGACCCTTTCAGAGGCGATTGCCATCATGTCACGCATGCAGCAAGAGCAGCACATCGATGCCGATCTCTTTGCGCTGTTCCTGCGCTCTGGCGTATACCTCGACTACGCCAGGGCATTCATGCGGCCGGAGCAGATTGACGCGGTGGACATCGACCGCGTTCTCGGCCGTAGATAAGCGTCCCTTCGCCTCGCCTGAAGCGTGCGACAGTCCTCGGCGCATGGCGACTGGTCACCACACTTCGTCGCATTAGAACCCACACGGTCAGGCCACGCCACAAACGGCAGGCCGGTGTCAGGATTCTTTACAGCCGTGGTCCGGATGCCAACCGCGTTGTGATAAATGCAACACTAAACGACTGTATCAATAAGCCATCCTTATTGCTCGGCACGCTCTTTGCTTATCCGGAAGCGTATCGCAGACCCACTCGCGGGCCGCCGTGACGGACCAAGCGCTGCCGGCGCGCGTGTTGTCGGCTGTGTGCCGCGCCAGTACGGGCCGCTTTTGGGCCGCCGGCGAGCCACCAGGGACGGCACGGCACCCTGGCGTGGGATTGGCACGGCAAGCCCAGCCGCCGCAAGGCCGAGTGCCGTCGCGAGTCGGAGGCTGTGCGGGCGAGGCGACGGCTTTCGGCGAGCCGAGAGTCCGTGTTTGCGAGCCGCTTTCGCCGGCAGTGTCGGAATGTCCGGTGAGCCCGCTCGTCCCCAACGCCAGCAAGACCGGCAGCAGCGAACAAACTGGCCAGAACGAAAAGAGTGTTCGAAAAGCGGAAAAAGATCACTACCCATCAAGAGAAACTAACCAATAATTTCATTTATTCATCGCCCAGATGGATACGCCCTCATCTCCGGGTTCGCGACACCAGCGCATCGATTCGCCAGCCCACTCCTCCGACCGTGAGTTTCCGCACCTTGAATTGGGAACACGGTTTGCCGATGGTCGAGCCTGCTGGAAACGGCGGCCGCTAACCGTCGGAGCACCCAGTTCAGCCGTCTGGTAGCCGCTTGCTACCCAACCGTCTCTTTACCCGGTTCCCCCCATGAGCACAAAAGTATGCGTCAAGTGCAAGCAGGAAAAGTCCGTGCTGGAGTTCCACAAGAACTCGCGCAGTTCGGATGGCCTGCACTCCTATTGCAAGGAATGCAACAGAGCGCAGGCTCTCGCGCATATCAAGGCCGAGAAAGCCAGAAAAGCGCTGCTGCGAGCAGCGAAAAAAGCGGCGGCCACCGCTGACGAATGACGCGTGCGTCTTCGGGACCAATTCAGCACCCCTCCGCAAATCCTCACCTGTCATCCGCCGAGTTGCCAAGCTCCCAATAGTGCGGATCACCAAACGTGGTCTTGAGCTGATCGATGAATAGCCGCACCCGCAATGGCAAATGCCGGCGTTGCGGAAACACGGCATAAATGCCTACCGGCGCCGTAGCGTAGTCATCGAGCAAGGACACCAACCGGCCGCTGCGCAAGTCGTCGCCAACCTCCCACATCGATCGCCAGGCCAGGCCCTTGCCGGCGAGCGCCCAAGCGTGCAGGACAGCCCCATCGTTGCACTCGAAACTGCCGGATACCTTGCGGTTTGCTCCTTCGCCAGCGGGTGATTCGCGCAGGGTCCAGCCGCGTTGCTGATCGAGTGACAGGCAGTTGTGGTGGGCCAGATCGGCCGGGGTGCGCGGTACCCCGTGGCGGGCGAGGTACACCGGGCTGGCGACGACGACGCGACGCATCTCGCCGAGCTTGCTGCTCGCCAGACTCGAATCAGCCATGTCGCCAATCCGCACCGCACAGTCGACCCCTTCGTTGAGCAGATCGACCAGGCGATCGGTCAGATCCAGACGCACCGTGACGCCGGGATTGGCATCCATGAAGGCCGCCACCAGCGGTGCCAGATGCCGGCGCCCGAAACCTGCCGGTGCCGACACCTTGAGATGCCCGCTGGCACGGATGCCACCCAGCGACACCGCCGCCTCGGCGTTCGCCAGTTCATTGAGAATCCGCTGACAGTCTTCGAGAAAAGCCTGCCCTTCAAAAGTCAGCGACAGTTTGCGCGTCGTGCGCAGCAACAGCTTGACACCGAGGCGGGCTTCGAGAGCATCGAGCCGACGCCCGATCACCGCCGGAGTGACCGACTCCGCCCTTGCCGCCGCCGACAGGCTGCCGCGCGTCGCCGAATCGACGAACGCCTGAATCTGCTTGATCTGATCCACGACGGTGATTTGATACCTCAGGTAAAAGATACTTTGATTCTATTCGCTCTTATCTTTCACTGCAGCATTTAATACAATCTCTTCATCGTCTCTCAACCCCTCGACTGGAGTCCTTCATGAGCCTGAACCTGCCCGCTGGAATGCAAATCAACGCGCCGATCCAAGCCGCCTACGAAACCATTCTCACCCACGACGCTCTGGCTCTGGTGGCCAAACTGCACCGGGCCTTCGAGAGCCGGCGCCAGGAACTGTTGCAGGCGCGCGTGGCGCGTCAGGTGCGCATCGACGCCGGCGAAATGCCTGACTTCCTGCCCGAAACGAAGCACATTCGCGAAAGCGACTGGAAAATTGCGCCGCTGCCGAAGGCCCTCGAACGTCGCCGGACGGAAATCACCGGCCCGGTGGAAGCCAAGATGATCATCAACGCCTACAACTCGGGCGCCGACTCGTACATGACCGACTTCGAGGACTCGAACAGTCCGAAGTGGGACAACCAGATCCAGGGCCAGGTCAACCTCTACAAGGCGATCCGCCGGCAACTGTCGTTCACCAACGAAGCCGGCAAGGAATACGCACTCAACGACAAGATCGCCACGCTGCAGATTCGCCCGCGCGGTTGGCACCTCGACGAAAAGCACGTGACCGTCGACGGGCAGCGTGTCTCCGGCGGCATTTTCGACTTCGCGCTGGTCCTCTTCCACAACGCCAGGGAGCAGATCGCGCGCGGCGCCGGCCCCTTCTTCTACCTGCCGAAGATGGAATCGCACCTCGAAGCGCGCCTGTGGAACGACATCTTCATCATGGCCCAGGAACACATCGGCCTGCCACGCGGAACGATCAAGGCCACCGTGCTGGTGGAGACCATTCTCGCCACCTTCGAGATGGAGGAAATCCTCTACGAATTGCGCGAGCACTCCGCCGGTCTCAACGCCGGCCGCTGGGATTACATCTTCTCGTGCATCAAGAAGTTCAAGAAGAACCCGGACTTCTGCCTCGCCAACCGCGGCGCGATCACCATGGAAGTCCCCTTCATGCGCAGCTATGCCCTGCAACTGGTGAAGATCTGCCACAAGCGCGGGGCACCGGCGATGGGCGGCATGAGCGCGCTGATCCCGATCAAGAACGATCCGGAAGCCAATGAAAAGGCACTCGCCGGCATCCGTCACGACAAGACGCGCGACGCCAACGACGGTTTCGACGGCGGCTGGGTTGCCCACCCGGGCCTGGTCGGGATCGCCGCGGAGGAGTTCCAGAAGGTGCTCGGGGAGCGCCCGAACCAGTGGGAAAAGCAGCGCGACGAGACCTTCACCGCCGCCGACTTCCTCAACTTCCAGCCGTCACAACCCATCACCGAGGCCGGCGTGCGCAACAACATCAACGTCGGCATCCACTACCTGGGCAGTTGGCTGGCCGGCAACGGCTGCGTGCCGATCCACAACCTGATGGAAGACGCCGCGACAGCCGAGATCTCGCGCTCGCAGGTCTGGCAATGGGTGGTTTCGCCAAAGGGTGTGCTCGACGATGGTCGCAAGGTCACCGCCGAGATGGTGCGCGGCATGATCGCCGAGGAACTGGCCAAAGTGAAGGCAACGGTGAGCGCCCAGGGCGAAGACACCGCCAGTTACGACCAGGCGGCTGTCATCTTCGACAAGATGTCGCTGACGCCGGACTACCCGGAGTTCCTGACCCTGCCGCTGTACGAGGCCATGGATTGATGTTGTCGGTCGGTTTCCGGGCCAGGATCCGGCGGGAACCGACCCACGCGGCGCACGCCGCCCTCGCGGAGCCGCGGCGGCGTCCGGCGGCGCCCGTGCGCCGAGCCATCTGGCCGACCAGTTGTGAGAGAATGCCGGACTTTCGCTTCCCGCTCGTCGCGCGCCAGGGCCGCTGATACTCCTGGCGCCGGTGCGGCGATGGGCAGCCGACGCGTTCTGCAAGGATGAGCCAACCGCATGCCCGATCTCGCTTCGCCGGTTTTCTGGGTGTCCGTATTCCAGATCATCGCCATCGACATCCTGCTCGGTGGCGACAACGCCGTGGTGATTGCTCTCGCCTGCCGGAAACTGCCCGCGACGCAGCGCAACAAAGGCATTTTCTGGGGCGTCTTCGGCGCCATCGGGCTGCGCGTCGTCCTGATCTACTTCGCCCTGCAACTACTGGCGATTCCTTATCTGAAGATCGTCGGCGGACTGCTGTTGTTCTGGATCGGCGTCAAGCTGGTTCTGCCCGAGCACGAGGACGCACACGGCACCGTGCAGGGCAGCACCACCCTGGCGGGAGCAATCAGGACGATCATCGTCGCCGATGCCGTGATGAGCGTCGACAACGTCATCGCCGTCGCCGGTGCGGCACACGGGTCGATCATTCTGGTCATTTTCGGCATTTCGGTTTCGATCCCGATCGTCGTCTGGGGGAGCAAGCTGGTATTGACGTTGATGGATCGTTTCCCGATCGTGATCACTGCCGGCGGTGCACTGCTCGGCTGGATTGGTGGCGGCATGCTGGTCACCGACCCGGCATTGCCCACGGCATGGCGAGACCTCATTCCACACAGCAACTACCTGGCATCAGGTCTTGGCGCGTTGCTGGTCATCGGCGTCGGGAAATGGCTCGCCAGCCGGCAGAGCGCAGCGCATTCGACCGTTGAGCTCGCCAGCGCGGCTTCCGAAACGACAAGGGAAGGAGATCGGAAATGAACCCTCTATGGTTGGTTCCGGTCGACGGTTCGCTGCATGCGCTGCGCGCCGTCGACCATGTCATTCGTGAAGCAGCCAGGAACACCATCGCACCGGCAATGATGCTGGTCAACGTGCAGGCGCCGCTGCCGTCCGATGTGACCCGATTCGTGGACAGCGGCGTCGTTCAGGATTACCACCGCGAAGCCGGCGAGGCGGCACTGGCGAGCGCGCGCGCCAGGGTCGAAGCGGCCGGGCTGTCTTGCTCGGCACATGTTCTGGTCGGCGAGACGGCACCAACGATTGTCGACTTTGCCAGGGAACAGCGCTGCGCCTTGATCGTCATGGGCGCGCGCGGCCTCGGCTCGGTGGCCGGCGTGTTGCTGGGTTCGGTCACCAATCGCGTCGTCCACCTCACCGACCTGCCGGTCCTGGTCGTCAAGTAAGGGTAGGCAAGGCCCGCTACAGCACGTAGCGCGACAGGTCCTCGTTTTCCGCCAGTTCGGCCAGGCGGCTGTCGACATAAGTGGCATCAATGGCCACCAGATCGCTTGCCTCCTTGCCAGCCGAGAACGACACTTCCTCGAGCAGCCGTTCCATGACCGTGTACAAGCGGCGAGCACCGATGTTCTCGGTACGCTCGTTGACCGACCAGGCAATCTCCGCCAGCCGCTTGACCCCCTCCGCGGCGAAGTCGAGAGTGACCCCTTCAGTCGCCAGCAGCGCCTGATACTGCTTGGTCAGACAAGCGTCGGTCTGCGTCAGAATGCACTCGAAGTCGGCCACCGAAAGCGAGTCGAGTTCGACGCGAATCGGGAACCGTCCCTGCAACTCGGGAATCAGATCCGAAGGTTTGGCCAGGTGGAAAGCTCCGCTGGCGATGAACAGCACGTGGTCCGTGCGAATCATCCCGTACTTGGTCGATACCGTGGTGCCTTCGACGAGCGGCAGCAGATCGCGCTGCACACCCTGACGCGAGACGTCGACGCCGTGTGTGTCGCTGCGCGAAGCGATCTTGTCGATTTCATCGAGAAAGACGATGCCGTTCTGCTCGACATTCCGCACCGCTTCGAGCTTGACTTCCTCGTCGTTGACCTGCTTCGCGGCTTCCTCATCGATCAAGAACTTGCGGGCCTCGGAAATCTTCAGCTTGCGTGATTTCTTGCGACCACCGCCAATGTTCTGGAACATGCCCTGAATCTGCGCAGTCAACTCTTCCATTCCCGGCGGCGCAAAGATCTCGGCCTGCATCGACGGCGCGGCGACCTCCACCTCGATCTCCTTGTCGTCGAGTTCCCCCTCGCGCAGGCGCTTCCGGAATTTCTGCCGTGTCGCACTGTCCTCGCTCGATTGCGCGTCGTTGAAGAAGTTTCCGCGCGCTGGCGGCAGCAGGACGTCGAGGATGCGATCTTCGGCAGCATCCTCGGCACGCGCACGCACCCCTTTCACAGCCTGCTCGCGGCCGCTCTTGACGGCGATCTCGACCAGGTCACGGATGATCGTCTCGACGTCGCGACCGACGTAGCCGACCTCGGTGAACTTGCTCGCCTCGACCTTGATGAAGGGAGCGTTGGCGAGTCGTGCCAGACGGCGTGCGATTTCCGTCTTGCCGACTCCGGTGGGGCCGATCATCAGGATGTTCTTCGGCGTGATCTCCTGCCGCAGCGGCTCGGCCACCTGCGCGCGCCGCCAGCGGTTGCGCAGCGCGATAGCCACGGCCTTCTTGGCCTTGCCCTGGCCAACGATGTGTTTATCGAGTTCGTAGACGATTTCCTGCGGGGTCATGGCCGACATTATGGTTCCAACACCTCGATGGTGAAGTTCTGATTGGTGTAGATACACAGCTCGCTGGCAATCTGCAAGGACTTGCGGACCACCTCGGCGGGATCGAGTTCGCTGTTTTCGACCAGCGCGCGTGCCGCTGACTGCGCAAAGGCGCCGCCCGAACCAATCGCGACGATGCCGTGCTCGGGCTCGACCACATCGCCATTGCCGGTGATGATCAAAGAATTATCGCGATCAGCCACGGCCAGCATCGCTTCAAGCCGACGCAATGCGCGGTCGCTCCGCCAATCCTTGGCCAGTTCGACCGCCGAGCGCAGGAGGTTCCCCTGGTGCTTGTCGAGCTTGGCTTCGAAACGTTCGAAGAGCGTGAAGGCGTCGGCCGTGCCGCCGGCAAAGCCGGCAAGGATCCGCCCCTGATGGATGCGCCGGACCTTGCGTGCGCTGGCCTTGATCACCAGATTGCCGAGAGTCACCTGTCCGTCGCCGCCCATGGCGACCCGACTACCGCGACGAACCGACAGGATCGTCGTACCGTGGTACTGCTGCATGCGTGACTCCGAATGGTTGCTTTGATCAGTTTCTGGCGAGAACGATTTCGGCGACGTTCTTCAGACCGACGACGCGAAACAACTCGGCAAGCAGGTGGTTGGGGTGGCGGAAGATGATCTGCCTGCCCGTGCGCTTGACCGTCGCCAGCACGTTGAGCAGGGCTCCGGCACTGAGGAAATCCATGCGCGTGACTGCCGCGCAGTCGATCAGGACCGGATCGTTCGCCGCTGCGTAGGCGAGCAGGTCGGCAAAGCGCGACGCTTTGACGTCACCCTTGACCACGTACACCTCAGTCACCAGTTCATCCGCTACCGCCAATTGCAGCGGTGTCTGTTCGCCCGCCTGCACCCGCTCAGGCTCCCAAGATGGCGGCGAAATCTCGAAAGTCACGGCGTAGTTGATCGCCACCTCCTCGAAGGCCTCGAGTTGCCCCCTTAGCTGGCAGAATTCGAGTTTCAGCAGCCAGCAGCCGCGGTCCTCCGCACAACCGGGTACCACCCGGCTGTCAAGCAGCGCGGAGATGTAGTCCCGACTCAGCAACTCGATCTCGCGACGACTTCTGCGTGCCTGCTGAAGCAGCAGGAGAAACCGCTCGCAGCCGGCCGCATCCAGACGACGCACCTTCGCCAGGTCGAGTCGAAGCTGCGGGTTCTTCTCGATTGCCTGACGCGCTGCCTCAAACCCAGCATCGTTGTCGCCAGTCAACTCGCCCTTGAACAACACAGTTCCCGCCGCCCTGGTGCGCGCGGGCGATACGGCAGCCGCCTCCCGCCAGCCAGGCGGCGATTTCTCGAAGGCTTGCGCGTACTCGATCTCGAGCGCCTCAAAAGCGGCCTTCTGGCCCGTCAGCCGGAAGAAATCGAAGAGCATCAGCCAGAGGCGCTCACCCGCGCCGGAACGGTAGAGGCGCGTCGACTTCTCCAGCAGTGAGCGTACCGCCCGATCCTGGCCATTCGCATACAGCATCGCTGCCTCTTCGGCGTCGGCATCGATCGGATCAACCTCGGCTTCGACCTGATACTCGGTCGCCACCTCACTGAAGATGAATTCGCTCAGTTCGAGTGGCGGCTCGTCAGGCTGCACGACCGGGCTGGCGAACGGGATATCCCCGCGCGCCAGCCCTGCGGGCGGGCGGGTTGCGGGCGGCTTGAGCTTGTCGTCAGGCACTCCGCCCGGCGCCGAGCGCGTCTCCTCGCGCGCGCGCGGAACGGCGGCTGGCCTCGCCGTCATCTTCTTTTCCGGCTTCTTGAAAAACGAAAATACCATCGGCGTGAAGGATTGCGGATAGATTCGCGATAAACTCGTCTTTTAACACATCGCCCGACACACTGCAATTTGAATGCGGCCAAGCGACGGCCCGCCCTTCAGGCAGTAGCACCATGCCTGCGCGTGCGTCACGACGTCCCCGTACGCAAGCTCGGTCAGGCAGAAATCCTTGCCGCTGGTTCTCCACGAACGCCTGGCAACGATGCCCGGCCGGGGCGACCGGGCATCGCGTCAACCGGCTGGTCCGGCGGCCGCCTTGCGCTGTTCGTCGGCAGTCTTCTTCGCCGACCGCTCGGCATCCTGCTTGGCCCGCTTGTCGAGCTTGGCTTGCCGGCTGGCTTGCTCCGCCACGGCCTTTCTTCGTCCCTCCTCGGCCTTCCGGGCCTTGTCGGCCAGCTTCTGTTCGCGCGCCGCGGCCTTGGCGGCCTCGTCGGCTCGGTAGATCTCGGCGCGCTCTTTCTGCTGGCCTTCGCGCAGTGGCAGATCCGCCGCGTGTTGCCCCTCTTTCGCGGCGAGCTCCTGCCTCTTCGCTTCACGCTCGAAATCGCGCGCCGGCTGATCGAGCCGGCGCGCTTCGACGATCGCCTCCGTGTAGCGCTTCTTGGCGGCGGCAAGACAATCGTTGACCAGGAACTTGCTGTAGCATCGGTCCTGGGCCTCCTTCTGTTGACGCTCGGCCTCGGCGCGCATCGCTTTGGCGCGCTCGCGCTGCGCGCTCGCCTGTTCGAGCGTTTGCGGAACCTCAGGCGGCGGCGTGGACTCAGCCCAGGCCGCACAACTCATCCACACCGACACAGCCAGCACTCGACAACCTCGCATTGAATCCTCCTCTCACACCTGCCAGTGGACTTGCCTGATGGCAGGGCACCAGCCAGCGCGCCGGCCCGCCCACCGCAAACACCCGTACACTATAGTCGAGGCGGGTTCCCCGGCACATCTTCCCGGCCCAAGGCTGGCGTTGTGCGCCCTCTGGCTCCTCTTGACGCTCCTGGCCAACTTCGCTTCCAGCCCGGTCTCGGCTCAGGTTCGGATCGGACCAACGACGACCGAGGTTGCGTTGCGTCCTTTCATCGAGGTTCTCGAGGATCCGGACGGACAGTTGACCATCAGTGACGTCGAGCAGCCGGAGATCGCCAGCCGGTTCCGCTACGTCGCCGGCAGCGGCGACCTCAATTTCGGCTATTCGGCTTCCGCCTACTGGCTGCGCATGACGTTCGCGCCCGAAGCGGGCGCGGCCAGGCGCTGGCTGCTGGAGATCGCCTACCCTTCACTGGATCAGTTGGCCGTGTTTGCCGACCATGGCGACGTCCGACGGCGACAGGACGCCGGCGATCTGCAGCCATTTTCGGCGCGACCGTTCACACACCGCAACTTCGTCTTTCCGCTGGACCTGCTTGCCGGCAGCGAGCAGCGCGTGCATGTGCGCATCGCCTCGAGCGGCAGCCTGACGCTTCCGGTGACGCTGTGGTCACCCGCCGCCCTGCATGGCAACGATCAGGTCGTCTATACCATCCTCGCCATCTACTTCGGCATGCTGCTGGCGCTGGGTCTGTACAACCTGCTGCTCTACGTCTCGCTGCGCGAATCGATCTACCTGGTCTACGTTGCCTTTGCTGCCGCCATGGTCATCGGACAGTCGTCGATGTTCGGGCTGGCCAACCAGTTTCTCTGGCCCGACTGGCCTACCTGGGGACACGTCGCGCTGCCGCTCGGCTATTGCCTTGCGGCCTACTTTGGCGCGCTTTTCACGCAGATGTTCCTGGGTACGAAACAGACGACACCTGTGCTCCACCGCTGGATTCACGCCTTGCAGATCGGTTTCCTGCTGACCGCGCTGACCGCGATCTTCTACGCCTATCGGCCGGCGGGAATCGCGACGGCGCTGCTCGGCACGGCGTTCGCAGTAACCGCGGTTGTCACGGCCGGTCTCTGCGCCGCGCGTGCGCAGCCCGGTGCGCGCCTGTTCCTGGTCGCCTGGAGTCTGCTGCTCCTCGGCGTGGCCATGATCGCCCTGCGCACACTCAACTGGTTGCCGAGCAACCTGCTGACGCTGTATGCGATGCCGGTCGGATCGGCACTGGAAATGTTGCTCCTGTCGTTCGCTCTGGCCGACCGGATTCATGTCGTGCGGCGTGAAAAGGAACTCGCGCAGGCCGAAGCGCTACGGGCCAAGGTGGCGGCGATGGACGCCCTGCAGCAGTCGGAGAGAACACTTGAACAACGGGTTGTGCGGCGCACTGCCGAACTGGCCGAAGCCAACGAGCGCCTGCGGCAGAGTGAGGCCGAACTGCGCAAGCTGGCGCATCACGATCCGTTGACCGGCCTGGCCAACCGCTCGCTGCTCTACGACGAACTGCGGCGGAGCATCGCGCGCGGGAAACGCGGCGGCGAAACGTTCGCGGTGCTGATGATCGATCTCGACGGCTTCAAACCGGTGAACGACACTTACGGTCACGCTGTCGGCGACCGCCTGCTCGAAGTGATCGCCCCACGCCTGCAGGAATGTGTTCGCGTCTCGGACGTCGTTGCCCGCCTCGGTGGCGACGAATTCGTCGTCGTTGTCGAGGGTGTGCTCGACCAGCATCAGGCGCTGGCCATCGGCGCGAAGATCATCGCCGTTCTCAGCCAGCCCCTGCACATCGGAGCGCACGACATCCAGGTCGGCGCCAGCGTTGGCGTCGCCCTGTGGCCGCAAGATGGCGACGACACCCAGCACCTGCTGCAATCCGCCGATCGGGCAATGTACTTGGCCAAGCAAGCGGGTCGCGGCTGCTGTCTGCCGGCCTCCGCCGCTGACGAGGCATGAGCGTCCCAAGGCGGCTCGGATTGCTGCTGCGCCCGGAATCGGGTTAAATTGGTGTACTTGGTGGCCGGTTGAAGCTGCCGTTCGGGGGGTCAGATGAAAATCGATATCGAACACTTCGGTCTCAAGGATGTGCCGGTTGATCCGGAGACCGTATTCACGTTTGCCGACGGAGTCGCGGGCTTTGTCGACTGCAAGCGTTTCAAGGTTTTCCACGAGGAAGGCAAGCCGACCGTCTTCTGGTTGCAGTCGCTCGACGATCCGTCGGTGATGTTCCCAATCGTGGCGCCGGAGACGCTCGATCTCGAATACCAGATCGAACTCGCCGATACCGACTGTGCTCTGCTTGGCCTGGAGAGGGCTGAGGATGCAGTGGTGGTGGTCATCGTCTATCGCGACGAGGCGGAGGGCGGGAAGATCGCCGCCAACACGCGTTCGCCGATCATTCTGAACCCAATCAACCGCCGGGCGATGCAGAAGGTCCTGCAGGAAGTTCATCCGACGCTGCTCTATCGTGCCCGCTGATTGCGACGTGTCGACAGTCGGCCACAGCCTGGGCTTGCGGTGCCAGATTCGCGATCATGGCTGAGGCCATTCGCGCATCGCGCCAGCGTGGACTATGGCATTGGCGCGAGGATCTGCTTGGCGCTCGGCGACTGTCGTTGCCCATCCCTCGACTCGGTGATCATGCGTGGGCAGATGGCGCCGGCCACCAACCATGAATCGCTGCCGGCGGCATTCGCGGGTCGTTGACCGCGCACGCCCTTGCGGCGAGGAATCTCGCCAGCCTGTCGGCCCGCGTGGCCTAAAGATTCGCCGCCGCATGCCGTATACGTTTCTTATGAGAAGAAATACAACGAGGGACGACCACTGACGAGGAGGAACTGGCGATGAGCGGAGTAGCCTGGAGGATGCGTGCGGCACTGGCCCTGCAGGTGGCCGCGGCGGCGCTGCTTGGCTGGTTGGGGAATGGCGTCTTCGGTGGCGGCCTCTACGGCTGGCTGGCGGCGCTAGGGCTTCTGGCGGTGGTTACCGTCGTGCTCGCCGCTTTCCTCGAGATGAGCGTGGTCGGCCGTCTGAAACGGCTGCAACGCGTGATTGCCACGATGTATGCCGACGGTGACCTGACACGTCGGGCAATCGTCGAAGGAAAGGACGAAATCGCTGCGCTGGCCGCCGACTTCAACCGCCTGATCGGGAGCTTTGCGACCATCGTCGGCAAGGTGCTCTTCAACTCGGTCGAAGTCGCCAATGCTTCCGGACAGCTGATCGACGACTCGAAGCGGGTGGCCTCGGGCTCGAAGCAGCAACGTGACGCGGCGCTGGCGACGGCCAGCGCGATGGGTGAATTGACCGAGAACATGAATCAGGTCAGTCGGAATGCCAGCGAAACGGCCGGGATTTCGGAGACATCGAACAGCCTGTCGACCGAGGGCATGCAGATCGTGCACAGCGCGGCGGCGGAAATGGAGCGGATTGCCGCCTCGGTGACGCAGTCGGCGCGGGTGGTATGTGCGCTCGGCGAACGCTCGAAAGCGATCAGTGGAATCGTCCAGACGATTCGCGAGATCGCCGACCAGACCAACCTGCTGGCGCTCAATGCCGCGATCGAGGCGGCTCGCGCCGGTGACCAGGGGCGCGGCTTCGCGGTGGTTGCCGATGAAGTGCGCAAACTTGCTGAACGCACGGCGCAGGCAACCGGCGAAATCAGTCAGATGATTGGCGCCATCCAGGGCGAGACGGAGAGCGCCATCACCAGTATCGAAGCCGGCACCGGGCAGGCCCGCAATGGCGCCGAACTCGCCCGGCAGGCGGCGCAGTCGCTCGAGCGTATCAATAGTGGTGCGCGCGAGACGATGGAAAAGGTCGAGGCGATTGCGGCCTCGGTTGGTCAGCAGGGTCGTACGGGGCAGAGCATTGCCGAGCATGTGGGCCGCATCCGCGAAATGGCGGAAACGAACAACGCGGTTACGGAGCAGGCGCTGGTCGCCGTTGACCACGTTCAGTGTCTGGCCGAGAACCTGCGCGAGATCAGCAACGTCTTCAAGCTCGGCCAGGCCGGCGAGCAGGCCGTCGCTACGCACGCCAGAATGCCCGAGATCGTTGGCCAGGCCGCGTTGGGCGTGGCGCGGATCTTCGAGCAGGCGATCGACGCGGGGAGAATCAAGATCGACGATCTCTTCGACGACCGATACCAGCCGATTCCCAATACCCGGCCGGCGAAGTTCAAGACCCGTTTCGACGACTACACCGATCAAGCCATCGCGCCGCTGCAGGAGAATCTGGTAGCGCAACACAACTGGCTGACCTACGCCATCTGCATCGACCGCAACGGCTATGTGCCGACTCACAACCGGAGATTCTCGCAGCCGCTGACCGGCAATGAAAAGGTCGATTTCGTGAACAACCGCACCAAGCGGGTCTTCGATGACCCGGTCGGCAAACGTTGCGGCACGCACCGGCAGCCGTTCCTCCTGCAGACCTACCGGCGCGATACCGGCGAGGTGCTGCACGACATCTCGGCACCGATCTATGTCAAGGGTCGCCATTGGGGTGGCTTCCGGATTGGCTACCAGACCGCGATGTGAACCGGCGTGCGGCGCTGCACGTGCAGCGTGCCATCAGTACGCAGCGGTGCCTGTTTGGATTAAGATGTCTTGAGAGACGCTGCTGCGGCTTTCGCTGCGAGGGAAAAGAGAAATGTCCGATCTACTGAAGAATATCGATGCTCGCACGAAGCTGGCGGGTACCAACAAGCTGGAGATTCTGCTGTTCATGCTCGGGACCGACGCCCGCACAGGCCGACGCGAAACCTTCGGGATCAATGTTTTCAAGGTTCGTGAGGTGATGCGCACGCCGCCGATCACTGCGGCGCCCGAGATGCCTCCGTCGGTCGAAGGGATGGTCAGCCTGCGCGGCGCGCTGGTCCCGGTCGTCGATCTTGCCCGTTATGCCGGCGTCGATACGCAGACCCCTCGCTCGATCATGATCGTCACCGAATACGCCGGGCATACGCAGGGTTTTCTGGTCGAGGGGGTGGATACCATTCTGCGTCTCGACTGGAGTCAGATGCGGGTGCCGCCGGCGATGCTCCTGGCCGAGATGGGTGGCCTGGTAACGGCGGTCACCGAATTGCCTGACGGTCGCCTGGTGATGCTGATGGACGTCGAGAAGATTTTGTCGGAAACGACCAACTACGACGACGAGAGCGTTTACCGCAATATCAAGCCGCTCGATCATCCGGGCCTGACGGTCTTCTTTGCCGACGACTCGACGGTGGCACGCAAGCAGATCCAGCGCACTCTGGACGCCATGGGCGTGAAGTCGCAGGCAGCGATCAACGGCCGCGAAGCCTGGGATGAACTGGAGAAGGTGGCGGCCTACGCGCAGGCGTCCGGCCAGAAAGTCACCGACCTGATCAGTCTCGTCCTCACCGACATCGAAATGCCGGAGATGGATGGCTACATTCTGACCAAGAGGATCAAGTCCGATCCGCGTTTCGTCGGCGTACCCGTGATCATGCATTCGTCGTTGTCCGGGATGTCCAACCAGCAACTGGGCAAGTCCGTCGGCGTCGATGAGTATGTGCCAAAATTCGAACCGCAGCGCTTGTCGGAAACGCTGACGCGCAGGCTGCTGGTGGGTACCGTGCCGGCGTTGCCAGCGGACCTGACCTAGGGATTTCTCGGGAGCGACAAGATGGATTTGGCTGAAAAGAAAAACCTGCTCGAGGGCGTGGACGCACGGACGCGGCTTGCCGGTTCGAACAAGATGGAGATCCTGCTGTTCTCCCTCGGTACGCGCGAGACGTTCGGGATCAACGTCTTCAAGGTGCGCGAGGTCGGGCGGACACCGCACATCACCAAGACGCCGAACATGCCGCGCGGCGTCGAAGGCCTGATATCCCTGCGTGGCAACGTCATACCGGTCCTCTCGTTGATTTCGTTTCTCGAGCATCAGGATCAACCGCATGAGTATGGCAAGACGATGATGGTCGCCGAATACTCCAAGCGCACGCTGGGTTTTCTGGTGCATGAAGTGGACCGGATCATTCGCGTGGATTGGGAGAAGGTCAAGGCTCCCGAAAGCGTCTTGTCGACCAATCAGGGTCTGATCACGGCGATTACCGAGCTCGACGACGGCAATCTGGTCTCGATTCTCGATGTCGAGCAGATCCTGGCGAATGCCTTCGGCGAGGCGATCATCGTCGATATCCCGCCGGTCAACATCGCTGAGGATCTGAGCATATTTTTCGCCGATGATTCGATTGTTGCCCGACGCAAGATCGGCGAGGTTCTCGACAAGCTCGGCGTCAAGCACAAGCATGCCACCAATGGCGCGGAAGCCTGGAGCCGCCTCCAGGCAATCGCCGCCCATGCTGCGCAGACTGGCCGGGCAGTGCGCGACGAGATCCGCCTGATCCTGGTCGACGCCGAGATGCCGGAGATGGACGGCTATGTGCTCACCAAGAACATCAAGGGCGACGCACGCTTTGCGGGAATTCCCGTGGTCATGCATTCGTCGCTGTCGTCGCAGGCCAATCACGCGATGGGGAAAACGGTTGGCGTCGACGCCTACGTCGCCAAATTCGACGCCGAGATCCTTGCCGACACGCTGCGCCCCTGGCTCGAGCGCTGAAAGGACAAAATGCAACCGGGAGTGAAGAATGGCTGATCCAAAGATGAGGATTCTCGTGGTGGATGATTTTTCGACGATGCGCCGTATCGTCAGGAATCTCCTCAAGGAACTGGGCTTCGCCAACGTCGACGAGGCCGAAGACGGCGTGATGGCGCTGCAGAAGCTGCAGAACGATTCATTCCAGTTCGTCGTCACCGACTGGAACATGCCGAATATGGACGGCCTGCAACTCCTGCAGGCAATCCGCCAGTCACCGGCGCTCAAGCACCTGCCGGTCCTGATGATCACCGCCGAAGCCAAGCGCGAAAACATCATCGCCGCCGCCGGGGCCGGGGCCAGCGGTTACATCGTCAAGCCATTCACGGCCGCGACTCTGGCGGAGAAACTGCAGAAGATTTTTGACAAGATGGGTGGCTGAAATGAGCGACGCCAACATGTCTGGTGATTCGAAGGATCTCGAGGATCTCTTCGACAGCATTGCCTCGGGAATCAGCGTCACGGCCGCACCGGCACCGGCGGTACCCTTGCCGCAGAGACCGTCGGTGATTCAGCAGTTGCGGGAAGGTGGCGGCGATCTGGACGACAATGACGAGTTGCAGGCCCTGTTCGATTCGGTTGCCGCGACGCGCGCCCCGAAACCTGCCGACAGTGGCGCTGACGCGTCCGAGGCTGGCGATTCGTGGCCGGGTCAGGACAAGGTCTTCCATCGCGTGGGGCAAATGGCAAGGCAACTGCACGACACGCTCGGTCAACTCGGTTACCACGAACTCCTGGAAAGCACTGTAGCGGCCATACCGGACACCCGGGACCGGCTTACCTATGTCGCCAACCTGACCGAGCAGGCGGCGTGCAAGGTTCTCAATGCGACGGACATTGCCAACCCTCTGCAGGAGGCTTTGGAGTCCGGGTCGGCCGCTCTGGCGGCGAAGTGGGACGCGCTGTTCGCCAATCAGATCGGCGTCGAGGACTTCAAGCGTCTGGCCGAGGAGACTCGATCTTTTCTCAAGCAGGGCCTGCCCGAGAAGACCGCGGCGACCAAGGCGCAACTGCTCGAGATCATGATGGCGCAGGACTTCCAGGATCTTACCGGGCAAGTGATCAAGAAGATCATCGCCGTCGCCCAGGAACTGGAGGCGGAGCTGATGGGGGTGCTGATCGAGACCATGCCCGGCGAACGGCGAACCGACTCGGTGATCAGTCTGCTCAACGGGCCGGTGATCAACGCCGACGGGCGTAGTGACGTCGTTGCGTCGCAGCAGCAGGTCGACGACCTGCTTGGCAGCCTGGGATTCTAGGAGCTTACGATGAGTGATTTTGCCGGGATGGAAGACCTGCTGCAGGATTTTCTGCAAGAAGCCGGTGATCTGCTGTCGGACGTCGACAACAAGCTCGTTGATCTCGAGCGGAGTCCCGATGATCATCGCTTGCTCAACGAGATCTTTCGTGGCTTTCACACGATCAAGGGTGGGGCCGGTTTTCTCAACGCCGTCGAACTGGTCAAGCTCTGTCATCTGACCGAGAATCTCTTCGACAAGCTGAGGAATGCCCAGATGACGCTGACGCCGGCCTTGATGGATACCATCATGGCGGCTACCCAGGGTGTGCGCAACATGTTTGCGGTGATCGCCCAGGGCAGACAGCCGGAACCTGCACCCGCGGACGTGGCGGCTACCCTGCGTGCCGCGCTCGAAGGTGAAGTCGAGGGGAAGCCCGATTCTCCGGCTCCCACGCCGGCGACCGGGACGCCAGCACCGGTGCCCGCGCCGACGGCCAATGTTCCAGCCGATGGCCCTGACTGGCAAGCGCTGCATGGGGCACTGACCGGTCGGCCGGCGGCGCTTCCGGCCGTAGCGGCGCCGGCCGCGCCGACGCCTGCGCATGAGACGGCCGGGCTGCAGCCGCATTTCCCGCCCGAAGGACGCCGCTCCACGGACAAGCCGGGTGCTGCGGTCAGCGGTGCGCCCTCGGGTCGGCGAGCTGACGAGAAGGCGGCTGCACGCGAGACCACCATCCGGGTCGACACGGCGCGGCTGGATCAGGTGCTCAACCTGTCCGGCGAGATCGGTCTGACCAAGAATCGCTTGACCAGCCTGCGCGCGGATATTCTCGCCGGCAGAACCGATACCGAAACGCTGCAGGCTCTCGATCAGGCGGTCAGCCAACTCGATCTGCTGGTGTCCGATTTGCAGAATTCCGTGATGAAGACACGGATGCAGCCGATCGGTCGCTTGTTCCAGAAGTACCCGCGGATTGCCCGGGATCTGGCGCGACAGTTGGGCAAGGATGTCGAACTGGCGCTGGTCGGGGAAGAGACCGAAGTAGACAAGACGATGATTGAGGATTTGGCCGATCCCCTCATTCACCTGATCCGCAATGCGGTCGACCATGGCGTCGAGTCGCAGGAGGAGCGCCTGGCCGCCGGCAAGCAGGTGAAGAGCATTGTTCGTCTGGAAGCGCGGCAGGAGGGCGACCACATCGTGTTGATCATTGCCGACGACGGTCGCGGCATGAGTCCCGAGCGGATCAGGGCGAAGGCGATCGAAAAGAACATCATCAGCGAAGAGGAAGCCAATACCCTTGATGAACGGCAGAGCCTCAACCTGATCTTCCTCCCCGGCTTCTCGACGATGGCTCAGGCATCGGCGGTATCGGGCCGCGGCGTCGGCATGGATGTCGTCAAGACGAACATTCAGAAGCTCAATGGCTCGATCGAGATCCGCTCCGAGCCTGGCAAGGGTTCGGTGTTCGTCATCTCGCTGCCGCTGACGCTGGCCATCCTGCCGGTTCTGCTGGTTTTGCTGGGCGATCAGCCGTTTGCGCTGCCGCTGTCGATGGTCAGGGAGATCCTGCCGATCGATCATGCGCGGATGCAGGAAGTCGGCGGCAAGGAAACCCTGGTCGTGCGCGGCGAAATCCTGCCGGTGATCGCCCTCTCGCGTTTGCTCGGCTGGCCGCAGGTGCAACGGCCCGAGTATGGCGTCCTGATGCAGACCACGGAGCGCAGTCTGATTCTCGCCGTCGACAACTTTGCCGGACGTGATGACGCGGTGATCAAGGCGCTCGACGATTTCCGTCCGCGCGGCGTCGCCGGTGTGACGACGCTCTCCAACGGGCAGATCGTCCTGATCCTGGACATGAAGGAATTGCTCTCCGATCTGGCCTCCCTAACGGATCGCGATGCGCGCACCGGCCATGCGCGGGCGCTGGAGTTCTTTGGCTGAAGCACCTTGGCGAACCCAGCTACCCAGGGAGCCGCGGCTCCCTGTTTTTTTGGGTTGCCGCAACAACTGTTGCTCTTCTGCCACTATCCAAGAATCCGTCTAAATAAACCCACATACGACTCTATTTTTTATGGTTTTTTCCTATAATAGCCTCGAGTACACTGGAAGCTCGAAATGGCTGAGGAAAGCGACCTCGAAAGAACCGAACCGGCGTCGGCAAGACGCCTCGAAAGGGCGCGCGAGGAGGGGCAGGTCCCTCGTTCGCGCGAGGTTGGCGCGTTCCTGATTCTGATCGTTGCGGCGGCGGCGTTCTGGTTCATCGGTCCTTGGATGGTGCAGCGGATGGCCGCGGTTTTCCGGCGAGGTCTGGCTTTCGATCACGGCCTGACGCGTGAGCCGCAGTTGGTGTTGGTTCGCCTGGCCGACCTGTCGGCCGACGCCTTGCTGTCGGTCGCCCCCTTGTTCGTGGCGCTGCTTGTCGCCGCCCTGCTGTCGCCATTTTTTGTCGGCAGCTGGAACTTTTCCGCCAAGGCACTGCAGCCGGACCTGTCTCGCCTGGATCCGCTGAAAGGCTTGTCGCGGCTCGTTTCCTGGAGTGGACTGGCGGAGTTGGTCAAGGCAGTCGCCAAGGCCCTGCTCGTCGGCGGGGTTGCCGTCGGCGTCCTGTGGAGCGAGCGTGGCGATCTGCTCGCCATGTTCGCGCAATCGGGCCAGCTTGGCCTGGTGAGTGCCGGCCACTTGCTCAGTTTCAGCTTTCTGGCCATCGTCTCGGCGATGCTGCTGATCGTTGCCATCGACGTTCCCTTCCAGTTGTGGCAGTACCATGACAAGCTCAAGATGAGTCGCCAGGAAGTCAAGCAGGAAAGCAAGGAACTGGAGGGTAACCCGGAGATCAAGGGTCGCATCCGCCAGTTGCAGCGGGAGGCGGCACGCAAGCGAATGATGGCGGCGGTACCGGCCGCCGACGTGATCGTAACCAATCCGACTCACTATGCGGTGGCCCTGGCCTACAGCAGCGGCATGCGGGCGCCCAAGGTGCTGGCCAAGGGAATGGGCGAGGTGGCCCTCAAGATACGCCAGGTCGGCGCGGAGAACGGGATTCCGATGATCGAAGCGGCGCCGTTGGCGAGAGCCCTGCATCGCCACGTCGAACTCGATCGGGAGATCCCGGCAGGGCTTTACGCGGCTGTCGCCGAAGTGCTGGCGTATGTCTATCAGTTGACCGCCTGGCGCCAGACCGGAGGCAGTCAGCCGCTGCCACCGCAGACCATCGCCGTCCCCGCAGACCTGCTCCCGGAGGCCCTGAATGGCTAGCGCGAGCATGGTCCTCCAGGATGTGTTCGTTCGCTTTGGCCAGCGGCAACTGGCCGGCCCGGTCCTGATCCTGCTGATCCTGGCGATGATGGTCCTGCCGCTGCCGGCGTTTGTCCTGGATCTCTTCTTCACCTTCAATATCGCCATTTCGGTCATCGTCATGCTGGTCGCGATGAGCGTCATCAAGCCGCTCGATTTTTCCGTCTTTCCGACGGTGCTGCTGGTGACGACGCTGCTGCGCCTGTCTCTCAACGTCGCGTCGACGCGCGTCGTCCTGCTCGAGGGACATACGGGTCCCGGTGCCGCCGGCCGCGTCATCGAGGCGTTCGGACACTTCCTGGTGGGCGGCAACTATGCCGTGGGACTGGTAGTGTTCACGATTCTGGTGGTGATCAATTTCGTGGTCATCACCAAGGGCGCCGGACGCGTCGCCGAAGTCGCCGCACGCTTCACGCTCGACGCCATGCCGGGCAAGCAGATGGCCATTGACGCGGACCTCAACGCCGGTCTGATCGGCGAAGACGATGCCCGCAAGCGGCGCGCGACGATTGCCGAGGAGGCGGATTTCTTCGGTTCGATGGACGGCGCATCCAAGTTCGTTCGCGGCGACGCGGTCGCGGGCATCCTGATCATGCTGATCAACGTCATTGGCGGTCTTTTCGTCGGTGTTCTCCAGCACAACCTGGACATCGGCACGGCCGCCAAGACCTATACCCTGCTGACCATTGGCGATGGCCTGGTCGCGCAGATCCCGGCGCTCATCATCTCGATTGCCGCAGGCATGGTGGTGACCCGCGTCGGCGATGCGCAGGACGTCTCGCAGCAGTTCATGGTGCAGCTCTTCAGTGATGCGAAGCTGCTCTATCTGACGGCGGCGATCATCGGTCTCTTGGGCCTGATTCCGGGTATGCCGAATTTCGTCTTTCTGCTCCTGGCCGCTGGTCTGGCGGCGATGGCCTGGAAGATCGAAAAACGCTCGCGGACGAGTGCTGCGCCAGCGCCGGTGGCGGTGGCGCCGGCCGCACCACGGGAAGCGCAGGAGGCCAGTTGGGCGGACGTGACGCCGGTTGACGTCCTCGGGCTGGAAGTGGGCTATCGGCTGATACCCCTGGTCGATAAAGGGCAGGATGGCGAACTGCTGCGTCGCATACGGGGCTTGCGCAAGAAATTCGCCCAGGAGGTGGGCTTCCTGGTGTCGCCGGTGCATATCCGCGACAATCTGGAACTCAAACCAAACGCCTACAAGATTCTCCTCAAAGGTGTCGAAATCGGCGATGGAGAAGCTTTTCCGGGAAGCCTGCTGGCCATCAATCCCGGTCGGGTCGCCGGGCAGGTTCCGGGTACGGCAACCCGGGACCCGGCTTTTGGCCTGCCGGCAGTCTGGATCGAGCCGACACTGCGGGAGCAGGCACAGGCTTATGGTTATACGGTGGTCGATGCGAGTACGGTCACCGCGACGCATCTCAACCACCTCATCCTCTCGCATGCTGCCGAACTTCTGGGGCGGCAGGAAACGCAGGCCTTGCTCGATCACCTGGCCAAGGAGATGCCCAAGCTGGTCGAGGACGTGGTGCCCAAGGCGATGCCGCTTGGCGTACTGCAGAAGGTGCTGCGCAATCTGCTCGAGGAGAGTGTGCCGATTCGCGACATGCGGACCATCATCGAAGCGCTGGCTGACAGCGCACCACGTTCACAGGATCCGGAGGTGCTGACGGCACAGGTGCGCATAGCGCTTGGTCGTTCGATCGTCCAGGATCTCTATCCAGGTGGCGCGGAAATGCAGGTGATGTCTCTGGATCCGCAGCTCGAACGCGTCCTCGTGCAGGCGGTGGCCGGAGGCGGCGATGGCGCGGGCATCGAGCCGGGGCTCGCCGACACGCTGCTGCGCGAAGCGGTTGCCGCGGCACAGCGCCAGGAGAGCGTCGGCCTGCCATCCGTCCTCCTGGTCCCGGCCAGTCTGCGGACGCTGTTGTCCCGCTTCCTGCGGCGCAGCATCAACCAATTGAAGGTCATCGCGCACAGCGAAGTGCCTGAAAACAGAATCATCAAGGTCACCTCGATCATCGGAGGCAGGGTATGAACGTCAGGAAATTCATCGCCGCAACGACGCGCGACGCGTTGCGAAAGGTCAAGGAAACTCTCGGACCGGACGCGATCATTCTGTCCAACCGCGCCATCCCGGGGGGCGTCGAGATCATGGCGGTCGCCGCCCGCGACATGGAGATGATAGTGCCCATCCCGGAGCCTGAGGCGGCACCGCGGGGTAACGAGAGCCCATCTGCAGTGTCCGTCGAGGCGAAGCCGGTGCGTGTGGCGCCGCCGCAGTCACCACAGCGGGCTGCCGCGCAAACGGCCGGGCAGCAGGCTGCCCAGCAGCCGTCCCGGCCGCTGCCGCCGCCAGCCGCGCGACCGCTGCCGCCACTCGTGGCGCGACCGCTACCACCACTCGATGCGTCACGGGCAGCCCGCGCGAGTGCTGCCAAGCCAGAGGCGGAAGTGGTTCCGGTGGCGGTGATCGACGAGATTCGCCAACTGCGCCGGATCGTCGAGCAGCAGCTCGCCGGCTTCGCCTGGGGGGAGTCCGCGCGTGCCGAGCCGGTCAAGACGGAGATGTTGCGGCAGATGCTCGACGCCGGTTTCTCGCCGCGATTCGCGCGCGAGTTGCTGGCTGACCTGCCGCACGATCTCGATGCCGGGCAGGCCCTGGGCTGGGTCAAGGGTGGGGCGGACCGTTCCCTGCTGACCATCAACAGCGAAACCGACATTGTCGACCGGGGCGGCGTGTATGCGCTGGTTGGGCCGACCGGTGTTGGCAAGACGACCACCACGGCGAAACTGGCCGCCCGCTGTGTGCTGCGCCACGGCGCCAGAAAACTGGCGCTGGTGACGACTGATGGTTACCGGATTGGAGCGCACGAACAGTTGCGCATCTATGGACGGATCCTTGGTGTCTCGGTGCACCTGGCCAGGGATGCCGAAGATCTGCGCACGACACTGACCGATCTCCAGCACAAGCACATGGTGCTGATCGACACGATGGGCATGAGCCAGCGCGATCGCCTGGTCAGCGAACAGGTGGCGATGTTCGGCGATAGCAAGGTCAAGTCGCTATTGCTTCTCTCGGCGACGAGCGGCGGCGATACGCTCGATGATGTCGTCCGTGCCTACAGCGGCCTGCATCTCGCTGGTTGCATTCTGACCAAGGTCGACGAAGCCGCCGGCCTTGCCGCATCGCTGGACGTGATCATCCGCCAGCGGCTGCGCCTGTTCTATGTTTCGAACGGGCAGCGGGTGCCGGAGGATCTGCATCTGCCCAATCGCACCTATCTGCTGCATCGCGCGTTCAAGGATCTGCCGGAGACTTCGCCGCATCGTCTGGATGGCGTCGAGCCAGGATTGCTGATGGCCACCTCGGCTGCCGGCATGCGCTCGGCGGGAGGCCAATGTGGCTGACTTTCGCGGAGACCAGGCGGCCGGGTTGCGCCGCCTTTTCGGCTGTCCGAGAGTACCTATCGTGACCTTTGCCGCGGGCAGTATCGGCGTCGGCAAGAGCGTGACGGTGGCCAACCTGGCCGCGGCGCTGGCTGCTCAGGGTCGGGAAGTCCTGGTGCTCGATGAGAACGCCGATGACAACATCGCCGCCTGCTTTGGCGTTGTCGCTTGCGGTGATTTGCAGGAGGTGATTGACCGCGAGCGATCGCTGGCGGAAGTGATCGTCTCGCTGGCGCCACGGATCAGTCTCTTGCCGGCGGTGCGCGCTGTCAGGCAACTCGCCCGGTTGGACGCCAGCCAGCAGCGGATCCTGCTCGACTGTCTCAGCGACATCGGGCGGCCGGCCGATGTCGTCCTGGTCGACGCGTCGCCTGATCATCCACTGGGTTTCTCGCCGCTCGGTCTTGCCACACACGAGACCGTTGTCGTCGTCGAACCCAACGTTGCGGCAATCACCGAAGCCTACGCGCTCATCAAGAAGGTCAGCCTGGGCTATTCGCGCAGACACTTCCGCCTCCTGGTGAACAAGGCCCGGGCCAGCGTCGAGGCGAAGGCGATACATGACAACATGGCACAGGTGGCCCGCAGCCGCGGCCTTGCCCGTCTGGACTACGCGGGCTGCGTGCCGATCGACGAGCATCTGCGCCATGCCTCAAGGCTGTGCCAGCCGGTTGCCGGGTTGTTTCCGGATTCGCCGGCAGCGCAGGCCTATCAGGCGCTAGCCACCGATCTGCTGGGCTGGCCAACGGCCGACGACGATGTCGGTGGGCTCGAACATTTCATGCAACAACTGCTACACTTGAGCCAACACATAGATCCGACCGCTATCTACGCCTGATAGCCACACCCATACGAATGTATAACGCTGCTGGTCAGCTCAACAGGGATCAGCTGGTCCAGCACTTCGTTCCGCTGGTCAAGCGCATCGCCTGCCATCTGATGGCTCGCCTGCCGGCCAGCGTCCAGGTTGACGACCTGATTCAGAATGGAATGCTCGGGCTGCTTGACGCCATCAGCCGCTTCGAGGCGACGATGGGCGCGCAGTTCGAAGCCTATGCGGCGCAAAGAGTGCGCGGTGCGATGCTTGACGGCCTGCGTGAGAACGACTGGTTGCCGCGCAGCCTGCGGAGCGATTGTCGGCGAATCGAGGTTGCCATTGCCCGACTCGAACAGGAACATGGCCGTGCGCCAACCGAGAAGGAGCTCGCGGATTCGCTGGGGATGGCGCTTGCCGACTATCAGAAGATGCTGCAGGATGCGCGGGGTCATCAACTCGTCTATCTCGAAGACATGGTTGCCGAGCGCGGCGAGGATTTCCTCGAGCGGCATCTCGTCGACGCCGATGCCGATCCTTCCAAACTGCTCGAGGAGGAGACCTTCCGCCGCTTGTTGGTGCAGGCGATCGATGGCCTGCCGGAGCGTGAGAGGTTGCTGATGGCGCTCTATTACGAGCAGGACCTCAACATGCGCGAGATCGGCGAGGTGATGGGGGTCACGGAATCACGCGTCTGCCAGTTGCACAGTCAGGTCGTGCTGCGGCTGCGGGCCCGCTTGTTTGGCGCTGATCAAGAGAAGAAGGCGAAACGCGAGACCCATGGATAGGATCAGCGTGCTTGGGCTGCTCATCGGCTTTCTGGCCATCGTTGGTGGCCAGCTCCTCGAGGGCGGCCATGTCGGATCACTGTCGCAGCCGACGGCGTTGCTGATCGTCGTTGGCGGTACCCTTGGCGCAGTCATGTTGCAGAGCCCGTATGCCACTTTCGTGCGCGGCATGCGGATGGTGAAGTGGGTCTGGTATCCCCCGGTCGTCAATCACCTGCAGCTGATTCAGCAGGTTTCCAGCTGGAGTCAGGTGTCGCGCCGCGAGGGCCTGCTGGCCCTCGACGCGATCGTCAACGAGCTGAAGGACGAGTTCATCCGCAAGGGCCTGCAACTGCTGGTGGATGGGGCTGAGCCGGAAAGGCTGCGGGAGGTTCTCGAGGTCGAGATCAGCACCTTCGAAGAGGAAATGAAGCTGTCGGCAAGAATCTGGGAAGCCGCAGGGGGATATTCGCCGACCATCGGCATTCTCGGCGCCGTCATGGGATTGATCCACGTGATGGAGAACCTCTCCGATCCGTCGAAACTCGGTGCCGGCATCGCGGTCGCGTTTGTGGCGACGATCTATGGCGTGGGCTTGGCCAATCTGGTCTATCTGCCGATGGCCAACAAGCTGAAGACGCACATCAATCGCCTCGTCGTGCAGCGCGAGATGATTGTCGACGGGCTGGTGGGTATCGCCAACGGCGACAACCCACGGATCATCGAGAGTCGTCTCCGGGGTTATATCTTCTAATCGATGGCACGTCGAAAGCGCGCAGAGGAGCATGACAACCACGAGCGCTGGCTCGTCTCGTATGCGGATTTCATCACCCTTCTGTTTGCCTTCTTCGTTGTGATGTACGCGCTTTCTTCTGTCAATGAGGGCAAGTACCGGATTCTCAGCAGTTCCATGGTCAGCGCCTTCCGCAACGTTCCGGTCAACAGCTCCGGGCAAACCCCGATGGTCGTGCCGACGCCCGCTTCGGTGACCAAGGCGAGTCTGGCGAGCAAGGCGCAGGAAGCAGTCAAGCAGAAGCAGCGCGAGAAGATGCGCAATGTCGCCAAGGAGATTCTTGAAGTCATGGCGCCGCTCATCGAGCAGGGGAAGGTGCGTGTGCTCGAAACCAGTCGCGGCGTCACCATCGAGATCAACGACAGCATCCTGTTCTCGCCGGGGCAGGCCGTGCTTCAGCCACAGCTCATCAAGGCCATGCAGTCGGTGGCGGAGGTGCTCGTCGCCGCAGACTTCCCGATCACCATTGAGGGACATACGGACAACGTCCCGATCAAGAATACGCAATTCCCTTCGAACTGGGAACTCTCGGCAGTGCGCGCGACCACGGTACTGCGCCTCTTTGCGGATGCGGGGATTGCTGCTGGACGCCTGACGGCGATCGGCTACGCCGACACCCGGCCGGTGGAGCCCAATCTGCTGGCTGACGGGCGGGCACGCAACCGGCGGGTCAGCATTCTGATCGACTCGGCTATTCCGGAGAAGGGCACCGAGGTCAATCTCCAGGGTCAGGCCGGCGTGCCCGGCGAAGCGCGCGCTGCAGGCGGGGAGGCAGCTGCAGCTTCTCCGCGGTAGACTGGGCTACGCGCTGTCGCTGATGCGGCGACCGCTAGCTGGGGTGTTTTGCCCGTCCGGGCCGTAAAGAGTGAGCGAGGCGTTGCTGCCGAGCAGTGCTTCCAGCGCCTGCGCGTTGTGCTGCATGCGGATCTGGATGAGTTCGCCATTTGCACGATTGACCTCGTGTGCTTGGCCGGCAAGCGACATCAGCAAGTTCCAGGCATCCCGGGCCCGGGTTTCCGAGGGGTGAACTGCCAACCAGGCGTCGATTCCGCGTCGATCCGCTGGCAAGCCGGCGGCGGCGAGCGCCTCGGTGCGCCCACTGCCGAGCGCCGTGATCTGTGCAGCGAGCTCGTTTTTCTGGCGTGCAAGGTCAATGAGTTCATCGACCTCGCCCTTGACCAGCAGGTCCTGTTCGAGTTCGAGGAGAGCGAGAAAACGCTGTACCGCAGTGACTTCGGCTTCGACTGCGTGCACCAACTCGAGGGTTGCTGCGGCCATCCGGCTTCCGGGAATCAGGCTTGCCGCTGAGAATCGACGAGTTCGCTGGCCGAACTGATCAGGCGGTCAGCGATTGCCTCGGGATTGATCGTGAAGCGACCTTCGGCGATCGCCTGCTTGATTTCCGAAACGCGGGCAGCGTCGAAAGACGCGACATCCCCGCTGCCCTGCAATTGCGCGGCAAGCTCACTCAGATGAACCTCTGCGGCAGCGCCAGCCGCCGGTTTGGCGACGGTCGTGCGTGGGCGCGCCTCACCGATCGTGCTGGCAGTGCTGGTTGTGCTTTCGATCTTCACGGTTGTGCCCCTTCAACGTTTGTACTCAATCTCTGTATCGGCATGCAGCAGAGGAACTTTAGCATTTTTTTGCCGCCCGACGGAATGCGCGTCAGTACGTCACCTCAACGATGCCCAGGCCCCGCGCGACACCGCTGACGACCTGTCCGGAAGCCGTGCGAACTTGTGCCACCTGGCCCTCGGAGGCGTTGTTCAAGGCCTTGCCCTCGTTGCTGACGGTGAAGCCGGTACCTGTCGACACCAGTTTGACGCTTTGCCCTTGCTGAACGGACCACGGAGCGATCAGCAGATCGCCCCGCAATGGCTGGCCTGCGGCGACGCTGCTCCGCACTGTCTTGCCTCTCGCCTGTGCCGGGTCGGTCAGGACGCCCGCCGGCAGGGCCCCGAGGTCTCCGCCCTGCATGAGCACGTCGCTGTCGGCGACGATCTGGCCGGCGGTGAGTTGGCGTGCGGTGAGCAGGTAGGTTCCGGCGACCCTGACCTGTACGGGCACATACACGGTCCACGGAGTCGGGCCCAGGCAGCGGATGCCGACGGTCGTCTTTCCCCACAGCCGGCTGCCGACAGGCAGGAACGGCTCGAAGGCGCTGCACGGTCCGCGTTTGGCGAACTGGTCGAGCGGGCCGACGCTGTAACTTACCTTGCCCGGCAAGCCCTGGGTCTGGCTGGTCAGGTACTGATCCAAAGCCACGGCCAGGGATGGTTCGGCAACAGCGCTGTGGGTGACGGCTGCCAGCAGCGCACAGAGCAGGTGCGGGAGTTTGCTCAGGGGGCTGATCCGGTTTCGAGTACTCATCCTCGCATTCTGCCTGATTGCGGTCCCATCGCGAAGACTGCCGGCCCGCTTCGCTCGTTGCAGGCAGCGGCCAGACCGGGGACCTTGGTCGGGCGACGAGCTGGACTGTCGGCCGCCCGGCAAGATTTGCCGGCAATCCGGCAAGTGACGGCCCTGCGCGCTGGCGATTTGCGACCGAAGGCTTGCCGGAAGCTGTTTTCTGGGTGTGGCACGCCAATTGCTTCGGTATCGCACATCCGAACTGCAGGTGAGGTCCCCATGGTCAGCATGCTTGACAGCGCGTTGTCGTTCCAGCAACAGGCGTTGACGCTTCGTGCCCATCGCCAGCAGGTGTTGGCGGCGAACATTGCCAACGCCGATACGCCGAATTACCGGGCGCGGGATTTCGATTTCGCAGCGGCGCTGCAGAATGCGGTCAGCGGCCGGAGTCAGGGCCAATGCGGGCTGACACTTGCCACCACCGCCGCAGGCCATCTGCCGGGTGACGCAGAGTTGGGGCAGATAGCCCTGAAGTATCGTCAGCCTGCGCAAGCCAGTGCCGATGGCAACAGCGTCGAGATGGACGTCGAACGCGCACAGTTCGCTGAGAATGCGTTCTTCTACGAGACGGGAACGACGTTTCTCACCGCGCAGATCCGAACGATGCTGACGGCACTGCAGGGGCAATAGCGGTGAGCATTCTCAACGCCTTTCAGGTCGCCGGCAGCGCTCTGACCGCGCAGTCGCTGCGCCTCAACGCGGTGGCCAGCAATCTTGCGAACGCCGACAGCGTGGTCGGTTCAGACGGCAAGCCGTATCGCGCCAAGCAGGTGGTGTTTGTCGCCACCCCGATGGGCAGTCCTGCCGCAGAAGGCGTACGGGTCAAGCAGGTCGTTGAGGACAGTAGTCCGGGGCGGCGGGTGTATGACCCGCGCAACCCGGCGGCCGACGACCGAGGGTACGTGACGATGCCCAACGTCAATGTGGTGGACGAGATGACCAACATGATCTCGGCCTCTCGTTCGTACCAGACCAACGTCGAAGTGATGAACACCGCCAAGCAACTGCTGCTCAAGACGCTGACGCTTGGCCAGTAGGCATACTCAAGGAGCGACTCATGGCAACCGTAGGAGCAACCTCTTCAGCCAGCGACGTTTTCGCCTTGCTCAACAGCAAATCTGGCGCGAGCGACGCGATGTCGACCAGTGAGGAAGTGCAGAACCGCTTCCTCAAGCTACTGGTGACACAGCTCAAGAATCAGGATCCACTCAACCCGCTGGATAACGCCGCAGTCACCAGCCAGATCTCGCAGATCAGTACCGTGACCGGAATCGAGAAACTGAACACGACGCTCGAGACTTTGCTCAACACCTTCAACGACGGGCAGTCGATGCAGGCGGCGGGGCTGCTCGGCAAGAGCGTCCTCGTGGCAGGTTCGCAGCTCGCTTTGACTGGCGGCAGGGCGAGCGGCGGTGTGAATCTCGGCGGGCCCGCCGACAGTGTCAAGCTGTCGATCATGGATGCGGCGGGCAGGGTAGTGCAGAGTCAGGAACTGGGCGGGCATGAGGCGGGCAACTTCAGTTTCGTCTGGGATGGCAAGAGCGATTCCGGCGCGGCGGTGCCTGACGGCAAGTACAGTTTCGTGGTCAACGCCGTGCGCGGTGGTGACAAGGTGCCGGCCGAGACACTTCAGGTTGGCACGGTTTCTGCTTTGGTAAGAGACAAGAATCAGTTCCAGCTTGACCTCGGTGTGCTGGGTAGAGTGGATTTCGACAAGGTGCAGCAGATTCTCTAGGGATAGGGGCAGGCATGAGTTTCCAACAGGGTTTGAGCGGCCTCAGCGCCGCGGCGACGGCGCTGAACGTGATCGGCAACAATGTGGCCAACGCCAGCACGGTCGGTTTCAAGGGCGCGAACGCGCATTTTGCGGATGTCTTCGCGTCTTCGCTGGGTATCGTCGGTGCCTCCCAGGTCGGGATCGGCGTGGGCGTTTCGTCGATCCAGCAGCAGTTCACCCAGGGTAACCTGACGACAACCAACAATGGCCTCGATCTGGCACTCAACGGCGGCGGTTTCTTTCGCATGAGCGACGATGGGGCCATCACGTATACCCGCAACGGTCAGTTTCACATTGACAAAGAGGGGTACGTGATCAACGACCTCAACCTTCGCCTGACTGGATACCCAGCCGATGCGCTGGGAGCCATCTCACCTTCCAGTCCCGTGGAACTGCAACTGTCTGCCAATCAGATTCCCCCGCGGGCGACGAGCGATCCGCTGTCGGGAAACCTCACGGCGGTGCTCAATCTCGACTCTCGGGACAAGGTTCCGCCGATTACGCCGTTCAACTTCGCCAATCCTGACACGTACAATTTCTCCACCGCCACCTCGGTGTACGACACGCTGGGCGTTGCCCACAACCTGACGACTTTCTACATCCTCAATGCGCCTACCGACCCGCCGGGTGGGGAATGGACGGTCTGGGCAACACTTGATGGAGCGGATCCCCAGGTACTGCCTGGCGGGAATCTGATCTTCGATACCTCGGGTGCACTGACGGCGGCGTCAGCCAAGCAGACGCTACCAACCTGGGCCCTGACCAGTGGGGCGGTGACGCCGTGGTCGCCAGGGCTTCTCGACTATACGGGAACAACACAGTACGGCAGCGAGTCGAGCGTCGACCGCCTGACGCAGGGAGGTTACAGCGCGGGCAGCCTCACGGGAATGGGTGTCGGCAGCGACGGTATCATTCAGGGGCGTTACAGCAATGGCCAGACGCGCAACCTCGGGCAGGTGGTTCTCGCCACGTTTGCCGATCCGAATGGCCTGAAGAATCTCGGCAACAATCAGTGGAGTTCGTCGTCGGCATCGGGTCCTGAACTGGTCGCCGCGCCGGGGTCAGGAAGCCGGGGTGTCATCCAGTCCTCCGCGATTGAGGATTCGAACGTCGACCTGACCAAGGAACTCGTCGACATGATTACCGCTCAGCGCAATTATCAGGCCAACGCCCAGACGATCAAGACCCAGGATCAGGTCTTGCAGACCCTGGTCAACCTGCGCTAGTTGGTGTGGCCGATTGAGAGGCGCCTGGAGGCCGTATGGATCGCCTGATCTACACTGCCATGAGCGGCGCCAAACAGGGCCTGCTCCTGCAGGCCGGCGTGGCGCAGAACCTGGCCAATGCCACGACCGTCGGTTACCGCGCGATGGAAAACAGGTTTCGCGCCGTGCCGATCCTCGGCTCCGGGCTGGCGACACGAGCCTTTGCCGTCGACGCGTCGGTGGCCAACGTCTTTCAGGAGGGCGCGCTGACGAGCACGGGCAGACCGCTCGACGTGGCGGTCCGCGGACAGGGCTGGATCGCCGTGCAGGGGCCGGACGGTCGCGAGGCGTACACACGTGCCGGCAACCTCAAGGCCGATGCGAATGGTGTGCTGCAGACCAGTTCCGGCCTTGACGTGCTGGGTGAGGGTGGGCCAATTGCGCTGCCGCCCGACAACAATATCGCGATCGCTGCAGATGGGACGGTCTCGGCGATTCCGCGCCTCGGGGCGGGAGCAATCAACAACGTCAATGTCGTCGGCAGGATCAAGCTGGTCAATCCGCCGGAAAGCGATCTGGTACGTGGGGACGACGGACTGTTCCGCACCCGAGACGGTGTGCCGGCCGTCGCCGACGAGACCGTCACGCTGGCTCCGGAAGCCCTCGAGGGGAGCAACGTCAATTCGGTGGACGCGATGGTCCGCATGATCAGTCTGGCGCGCCAGTTCGAAATGCAGATCAAGATGCTGCAGACGGCCGATGGTAACGCACGCGCAGCTACCCAACTGTTGACGATGAACCGCTGATGGAGACGATAACCGCATGATCCGCTCGCTATGGACGGCCAGTACCGGTCTCACCGCGCAACAGGTGCAGATTGACATCATTGCCAATAATCTGGCCAACGTCAGCACCAACGGCTTCAAGCAGGCGCGCGGCATCTTCGCCGATCTCCTCTATCAGACCTTGCGCCAGCCGGGAGCCCAGTCGTCGCAGACGACGCAGATCCCGGATGGTCTGCAGATCGGCCTCGGGGTGACGCCGGTGTCTACGGGGCGCATCTTCACGCAGGGCTCGCTGCAGCAGACTGGCAACGCTCTCGACATGGCCATCGACGGTGCGGGTTTCTTTCAGGTGCTGCTGCCGGACGGGACGACCGCCTATACGCGCGATGGGTCATTCCAGAAGGACAACCAGGGGCAGATCGTCACCGCCAATGGCTATCCCCTGCAGCCGGCGATCACCATTCCTGCGCAAGCTTTGACGGTGACCGTGGCAACCGATGGCGTCGTCAGCATCACACTGCCGACGACGACGGCACCGGTACAGATCGGGACCATACAGGTGGCCACCTTCGTCAACAACGGTGGGCTGCAGAGCGTCGGCGAGAACCTCTATCTGGAGACCGCGTCAAGTGGCACGGCGACCCCGAACACCCCCGGAACGAATGGTTCCGGCGTCGTCGTGCAGAACTACGTCGAGGCCTCCAACGTCAATGTGGCGCAGGAGTTGGTGCTGATGATCCAGACGCAGCGTGCCTACGAGCTCAACGCCAAGGTGGTCAGCACCTCGGACCAGATGCTGGCGCGTCTGACCCAACTATAAGGGGCCGATGATGCGTCGCCGTTCAATCCTCGGCAAGCTGCTGCTGCCTGCACTGCTCCTCTTGGCGGCATGTACGACCGTGCCACCCACCAACGTGCATCAGCCGATGACCGCGCGGCCCCAGTACCGGCCCGAGACACTGGCCGCCAGTCTCGCCGCGACCGGCAGCATCTACCAGGCTGGCGCCTCGCGGACCCTCTTCGAAGACCGACGGGCGCGTTACGTGGGCGATACGATCACGGTGACGATTACCGAGAACACCTCGGCGGCGACCAAGTCCAACACCGCCGTCAGCAAGACCGGCAGCATCAGTGCCGCGGCCGGACCGATCGTTGGTTTCCCCGGCAAGTCGTTCCAGGGTGGAGAACTGAAGGCCAACAGCAGCAACGTCGCCAGTGGCAAGGGCGATGCGGCCGCCAATAATGTGTTTACCGGCACGATCACGGTGACCGTGATCGAGGTGCTGCCCAACGGCAATCTGCTCGTTTCCGGCGAGAAACAAGTGGCGATTGGTCACGGGCAGGAATACATCCGCTTGTCGGGCGTTGTCAATCCCTACTTTGTCAACGCTGCCAACACGGTGGCCTCGTCGCAGATCGCGGATGCCCGTATCGAGTACAAGGAAAGCGGTACCATCAGCGAAGCGCAGGTGATGGGCTGGCTGGCGCGCTTCTTCCTTACCTTCCTGCCTTTTTGAGGAGAACGGCACGTGCCACAGATCATCAACGGTCAGGCTGTCGCGGGACTTCGGCGAGCGGCCGGGCGTCCCGGTCTGATCCTCGCCCTGATCCTCGCCCTGATGAGCGCTTCGGCGTGGGCCGAACGGATCAAGGATCTGGCTTCCGTGCAGGGGGTCCGCAACAACCAGCTGGTCGGCTATGGCCTCGTCTTTGGTCTCGATGGTACCGGCGACCAGACGACCCAGACGCCGTTTACCCAGCAGAGCATCATCAACATGCTGGCCCAGCTTGGCACGACGCTGGCGACGACCCAGTCCCTGCAGCTCAAGAACGTGGCGGCGGTGATGGTGACGGCCAGCCTGCCGCCCTTCGCCAGAATCGGGCAGCAGATCGACGTCACCGTCTCGTCGATGGGCAACGCGAAGAGTCTGCGCGGCGGCACACTGGTGATGACACCGCTGAAAGGCGCCGACGGCCAGATCTACGCGCAGGCGCAGGGCAGCCTGCTGGTTGGCGGCGCTGGTGCTTCTGGAGCGGGCAGCAAGGTCGCGATCAATCATCTTTCCGCAGGCCGCGTGATCGGAGGTGCCACTGTAGAGCGCGAAGTGCCGACCGCGCTGGGTCAGGGTCCCTTCATCCACTACGAGATGGCGACAACCGACTTCGGTACGACCCAGCGGGTAGTCGACGTGATCAACCGCGAGATGGGTCCGGGAACGGCACAGGCCGTCGACGGGCGGGTGGTTCGAGTTGTCGCGCCTGAGGAGAACGATCGCCGCGTCGCCTTCCTGGGGCGGCTCGAAAACCTGGACGTGCTCCCGGCCAAGTCCGTCGCCAAGGTGATCATCAATCCGCGTACGGGTTCGGTGGTCATGAACCAGACGGTGACGATCGAGTCCTGTGCAGTTGCACATGGCAATCTGTCGGTGGTGGTCAACACCGAGCAGAAGGTGAGCCAACCGAATCCGCTGGCTGGCGGACAGACGGTGACCACGACGCAGAGCGAGATCGACATCAAGCAGGGGGGTGGATCGCTACTCCAGTTGAAGGCCGGGGTCAAGCTCTCCGACGTGGTCAAGGCCATCAATGCATTGGGTGCCGGACCGCAGGATTTGCTCTCCATCCTGCAATCGATGAAGGCCGCCGGCGCTCTGCGCGCAGACCTCGAGATCATCTGAGCCAGCGGCCCCCAACAGCGCGAGGCAGCCCATGAAATCCACCGACGCCGTCAACAATCGCCTGGTTCTCGATCCGGCCGCCGCCGCGGATCTGCGCGTCAAGCTTCGACAAGATCCACAAGCCGGCCTCAAGCAGGCGGCGCAGCAGTTCGAAGGCATGCTGCTGCACTTGATGCTGAAGAGCATGCGAGACGCAACGCCGAGCGATGGTCTCCTGGACAGTCAGGAGAGCCGTTTCTTCACCACCATAGGCGATCAGCAACTGGCGCAGAATCTCGCCGTGCAGGCCCCGCTGGGCTTTGCCAAGCTGATCGAGAAGCAGATGGCGGCACAGATCAGCCCTGGTAGCGAACTCGCCGGGAATGCGTCACTGGACAGCTTGCGGCAGTCGCTGCTGACGCGTTACGCGGCGCCTGCCGTCTCCGGTCCGGCGCGACCCGGCGGTCAGCGCGTGCTTGCCGAGCCGGCGGTGAACCAGGCGGCACCAACGGGCGGGGCCGCGAACACGGCCGCCCCCTTGCCCGGCGCGCGGGCCTTCGTCGACCGTGTCTGGCCGCACGCCGTCGAGGCGGCAGCGATGACCGGTGTGCCGCCACATTTCCTGGTCGCCCACTCGGCCCTCGAGAGTGGCTGGGGAAAACGGGAGATCAGGACGGCTGATGGTTCGCCCAGCTACAATCTGTTTGGCATCAAGGCCGGGCGTGGCTGGTCGGGACCGACTGCCGAGGTGCAGACTACCGAGTTCGTCAATGGAGTGGCGCAAAGCGAACGCGCGAAATTCCGTGTCTATGGCTCCTACGCCGAGGCGTTTCGCGACTATGCGACGCTTCTCAGCAGCAAACCACGTTTCTCCGGCGTCATCGGCCAGCAGGATGGCCTGCAATTCGCGCGCTCGCTGCAGCAGGCAGGCTACGCCACTGACCCGATGTACGCCGACAAGCTGGTTCGCATCATTGGCGGACCAACGCTGCGGCAGGCGCTGGCCGTGGTTTGATGCGCGCCCGCCGCAGCGACTAAAGATCTGCGCCGAGCGACCGTTTACCGATTAATCGCAAAGGATCTCAGCCATGGGCACAGGAATGATCGGTAGCAGTCTCACTGGCATCAACGCTGCTCAGCTCGGCCTGCAAACCACCGAGCACAATATCGCCAACGCCAGTACCCCCGGGTTTTCTCGCCAGCGGACCGTGCAGGCGAGCAACCCCGGGGTGCAGTCGGGTGCCGGCTTCATTGGGCAGGGCACCCATGTGGCGACGATCGAACGAATGTACAGCCGCTTTCTCAGCGACCAGGTCAACCGCTCGCAAGCGAGCGCGAGCGAACTTGCCAGCTACTCGGCGCAAATCGCGCAAATCGACAACATGCTGGCTGACACGAGTACCGGCCTGTCACCGGCCTTGCAGGGTTTCTTCAAGGGCGTGCAGCAGGTGGCGGCCAATCCCACAGACCTGCCGAGCCGGCAGGCGATGATCTCCAGCGCGCAGGCGCTGAGCGGCCGCTACCAGGCGCTTGGCGTTCAACTGGCGCAGATGTACGACGGCGTCGACGCCGAAGTCGCCGCGAGCGTCACGGCGATCAACTCGTACGCCGAGCAGATAGCCTCGCTGAACGAGAGGATCGGGGTTGCCGCGGCGTCGACCGGGCAACCGCCGAACGATCTGCTGGATACTCGCGATCGCCTGGTACTCGATCTCAACAAGTTGGTGAAGGCGACGACGACGGTCAGCAGCGATGGCAACCTCAATGTCTTCATTGGCAGCGGCCAGCAACTGGTCGTCGGCTCCCAGTTCACCGCGTTGACGACCACACCATCGGCCAGTGACCGGTCCCGACTGGTGGTGGCGCTGAAAACCGCGATCGGCGTTCAGGAGATGCCCGAGCGTCTGATCAACGGCGGCAGTCTGGGCGGTCTGCTGGCGTTTCGCAGGGAATCGCTGGACAAGGTGAGCAACGAACTGGGGCGGAACGCGGCGTCCCTGGCCTTGACCTTCAACGCGCAGAGCGCTCTCGGTCAGGATCTCCTCGGTCAATCACAGCTGTCGTCTTCGCCAAGCAGCTTCACGCCGGCCTTTTTTTCGCTTCCCGCGCCGACAGTATTTGCGAATGCCACCAATCCGGCGGGCAGTCCGACGCTTACTGCTGCCTTCGTCGACCCGCCGCCTTACAGCGGCAACTTCTACACCGATCTCGGCAGCAGCGACTATCGCCTGAGCGGTGATGCCGCCGGCGTCACGCTGACCCGCCTGTCCGACAACAAGGTGTGGGCGGGGGCAGACCTGGCGGCGATCAATGCCGCCCTGGTGACCGACCCGCAGGGCTTCACACTGACAGCCTCGCTGGGTGACCTGACGGGCTCGAGCTACCTCATCCAGCCCACCCGTAACGCTGCGCTCAACATTTCGGTGAATCCGGCGGTGGTCGCCGACGCACGTCTGATTGCGGCCGGCGGGCCCGTCCGCACGTCCGTGGGAAAGGGAAACAGTGGCGCGGCGGTGATTTCGGCAGGCAGTGTCGGCCCCGGCTATCCTGGCGCCGTGCCGCTTGCCACGGGGCCGATCACGCTGCGCTTCCAGGACGGCAAGCTGCTCGACTTTCCGGCAGGTGCGCAGGTCTCCATCAATGGCGGCGTTCCCGCGGCCGTTCCGGTGGCTGGTCTGGACTACCGGAGCGGCGACAGCATCACGCTGGTCGACCCGGCGGTGGTGAGCACCCCTCCCGCTGGGTTCAGTTTCACGATCAGCGGTCTGCCCAACAATGGCGACACCTTCGTGATCTCGCGCAACACCGGTGGCACGGCGGACTCGCGCAATGCGCTGGCCCTCGGTCAGTTGCAGGTGCAGAACACGATGTCGGGCAAGACAGCGACTTACCAGGATGCCTACGCGCAGTTGGTCAGCCAGACCGGCAGCAAGACGCGCCAGATCCAGGTCAGTGGCGAGGCGCAACAGGCGCTGCTTGAACAGGCCCAAGCGAGCCGGGACTCGCTCTCGGCGGTCAATCTCGACGAGGAAGCGGCCAATCTGATTCGCTATCAGCAGGCCTATCAAGCGTCGGCCAAGGCTCTGCAGATTGGCGCCAATCTGTTCGAAACCATCCTGCAGCTCGGTTCCTGAGGAGCAAGCCATGCGTATCAGCACGAATCAAATCTACAGCGCTGGCGTGCGCAGCATTCAGCGGAACCAGGAGCAACTCGCCAAGCTGCAGAACCAGATTTCGAGTGACCGCCGGATGCTGACTCCAGCGGATGATCCCGTGGCTTCTGCGCGGGCGCTGACCATAACGCAGGCCAAGGGGCTGACCGCCCAGTACGTGGAGAATCAGCGTGACGCGAGCGATCGCCTCGGTCTGGTGGACAGCCAGCTCACCTCCTTGACGGACCTGCTGCAGAGCGCACGCAGCCGGGTCGTTCAGGCGAGCAATACGATCCTCGGCGATAGCGATCGCCAGGCAATTGCTGCCGAACTCGCGGCACGCTTTGACGAGATGCTGGGTATCGCCAATAGTCGGAATGCTCAAGGCGATTACCTGTTCGCCGGCTACCAGAGCGAGACGACGCCGTTTGCGCGCAGCGCCGCCGTGTCGCCGGCGTCGTCTTCGATCAGCTATTTCGGTGACGACGGCCAGCAACTCCTGCAGGTGGCTACGTCTCAGCAGATGGCGACGAGCGTCGCTGGTAGCGAGCTGTTCATGAACGTTCCGGAAGGCAACGGTACCTTCGCGATGACGGCCGGCCGCACCGTCACGGGTTCTCCCAACCTAGGCTCGGGGCTGATGGACTCGGGCTCAGTGCTCGACCAGGCGATGTGGCGGAACGCCTTGAACACCTTTCCCTGGCAGGGCACCGAGAGTCGTGGGCTGCAGATTCAGTTTTCGTCGGTCGCGGGCGTCAGCCAGTACCAGCTGTTCGATACCTCGACCCCGGCGCCCCCGGCAGCCGCCTTGCCTCCCATAGCCGTTAGTGACCCGCAACCCTTCACTCCCGGTATGGCCGTGCGCCTGGCCACGACGGCTCCGCCGGCGGCGGTGGCGACCGATTTTGGCGCTCAGGTCGTCATCAGCGGTTCGCCCGCCGATGACGATGCCTTCACGATCAAGCCCAGTATCAACAAGAGCGTCTTTCAGACCATGCAGGAGATCATCGATCTGCTGCAGGCGCCGCTGGCTTCGAGCACGGCGAGGACGGCCTTCTCCGGAGACCTAGCGGCGCACTTGACCAATCTCGACCAGGCGCTTGGCAATGTGAGCCGCGTGCAGTCCAGCGTCGGCGCCCGCCTGCAGGAACTGGAAGCACTGAGCAGCAACGCGTCGGCCGTGGACATTCAATACCAGCAGACGCTGTCGGATCTCCAGGACCTCGACTATGCGCAGGCGATCTCGGACTTCACCCGCCAGCAGGTCGCGCTTGAAGCGGCGCAGAAGTCGTTTGTCGCGATCAGCGGCCTGAGTCTGTTCAAGTACATCTGATCCACGGGAGGGAATGGCATGCGCGTCCTGGCGGCTTCTTGGGCTGCACTCTTGCTGGCCGCCTGTGGCACGATCGACTGGAACCCGCCGCCGCGTGTCGACACCAGCCGGCCTGACTACGCGTATGCCCAGTCGCCAAGTCCAACCGTCAGTGTGGAGCCAGCCAAGGCCGTCGCCCTCGTCGGCGCGGTGGGCTACGCGGTCAACCAGTATTCGGGGGGGGCCAACCTGGGGCTGGCCGCTGCCGCCGTGGTCGCCGCCTATGTGATCTACGATCCGCTGGCGCCCAACTGGACCATTGAGGAAAGGATCGTCGACGGCACGACCTACATGCTCTCGATGCGTGCAAAGAGCTTTCGCATCGGCGGCGATGGCGAGTCGGGGTTGATCCTGCGGCGGCGAGCGCTGCAGCTGCAGCGCGAACGCGGGTTTCCGGGCTTCCGGATTCTCGACTACGCAGAGGGGATCGAATCGAGCACGCCGTTTACCCATCGTTACGCCGAAGGAACGATCCAGCTCGTCCGCGCGGATCCCGGCAGGACGCCCTAAGGGGTGACGACCGCAAAATGGCCGAGCATTGACTGCAGCCCATTCTCGAACAGCTCCTGCAGGGGCGTTCCCATATACGACAGGCCGAAGAGCAGCGCGGCAAAGCCGAGGGCGATGGTCAGCGGAAAACCGATGGCCATCAGGTTGAGTTGTGGCGCCGCGCGGCTCAGGATAGCCAGCGCAAGGTTGCTGATCATCAAGGCGACGATGATCGGCAGGACGAGGAAGAGTCCTGCCGAAAAGACGATCGCCGCGGAGTTGGCCAGACTCGACCAGGTGGTGGCGCCCAGCCTTGGTCCGCCGATGGGGATCACAGAAAAGCTGTGTGTCAGGGTGGCGATCACCATCAGGTGGCCGTTGATGGCCATGAACACGAGCAGGGCCAGCAGACCCATGAATTCCGAAACGACGGCTGTCTGACCGGCGGTTTGCGGGTCATAGGCGCTGGCGAAGCCGAGACCCATCTCCAGGCTGACGATGTTGCCGGCCATGTCCACCGCACTGAAGACGAGACGCATGGCGAAGCCCATGGCCGTGCCGATGATCAGTTCCTGCGCGAGGATCAGCATGCCTGCGCCCGACGCCGGGTCGAGCGCAGGCATAAGCGGCAGTACGGGGGCAATCCCAATGGTGATGGCCAGGCCGAGCGCCAGGCGGACGCGCGCTGGCAGGGCTGGGTTGTTGAATGGCGGCGCGGCGGCGAGCAGGGCGAGGACGCGTGCCAGAGGGAAGAAAAAGGCCACTACCCAGGCGTTGATCTCGGCCGTGGTCAGGCTGATCATTCGCCAGTCAGCCGATGAGCAGCGGAATGCTCTCGAACAGCCGGCGAACGTACTCGACCATCAGCTGCAGCATCCACGGGCCGGCGAGCAGAAGGATCAGGAACATTCCGACCAGTTTGGGAACGAACGCAAGCGTCTGCTCGTTGATCTGTGTTGCCGCCTGGAAGACGCTCACGATGAGGCCGATGACCAGGGCGGCCAGCAGCAACGGCGCTGACAGCAGGAGGGTCATCTCGACCGCTTGCCGTCCAATATCCATGACCAGTTCAGGCGTCATGAGCCGAAACTCGCGACCAGCGACCCGAGCAGCAGATGCCAGCCGTCGACGAGGACGAACAGCATCAGCTTGAACGGCAGCGCCACCATTACCGGCGACATCATCATCATGCCCATCGACATCAGCACGCTGGCCACCACCATGTCGACGATCAGGAAAGGAATGAAGATGATGAAGCCGATCTGAAAGGCCGTCTTCAACTCGCTGGTCACAAATGCCGGGATCAGTAGACGCATCGGAATGTCGTCGGTCGACTGAAAGCGGGGGGCGTTGGTCATGCGGGCAAACAGGGCGATGTCGGCCTCACGCGTCTGCTTGAGCATGAACTTGCGCAGCGGCACGGCGCCGCGTTCAATGGCCTGGAGGTAAGTGATCCGGTTCTCCGACAGCGGCAGGTAGGCCTCCGTGTACACGGTGTCGAGCACCGGCGACATGATGAAGAAGGTCAGGAACAGCGACAGGCCAAGCAGCACCTGATTGGGCGGCGAGGTTTGCGTACCCAGCGCGTGGCGCAGCAAGGAGAGCACGATGATGATGCGCGTGAAGCTGGTCATCATCAACAGCGCCGCGGGGATGAAGGTGAGTGCCGTCAGTGTCAGCAGCGTCTGGATCGACAGCGTGTAGGTCTGGCTGCCACCGACACCCGGCGTGCTGGTCACCATCGGCAGCCCGCCAGCCTGTGCCCAGGCAGCCAGCGGCGACAGCAGTCCGAGCAGGAACAGCCAGCCGAAGGACCTAGCCGCCTTCACTCTTGCGCTCGACAATCTGCTTCAGCCACTGCGCGAAAAGTCTGTCACCCTCGCCGGTGGCTTTGAGTTCGCCCTTCGGCAGCGTATGCAGGGTACGGATCTGGCCGGGAACAAGTCCGACGATCAGCCAGGTGTCGCCCACTTCGACGAGAACTATGCGCTCGCGCGCCCCGAGCATCAGGCCGCCGACTACCCGCAGAGGTCCGTGGCTGCCAAAGCCCCGGCCGCCATTGAGCTTGCGCAGAAGGTAAGCAGCCAGAAAGAGGACGCCGATGACCACGGCCAGGCCGAGTACTGTTTGCAGCATGGTCGTTGCCGAAACGCCGGGCAATTCGGCGGCGGTCGTTTGGGCCACGGCGCGGCCCGAAAGAAGGGCGACGAGGATCTGCACGCCGAGCGTACCCGTGGAGCTGATTGATTTGAGGTGTCGAATCAAGATCGTCCGCCAACCGTTGGTACCGCTCGCTATCTTAAACCGAAAACCGCGGCTGAACGCTGCTTTCGCTGCGCAATGGCCGCTCACCACCCGGTCACGGGCCGACCCTCGGCCGGATCGCCGGACGGGGCGTCAGAGAAGCTCAGTGTCCGATCTTGCGGGCCCGTTCGGCCGGGGTAACGATGTCGGTCAGACGGATGCCGAACTTGTCGTTGACGACCACGACCTCGCCTTGCGCGATCAAGGTGCCATTGACGAACACGTTCAGTGGTTCGCCTGCCATCGCGTCAAGCTCGACGACCGAGCCATGGGCGAGCTGCAGGAGGTTCTTGATCGTTATCCGCGTGCGCCCGAGTTCGACCGCGAGCTGGACGGGAATGTCCAGGATCATGTCGAGTTCGTTCATCAGCGAGCCGCTGTTTCCCTGTTCGCCGAAGCTGGGGAAGATGTTGGCTGGCTGCGCGTTGGCTGCCGGTGCGGCGTCAGCCAGAGCCTGCTCGGCCATCGCCGCGGCCCAGTCGTCTTCGGCCGCACCGTCGTCTGCGGCAGGACTTCCGTAATCGTCTGGTTGTTTAGCCATTGCTTTCTCCCTGAGGAGTCTCCTGGTTCTCGATGGTCATGAAGTGATCGATCTTGATCGCGTACTGCCCGCCCTGCTGCCCGTAACGGCATTCCATCAGGGGCACATCGTCGACCTGGGCGATCACTTTCTCGGGAATGTCGATGGGAACGATGTCGCCGACCTTCATTTCGAGAATCTGACGAAGGCTGACGGTCGCTGTCGCGAGTCTCGCCGTGATCTCGACTTCAGCGTTCGTCAACTGTTTGCGCAGCATGATGACCCAGCGCCGGTCGGTCGACAGCTGGTCACTCTGCATCGTGCTGAATAGCAGGTCACGGATTGGTTCGATCATCGAGTACGGAAAGCAGATGTGCAGATCGGCAGTCGAGCCGCCGAACTCGATCGAGAAGGTCGTCGCGACGACGATCTCAGAGGGGGTCGCGATATTGGCAAACTGCGAGTTCATTTCGGAGCGCACGTACTCGAAGGTCAGGTCGTACACCGGCTTCCACGAGCGCGAGTATTCGGTGAACACCACCCCCAGCAACCCCTTGATGATGCGCTGTTCCGTAGCCGTGAAATCGCGACCCTCGACGCGCGTGTGGAAGCGGCCATCACCGCCAAACATGTTGTCGACGACGAGAAAGACCAGGCTCGGATCAAAGACGAACAGGGCCGTGCCGCGCAGCGGCTTGGCGTTGATGAGGTTGAGGTTGGTCGGTACCACGAGGTTGCGGGTAAACTCACTGTATTTCTGGACCCGGATCGAGCCCACCGAGATCTCGGTACTGCGATGCATGTAGTTGAACAGGCCGATGCGTAGGTAGCGGGCGAAGCGCTCATTGACGAGCTCGAGCGTCGGCATGCGCCCGCGGACGATCCGTTCCTGGGTTCCCAAGTCATACGGGCGCGGGCCATCGTCACCCTCGTCGGCCGCCTCGGGCTCGCTCGCCTCGCCGCTGACGCCCTTGAGCAGGGCGTCGACTTCATCCTGAGAGAGGAAATCGGCGCTCATCGACGCTCACTGAATGATGAACGATGTGAACAGAACCTCCTTGATGGGTCCGTCACGCTTCTTCCCCTTGCTGGCGGGCTCGATAATGCCGTTGATCTGTTCCTTGATCTCCTGCGCCAGGAGCTCCTTGCCTTCCTTGGAGATCAGTTGCGACGCCTTCTTGCTGGACAGCAGCAGGGTCAGGTCGTTGCGCAGCTTGGGGGTATACATCTTCAGGTGGTCGGCGACCTGGGCATCTTCGACCTCGAGTGACATAACGAGCTGCAGAAACTGGTCGCCGTTGTCAGGTACGAGGTTGACGGTGAATGCATCGAGGGCAACATAGATTGGCACTTCCCGATCAACCTTCTTCTTCTTGACCGGCTTGGCCTTTTCGACTGCGACTTCGCCGTCGTCATCCTGTTCCGGAGCGTGGCGCAACAGCAGGAAGGCAGTGACCGCGCCAAGGCCGAGAACGACCACCACCACGGCGATGATGATGATCAGCAGCTTCTTGCTGTTCTTCGCGGGTGCCGTTTCCACGCCTTCAGTTGCCGGCTTTGCATCCTTGGCCATTACGCGCTTCTCTCCCTGGTTTTTTCAGTCCGCCGCTGGTCTCGGCTCCGGGATCAGCTTGTCGTACCCAAGCCAGACGACAGGGGGCTAGGCGAAGGTGTCCACCAGCGAGCTGCCATGGCGCGTGATGGCGGCCGCCCCCGGAATGCCGCCAGCCGATCCGCCGCCAAGTATAGCCTTATCAGCCAGGATGCGGGGTCGTTGCGACGTGTCCTGCTGCCCGTCGGAGTGCTGCCGGAAGGATTCGCCGCCGACGCTGACCTGTCCCAGATCGATCCCCGCGCCGGCGAACATCTCGCGCAGTCTCGGCACGGCGGTTTCGATGGCGCCACGAACGTCCGGGTTCGGCGAAGCGAAGTGCGCGTTGGCGCCGTTCTTGTCCATGTGGATGGTGATCTCTATCGAGCCCAGTTGCGGCGGATTGAGAGTCAGTTGCGCGCCCTGCTTGTCGTTGCTGACGAACCACAAGAGCTTCTGGCCGAGATCGGTGGCCCAGGACCGGTCGTGTAGCGGCTTTTCGAGGGCTGGCACGCCCTGCAGGCGCGGAAGGCCGTGCAGGCTCGGCGGCGGCTGGACGTTGTTGCCGAAGAGGCCATCGCTGACTGTCGTCTCATCCAGAGCAGCGGTTACCTGCACCGCCGGCGTGGTGGCGACCTTGTCTGTCGATGCCGCCAGTTCCGGGAGCTGCGCGGTAGAGGCCGAAGCCCATGCAGTGGCGGCAAAATCTGCCGGTCGGCCGCCGCTTGCCTCCGTCGCCGGTGGTGGCGCGGCCGCGTCCTTGCCGGTCGCGGCCGGCACACCCCCAGGCGGTGGCAGCTGCGCTCCCGGCCCCGCTGCGGCGGGTATCCCCGCGCGGGTCTGTTCTGACAGCGTCGCTGCGACGCCCTCACTGGCATCAATGCGGGTCGGCTGCGGCGGCAGTGTCACGCCGAGTGCCGCCAGAAGTGCTGGATCGGTGGTTCCCAGGCCGGCGTCTGCTGAAGCCGGTTCGCCGTCATCCGGCGTCTCGCCGGTGGGGGACGTTCCGGTGCCGGCAAGCGGCAGACGCAGCAGAAGGCTGTCGACCTCCAGGCGATTGCCTTCCTGGCTGGCTGGCGATGGAACTTCTGCCACACTGAGCGGCAGCCCCAGCAGAATGCTGGCAAAGTCTCCGCCGACGCGCGCGCCGGCCGGCGCCGATGTTTCCCGTATTGTCGCCTCGCCGGGCGTCGCCGCGATCGGTGCCCGGGCGAGCGTTGGCACGATGGCAATGCTCATGATCGATCCTTTCTGCGGATGCAGGTGCAGCCAAGATCAAAGCAATTATCGCGCCAGATGAGGATCAGAGCCCTTGCTCGTGGTCCTTGGCGCGGGTGGCAAACTCATCCTGCGCCTTCTGCTCCTGTCGGAGTTCGCTCCTCACCTCACTGGCGCGATGCCGGTCGGCCAGCGCGTCGAAGGCTTTCAGTCGCGTCCGCTGCTGTTGCCAGGCTGTCTGACCGGCGGCCGTACAACCCTGTTGTACAAGGACGCTCTGCCGCTGCTGGTCGATGGCCTGGTCGAGACGATTCATGAACTCCTGGTAGTTCCGCCACTCGGGCTGTCCCAGGCCATCTTGCGCTGCCTGTCGGAAGCGGATCGAGTACTCATCGCGATACTGTTGCAGCATGAGGAGCTTGTTCTGCGCATCGCGCTCGGCAGCAATCAGGCGCGCGAGGCGTTGCGTCGCCTCGTCCGAGCGACTCTGCATCAGTTCGAGTACGGTTTGCAGGGAGAACGGTCTGGCCACGGCGAACTCGCCTAGTCCGGGTTCATGAGACGGGTTGTCATTCTAGCGCGCCCAGCGTCAGGCAGCGACGCCAAACAGTGCCTGCAACTCACGCAGACTGCTGGCGAAGTCCGCGGGTTGGGCCAGACTCTGCTGCAGGAATGACTCGAAGCGCGGATAGATGGCTATCGCCTGGTCGAGTTGTGGGTCGGACCCCGCGGCATAGGCGCCGACGCTGATCAGATCGCGTGAGCGCTGGTAGCGCGAAAACAGTCGCTTGAAATTTCGAATCTGTTCCAGATGACCGGGGCTGACCAGGTTGACCATGGCCCGTGAAATCGATTGCTCGATGTCGATTGCCGGGTAGTGGCCGGCATCGGCCAGGGTTCGCGACAGTACGATGTGTCCGTCAAGGATCGCTCGCGCGGCATCGGCGATCGGATCCTGCTGGTCGTCGCCTTCGGCGAGAACGGTATAGAAGCCGGTGATCGAGCCGCCGCCGTCGGCGCCATTGCCCGCCCGCTCCACCAATTGCGGCAGGCGCGCGAAAACCGATGGGGGGTAGCCGCGGGTGACCGGCGGCTCGCCGATGGCGAGCGCTATCTCGCGTTGCGCCATGGCGTAGCGCGTCAGCGAATCCATGATCAGCAGGACATGCCGGCCCCGGTCACGGAAATACTCGGCAATGCACGTCGCATAGGCCGCACCCTGCAGCCGCATCAAGGGACTGACGTCGGCCGGTGCGGCGATGACGACGGATCGGCGCAGGCCTTCCTCACCAAGGATCTGCTCGATGAACTCCTTGACCTCACGACCGCGCTCGCCGATGAGGCCGACGACGATGATTTCCGCCTCCGTGTAGCGGGCCATCATGCCGAGCAGTACGCTCTTGCCGACACCCGATCCGGCAAACAGGCCCATCCGTTGTCCCTGTCCGACACAGAGCAGGCCATTGATGGCACGCACCCCGACGTCCAGCGCCTTGTCGATCGGCGCCCGCGACATCGGGTTGACCGGCCGGCTCTGCAGCGGGCGCAGTGACCTGGCATGCAACGGACCAAGCTTGTCGAGCGGCCGGCCGGCCCCATCGAGGACGCGGCCAAGGAGGGATTCGCCGACCGGCACCAGTTTGGCGCGGTCGATCGAGCGTCGCCGTGCAGGCGGCAGACGACCGATCTGCGGTGGCGGGTGGCGCGTTTCGAGGGCGACGACGCGGGCCCCTGGCGACAGGCCATAGACATCTTCCGACGGCATCAGGAACAGCCGCTCGCCGTTGAAGCCGACCACTTCCGCTTCGATCGGCGAGCCGCCAAGCGGCGTGATGCGGCATGAGCTGCCGAGGGGCAGTTTCAGTCCGGACGCCTCCATCACGAGGCCGTTGATGCGCGTCAGGTGGCCGCTCGGCAGCAGCGAATTCACCTGGCCGGCGGCGCCTCGGCAACCATCGAGGAAGTGGCGCCAATTGGCGAGATGCGGGTTGGCGGCGGGTTCACTCATCGTGGGTTAACCTTGCCGTCCCGGTCGGCACTCGTCAGCCATTCGTCGCTGATGCCGATGGCCTCGACGACGCGTCGCCAGCGCGTCTCGAGCGTCGCATCCACCTCGCTGGCGCCGAGTTCGACCCGGCAGCCGCCCGGCGTCAACGCCGCATCGTCGATGATTCGCCAGTTGTTGTGCGACAGTTGGTCGCCGAGGCGACTGCGTATCAGCGTCGCGTCGTCGGGGTGGACGAACAGCAGCGGCTGTCCGTGATGGGCGTGCAGCGCCGTCACCGCCTCTCTCACTATCGGCAGCAGCAACTCCGGTTGCAGGCGTAGGCTCTGCCGCAACACCTGATTGGCAATCTCGACCGCGAGGACCAGCAACTGATCGGCGACGCCCTGATCGATCGTTGCGAGGGCCTGCTGCAGGTTGTCCAAAAGTGTCGCGAGTTGGGCCACCACCGCCTCGCCGGCAGCCAGTCCCTCGCGATGGCCATCGGCATAGCCGGCAGCTTGTGCCTCGCGATGCAGGCGCTCGATGTCTTCAGCGGTCGGCAGGGTGACCGCAGGCGGCGGCTGGCTTGCCGGCTCGGACGCGACTTGGACGGGGGGGTCCGTGGGCTCTGCGATCGGCGATGGCTGGGCGGCAGGCGACGGAGTGGGCGGAACCGTCTTGTCCTCGTCGAAGGCCGCAAGCTCCCAGCGCTGATAAGCGGTAAGCTTCTCCTTCGGGATCCACTGGGTCATGACCTTGGCCTGCTCAGACCATTTCCTCGCCGCCCGCGCCACCAAGGACGATCTGGCCTTCGTCGGCCAGGCGACGGACGATCTTGAGGATTTCCTTCTGTTCGCTTTCGACTTCCGAGAGGCGTACCGGGCCGCGCGACTCGAGATCTTCGCGCAGCATCTCCGACGCACGTTGTGACATGTTCTTGAAGATCTTCTCGCGCAAGGGTTCGGTAGCTCCCTTCATGGCCAGGATCAAGGATTCGGACTGAATCTCGCGTAGCAGGAGCTGGATCGCCCGGTCGTCGAGTTCGAGCAGGTTCTCGAAGACGAACATCTCGTCGAGCACTTTCTGCGCCAGATCGGGATCGTACTCGCGGATCGAGTCCAGGACGGCGGTTTCGTTCGCGCTGCCCATGAAATTGAGGATCTCGGCGACCGTTCCCGCGCCGCCCTTGGCGGCCTGTTTCATGCTTGCAGAGCCCGAGAGCAGGCGCAGCATGACGTCGTTCAACTCGCGCAAGGCCTCCGGCTGAATCCCTTCGAGAGTGGCAATGCGCAAGATCACGTCATTGCGCAAACGCTCGGTAAACTGATTCAGGATTTCGCCTGCATGATCATGGGCGAGGTGTACGAGAATGGTCGCAATGATCTGGGGGTGCTCGTTCTTGATCAGTTCGGCGACTGTCGGTGCGTCCATCCACTTGAGGCCTTCGATGCCGTTGGTTTCGCCCGGCTGCAGGATGCGCGAGATCAGGTTCGATGCCTTGTCGTCACCAAGCGCCTTGGTCAGCACCGAGCGGACGTAGGCGTCGGTGTCCACGTGCACCGCCGCCGATTCCTCGGCCGTTCGGTGGAAGTCGGCCAAGACCTCTTCGACGCGGGTGCGCGGCACCGACTTGAGGGCCGCCATGGCGTGCCCCAGTTTCTGCACCTCTTTCGGGCCGAGTGTTACGTCCCGCCCTATTCTGGATTCTTTGTCCCGAGCTATTTCGGGGTGAGACAAGCCGAAAGTCCCACGCTGTCGCCGGGAGGACTGGCTCCGGCGACAGGGTGGGACAAGGGGCCTATCGGGA
>JAFLDO010000034.1 GCA_017302455.1 Accumulibacter sp.
CATCTGGAACAGGTCATGTTTGCTCAGGTGCATCGTGCCGCGTCTGTCAGGTCGTCTGCAAGTTCCGCAACTATGCCATACAAATCATCAGGCTGGCAGCTTTTCTTAAGGGGGTGTGAACGATTACTGTGAACTCATGCAAAGAAGAAATCATTGCCGTGCAAATGCGACTGGCCGACGATCTGGATCTGGTTGCTGCCAAACGCCAACACCATGTCCGCACCGACAATCTGAACGCCGGCATCGCCGTTATCCAGGGTGCCGTCGATGTTGGTGTCGAGCGCGGAAAAACCCGTGACGCCGAGCGCGCTGCTAAGCTGGATCACATCCTCCCCCGGCGTGAAGTCGTTGATCCGGTCTGTGCCGAAAGCGGTGTCGAAGACAAACCTGTCGCTTCCGCCACCGCCAAAAAGAATGTCGTCACCGACCCCGCCCTCCAGTATGTCGTCGCCGAGGCTCCCATCCAGCGTGTCGCGGCCAGCGAGGCCGATCAAAATATCGTTAGCGATGTTGCCGCTCACCCTGTTTGCGAGTTCATTGCCGGTGAGCGCCGCAGCGGTGCTGTTGCTGAGGTAGAGGTTTTCGATGTTGTCCAGAAGGCTGTAGTCGCCGTAGCTGTACACGCTGTCGATCCCTTGCTTCGCCATTTCGATAGCAGTATCCCCGGCGCCCGCGTAGTAGGCGTCGTCGCCGAGGCCGCCGGCGAGGACGTTGGCGGCGCTGTTGGCACTGCCGTAGAGGGTATTGGCGAGGTCATTGCCGGTGCCGGCGATGGCTGAGCTGCCCGTCAGGTACAGCCGTTCGACATTGGCGCCGAGCGTCCAGCTGATATCGCTGTACACGATGTCGTTCCCCTCACCTGAAAACTCCACGACGGTGTCGCCAATACCCACATAGTAGCCGTCGTCACCAAGGCCGCCCGCGAGGACGTTGGCAGCGCTGTTGGCATTACCGTAAAGGGTGTTGGCAAGCGCGTTGGCGGTCCCGGTGATTGCCGCGCTGCCCGTGAGGTATAGTCGCTCGATGTTGCTACCCAATGTCCAACTCATGCTGCTGTACACGATGTCGTTTCCCTCGCCGAGTAGTTCCACGACGCTGTCGCCGCTGCCCACGTAATAGCCGTCATCGCCGAGGCCGCCCGCGAGGACATTGGCGGTACTGTTGGCATTGCCAGCCAGTGTGTTGGCAAGTTCGTTACCAGTGCCGGCGATAGCTGCGGTCCCCGTTAGGCACAGTCGCTCGACATTAGCGCCGAGCGTCCAGCCGACACTGCTGTAGACGCTGTCGTCTCCTTCACTTGCCAATTCAACGATGCTGTCGTTGAGGTTGTCAATGTAGTAAGTGTCATTACCTGCCCCGCCGATCAGAGTGTCGGCACCCAAGCCTCCGTCGAGTGTGTCGCTGCCGAAAAGACCGATCAGGATGTCGTTACCGATGTTGCCGCTCACTCTGTTGGGCAGTTCGTTGCCCGTGAGCGTCGCGGCAGCACTGACGTTGAGGTACAAGTTTTCGACGTTCGCCGAGAGACTGGCGTCGCCGTAACTGTAGACCTTGTCGCTTCCTTCGTCTGCCATTTCACTGATCGTGTCGCCCTCGCCAGCGAAGTACGTGTCACTCCCGAGCCCGCCGATGAGTACATTGGCAGCGCTGTTGCTGTTGCCATAGAGCGTATTGGCAAGTTCGTTGCCGGTTGCGTTGATGGCTGCGTTACCGGTCAGAGAGAGCCGTTCCAGGTTGGCGCCGAGCGTCCAGGCGACACTGCTACAGACGATGTCGTTTCCCCCGCTGGCCAGTTCAACGATCGTGTCGCCGCTGCCAACATAGTAGGTGTCATCACCGAGCCCACCACTGAGGACATTGGCAGCGCCGTTGCCGTTGCCGTAAAGCGTATTGGCAAGCTCGTTGCCGGTTGCGCTGATGGCCGCGTTACCGGTTAGGGAGATCCGTTCAAGGTTGGCGCCGAGCGTCCAGGCGACAGTGCTATAGACAATGTCGTTTCCCTCGCTGGCCAGTTCAACGATCGTGTCGCCGCTGCCAACATAGTAGGTGTCATCGCCGAGCGCACCACTGAGGACATTGGCTGCGCCGTTGCCGTAAAGCGTATTGGCAAGTTCGTTGCCGGTTGCGCTGATGGCCGCGTTACCGGTTAGGGAGATCCGTTCAAGGTTGGCGCCGAGCGTCGAGGCGACACTGCTGTAAACAATGTCGTTCCCCTCACCAGCCAATTCGACGACGTTGTCGCCGAGATTGTCCACATAGTAGCTGTCGTCACCAACCCCGCCGATCAGCGTGTCCACGCCGATGCCACCGTTGAGGCTGTCATTGCCAAAGCCGCCGGTAATCACGTTCGCTGTTCCATTGCCGGTTCCGCTGAAGCTCCCCGTCCCGACAAAGGCCAGCTTCTCCAGGTTGGCGCCGAGGACGTAGGCCGCCAGGGTCGTCCGGACGGTGTCGTTGCCGCCTGTAGCCGCTTCCACGAGCACATCGCCGGCCGAGTCGACGACATAAACGTCATCGCCCACCCCGCCTTCCAGGGTATCGGCCCCCGGGCCCCCATCCAGCAAGTCGTTGCCCCGCCACCCGCGCAACGAGTTTGCCGCGTCGTTGCCAATCAGCACGTCATTGCCATCGCCGGTGTCCGCATTCTCGATCACGGTGCCTGCGGAGATCACAACGGTTTGCCCGTCAATCGACGACGAGTAGCCGGGTCGCAGATCCAGGAGGGTGTCCGAGGCGATTGAAGCCGTGTTCACGTTGTCCGTCCCGCCCAGGTCGGAGAGCACTCGCCGCGCAGGGTCGGCCGGCGCGAGAACGCTGAACTTGTCAGTATAGACGTAGGTATCGTTGCCCGGCGCGTCGCCGTAGGCGCGAAGAGTCCAGTTGGTGAGTATTCCCGACGCGCCAGACTGTGTATCGGCAATCGTCAGCGTCCAGTCTCCAGCCGAGAATTCGCCCCAGTCACGAGTTGTGGAGAAGGTGAAGGCGATATCTGCCTGCGAAGTGGCGGGGTTGTGGAACAGGAGACTCTGTGTGCCGTCGGGGGCGGTCAGGGTGATCTGCAACTGGCCGATGCTGGCGTGCGTCAAGAAGACATCGACCTCGACGTGGTCGATGCGCAGGTTTTGCGTCAGGGTGATGGTGCGCGAGAGGCTGCCGACATCCGGAATGGCGACGGGCCCGGACGCCGCGCCGCTCGTCACCGATTCGTTGCGCGAGGTCGATACGCCACGCCAGCTCTCGGCGACTCGCACGGCGGCGAACGCATCGACCAGGCCGAAGCCGTAGTCGTAGCTGACGTGCATGGGGCCACCATTCCAGTTGTCCGCGCCGTTCAACGACCATCCGGTGGTGGCGCCGGTCTGGACCGCGGTGGCGGCCAGGATTTCCTGGACATCCCGCCAGCCGAGTCCCGGGTTGGCATCCAGCATCAGGGCGGCCACGCCACTGACGATCGGCGCCGAGAAGGAGGTTCCGCTCATCGTGGCGTAGTCCCCGCTCGAGTAACCGGACGCACCGAGTCGATCGGTAGTAGGGACGCTCTGGCCGGGTGCCGCGACGAGGAGGGCGGCTCCCGGCGTCGAGAACCAGGTGACGTTACCGGCGCTGTCCGTGGCGGCGGCCGCGATGATGCCTCGATTGTTCTGGAAACCGTGGTAATTGACGTCCTGACCGGAGGTTCGCCCGTTGCCTGCGGAGAATACGACGATCGTGCCCAATCCGTTGCGTCCCACATCCAGTGCATTCTGGAGAGCGTTGCGAATTGGCGCGAAGCCCGGATAGAGGAAGCTGTCCTCCAGGAAGCCGCCAAAGCCCCAGCTATTGTTGGCGATGTCCACCGCGGCCATCCACTGGAACGCGTCCAGGACTTGCTGGTCGGTGCCGTTGCTGCCAAAGCCGATACGGAAGCCGGCGACGCTCGCCTCGGGCGCTACCCCGGCGCCGCCGGCCGAGTTGTTCAAGGCGGCAGCGATCACTCCCGCCACAGTGGTGCCATGCATGTCGGTCGGGTCGCTCGGGTAGGCGTCGGCATCGCCGTCGCGCCCGTCGTAATCGAGGGAGCTGGCGTAGTTGCCTGCGAGTTCCGGGTGGTTGTAGTCGACGCCGTCATCGATCACGCCGACGATTACGCCGCTGCCACGGTAATCGTCCCACACCTTGACGACGTTGACGCCTCTGGTCCCCCCGGTGCTTCCCCAGAGGTGCCAGTAGCCGGAGAGCGAGGGGTCGTTGTACGTGGCTTGCGGCGTGCTGCCGGAGATGGTGGGCAGGGGGAGCGGGAAGACCGCGTTTTCTTGAGTCATCGCCGGATGTCCTTAGCGCTTGTCGATGATGCTGGGCTGATGCCAGAGCGCGCGCGGGCCTGGCGGAAACGTCGAGTCAAGGTGCCTGGTACTTGCCGCCGCGCGCGTCGGTAAGCAGGTAGACAGTAATTGTAGGATGCCGTCCGCACTCTTGCGCGAACATTGAGGCTGCTCTTGCGCCGAAGACGTTTGGGTTCTCGGTCCTTCGGGCCAGGCCCGCAGGCGATGTTATACGACCGCGACCGATTGATTGGCGCAAGGGAACGAAGGCATCCGGGGCGACGCGCTGGTGACCGCGCCGCCGCCTCCTTGGTCGCCGGGCTGCCATAATTTGGCACGACTCATTCTCCTGAGAAACCCCCCGGCTCTGCCGGCGGATCGTTACTCCGTGTCCCCTTGATCCTCAGGGTGCGTAAGCACTATTGCGCGCATGTTGTGAAAATGGTAGGTTCTTAGGCGCCTAGGTTCTTACGTTCTTACGTGTATAGATGCTTACGCGGCGAGGTGAAAGCATGTCCAATGAAGAGACTACCCGGCTGACCGTCACGTTCTCACGGGAGACTGACCTGGCCTTGCGCGCCTTCCTCGGTGCTCAGGGGATGCGTAAAGGTGATCTGTCGAAGTTCATCGAAGACGCAGTCCGCTGGCGGATGTTCGACCAGGCGGTTCAGGGTGTGAAAGCCCGCAACGCCGATGTCGACGTCGGCGACCTGCAGGCAGCGATCGACGAGGCCTGTGCGGCCGTGCGCAGCGAGATGTGGCCGGCCGCGCCAAAGGCATCGTAGTCGAAGGCGTCGTAGTCGGAATGCGCTTCATCCTCGACACCAACATTCTGGTTGCGGCGCTGATCGCGCGAGGAACGCCCCCGGATCAGCTTTATGAGGCGTGGCGCGACGGGCGCTTCACCCTGATCACATCTGAATTGCAAATCGAAGAAATCCGCCGCGTCACTCGGCGTGAAGGCATCCGCTTCCGCATTCACCCGGCCGAGGCCGGACGACTGGTCAACGACCTCCGGCGACTGGCAACCGTCGTGGGCAACCTGCCGACGGTGGACGCCTCTCCTGACCCCTACGACAACTTTCTGTTGGCAATGGCACAAGCCGCACAGGCCGACATCCTCGTCACAGGCGACAAGCGCGACCTGCTCGCCCTTTCCCGCCATCAGGGAACACGCATCCTAACAGCGCGAAACGCCCTTGACCTGCTGCGAGGCTGAAGAGATTAAAGGGACAGTGAAGAGATTAAAGGGACAGTATACTTAACTTGTCCCGATTCAGTCAGGAGGAACGAAGTGGCGAGGCTTGCACGCGTGGTTGCATCGGGCTATCCGCATCATGTTACCCAACGAGGTAATCGTCGCCAGCCGATCCACTGCATCCATTGGCCGCCGGCTCGTTACATCGAGAACAATCCGGTTCGTGCAGGGCTGTGCGCGCATTCCGAGGATTGGCCGTGGTCCAGCGCCCGCGCGCACTTGAACGGCGAGGACGACGCGCTGGTGCGGGTTTCGCCAATGCTCGCGTTGGTTTCAAACTGGCGTGAGTACCTGGGCGAAACGGCCGAAGAATCCTTTGCCGCCCAAGTCCGTGCGCACACGCGGACCGGGCGTCCCTTGGGGGACGATGCGTTCATCGAGGAACTCGAAGCTCGCCTCGACCGCAGTCTGCGACCGAGGAAACGCGGACCAAAGCCAAGGCTCGAAGTCTCGGAGGATGTTGATTCGCTTTCAGTAATATCGTCTGCGGCCAGTTCGATAAAAGATATACTGTCCCCTTAATCGTCCCCTTAATCGCTGTGTCCCCTTAATCGCTGCACAGCCGCGTCGGTGGTCGCCGGGCTGCTATAATTTGGCACAAATGATTCCTATAGGAGATGGGAATGAAAGTGGTGAATGTGAGTAGCTTGAAGAACAACCCCACCGAAGCACTGCGCACGGCGCATGAGGATATGGTGCTTGTCATGAATCGTGATCGGCCGGATGCCCTGATAGTGGGCCTGAACAAGGATGGCGCGCTGGCGGCGCCGGGCGTCAAGGCGGCTTTGGCGACAGTGTTGTTCCGTGAAGGGCATCTTTCGCTGGCTCGCTCGGCGCGCTTGGCCGGGATGACGATGTCGAACTTCGCCGCGCATGTTTCACGGCTCGGCATCGCGGTTATCCAACTGGATTCCCAAGAGGCTGCCAACGATATGGATACCCTGGATCAATGGCTCGCCTCGTCCTGACTGACGCGAGTCCGCTGATCGGTTTGTCGCTGGTGGATGGTTTGCCCTGGCTGGCCGCATTGTTTGGTGAAGTATGGATGCCCGAGGAAGTCAGGAGTGAGGTTCTTTCAGGCAGTGGCTTCCCTGGCGAGCAAGCGATCCGGGGCGCGATGGGGAGGGGCTGGCTGCGCCTGTGGTCGCAACCGGTTGGCGAGCTGCCGTTGCCGGACCTGGACGAGGGAGAGGCGGCCTGTATCCGTATTGCCATGGGTCATGGCGGCGAGTCGCTGGTGCTGATGGATGAGCGGGCCGGGCGAGCAACAGCGCTGGAAATGGGCCTCCAGGTAGCCGGCACGGCTGCGGTCATCGGCATGGCCAAGACACGGGGACTCGTTGCTTCCGCCCGAGACGTGTTCGCCTCCCTGCACCAGTCCGATTTCCGCATTTCCGCCGAAGTGATCCGGACGGTGCTGACCCGAGTGGGTGAGTGGAACTAACGAATTTAAAGGGACAGCGAATTTAAAGGGACAGTATACTTAACTTGTCCCGATTCAGTCAGGAGGAACGAAGTGGCGAGGCTTGCACGCGTGGTTGCAGCGGGTTATCCGCATCATGTTACCCAACGAGGTAATCGTCGCCAGCCGACGTTTTTCTGTGACGATGATTACCGGGAGTACCTGCGCCTGATGGCGGCTTCCTGCGCTGCTTCGGGGACTGCAGTCTGGACGTACTGCCTGATGCCGAACCATGTTCATTTGATCATGGTGCCGCAACAGGGCGACGGGCTGCGAAGTGCCATCGCTGAAGCTCACCGGCGCTTCACGCGTCGGATCAACTTCCGCGAAGGGTGGAGGGGACATCTCTGGCAGGAGCGCTTTCACTCTTTCCTGCTCGATCCGCTGCATCTATTGGCCGCCGCCCGTTACATCGAGAACAATCCGGTTCGTGCAGGGCTGTGCGCGCATCCCGAGGATTGGCCATGGTCCAGCGCCCGCGCGCACTTGAACGGCGAGGACGACGCGCTGGTGCGGGTTGCGCCAATGCTCGCGTTGGTTTCGAACTGGCGTGAGTACCTGGGCGAAACGGCCGAAGAATCGTTTGCCGCCCAAGTCCATGCCCACACGCGGACCGGGCGCCCCTTGGGGGACGATGCGTTCATCGAGGAACTCGAGGCTCGCCTCGAACGTAGTCTGCGGCTGAGGAAACGCGGACCAAAGCCAAGGCTGGAAGTCTCGGAGGATGTTGATTCGCCTTCAGAAATATAGCCTGGGGTCAGTTCGATAAAAAATATACTGTCCCCTTAATGGCTCGATAAAAAGCATACTGTCCCCTTAATGAGCTTAATCAGTCTCAAGTCCTGGGACCACTCTGCCTTCGGGTGATCCCAGACCGGCCGCGACCTCGTCAGCTTTCCGCCGCCAGGGCGTCGCGCACGCTTTGGCGCTGTCCGACACGTTCCAGGAAAGCGAGCAGCGGCGGCCACTGGCCAAGGTCGATGGCGACCGCGTTGCCCCAGCCGAGGACGGTAAAGAGGTAGCCGTCGGCGACGGTGAAGCGGTCGCCCAGCAAGTAGTTCCTGCCTTCCAGACGACCGGCGACGTAGCCCAGGTGGCCGGCAAGGTTTTCCTTGATACTCCGCTTGTAATCCTCCGGCGTGTCGGGCCTGAACAGCGGGACGAAGGCCTTGTGCAACTCGGAGCTTATGAAGGCGAGCCACTCCTGCAACTGGTAGCGTTCGAGCGTGTAGGGTCGCGGTGCCAGACCGCATTCCGGGATGCGGTCGGCGATGTATTGCACGATGGCCGGGACTTCGGTCAGATACCGGCCATCCTCGAGTTCCAGCACCGGTACGTAGCCCTTGGGGTTGATGGCGAGAAAGTCGCTGCCGTCGGTTAGCGTACGCTGGCGGATATCGACCCGCACGAGGTCGAAATCGAGTCCGGCTTCGCGGAGTGCGATGTGCGGCGCCAGCGAACATGTTCCGGGAGTGAAGTAGAGCTTGACGTCCAGGCTGCCGGGAACCGGTTGATGAGTTGGCGAGGTCTTCTGGTCGACATCCGTCGACCAGGGGAGGCGGGTGACTTCGACGGAAAGGAAGCCGCGGTTGTTGCTGTAGGAAAACGGCGAGTCGTTGGCGAAGAAGTACAGGAAACCTGGTTCGATAATCTCGATCTCGCAGCCACTCGGAGTCGCCAGCAGGCAGCTCTCGTCGTCGATGCGCGCAACGCCGCTGATCGTGCTTTCGATGAGCCCGGTAAGGACATTCTCGGAGTCGGGGTTGTTCGCCTCGAGGTCGGGCCGGGGATGGATGGCGGCGACCAGCGAGAACCACGGGCGTTCCTCCATGCGGCGGCTACCTTCGGCGAGGTGAAGGAGCCAGGCCTTGGATTCATAGCCGTCGGCACCCGCGTGGATCTCCTTGTCGATCCAGGCGCCGCTCGCCTCGATGCGGTAGCGTTCGCCGACATCCACCTCGACGCCGGAGGCATTCCACCATTTGTGGGCATAGGCCGGGAAGCACGTCGAGCCGTCCACCGGCAGCTTGCGGAAGGGCAGGGCTTCCCGCTCCGGCTGCAGTGTCTCGTCCGGGCGCGGCGCCTCGTCCAGGTAGAAGTCGGTGCAGACCGGAATGTCTTCGAGCGCCTTCGGCCGATAGTCGGCGCGCTCGCGCAGGCGCTGCACTACGCTGGGATGGAGTTCGGCAGCGTCGGGGATCTTGCGTGCTTTGCTCGGGCGCGTCCGCCAGACTGGCCCTCGGGTTTCGTCGTGTCGGTCCTCCAGGCTGTCGGGCGCCAGCGCCTCGCTGAGTTGGTCGGGCGCGAGCTGCAGGCCGGCATCCAGGTCGTTGATTTCCTGCATCATCCATTCGAGGGCGATGTCCGAGAGACCGTGGTTTTCGTAGCCGCCCCCGACATCGGCATGCGCACCGGCGAACCACACCTGCTTGACCCCTTCGCGCTCGGCCCACGGCGTCGGCGTGAAGTCGGCGCGGTGCTCGTCGATGGCCAGGGCCTGGCGGCCGTGCTCGACGCGCGGACTGAGTTCGCGGTCGGCAAATCGCAGGAAGCGGAGTTCGTCCCGGTCGGCCAGACGCAGGCCGTTGAACAGCGGCACGCCGAGTTCGCCGACCGTCTCCCAGACGCCGATCATGCGAATCGGCGTTTCGTCGTGGTGCTTCCAGAAGCGGCCGCCGCGTTTCATGCCGCGCCCTTCCTTGTAGTCCAGCCAGATCTTCTCGGCCTTGTCGGCGGCGTCGTCGTCGTCGGCATGAACCGCCGGGATGAGGCCCGAGCGGGCAATGAATGCCCCGAGGCTGCGCGCCGCCCAGGCGCCGCGCGAGAAACCGAAAAGCCAGATCTTGTCGCCGCTCTGATACACCTGCGAAACCAGCAGATAGGCATCGATCATGCAATCGTGCAGGCCGATTCCCTGCGTGCCGCCGAGCAGTCCGCGCGCGCGTCCGCCCCTGCCGATGCTCTCGAAACAATAAGCGATGACCTGGTCGCTGTTCTTGACGAGATGCGAACGGATGGGTCCGGTTTCCTCGATCTGCCGCTCCTCGCCGGGAAGCATCTGGAACAAGCGGTAGACATTGGTGTGCTCGACGGGGTCGTTCCAGGTGCCATCCATGCAAACCACTATCTGCTTGGTCATCGTTCTTCCTCGTTGTCAATGTGCTGTCAGCCGATGCGCGTGCGAATACCGACGGTGGCGCGCAGCGGGCTCGGATCTGCAAGGATACTACGCTCTGCGCCTGTATTGGGTCAGCGCAGGCCGCTGTGGAGATGTCCGATTCCCACGCCGGCGGTGGGCGTCGCTTCGTGCGGCAGACGCGCAATCGATCGCTGCCACACCGCGCTGCGGCGCTATGCCTTGCGTTCGCCGCCAAACGCAGCGCGGACGGCGGCAAATGCCTTGACGCCGATGAGCGTCAAGCTGCCGCCGACAATGCCCACCAGCGCGTCGAGAAGGAGCGACGTCGATGGCGCGAGGAGGCCGCCGACTGCAGGCACGCCGCCGGCCAGCTCGGCAGCATGCGCGATCCCGTGATGCACGGCCGGGATGCCGTGCGCGAGGATGCCGCCGCCGACCAGGAACATCGCGGCGGTACCGATGACGGTCAGGGCCTTCATCAGGCGCGGAGCCGCCAGCAACAGGCCTCTACCGATGCTGCGTGCGACGCTCCCGCTCCTGCTGAGCAGGTGGAGGCCCAGGTCATCCATCTTGACGATGCCGGCGACGATGCCGTAGACACCGACGGTCATGATCAGCCCGATACCGGACAGCACGGCCACCTGCGTGGCGAAGGGGGCGTCGGCGACGGTGCCCAGGGCGATGACGACGATCTCGGCCGAGAGGACGAAGTCGGTGCGGATCGCTCCCTTGATCTTTTCGGCCTCCAGTGTCGGCAGGTCGATAGTCGCGTCGGCCGGTTCCACGGCTTCCACGGCGTCCGCGGCGGCGTGCGGCGCGTCATCGGCGGCGGCGTGGAGCCATTTGTGGGCCAGCTTCTCGACGCCTTCGAGGCACAGGTAAAGGCCGCCGAGCATGAGCAGCGGCGTCACCGCCGCAGGCAGGAAACGGCTGATCGCGAGGGCCGCCGGCACGAGGATCAGCTTGTTCTTCAGCGAACCGACGGCGACCGCCCAGACCACCGGCAATTCGCGCTCGGCACGCACGCCGGACACCTGCTGGGCGTTGAGCGCGAGATCGTCACCGAGGACGCCGGCGGTCTTCTTGGCGGCGACCTTGGTCATCAGGGCGACATCGTCGAGGATCGTGGCGATATCATCGATCAGGGCAAGCAGGCTGGCTCCGGCCATCGCGGTTTCCCGTCCTTTGCGTGGTGACTGCCGAGTCGACGACAGCCAAGGTTGAATGGGCCGAATTCTAGAGGATAAGTGGCTGCGCGTTGCGCCTGTGGTAGCCGCCGGTCGCGCCTGATCGCTGCCGGGCGGCCGCCAGGGAAGTGGTGGGAGCGGCATCGCCGCGCTGCAACTGCCGTACGACTGGCGCGCCGCCGTGACTTGGCGTTATCCTCCGGCTCTCGCGCGCGTGACGCGCCGATCGCCCGCCATCAACCCACAGGAGACAACCGTGCCCGCCCTGCTACCCCAACCCGATCCGGATGGACTCCTCGAATACTCGGTCGTGTATACCGACCGCGCCCTGAACCACATGTCGAAGCGCTTCCAGGGCGTCATGAAGGACATCGCGCGCATCCTCAGGACGGTTTACAACGGCAGCACGGCGATCGTCGTGCCCGGCAGCGGCACCTTCGGCATGGAGGCGGTGGCGCGGCAGTTTGCCACCGACCGCAAGTGCCTGGTGATCCGCAACGGCTGGTTCAGCTTTCGCTGGACGCAGATTTTCGAGATGGGAGGAATTCCCGCGGCGAGCATCGTCATGAAGGCGCGGCAGCTTGCCGAGGGAGCGCAGGCGCCGTTCGCGCCGCCGCCGATCGACGACGTCGTGGCCTGCATTCGCGAGGAAAGGCCGGCGGTCGTCTTTGCGCCGCACGTCGAGACTGCCTCGGGGATGATTCTGCCCAACGACTACCTGCGCGCCGTGGGTGAGGCGGTACGGGCGGTGGACGGCCTGTTCGTGCTCGATTGCGTGGCTTCTGGTGCGGTGTGGGTCGACATGGTCGCCAACCAGGTCGACGTCCTGATCAGCGCCCCGCAGAAATGCTGGGCGGGCTCGCCCTGTTGCGCGCTGGTGGTGCTCGGCGAGCGAGCGCGCGCCCGGATCGACACGACGACCAGTAGCAGCTTCGCTTGCGACCTCAAGAAATGGATGCAGATCATGGAAGCCTTCGAAAGCGGCGGCCATGCCTACCACGCGACGATGCCGACCGACGCGCTGGCTGCCCTGCGTGACGTGATGCTGGAAACCGAGAGCTACGGCTTCGAGCGCGTCAGCCAGGAGCAGCAGGAACTTGGCCGGCGAGTGCGCGAGATGCTCACCGGCAAGGGCTTCCGGAGCGTCGCCGCCGAAGGCTTCCAGGCGCCGGGCGTCGTCGTCAGCTACACCGACGATCCGGAGATCCAGTCGGGTCGGAAGTTCGTCGCCATCGGTGTCCAGACTGCCGCGGGTGTGCCGCTGCAGTGCGACGAGCCGGCCGACTTCCGCAGTTTCCGGATCGGCCTGTTCGGACTCGAGAAGCTACACAATCCCGAGCGCAGCGTGCGCAGTCTGGCCGACGCGGTGGATGCGGTGTTGCGCTGATCGTCGTGGCCGGGGAGCGGTCATGATTCGCTGCGGCTTGCGCATGGTGCGCCTCCTGGGCGCTGCGCTGCTCGTTGCCGGCCTTGGCCTGTTGGCACCGGCGCGCGCCGGCGCCGCCTACAGCTTCGGCGTGGTACCGCAGTTCGAGGCCCGCGAACTTGCCGCGATCTGGATACCCATCCTGGCTGAGCTCTCGAAGCGTACGGGTCTGGCACTGACCATGAAAGGCTCGCCACGCATTCCCGAGTTCGAGATCGCTTTCGAGGCCGGCGAGTTTGATTTTGCCTACATGAACCCGTATCACGCCATGATCGCCGCCCGCAAGCAGGGCTACCTCCCGCTCGTTCGCGACGCCCAGCCGCTCTATGGTGTGCTCGCCGTACGCAAGGACAGTCCCTACCAGGCGGTCAAGGATCTTGCCGGCAAGAAGATCTCCTTTCCAGCGCCAAACGCCTTCGGCGCCTCGTTGCTGATGCGCGCCGATCTCGAGACGCTGTTTCATATCAAGGTGATACCCCTGTACGCGCAGACTCACACGTCCAGCTACCTCAACACTGTCCTTGGCATCAGCGAGGCCTCGGGCGGCGTCAAGGGGAGCTTCGACCGGCAGAAGCCGGACCTTCGCGAGAGTCTCCGCATCATCTACGAGACGCGCAAGGTACCCTCGCATCCGATCCTGGCGCACCCGCGCGTACCGGAAGCGCATCGGGATTTGGTGAAACAGGCTCTGCTGGACATGGCGGCCACCCCCGAGGGTGCCGCATTGCTCAACAAGATTCCCATGAGCCAGCCGACATCGGCCAGCACGGACGAGTACGCGCTGATGAGCAAGCTGAAGCTCGATAAGTTCTACGTGAAGTCGGGTGATTGAGCCGATCATCACGCCGCCGCCGGGAGCGACACAGATGCGCCGCACTTTCACGCTCCGCAAGAAGATTTTCGGCCTTCTGCTGAGCATCGCGCTGGCGATACTGGGTGCCTTCGTGCTCCTGATCCAGCCCATGCTGCTGGACTCGGTCGACCGGATCGTGGAACGTGAATCGCGGCACCAGATGGAGATCGTTGCCGACAGCCTGCTGCCGCTGCTCCTGCAGAACCAGTTCGCCGGAATCCACGAGAACCTCGACCAATTGCGCACGCGCCAACGGAACTGGCGACGCATCGAACTCGTCGGCGAGGGCGGTCGGCGTCTTTATCCGCTTGGCCGCTTGGCGACATCGACCTTGCCGGATACCGAGCGGTTCGTGCAGGAGGTGCGCTTTCGCGACACCACCCTGGCAACACTCACGGTCGACATCGACTTCAGCGAAGACCGCGCCAAGGCCCGCCAGCTGGCGCTCGCTGCTTTCCTCATCATCGCCGCGATCGTCACTGTCGCCATGGTGCTGGTGGCGTTGTTCCTCGAATTCACCGTTGGTCGGCGTGCGCGCGAACTCGGCCGAGCGGCGGACCGTCTCGCCAATCGCGACTATGCGGCGATCCTGCCTGCCGCCGGCACGGACGAGATCGGCGATTTGGTGCGCAGTTTCGGCGAAATGCGCGATGCCGTGCGCAGCTACGACATCTCGCTGAACGACGCCCGCGAGGCGGCCGAGGCCGCCAACCATGCCAAGTCGGACTTCTTGTCGATGATGGGCCATGAGCTGCGCACGCCGCTGAACGGCATGCTCGGCATGGCGCAGTTGCTGCTGATGCCGAACCTGACAGAACGCGAGCGGCAGGACTACGCAAGGATCATCCTGACGTCGGGCCAGTCCCTGTTGACCCTGCTCAATGACATCCTCGACCTGTCAAAGATCGAGTCGGGAAAGCTGCGGATCGAAAGCGCTGAGTTCGATCCCGACGATCTCATCCGCGAAACGCTAGCCTTGTTTTCCGCTTCCGCCACGAACAAGCAACTCGTGCTCGCAGGCCAATGGCGTGCGTCGTGCGGGCAACACTATCGCTCTGACCCCCAGCGGCTGCGTCAGATGCTCTCCAAGCTGATCGGCAATGCCATCAAATTCACCGCACACGGCAAGATCGTCGTCGAGGGAGTCGAAGTGGCACGCGACGCCGACTCGGCCGTGCTCGAGTTCTCGGTGAGCGATACGGGGATTGGCATTCCTGCCGAAAAACTCGATTTGCTGTTCCGGCCATTTTCGCAGGCCGACAGTTCGAGCACACGCAAATATGGCGGCTCCGGGCTCGGACTCTCGATAGTACGCAGCCTGACCGAACGGATGGGTGGCGACGCCGGAGTCGACAGCGTTGCGGGTAGCGGGTCACGCTTCTGGTTTCGCATCCGCGCGGGAATCGGTTCCGCTGGCGACAACGCCGATGGCGTGGCCACCCCGGCGCCGGGCGAAGTACGGGCGGTACCGGTCCGGGCGGGTTCGCAGGCACGCGTGCTGGTCGTCGAGGACAACATGATCAACCAGCGGGTTGTCGAAGCGCTGCTGCGTAAGCTCGGTTTGAGCGCTGCCCTGGTGCAAGACGGCCAGCAGGCGGTGGACGCGATAACGCGTGGCCACGCCGCCGACATCGTCCTCATGGACGTCAACATGCCGGTCATGGACGGCTGCACGGCCACCGAGCGGATACGGCGCTGGGAAGTCGACAACAGCCTGCCGCGTCGGCCGATCATTGCCTTGACCGCCAATGCGTTCGCGGAAGATCGCGAACGTTGCCTGCGCGCCGGCATGGACGATTACCTGGCCAAGCCGGTTACCTTCGCCACCCTGCAAGCGGTACTCGGCAAGTGGCTGCGCACCGCCCCCGAATTGCCACCGGCGACTTCCTCAGCGGTTCACGCCCGCCAACAGGTCGATAGGGAGCAGTTTGTTGGACTGGTCGATACGATTGCTCCCTTGCTCGTGCAGAACCGTTTCGATGCCATCGATCGCTTCAAGGACCTGCAATCCCTGGCCGCCGGTAGCGACCTGGAGGCGGAGATCGACGAGATCGACGGAATCCTGAATGCCTTCGATTTCGACCTGGCCCTCGAACGCCTGCGCCGGATGGTAGCCATCCAGCTTGCGAAAGACCCGAAATGACCCAGCAAAGACTCAAGCTCCTGGCCATCGACGATACGCCGACGAACCTGATGATGTTGGGGCGAGCCCTGGCACCGGACTTCGATCTGCAGATCGCCACTTCCGGCGCGAAAGGGCTGGAACTGGCGATCGAGGCACCCCCGGACCTGATCCTGCTCGACGTGATGATGCCGGAGATCGATGGCTTCGAGACCTGTCGCCGGCTGAAGGCCGATCCGCGTTCGCAGGCCATCCCGGTGTTCTTCCTGACCGCTTTGAGCGACGGCGAATCCGAGGCCAGGGGTCTGGCTCTCGGGGCCGCCGACTACATTACCAAGCCGATCAACGTCGCCATCGCCCGGCAGCGAATCAGCAACTTCCTCGAGCGCGAAGGCTTGCGCAAGGAGGTCGAGGCCCAGCGCGATCGATTGGCGACGCTGGTCGCCGAACTCGAGCGGGCTGAAGGCGAGTTGAGCATCGCCGCCGTTGCCTTCGCCAGCCAGAACGGGATGGTGATCACCGATCCGAAGGGGGTCATCCTTCGGGTCAACCAGTCGTTCACCCGCCTGACCGGCTACTCCGCCGCGGAAGCCATCGGGCGGACGCCGGCAGTGCTCAAGTCGGGGCGTCATGACGATCCGTTCTATCAGCGGATGTGGAACTCGCTGGTCGAGAAAGGCTACTGGCAGGGCGAGATCTGGAACAAGCGCAAGAGCGGCCAGATCTACGCCGAGTTGCTGACGATCACGGCGATTGTCGCGTCAGGTGGGATCACCACGCATTACGTCGCGAGCTTCAGCGACATCACCGAAGACAAGCAGGCCGAGGCCGAGATTCACCGCCTGGCGTATTACGACGCCTTGACGCGCCTGCCGAATCGCCGCCTGCTGCAGGACCGCCTGGGCCAGGCGCTGGCCGCCGCGGCACGCCACGGGCTCTACGGCGCGCTCTTCTTCATTGGCCTGGACAATTTCAAGACACTCAACGATACGCGCGGCCATGATGTGGGCGACCTGCTGCTGGTCGAAGTGGCACAGTGCTTGCGCGCCCAGGTGCGCGAGGGCGACACGGTGGCGCGCCTGGGGGGTGACGAGTTCGTGCTCCTCCTCGACGGTGTGAGTGGCAATGCCGACGAGGCGGCAGCCGTGGCCAAGGAAGTCGGCGACAAGCTGCGCGAGGCCACCAGCCGTCCCTTCAGCCTCGACGGCCAGGAATACCGTTGCAAGCTGAGCATCGGTGTCAGCCTGTTCGCGGCGCTGGATACGGTCGAGGAGCTGTTCAAGCGTGCCGATCTCGCGCTCTACCAGGCGAAGAACGCGGGCCGCGACCGCCTGCGCTTCTTCGACCCGGCGATGCAGGCGGCAATGGACCTGCGCGGCGCGCTCGAGAGCGATCTGCATCAGGCGCTCGCACTCGATCAGTTGCGCCTGCACTACCAACCGCAGATCGATACCGCCGGTCGCGTCATCGGCGTCGAAGCGTTGCTGCGCTGGTGGCATCCGCAACGCGGGCTGGTCTCGCCGAATGAGTTCGTCCCGCTTGCGGAAAGCACCGGGCTGATTCTGCCGATCGGCCGCTGGATACTCGAAACCTCCTGCGTGCTGATCAAGAACTGGGAGAGCGATGCATGCACTCGCTCGTTGCAAGTCGCGGTGAACGTGAGTGCCCGACAATTCCGACAGGCCGACTTCGTCGAGCAAGTGAAGCGGTCGCTCAAGGCCAGCGGCGCCAACCCGGCGCGCCTGAAACTCGAGCTGACCGAAAGCGTGCTTCTCAAGAACGTCGAAGACACCATCGCCAAGATGCTCGCGATCAAACGCCTGGGCGTCGCCTTTTCCCTGGACGATTTCGGTACCGGCTATTCGTCCTTGTCCTACTTGGCGCAGTTGCCGCTTGATCAGCTCAAGATCGACCAGTCCTTCGTGCGCAAGCTCCCCGGCGCCCGAAAGGAAGAGACGATTGCGCGAACCATCATCACCATGGGCCGGGAACTCGACATGAACGTCATTGCCGAGGGTGTCGAGAGCGAGGCACAGCGGCAGTTCCTCGAAGCGCATGGTTGCCACGCCTTTCAGGGCTATCTGTTCAGCCGGCCGTTGCCGGTGGAGCACCTGACCGTGTTCCTGCAGGAGGCCGACAGGTGACCACCTTCACCTCCAGGACCTGCCCGTCGCAGTTCATGGGTCGTCCCGGCTGTCGAGTAGCAGAGCCTCGCTCGCTGATGGCCGCTGCCGGCGATCGCTTGAGCGGCGGCCTGTGCGCCGAGCTTCCCGGGGGCCGCTGTCGCTTGGCGATGGTCCGGGACCAGCGCTGGGAGCGGATCGAAGCGTCGCTGGCATGACCCTCGACTACGCCACCCTCGAACTGCTCCGCCAGAGCCATCCGGCGTGGCGCCTGTTGCGCTCGGAGCACGCGCCGCTGGTGGCGAGCTTCCTGCAACGGGTGTTCATCGTTCCGAATGTCCGGGTGATCACGCAGGCCGATCTGGCCGAGGCGCTCGAGGACGAACTGTTCGTCCTGCGCGACCGGCTTGGTGCCCAAGCGTTTCCAAAATCGGCGCTCGATTACCTCAACGACTGGGCGGCCAACGACAAGGGCTGGCTGCGCAAGTTCTACGCGCAAGCTTCGGACGAGCCGCATTTCGACCTGATGCCGGCGACCGAGAAGGCGATCGCCTGGCTGGGGACGCTCGCGGAACGCAGCTTCGTCGGTACCGAGTCGCGCCTGTTGACGCTTTTCGAACTCCTCAAGCAGATGAGCGAGGGCAGCGAAACCGACCCCGAGGCGCGCATCGCCGAGCTGCACCGGCGGCGCGACGAGATCGATGCCGAGATCGCGCGCGTGTTGTCGGGTGACCTGCCGCTGCTCGACGACTCGGCGCTGCGCGATCGCTTTCAGCAGTTCGTCGCCATGGCGCGCGAACTGCTCGCCGACTTCCGCGAGGTCGAGCACAATTTCCGCCGGCTCGACCGGCGCGTGCGCGAGCGCATCGCCCTTTGGGAAGGTGCCAAGGGCGCCCTGCTCGAAGAAATCATGGGCGAACGCGATGCGATTTCCGACTCCGACCAGGGCAAGAGCTTCCGCGCCTTCTGGGACTTCCTGATGTCGAGCCGCCGGCAGGACGAGCTGACAGCGCTGCTCGAGCGGGTGCTGACGCTGCCGGCAGTGGCCGAACTACGACCCGATGCGCGCACCCGGCGCGTGCATTACGACTGGCTCGAAGCCGGCGAGCACACCCAGCGCACGGTCGCGCAACTCTCGCAGCAGTTGCGGCGTTTTCTCGACGATCAGGCGTGGCTCGAAAATCGGCGCATCATGGACATCCTGCACGGTATCGAGGCGAAGGCACTGGCCTTGCGCGAGACGCCGCCGGCGGGTGAGGTGATGAGCATTGCCGATACCGCCGCCGCTATCGAACTGCCGATGGAGCGGCCGTTGTATTCGCCGCCGATCAAGCCGTCGATCGCCGACCTCGAGCTCGAGTCGGCCGACGACGACGAGGTCGACGCCGCCGTCCTGTTCTCGCAGGTAGTCGTCGATCGCGCGCAACTCGTCCGCCACATACGGCAGGCCTTGCAGGAGCGCTCGCAGGTGTCCCTGCGCGAGCTTTGCGAGACGCGGCCGCTCGAACACGGCCTGGCCGAGCTGGTCGCCTACCTGCATCTGGCCGGCGATTCCTTCAAGTCGGTGGTCGATGAAGGCGTGAACGAGTTGATCGTCTGGAGTGGGACGACAGCGGATGGTCAGCCCTATGCCAGGCAGGCGCGGCTGCCGCGCGTGATCTTCGTGCGCTGAATGAGGCAAAGCTCACCCCGGTCAACAATGCTTGAGCGAACTGGGCGTTGACTTGAAGAACGCGGTCCTGCTGGCGAATTTTCAACAACATGACAACTGGGCAGGCACGACCCGAGCGCATGGCTTGTGTCGAGTGGTGTGTTGTGCTAAAGAACAGGCAAGCCTGCCCCTGGTGGCAGACCGGGTTTGCAGTCAGCCCGAGTGCACGCAGCGGAGAAAGGCCATGGCGCTACCTGTTGGAGTTCCAATCCTCAGTCCCGAGGAATACCTGCGCTGGGAAACGATTCAGCCGGAAAAGCACGAATATGTCGGTGGAGAGGTATTCGCCATGGGCGGTGCTTCAAGACGGCATGTGACGATTTTCGGCAACCTGTTCTCAGCACTCGACGAAGCCCTGTTCGGCACGCCCTACCGCGTCTACATGGCTGACATGAAAATCGAGATCGCCACCACGAGCAGTTTTTTCTACCCTGATGTCTTCGTGAGCTGCCAACCGGACGACCATCGCGCTGAACTGGCCATGCGCCATCCGGTGCTGGTCGCCGAAGTCCTTTCCCCATCTACCGCCGCCTACGATCGCGGCGACAAGTTCATCGCCTACCGTCGCCTGGCGCCCCTGAAGGAATACCTGCTGATCGACCCCGACCAGCAGCAGCTTGAGCTATTTCGCAAAGGTTCAGACGGTCTATGGGAATTGCACGACTTCGTCCCTGGCCAAACGCTGGAACTGGTCAGCGTGGAGGCGACGATTTCATGGGAGCGTTTGTTTCGTAATGTCGATTGAGGGCGTCGGAGTCGACACATCGCCAGGACCGACATCGGCCATGGCCAGCCCCGACCTGTCGGCGCTGGTGATCCCGCTGCTCAAGGGCGTGATCTATCAGGAGGCCGACGCCGGCCAATGGAATGCGCTGCTGACGCTGCAGGCGCGCGTGCGCGACTATGTCGCGGTGCTCGACCTCGAACTGGTCCTCGATGAGGCCGAAGGCTATGCTTTCCTGCGCGCGCGGCCGGAACCCGAGGAGGGCGCGGCGACCCGGCTGCCGCGGCTGGTAGCCAGGCGCCCGCTGTCGTTTCCGGTGAGCCTGTTGCTGGCGCTCCTGCGGAAGAAACTGGCCGAGTTCGACGCCAGCGGCGGCGACACCCGCCTGGTTCTGGCGCGCGACGAGGTCGCCGAGCTGATGCGCGTCTTCCTGCGCGAAGGCAGCAATGAGGCCCGGCTGATCGATCAGATCGACTTCTACCTCGGCAAGGTCGTCGAACTGGGTTTCCTGCGCCGCCTGAAGGTCGAGCACGGCCAGCCGCCGATGGTCGAGGTGCGGCGAATCCTCAAGGCCTTCGTCGACGCGCAGTGGCTGGCCGAGTTCGACCAGCGGCTGGCGGCCTACCGCTCGCTGTTGCCGGGACGCCAGGAAGCAGCCGATGAATGATCCGCAGAGCCTCGGTCTCGACTTCGTCGCCGACGATACGCTCTCCGGCTTCCGGCTGCAGCGCCTCGAAGTGTTCAACTGGGGAACCTTCGATGGCCGCGTCTGGACGCTCCATCCGGAAGGCAAGAATGCACTGCTGACCGGCGACATCGGCTCGGGCAAGTCGACCCTGGTCGATGCGGTGACGACGCTGCTCGTGCCGGCGCAACGCATCGCCTACAACAAGGCTGCCGGTGCCGACAGCCGCGAGCGCACGCTGCGCTCCTACGTGCTTGGCCACTACAAGTCCGAGCGCAACGAGATCAGCGGCACGGCGCGGCCGGTGGCACTGCGCGACCACAACAACTACTCGGTGATCCTCGGCGTCTTCCACAACGCCGGCTACGACCAGACGGTCACGCTGGCGCAGGTCTTCTGGATCAAGGATGCGCAAGGGCAGCCGGCCCGCTTCTTCCTTGCCGCCGAACGCGACCTGTCGATTGCCGGCGATTTTGCCCATTTCGGCAGCGACATCGGCGCGCTGCGCAAGCGGCTGCGGCGACCGGGCAATGATCTCTTCGACAGCTTTCCGCCGTACGGCGCCTGGTTCCGGCGGCGCTTCGGCATCGACAACGAGCAGGCGCTCGACCTCTTCCACCAGACGGTGTCGATGAAGTCGGTCGGCAACCTCACCGACTTCGTGCGTAGCCACATGCTCGAGCCTTTCGACGTGGCGCCGCGCATCACCGCGCTGATCGGCCACTTCGACGACCTCAACCGCGCCCACGAGGCGGTATTGAAGGCCAAGCGCCAGGTAGCCATGCTCACGCCGCTGGTGGCCGACGGCGAGCGGCATGCGGCGGTGGTCGCTCAGGTCGAGGAACTGCGCGCCTGCCGGGAAGCGCTCAAGCCCTATTTCGCGGGTCTCAAGGTCGGCCTGCTCGACAAGCGGCTCGCCGGATTGGCGGAGGAGTGGCGGCGGCAGGACGCGCAACTCCGGCGCCACGCCGATCAGCGTGACGCGCAGCGCGTCGAGGAGGCGGAGCTTCGCCGCCACATCGCCGAGAACGGCGGCGATCGGCTGGAGCGCCTGGCGGCCGAGATCCGCCGGTTGGAAAACGAGCGCCAGGTGCGTGCGCGCCGGGCGCAGCGGCGTGCCGATCTGCTGCACGCCATCGGCGAGGAGGCGGCCGAGGACGAGGCCGCTTTCCTCGACCAGCGACAGCGCCTGGCGGCGCTCGCCGAAACGGCGCGCGGACGCGAAGCCAGCCTGCAGAACGACCTCACCGAACTGGGCGTCAGCCTGCGCCAGGGCAAGCAGGAACACGCCGAGCTGTCGGCCGAGATCAGCAGCCTGAAGGCCAGGCGCAGCAATATTCCGGCCGAGCAGATTCTGATGCGCTCGGCCCTCGCCAAGGCCCTGTCGCTGCCCGAAGAGCGGATGCCCTTTGCCGGCGAACTGCTGCAGGTGCGCGACGAAGAGCGCGACTGGGAGGGCGCTGCCGAACGTCTGCTGCGCAACTTCGGCCTGTCGCTGCTGGTTCCCGATGACGATTACGCGAAGGTCGCCGAGTGGGTCGACAAGACCCAGCTCCGCGGCCGCCTGGTGTACTTCCGGGTGCGGCACAGTGCGCGCAACGAGATGGCCAGTCTGCACCGGGATTCGCTGGTCCGCAAACTGGCCGTCAAGCCCGACTCGGCCTGCTACGACTGGCTCGAACGCGAGCTGTCGCACCGTTTCGACGTCGCCTGCTGCGCGACGCAGGAGCAGTTCCGGCGCGAGACGCGGGCGATCACGCGTGCTGGCCAGATCAAGGCCCCCGGCGAACGGCACGAGAAGGACGACCGCCATCGGCTCGACGACCGCAGTCGCTACGTCCTGGGGTGGACCAATGCGGCGAAGATCGACGCCCTCGAAGCCAAGGCGCGGGCCCTCGAGCTACGGCTGGCCGAGCTGGGCGGCCGCATCGGCAAGATCCTTGCCGAGCAGAATGCGCTCAAGGAACGGCTGACGGCACTGTCGAAGCTCGACGAGTACGGCGACTTCCAGGAACTCGACTGGCAGTCGCTGGCCAGCGAGGTGGCCAAGCTGGCGGAGGAAAAGCGACTCCTCGAAGCGACCTCCGACGTGCTGCAGAACCTCGCCGTTCGCCTGACCCGCCTGCAGGCTGACCTCGCCCAGACCGAGGCGGCGCTTGCCGAGAAGACCCGCGACCTCGGCGCGACGCAGGCCAGGCGCGAGGCCGCCGAGGCTTTGCGTCAGCAAACGCTGGCGCTGGTCAGCGAGGCGGCGCAGGATACCGCACATTTCGTCCGACTCGGGGAGATGCGCGCCGAGGCACTCGGTGAGCATCAACTGACCGTCGAGTCGTGCGAGAACCGCGAGCGCGAGATGCGCGACTGGTTCCAGAAGCGGATCGATGCCTGCGACGACAAGTTGCGGACGCTGCGCGACCGGATCATCGACGCGATGCGCGCCTATTGCCTCGTCTTTCCGCTTGACGCCCAGGAAGTCGACGTCGCCATCGCGGCGATCGGCGAGTACCGGGCGATGCTCGACAAGCTGCAGGCCGACGACCTGCCGCGCTTCGAAGTGCGTTTCAAGGAGTTGCTCAACGAGAACACCATCCGCGAGGTGGCCAACTTCAACGCGCAACTGGCGATGTGGCGCGAAACGATCCGCGAGCGCATCGGCCGCATCAACGGCTCGCTTACCCAGATCGACTACAACCCCGGCCGCTACATCGCTCTCGAAGCGCAGGCGACGCCGGACGCCGACATCCGCGATTTCCAGGGCGAGTTGCGCGCGTGCACCGAAGGCGCGATGACCGGTTCGGAAGACGCGCAATACTCGGAAGCGAAGTTCCTGCAGGTGCGCCGGATCATCGAACGGCTGCGTGGCCGCGAGGGACTCTCCGAGCAGGACCGCCGCTGGACGGCCAAGGTCACCGACGTCCGCTACTGGTTCGTCTTCGCTGCCAGCGAGCGCTGGCGCGAGGACGACAGCGAGCACGAGCACTACTCCGACTCGGGCGGCAAGTCGGGCGGTCAGAAGGAGAAGCTGGCCTACACCATCCTGGCGGCCAGTCTGGCGTATCAGTTCGGCCTCGAATGGGGCGCCGTGCGTTCGCGTTCCTTCCGCTTCGTCGTCATCGACGAGGCTTTCGGGCGTGGCTCGGACGAGTCGGCGCAGTACGGGCTGCGGCTGTTCGCCCAGCTCAACCTGCAATTGCTGATCGTCACCCCCTTGCAGAAAATCCACATCATCGAACCCTTCGTCGCCAGCGTCGGCTTCGTTCATAACGAGGAAGGCCGCACCTCGAAGCTGCGCAATCTGTCGATCGAGGAGTACCACGCCGAGAAGGCGCGGGCAGCCGGATGAGCTGGACCCGGCCTGCCGGCCTGCGCGCCCAGGTGCAAAGGCTGTGGGATCGCGGAGAATTGCTGGCCAGCGTGGTGACCGGCGAGTCGCTCTTCCCTCGCCGCCTGCTGCTCAAGGGGCCGACCTCGGCCGAGATGAGCGAGCGTTTCAACGAACTGCGTGCGTGGATCGGCGAACTGCAGGCGATGGCGCACTGCCGGGTCGAGTTGCGCGAGTTCAGGCATCGCCTGTTCGGCACCAATGCCGTGCCGCAGGAAGCCTGGGTCGACAGCCTCGACGACGCTCTGGCACTGATCGGCAAGCGGCGCGACGCCAGTCGCTTCGGGGCGCTGCTCGATCTGACGCGCCTGCGCCAGCCGGCATTGCTCGACTGGCTGGCGAGACGGCCGCTGCGCGCGCTGGAACTTGCCGACGCCTGGGGTCGGCTGCTCGACATCGTTGCCTGGGTGCACGCGCATCCGCGGCCCGGCGTGTACCTGCGGCAGGTGGACGTCCCCGGCGTGCACAGCAAGTTCATCGAGGCGCATCGCGGCGTCCTCGGCGAGTTGCTCGATCTCGTCCTGCCGGCCGAGGCCGTTGTCCTTTCGGCTGCGGGAGCGAGCCAGTTTGCCCGACGCTACGGCTTTCGGGAAAAGCCGGCGCGCCTCCGTTTCCGCATTCTCGACCGCGAGCACGCCTTGTTGCCCGGCGATCCCGAACAGGACCTCACGCTCGATGCGCGCAGCTTTGCCCGCCTCGATCCCGGCGTGTCACGCGTCTTCATCACCGAGAACGAGGTCAATTTCCTGGCTTTCCCCGAGGTCACCGACAGTCTGATCATTTTCGGCGCCGGCTACGGTTTCGAGCTGCTCAGCGAAGCGCGCTGGCTGTCGCGCTGCCGCCTCCATTACTGGGGTGACATCGATACGCACGGCTTCGCGATTCTCGACCAGTTGCGCGCGCAGTTCGAGCATGTCGATTCCTTCCTGATGGATCGCGCGACCTTGCTGGCCTTCGAGTCGCTGTGGGGCGAGGAGGACAAGCAGACGCTGCGCGACCTGCCGCGGCTCTCGCCAACGGAGAGCGCCCTCTACGACGACCTGCGCGACAACCGCCTGCGCAGGAACCTGCGCCTGGAGCAGGAGAGGGTGGGCTTCGCCTGGGTCAAGGCGGCGCTGGCGGCGTTACCATGACGATGAAAACACCAATGGCTGGTGGCGATGACCGTAGCCCGGATGGAATGCAATGAAATCCGGGGAAACACACCGAAGCGCCTCGCGGGCCCCGGATTCCGCTGGCGCTGCATCCGGGCTACGGGGCTACGGGTCAGGCGGGCCGGGCGCATGGGGCAGGTCGATAGAGAGAGGGGTCGCGAATGGTGCATTACCGGCGCATCAGGCTCGAGGGTGGGACCTGCTTCTTTACCGTGACACTGGCCGACCGCCGTGCACGGGTGTTGACGGATCACGTTGACCTCCTGCGATCGGTGCTTCGGCGAGTCCAGACGGCGCGGCCGTTCGCGATCGTGGCGATGGTGGTATTGCCCGACCACTTGCACGCGATCTGGACCTTGCCGGCGGGCGACGCCGACTACTCCGGCCGCTGGCGGGCGATCAAGGCAGGTCTTACACGCGAACTTGTCACCAGCGGCCTACCGCTGGCGCGCAACGACAAGGGCGAATACGACTTGTGGCAGAGACGTTTCTGGGAACACACCGTACGCGACGAGGCCGACCTCGCCGCGCATGTCGAGTACATCCACTTCAACCCGGTGAAACACGGCCTGGTGGAGCGAGTCAAGGACTGGCCGTGGTCGTCGTTTCACCAGTACGTGCGGCGGGGCTGCCTGGCAGGCGATTGGGGATGCATTTCCAGCGGCCCCGCGGGCCCGTCGCGATTGACGCCCGAGTAGCCCGGATGAAATGAAATGGAATCCGGGGCAAGGTTGGAGGTTCCTGGGGATCCCGGATTTCGCTGGCGCTGCATCCGGGCTACGGGATTGGTGGGCGAGTATCGCGGATGAAATGAAATGGAATCCGGGGCAGGGTTGGAGGTTCCTGGGGATCCCGGATTTCGCTGGCGCTGCATCCGGGCTACGGGATTGGTGGGCGAGTATCGCGGAGGAAATGAGATGGAATCCGGGGCAGGGTTGGAGGTTCCTGGGGATCCCGGATTTCGCTGGCGCTGCATCCGGGCTACGGATTGGGGGTCGAGTAGCCCGGATGAAATGAAATGGAATCCGGGGCCCAAGCCACGCGCCCTGGGGTCCCGGCTCGGCGTTGCCGCGTTACCGTGTCAAGGCGCTACGGCGCGGGCGCCGGCGCGGGCGCCGGCGCGGACGCCGGTTCGCCGCCCAGCGCTTCGATCAGGTCGTCGAGCAACTGCGCGACTTCGCCGGTCATCAGCGTGAAGTCGATATCGAAGCGTTCGTCGGCGTTCTCGGATTGGCCGTCGGACTGTTCCTTGAGGATGTCGAGGAAGGCGAGGCGTTTGAGCTGCAGGTTGTCGTCGAGGACGAAGGAAATGCGGTCGTTCCAGGTCATGGCGAGGCGCGTGACGACCTTGCCGGCCGCGATGTGCTGGCGAATCTCCTCGCCTTCGAGCGAGTGCTTCACGTAGCGTACGGTTGCCTTCTCCGCCGAGCGCAGTTCGAGATCCTGATCCAGGGTGAAGCCGGCCGGCGCTTCGCCCTCGGCTACCCAGCCGGTCATCGCCGCCGATGGCGATTGCGTCACCTTGAGCACCTTCGCCGGCAGAGACTCGAGCGATTTGCGCAGATGTTCGAGGAACTCCTCGGCCTTCGCAGGTGCGGCCGAGTCGATGACCAGCCAGCCGTTGCTCCTGTCGATCCAGGCAAAGGTGGTACGACTGCGGATGAAGGCGCGTGGCAGCAGTTCGAGTGTCATTTCCTCCTGGATTTCGCGCATCTCCTTGCGACCGATGCGGCGTCCTTCGGCCTCCTCGATGGCCTTGGCCTTGTCGCTGGCGAAGCGCTTGACGATCGACGCCGGCAGCAGCTTCTCCTCGATGCCGAGAGCGAGCAGCCACTGCTGATTCACCGAATGGATCAGCGGGCCGCCTTCGCGTGGCGGCACCCAGCCGATGCTGCGCGGGTCGGTGGCGTTGCAGCCCTGCAGCGTCAGGCCGGCGAGTTGCTCTTCAAGCCCGGCGGCTTCGACTGCCCAGTGCTTCGGCAGGCGGTATAGGTAGAGATTCTTGAACCACATGGACGGCCTCGAAAAAGTCGGGAATTATAGGCTTGAATGGGTGCGCGAACTCGCTGATGCGCCGATGCGCTGCACCGGGCGACAGGCGGTAGGCGCACGCCGGGAGTTGCGGCGCCGCCGAGCACACGATCGGCGGTCATGCGGCCGCCGTGATCGGCCTCAAGAATCCGCCGGATATGCCGTAGAAGCAGGTTCACGGTCAGCAGATCACGGGAGCTTGGAAATCATGGACGTGTCAGCCATCGCCAGCCTGGCGACCGAGATGAGTCAGGAGAGAACGGCGCAAGCGGTGCAGATCGCTGTGCTGAAGAAGGCTCTCGACCTTCAGGAACAGGGCGCCATGCAGCTTGTTGCGGCGGCCTCGCAGGTCATTCCCAGCAATCCGCCGCATCTCGGCAACGCCGTCGACACCTTCGCGTAGGAGACAGCGCTTCCTGCGTCGTCGCGGTCGTCAATCGGGCATGCCCGGGCCGGTACAGTTGTACTGGCGCGTCGTCGACGCGTCGGCCTGTCCGAAGGCCTGAAACGGTCGGGCCCTCTGGTCGACGGCGACACCGACTTCGTGCGACTCGTCGACCATCGGCCCGCTAGCTCGCTAGCACGGCGTTGCTCGGTCATCAGCGGTTGCCGGCAGCGAAGAGCACGCAGCCCCTGCTTCCCTGGACCATCAGCATGAATCCTGACGGAGTCTCGTGCCGTGACGCCGGCCATCGCCGATGTCGCCGGGCACCAGTGGTTTGCTAGAATGAACCACCTACCCGCCGGTTACGTCGCTCGCCATGGCCTCTGCGGACAACCCCCTCCTGAGTTTACCCCTGCTCGACATTGACGCCGAAGCCTTCGACCGACTCTACGGCTTCGTTTCCCATCCCATTCCCTTCCGGGCCGGCAGGCGCGTGGCGGTACGCGTGGTCAGCCAGTTCGGCGAGGAATCGACCAAGGTATTGCAACCATGAACGCAACAGCGAAGAACGCCGGTGGCCGCCTGCGCCTCAAGATCAACCTCGACTACTGGGAACCGTCGATCTGGCGCCGCGTCGAGGTCGACAAGGACCTGACCTTTGCGGAGCTTCACCGGGTCATCCAGGTGGCCATGGGCTGGGGCGACGACCACCTGCACGAGTTTCGCGCGGCCGGCCGGGTGGTGGGCAATTCCAGCCTCGACGACGACATGTTCGGTGGGCAGCCGGCGCTTCCCGAAGATACCACGACGCTCGGCGAGTTGCTGGCGAGGCAGCGCAAGTTTCGTTACTGGTACGACTTCGGTGACGACTGGTGGCACAGCATCGCCATCGAGGCGCGCCTGCCGGCCGACCCGGCGGCGCCGCGCGCCGTGCTGGTCGCCGGCGAAGGCGCGTGTCCGCCGGAGAACTGTGGCGGGGTCTATGGCTACGCGAATCTGCTGGATGCCCTGAAGGATCCGGAGCACGAGGATCACGAGGAGATGAGGGAGTGGCTGGGCGACGATTTTGACCCGAATGCGTTTGACTTCGCAGCGCATGCCGAAAGAGTCACCCTTGTCGCGCAGCGGTCAAGAACCGGACTGAGCAGGGTGAAGTAGGATTCGCACTTTTTTCACAACCCTGGCTGGAACCGACAGTGAAGATTCTCGAGTACACCGGCCTTGACACCTCGCGCGTCAAGGCCAGCTACTGCAAGGTGGCCGATGCCATCGCCCGGCACGATTTCCGTGCCGCCCAGGTCAAGAAGCTGGTGAATCTCAGCCACGGCAAGTTTTACCGTGCCCGGCTCGGCGACGCGGACCGGCTGCTGTTCTCGCTGGTTCGCCACGGCGACGAGGTCTGCGCGCTGATGCTCGAAGTGATCGCCAACCACGACTACGACAAGTCGCGCTTCCTGCGCGGTGCGGCGATCGACGAGAGCCGGATCCCCGACATCGGCGCCGACGAGGCGATCGGCGAAGCACTGCCGGTTCGCTACCTGCATCCGGAACGGACGGCGATTCATCTGCTCGACAAGCCGATCTCCTTCGACGACACGCAGGACGCCGTCTATCGCCAGCCGCCGCCCTTGATCGTCGTCGGCAGTGCCGGCAGCGGCAAGACGGCGCTGACCCTCGAGAAGCTCAAGCACGCCGAGGGCGAGGTGCTCTACGTCACGCACTCGAGCTATCTGGCGCAGAGCGCCCGCGATCTGTATTACGCCAACGGCTTCGAGCACACCGCGCAGGAAGCGGTTTTCCTCTCTTACCGCGAGTTCGTCGAGTCGATCCGCGTGCCGCCGGGTCGGGAAGCGACCTGGCGCGACTTCGCCGGCTGGTTCGCGCGCATGCGGCAGACCTTCCGGGAGTTCGACGGCCATCAGGCCTTCGAGGAGATTCGCGGCGTGCTGGCCGCCGGCGCCGCCGGCGTCGTGTCGCGCGCCGACTACCTGGCGCTCGGCGTGCGCCAGTCGATCTTTCCGGTCGATCTGCGCGACAAGCTCTACGATCTGTTCGAGAAGTATCGCGGCTGGCTCGCCGAAGCCAGGCTCTACGATCTCAATCTCGTCGCCCAGGATTGGCAGGCGCTGGCGGCGCCGCGCTACGACTTCGTGGTCATCGACGAAGTCCAGGACATCACCACCGTGCAACTGGCGCTGGTCCTCAGGACGTTGAAGAAGCCGGGCCATTTCCTGCTCTGCGGCGACTCGAACCAGATCGTGCATCCCAACTTTTTCTCCTGGAGCCAGGTCAAGAGCCTGTTCTGGAAAGACCCGAAGCTCGCCGAGCGGCAGGAGTTGCGCGTCCTCACCGCCAATTTCCGCAACGGGCTGGAAGCCACGCGCGTCGCCAACCAGTTGCTGAAGATCAAGCACCGGCGCTTCGGTTCGATCGACCGCGAGAGCAACTTCCTGGTGCAGGCGGTCGGCGGCGACGCCGGGCAGGTTGCCTTGCTGCCCGACAAGGACGTCACCAAGCGCGAACTCGACCAGAAGATTCGCCAGTCCACGCAGTTTGCCGTGCTGGTGATGCGCGACGAGGACAAGGTCGAGGCGCGGAAGCATTTCGCGACGCCGTTGCTGTTCTCGATCCATGAAGCGAAGGGGCTGGAATACGAGAACATCGTCCTCTATCGCTTCGTTTCCGATCACCGCGCCGAGTTCGGGGAGATCGTCGACGGCGTCGCGGCGGCCGACCTTGCTGTCGACACGCTCGACTACCGGCGGGCGAAGGACAAGAGCGACAAGTCGCTCGAGGTTTACAAATTCTTCGTCAATGCCCTCTACGTGGCGCTGACACGCGCCATCAAGAACGTTTACGTGATCGAGTCGGACACCGGCCATCCGCTGTTCGGGCTGCTCGAGCTGAACCTCGGCCAGGTCAAGGTCGAAGCCCGGCAATCGACCCTCGAAGACTGGCAGAAGGAAGCGCGCAAGCTCGAACTGCAGGGCAAGCAGGAACAGGCCGAGGCCATCCGCCGGACGATCCTCAAGCAGACGCCGGTTCCCTGGCCGGTTTTCGGCGAGGAAAGAGTCACCGAACTGCTGGTCAAGGTCTTCCGCGAGCAGGCCCCGGGCGCCAAGATGAAGCAGCAGCTCTACGAGTACGCAACCTGTCATGATGAGCCGCAGCTCGCCGAGTGGCTGGCCAGCGAAGCCAGGTTCGAGCAGGCGGCAAACTTCACGCAGCAGCGCGCGACCTTCGGCCGGAAGACCTACGTCCCCTATTTCGCGAACCACTTCAAGGACATCCTCAAACAGTGCGAGCAGTACGGGCTGGAGCATCGGCTGCCGATGAACCAGACGCCGCTGATGGCCGCGGCGGCGGCCGGCAACCTGCCGCTGGTCGAGGCGCTGCTCGATCGCGGCGCCGACCGCGACGCCGTCGATCAGTACGGCTACAACGCCCTGCACTGGGCGCTGCGCGAGGGTTTCCGCGAAGCGAAATTCGCGCGCGGCCCGCTTGCCGCGCTCTACGAGCGGCTTGCCCCGGCCAGCATCGACGTCAATACCGGCGAACGTCTGGTGCGCCTCGACCGGCATCTGTCCGAGTACTTCCTCTTCCAGACCCTGTGGGTCCTCTGCAAGTCGCGCTTCACCCACCGTCAGCGGCGCACCAACGGCGCCTTCGAGGCGCAGGCCATTCTCGACGCCTGGCAGTTTCTGCCGGCCAACATCGTCCGTCCCGAGCGCAACAAGCGTCAGCATCTTTCCAGCGTCCTGGCGCGCAACGAGATCGACCGCGACTACGCCTACAACCGGGCGCTGTTCAAGCGCGTCAGCCAGGGCTGGTATCAGTTCAATCCGAAGCTCGCCGTGCGTCGTCGCCAGGGCGACGAGGAGACGTGGGCACCGATCTTTGCGGCGCTCAACCTGCCGCTGATCAACGAGTTTTCCCGGCTGAACGACTGGGGATGGCCTGAGCCGATCCCGAAGATCATCGACCGCTTTCTTCTCCTGACAGGCCTGCCTGGATGGCGAGTGCCGATCGCCGCCGAGCGCTCCGTCGCGCGTGCGCGGGCACTCGAGGAAGAACGTCTGGTCGAAGCACGAGCACTGCAGGCGCAACGCGAAGCAGAGCAGGCCGCCGCGGCGCAGAGGCCGGTCAGGTGGGACGGTCCGCAAGCGAAGCGGCTCGAGATCGAACGTATCCGGCGCGAGATTGAGGCGCGCAAGAACCGCTGAGCGAGGCGCGCAAGAAGCGTTGAGCGAGGCGCGCAAGAGGAGCTGGATGAGCCGCGCAAGAAGCATTGAGCGAGCCGCGCAAGAAGCGCTGATGAAAGGAGATCCTGATGTCCAAGACGACCAGCCAGCCAGCCAGCGGGGCGCGCGCTGCCGCTACCCGTTCAGCGTCGCACGCCCTGCCGGCACGCCGGGTGCTGCTCCTCGTCGCCACGCGCAAGGGCGCCTGGCTCTACGAAAGCGATGCGGAGCGAAAGACGTGGCGCGTCGACGGACCGCACTTTCTCGGTCACATCATCAATCATCTGGTCCTCGATCCGCGCGACGGGCGGACGCTGCTGGCTGCGGCGAAGACCGGTCACCTGGGTCCGACGATCTTCCGCTCGGAGGACCTGGGCCGAACCTGGAAGGAGGCGGCGCGGCCGCCGGCTTTCGCCAAGTCTGCCGCGCATGGCCGGACGGTCGACCACACCTTCTGGCTGACGCCGGCGCACGCCAGCGAGCCGAACACCTGGTACGCGGGCACCTCGCCGCAGGGTCTCTTCCGTTCGCAGGACGGCGGCGTCACCTGGGAGCCATTCTCGTCGGTGAACGACGATCCGCACTACCGGACCTGGATGGGTTCGGCGCAGGACGGCACGCCGGACGGGCCGAAGCTGCACTCGATCCTCGTCGACCCGCGCGATCCCGCGCACCTCTACTTCGCCATGTCCGGAGGGGGCGTGCACGAATCGGTCGACCACGGCGGCAACTGGGCGCCGCTGGTGGACGGGCTGGAAGTCGTCGAAGGCTTCGACCCGGCCAACATCACCTTCCACGACCCGCATTGCGTCCGCCTCTGCCCGAGCCATCCGGACCGTCTCTATCAGCAGAACCACTGCGGCATCTATCGTCTCGATCGGCCCGGCAGGCAGTGGCTGCGCATCGGCAAGGCCATGCCGCAGGCGGTCGGTGACATCGGCTTTCCGCTGGTGGTGCACCCGCACGATGCCGATACCGCGTGGGTGTTGCCGATGGACGGCAGCAACGTCTGGCCACGGACCAGCCCGGACGGCAGGCCGGGTGTTTACGTGACTCGCGATGGCGGCGAGAGCTGGCAGCGACTGGCCAGCGGTCTGCCGCGGCAGCAGGCGTGGTGGACGGTAAAGCGCCAGGCGATGAGCGCGGATGCACAGACCCCCGTCGGCCTGTACTTCGGGACCACCAGCGGCGAGTTGTGGATGAGCCGCAACGAGGGCCGCCGGTGGAAGTGCCTCGCCCGGCATCTGCCGGAAATCTACGCCGTCGAAGCCGCCGAACTGGCCTAGGGAGGGGCCCCGATGAAGGTGCTGATCCCGACGCCACTGCATTCGTACACAGGGCAACGCGAGGTGGAGGCGACCGGGTCGACGCTCGCGGCGGTTCTCGCCGATCTCGACCGCCAGTACCCCGGAATGCGCTTCCGCATGCTCGATGAGCAGGAGAGACTGCGCCCGCATGTCCGCTTCTTCGTCCGCGGCGAGGCCATCTTCGATCTGGCAACGCCCTTGCGGGCGAGCGACGAACTGGTGATCGTGCAGGCGCTGAGCGGCGGTTGATTGCCGAGGGAAGAGACGAGTCGAGTTGCTGTCGCTCTCCGCCGGCGGCGTGAGCGAGCCGCGAGCGGATTGGTCGGAAGCCGCGCTGCAACACGTGCACAGCGCGCTGAGGGCGAAGGCCGCCGTACTCGGTCTCAAGGTCCGCATGCTTGCCGACGACGAAGCCGACGCTCTGGCCGAGGTCAATACGCTGCATGCCGCGGTCGCCCGTTCGATCGCCATTCACCACAGGTGGGGTGGCAACAGTGCGCTGCCGACCAAGGAGGGCAAGCTGGACTGGTCGCTCGGTGACGCTGTGCTGCCAATCCATGCGGCAACGGGTGGCGATTATGCCTTGTTCATCTGGATATATCGCGGAGCTTCGTCAATCAGCAAGTTGTGCGTCGTCGCGCTGGTCTACCAGGCTCCCCGACTGACGTTCTTCCCTCGCCACAAGGAACGCGTCGAGGCGATCGCAAAGAGCGCCGTCATCAAGACATCGCCGTGAGCATTACCGATCACTGGCCAACGAGCAACGTGATCGCCAGTCCCGCCATGATCAGGGCAATCAGCGTGTCGAGCACGCGCCAGGCGGTGGCCTGGCTGAAGATCGGCGCCAGCAGACGCGCGCCGTAGCCGAGAGCAAGGAACCAGACGAAGCTGGCCGCGGCCGCACCGGCGCCAAACCCCCAGCGTCCGCTCTCGCCGCGCTGGCTGGCCAGGGAACCGAGCAGGATCACGGTGTCCAGATAAACGTGTGGGTTGAGAAAGGTGAAGGCCAGGCAGGTCGCCATGGCGGCGCCGATCGACATGCCGGCGTCGGCATCGATGCTCATCTGCTGCGGGCGGCTGGCTCGCCTCGCCGCCGCCAGCCCATACGCCAGAAGAAAGGCGGCGCCACCGTAGCGAGCCGCCGTAAGGATCTGCGGAGCCGATTGGAGCAAGACACCCAGCCCGGCAATCCCCGCCCCGATCAGCAAGGCGTCGGCGCTGGCGCAGACGAGGACAACGGGGAGAACGTGCTCGCGGCGAATACCCTGGCGAAGCACAAACGCGTTCTGCGCGCCGATGGCGATGATCAGGGCGGCTCCGGACAGGAACCCGGCGATTGGATCGGCTGGCATGGCGCGACGGCGTGGGTGGCGATGGGGCCAGCTTAACTGGCGAAGATGCGTGAATACAGCTAAAGTTCCTAATGAATCATTAGAATCGCTAACGTATGCGCATCGACAATGCCCAACTCGCCGCTTTCGCCGCGGTCCTCGGCGAAGGGTCGTTCGAACTGGCCGCCCGGAAATTGAGCGTGACGCCGTCCGCCGTCAGCCAGCGGATCAAGCTGCTCGAGGATCGCCTGGGCCAGGTGTTGATCCAGCGGAGCACGCCTTGCCGGGCGACTGCTGCCGGACGACGCCTGCTTCGGCATGCGGAACAAGTTGCCTTGCTGGAATCTGAGGTGTTGTCCGAGCTGGGCGTTGTCGAGGGCAGTGGGCAAACGAACGTGCGCATTCCCATCGTGGTCAATGCCGACTCTCTCGATAGCTGGTTTGCCGAGGTCTTCGACGCCCTTCCCGGGGTGACGTCAATCACACTGGATATTCGCAGCGAGGACCAGGATCACTCGGTGGCATTGTTGCGCGAAGGAACGGTGATGGCTGGGGTCAGTGCCAGCGCCGAGGCGATCCAGGGGTGCCGTGTCGAAGCGCTCGGGGCGATGCGCTATCTCGCGGTGGCATCGCCAGCTTACGTCGACAGGTATTTTGCCGCCGGGGTAAGCGCCGATACGCTGAACGCGGCGCCGGTGCTCATGTTCAACAAGAAGGATGCCTTGCAGCGGCTTTTCGTGGCGCGTCTCACCGGCACCGTTCTGCAGGCGCCCACGCACTGTGCTCCGTCCACGCGCTCCTTCCTCGAAGCGGCACGACGCGGTGCCGCGTGGGGCATGATGCCCGAGCAAATCGTTGCCGCGGCTTTGCGGAATGGCGATCTGCTCGAGATGGTCCCGGATCACTGGCTGGACATACCTTTGTACTGGCACTGCTGGCGAATCGGCTCGTCAGCGCTGGACGTGCTGAGCAAGCTTGTCTGTCAGGCGGCAGGCCGGAGTCTGCACGTTCCGGAAAGCGCCTAGCGCGTGTCGACCGAGAGCCGCCGCGCCGTATTGCCGGGCACGCGGTAATCCGCTTTGTGCCCTGAAGCGTTAAGAGACTGTTGGCGACCGCGGAAACGCGACGATGGCGTGAGCAGTCGTGTCAGACTTGCGTTCTGGCGGCGGATCGTACGCGTGAGGCAGAGGAGTCAAGGTGATGAAGCGAGGCCCGGCAATACTTGCGGCACTGGTGCTGTTTGCGATGGCAAGCAGCACGGAGATGGCCCACGCCTATGGGGGCGGCTGGTACCGCGGCGGCCCCGGCGGTGGCTGGCATGGCGGCGCCTACTATGGTGGCCGTGGCTATTACGGTGGCTGGGGAGGTCGTTACTGGGGTCCCGGCGTCGGCGTCTATGTTGGCGGACCGGCCTATTGGGGTGGCGTGCCTTATGCCTACAGCTATCCGTACGGCTATGGCTACGCCCCCTACGCCAGCTACGTGGTGACCGATCCTGTGGTCGTCGTTGAACGGGAGGTCGACGTGGTCACGCCGCCCACCCAAAGCAACGTGAGTCAGCCTGCTGTACAGGACAGTTCCAGCCCGCCGCCGACGTTCTGGTTCTATTGCACCGACCCGGCGGGTTACTACCCCTACGTGCAGAAATGCAGCAAGGACTGGTTACCGGTCGTACCGCAGGCGAACACGGGTTCGCGGACGCGGCCCAAGCTGGCCCGATAAACCGATCGCCGAACCGTGACGGGAACTGACATGCAAAAGAGAATCTTGTGGCTGCCGCTTGTGGCCACCAGTCTACTGCTCGTGGCCGGGTGCGTGAGCGTGCCCGCCGGTCCGACGGTACTGGTCCTGCCGGGACAACAGAAATCCTTCGACCTCTTCCAGTACGACGACATCGCGTGCCGGCAATACGCGCAGTCATTGGTGGCGCCGGCCGGTCAGGAGGCGGTCAACAATGCGGCCGGCACGGCGGCCGTGGCGACCGTGATCGGTGCGGCGGCGGGTGCGATCATCGGTTCCGCATCGGGGCAGGCAGGCCAGGGGGCCGCGATCGGAGCGGGCACGGGATTGCTCTTCGGCAGCGCCGCCGGCGGGAACACCGCTTACCTGTCGAGTTACGAGCTGCAGCGACGCTACAATGTCGCGTACATGCAGTGCATGTACGCGCGCGGCAATCAACTGCCGGGGCAGGCCGTGTATCGGCAGGCGCCGACGCCCTCACGAGCACCTGGCGCGCCCCAGTCCGCCTATCCGCCGGCCAATACGCCGGCGCCTTCCTCCTCGTCACAATCGCCAGCGAGCTATCCGCCGCCGAACACCCCGGCGCCGGCGGGAGTGTCTTCCACACGCAGGTAGGTCAACCGGCGTGTCGGCGAGCGGGCGCCGAGACGACAGCGTGATGCGCCCCTTTCTCCTGGCTGGCTCGCGATTGGGTTCGCCGATTCGTTCGCCGTCTGCGCTCCACTGCGGCGACTGACCGCGCGCAATGCGGCCGCCTGAAACCGGCGAACGTCTCGCTGGCCAAGTCCGGTGACGGACCGAAAAAGGGTTGCGGCTCGCTATCGAAACCAAACACGGCGGTTGCCAGGAAGACGCCATTGGGCTGCGGGCCATGCGGGACTTCGGCGTAACTGGTGGTGCCGACGCCGTTGGTCGGATCGATGGACTTCGGCGAATTCAGGAATGAGCCGTCGAAGACGTGATTCGCCGGCGCCGTGTTGTAAATTCCGGTAAAGCGATTCAGGTTGAACCAGCCGGCCACCTGGTCTACCTGCTGCAAGATGAGGGCCCCACTCGCGTCGTCGGCGCCGCGCAGCACGCCGCCACCGGCGGCCGCCAGCTGAACAGCCACATTCTGCGAGAAGCGTTGCTCATCGATACTGAGGTTGCCACGCCACGACAGACCGTCGAGGATGGAGTTTCAATGCGTCGCCCCAAACGCCGTGGGCGCGGCCTGATCCGCCGCGTTGAAGGCCAGTGATGGATTGGCGGGGCTGACAACGGAATTATGCACGACGGACTCGGTCGAAGAGCCGACGCCATGGAGATCCGCATGTCTCATTCAGCCAATCGCCGCATTCTGCTCGCCAGTGCCGCCGCCGGGCTCTCGCTGGCTCTCCCTGCCTGGGCGGGGCTGTTGCGCACGCCGTCGCAGGCATTGGGGCCTTTCTATCCACGCCAGCTGCCGCTCGACAACGACAATGATCTGGTCAGCGTCGCCGGGCGAACGGGCATCGCGCGCGGCGAGATCTGCAACCTGCATGGCCGCATCCTGGATGAGGCGGGCCAGCCGGTGGGCGCAGCCCGGGTGGAGATCTGGCAGTGCGACGCCTTCGGCCGCTATCACCACCCCGACGATCGTGGTGACCGCCCGCTGGATCCGGATTTCCAGGGCTACGGAAGGTTCACGACGGGTGTCGATGGTGGCTACCGCTTCCGTACCATCAAGCCGGTTCCTTATCCCGGCCGTGCGCCACACGTTCACTTCGCCATCACGGTTGCCGGCCAGGCACCTCTGGTTACCCAGATGTACGTCGCCGGCGCCGCGGAGAATGCCGGCGATGGGTTGCTGCAGGGTGTGCGAGACCCGCAGGCGCGTGCCGCCCTGCTCGCGACATTCGTACGGCCGGCCGACGGGGGCGATCTGCTCGCACGCTTCGACATCGTTCTCGGACCGGCCACGCCGGGTAGCCGCTGATGGCTTCGTCGGCGTGGGCCGCGCGTTTGGCGCGCGTCGTCGACTGCCGCCCGGGCGAGGGGCGATTGCTGTTCTGGGCGTTTTCCGGGTTCTTCCTGCTCCTTGCCGGCTATTACATCCTGCGCCCGGTGCGCGAGGAGATGGGCGTCCAGATCGGGCCGGACAGGCTGCAATGGGCCTTCACCTTGACGCTGGCCGGCATGTTGGCCATCGTTCCGCTTTATGGCTGGGCGGCTGCCCGGCTGCCACGGCGCGCGCTGCTGGCGACGGTGTTCGCTATCACGGCGCTGGTGCTGGGCGGTTTTCAGGCGTGGATCGCCGGTGGCGCCTCGCCGGCGGCGGCACTTGCCTTGTTTGTCTGGGTCAGCGTCTTCAACCTGATCGTCGTCTCGCTGTTCTGGACCGCCATGGCCGACAGCTTCTCGCACGGTCAGGCGCGGCGACTGTTCGGCATGATTGCCGCCGGCGGCAGCACCGGCGCGCTGGTCGGCCCGACGATCACGGCTTTCTCGGTGCACGCCGTCGGCGTGCACGGCTTGCTGCTGGTTTCGGCGGCATTGCTGCTGTTGTCGCTGCTGTGCATCCTGCAGGTCGCCGACGGCCATGCCACGCCCGAGGCGGGCCAACCGCTGGGCGGCAACGTCCTCGCCGGGTTGGCCGAGGTCGCCGCTTCCCCCTACCTGGCCATGATTGCCCTGGTGATCGTGCTGCAAAGTGTCGTCGGTACCTTCGTCTATTTCGAGCAGGCGCGTCTGGTCAAGGCAGCCGCGCTGGCCGCCGAGACGCGTACGCAGCTCTTCGCGCTGATCGACCTGGCGGTGAACCTGCTCGCGCTGGGCCTGCAGGCGATGGTTGCCGGTCGCCTCATGCAGAAGGTGGGCCTCGGCATTACGCTGGCGGCCGTGCCTCTGCTGCTGGTGGTGCCTCTGGCGGTGCTGGCGGCAATACCGGTGCTGACGGCAGTGCTGGTCATCCAGGTCATTTCGCGCGCCGGCGGCCATGGCCTGCTGCGCCCGGCGCGCGAGGCCCTGTTCACCGCCGTCCCGCGCGAGCCGCGCTACAAGGCCAAGAACGTCCTCGACACGGTGGTGTCACGCGCGGGCGACGCCTTCGGCGGCTGGTTGCACGCGGCCGCCGGGCTGGGCACTTCGGGAGTCGCCCTGGCGGCAGTTCCGGGTGCCCTGGCGCTTGCCTGGCTGGGGCTGCGGCTCGGCCAGCGTTACCAGCAGCAGGTGGCAGAGACGTTGCCGCCAGGCGAGGGTGGGGCAAGGGCGCCAGATGCGCTGGCCGCGGCGCCGGTGCAGCGATGAAAGGGAGAGGTGATGAAGGCAGGTAACCAGGATTCGGCCGCCGTCGGGCGGCGCGCTGCGCTGAAGACGATTGCCGCAGGCGGGCTCGCCCTGGCCGGTAGCGCGCTCGCCGCGGCCCCGGCAATTCCCGGCGGCGGCCCGCTCAGGCGGCCTATCCCGGCGTCCGGTGAGTTGATCGCCGCCGTCGGGCTGGGCACCTACGACAGCTTCGACGTCGCCGACCCCGCCAGTACGGATCTCGAGCAGGTGCTCGCGCGCTTCGTGGCGCTGGGCGGGCAGATGGTGGACAGCTCGCCGATGTATGGGAACGCGGAATCGGTGGTCGGCAATCTGGCGGCGACGCTGCGTTTGCGCGACCGCCTTTTCCTCGCCACGAAGGTGTGGACTCACGGGCGCGCCGAAGGTATCCGGCAGATGGAAACCTCGTTCAGCCGGCTGCGCACGCAACGCCTGGAACTGATGCAGGTGCACAACCTGGTCGACTGGCAGGTGCAGCTGCCGACGCTGCGCGAGTGGAAGCAGCACGGTCGCCTACGCTATTACGGGGTCACGCACTATCACGAAGGCGCCTATCACGAACTCGAAACGGTGCTGCGCGCGGCCCGGCCGGATTTCGTGCAGCTCAACTACAGCCTGGCCGAACCCGCCGCCGCAGTGCGCATGCTGCCGCTGGCCCGGGACCTGGGCATCGCCGTCATCATCAACCGGCCCTTCGCCAAGGCCTCGTTGTTCGGGCGGGTACGCGGCAAGCCGCTGCCCGAATGGGCGGCCGAGTTCGACTGTGTGAGCTGGGCCCAGTTCTTCCTCAAGTTCATCCTCGCCGAGCCTGCCGTGACCTGTGTCATCCCGGCCACAGGCAAGGTCCACCACCTCGAGGACAATCTTGCGGCGGCCCAGGGCCGCTTGCCCGATGCCCAACAACGGGCGAGAATGCGTGAAACGCTGGCGCGGCTGTGAGGAACGGCCAGCGAAGGAAAGCGGGTCGCCGGCATCCAGGTCGGCGGCGCGCACAGTTGCCCGCAAGCCGTCGCCAGCTCTCCCGTACATGCCTGTTGATCCGTGCCAGCAAGGATGAGTGCTCTATCCCTGACCCAGCTCCACGCCGACATCGACGCACGCGTACTGGCGATCCGCGAAGATCGCCCCGAGTGGCCGTGCGCCAAGGGCTGCGACGGCTGCTGTCGGCGGCTTGCCGACGTCCCGCAACTGACGCCGGCCGAATGGAACCAGATGCGCGAAGGTCTGGCGACGCTGTCGCCGGAGAGTCTTCGACAGGTCAGCCGTAACATTGCGGGGCTGGCTGCCGTTGACGGCGAGCGGCCGCGTCACATCGTCTGCCCGCTGCTCGACCGGTCCGCCAACGCGTGCCTGGTCTATGCCCAGCGCCCGGTGGCCTGCCGCACCTACGGCTTCTATGTCCAGCGCAGGCTCGGACTTTACTGTCACGACATCGAATCGCGCGTCGCCGCCGGCATGCTGGTGGACGTGGTGTGGGGCAACCACGAGGCGATCGACCGGCAGCTCGCCAGTTTCGGCGAAGCCCGCCCGCTGAGCGAGTGGTTCGAGGGCTGGGACGTTCTCTAACAGGAGTCAGGTCATGATTCAGTTCACCGTCAATGGTCAGCTTCGCCAGGTCGACATTGCTCCGGATACCCCGCTGCTCTGGGTCCTCCGCGATACCCTCGAGTTGACCGGAACCAAGTACGCCTGCGGTCAGGCGCTATGCGGCGCCTGCGTCGTGCATGTCGATGGCGCTCCCGTGCGCGCCTGCATGACCCCGGTATCGGCGGTCGCCGGGCGACAGGTCACGACCATCGAGGGAGCCGAGCGGTCGCGCGTCGGCAGGGCCGTCCAGGACGCCTGGCGGAAGCTCGATGTCGTGCAGTGCGGCTACTGCCAGTCCGGCCAGATCATGAGCGCGATGGCGCTGCTCGCCAGCAACCGCAAGCCGACCGACGCCGACATCGACAATGCCATGGCGGCCAACCTGTGCCGTTGTGCGACCTATCAGCGCATCCGGGCGGCCATCCACGCGGCCGCCAAATCCCTTGCCTAGGAGCCCGGACATGCTCAACACGACGATTGAGAACGCCAGCCGCCGCAGCTTCATGCAGGGGGCCGCCGGGCTGACGCTCGGCTTCTGCCTGCCGGCGACCGCCGCCGCGCCTGTCGCCGGACAAGCCGCCTCGGCGCCGCCGGTGTTCGCACCCAATGCCTTCCTGCGCATCGCCCCCGACAACACGGTTACGGTCATCTCGAAGCACCTCGAGATGGGGCAGGGTACCTATACCGGACTGGCGACGATCCTCGCCGAAGAGCTCGACGCCGACTGGCAGACGGTACATATCGAGGGCGCGCCCGCCGATGCGCAGCGCTACAACAACCTCTTCTGGGGGCCCAACCAGGGCACCGGCGGCAGCACGGCGATGGCCAATTCCTGGGATCAGCTGCGCCAGGCCGGTGCCAGCGGCCGGGCCATGCTGGTCAGCGCAGCGGCCAAGCGCTGGCGCGTGCCGGCGGCGGAAATCACCGTCCGCGACGGCGTCGTCAGCCATGCGGCGTCGAAGAGGCAGGCGCGCTTCGGCGAACTTGCCGCAGCGGCGGCCGCGGAAGCGGTGCCGGCCAGCGTCACGCTCAAGGAAGCGAAGGATTTCCGCCTGATCGGCAGGTCTGCGCCACGCCGCGACAGCGCCGACAAGACCAATGGCAAGGCGGTGTTCACGCAGGACATCCACTTGCCCGGGATGCTCGTCGCCGTGGTCGCGCATCCACCGCGTTTTGGCGCCACGGTGCGCCGATTCGATGCGACGGCGGCCAGACGCGTCAAGGGTGTCGTCGATGTCGTGCAGATTCCCTCGGGGGTCGCGGTGCTCGCGCGCGACACCTGGAGTGCCAAGAAGGGACGCGATGCGCTGAGCGTCGATTGGGACGAAACGCGCGCTTTTCGGCTGGGCAGCGACGAAATCCTCGCGCGCTACCGTGAGATGGCGAAGTCGCCCGGCCTCGTCGCCCACCGCACCGGCGATCCCGAGCAGGCCTTTGCGAATGCCGCAAATATCGTCAAGGCGACCTACGACTTTCCCTATCTCGCGCATGCGGCCATGGAGCCGATGAACTGCGTGATCCACTTGACCGAGCAGGGCTGCGAGGTATGGAACGGCGAGCAGCTCAATACCGGCGACCAGTCCCGGCTGGCGGAAGTCTTCGGCCTCAGGCCGGAGCAGGTGAAGATCAACATGCTCTACGCCGGCGGCAGCTTCGGCCGGCGCGCCAACACCCATTCCGACTATGTCGTCGAAACCGCCCGCATCGTCCAGGCGATTGGCGGCAAAGCGCCGGTCAAGCTGGTCTGGATGCGCGAGGACGACATGCGGGCCGGCTACTACCGACCGTTGTTCCACCACGCCCTGGAAGCCGCCCTCGACGCGGGTGGCAGGCTCAGCGGTTGGCGACACCGGCTCGTCGGCCAGTCCATCCTCGCCGGCTCGCCTTTCGAGTCGATGATGGTCAAGGACGGCATCGATGCGGTCTCGGTCGAAGGCGCGGCCAACCTGCCTTACGCCATTGCCAACCGGCTGGTCGATCTGCATACGCCGAAGGACATTGCTGTACCGGTGCTCTGGTGGCGCTCGGTCGGCTCCTCACACACCGCCTATGCGACCGAGGTGTTCCTGGATGTGGTGGCGAGAGCGGCAGGCAAGGATCCGGTCGCCTGGCGCCTGGAACTGCTGGCCGAGCATCCTCGCCACCGCGGTGTTCTCCAGCTCGTCGCCGAGAAGTCCGGCTGGGGCACGCCCTTGCCGGTCGGCAGCCCGGGCAGTCGGCGGGGCAGGGGTGTCGCCGTCCATGAGTCCTTCCAGTCCTACGTGGCGCAGGTCGCCGAGGTTACGGTTGCTGCGGACGGCACGCTCAAGGTCGACCGCGTCGCCTGTGCCGTCGATTGCGGTATCGCGATCAACCCGGACAACATCCGCTCGCAGGTCGAAGGTGCCGTCGGTTTTGCCCTGTCAGCGGCGCTGTATGGCGAGATCACTTTGCGCGAGGGGGCCGTCGTCGAGGGTAATTTCGACACCTATCCGCCGATCCGGATCGGCGAGATGCCACGGGTCGAGGTGCACATCGTTTCGTCGGCAGCCAGGCCGACAGGCATCGGCGAGCCCGGCGTTCCGCCTCTGGCGCCGGCGGTGGCGAACGCGATCGGCGCGGCGACCGGCAAGTATCCCGATCGCCTGCCGTTCCGCGCTGAAGACCTGCGCGCCTGAGCATGGACAGCATCGATCGGCAGGTGCTCGCGACGGCACGCCGATGGGCGGCTGCGGGTCAGCGTTTCGCGCTGGTGACCGTCGCTCGCACCTGGGGGTCGGCACCGCGCCCGGCCGGTGCCTGGATGATCCTGCGCAGCGATGGCGTGGTCTGCGGCTCGGTTTCCGGCGGCTGCATCGAGGACGATCTGATCGGCCGCATGCAGTCCGGCGAACTGGCTGGCGATCGCCCGACAACGCGCGTCTATGGGGTAACCCGCGACGAAGCGCAGCGCTTCGGCCTCCCCTGCGGCGGAACCCTGGAGCTGGTCATCGAGCCCGATCCGGGTGTTGCCGCGCTCGCCGAACTCGCGGCCAAGCTGGCGCAGGGCAGGGTGGTCGTCCGCTCGCTGGATCTGACGACCGGCCAGGCAAGGCAGACCGACGCGACACGCGGCGAATCGATGTGCTGGGACGGCAGGTTCCTGCGCACCGTGCACGGTCCCGCCTGGCGCCTGCTCATCATCGGTGCCGGTCAGACTTCGCGCTATCTGGCCGAAATGGCGCAGGCGCTGGACTACGCGGTGACGATCTGCGACCCGCGCCAGGAGTATCGCCGGGAATGGCGTGTGGCGGGTGCCGGGCTGGCCGACGGCATGCCCGACGATGTCGTCCAGGCGATGCCTCCCGACGCGCATCTGGCCGTCGTCGCCCTGACGCACGATCCGAAGCTTGACGATCTGGCCCTGCTCGAAGCACTGAAGTCGCCGGCCTTCTACGTTGGCGCGCTCGGCTCGCGCAGCAACAACGCCCGGCGCCGGGAGCGCTTGCGCCAGTACTTTGGTCTCGGCACCGACGAGCTTGCCCGCCTGCGCGGGCCCGTCGGGATTCCGATCGGCAGCCGCACGCCAGCCGAGATCGCCGTGTCGATTCTCGCCGAAATGACCGCGGCGAAGTACGGCGTCGTGCTTGCGAACGCTTCGCAGGATGGCCTGCGCGACCACTCCACGTCAGCCGCGAACGAGGTTGCCGGCGCCTGCCAGGAGAGCTTCTAAATGCCGGGAGCCGATGCCGGGATCGTCGGCATCCTGCTCGCCGGCGGGCGGTCGACGCGCTTCGGCGCCGACAAGCTGTTGCACCCGCTGGCTGACGGCACGCCGATGGCGCTCGCTTCCGGCAGGCGCCTGCTTGCGGCCTGTCCGCACACTATGAGCATTCTACGTGCCGGGCAGACGAAGTTGTGCAGGCTGCTGACCGAGATCGGTGTCGATGTGCGCGTCGATGCGGCGTGCGAACTGGGAATCGGCAGCAGCCTGGCCTGCGCTGTGCGGGCTACCCCGGCCGCGGCGGGCTGGCTGGTGGCGCTCGCCGACATGCCCTTTGTCGGGGCTTCGACCGTGCAGAGCGTGCTCGGGGCCTTGCGGAACGGTGCCGAAATTGCCGCGCCCGCCTGCCGTGGTCGGCGCGGCCATCCGGTGGGGTTTTCCAGGGGCTGTTTCGCGGCGCTCGCCAGTCTGCATGGGGAGGCGGGCGGCAGGCGAATCATCGAGGATCCCGCGCGATCGCTGACGCTGATCGAGGTCGACGACTTGGGAGTCATTCGCGATATCGATCGACCCGGTGATCTGCTCGCTGTCGCGGCCAACGTGGCGCGCCGCTGATCGTCGTCGGGCGGCCGGCAAGGCCGCCGGCCCAGCTTGAGGAGGATTGCCACGCGAACGGCGCCGTCCCGCCGTGATTTTCTGAGGACTTCCGCCGTGCTCGGCGGCGAACTCGCTCACCAGTTCGGCAGCTCACCTTTCCGGATCTCGGCGGGGGATACGGGTACAATTCAGCGATTCTAGGTAGCCCTTTACTCGACTGATCGAGAGGTGGCTCTGAGCACGTTCGGGCACCGCACGTTTTCAAGGCGTGCGGAGGTCTTGAGGCCGTGCTGGACGGGACATCAAGCGGCCGTGATCACGACCGCCCGGCAACTCGGAAAGACCGCCATCGGCGGGCGGACGTTCGCCCGTTGGCGCCAGGAAATCTACGATTGTTGCCCGCGCATGCAAGAGATGACACAAGACCCATACCAGCCACCGGCGTCTGCGGTCGCCGATCGCGCCCCTGCGCGCATCTCGCTCAAGGCGGCGTTCATTGGCGCGTGCTGCGCGCAAGGTGCGCCATTTTTCCTGAACACATGGTCGGCGCCGCTTCTCCCGCTCTTGGGATCGATCTTCTCGCGCGGCGATGCGGCGCCACAATTACAGCAGGCGCCACCTCACGCACTCGAGTACGTGATTCCCGGATTGATCGCCGGCGCCATCGGCAACTGGCTTTGCGGCTACGTTGCAGCCTCCGTGGCCGGTCGCCAGCCGATGAAACACGCCATCGCCGGAGCCATGATCTACCTTGTCACCTATCTAGGCCCGTTCCTGAACAGTCCGCGGGCGCTGTCGCCACAGTGGTATGAGCTGGTCGCCTACGCGATCATCATTCCGTGCGCAATGGCAGGTGCTTTTGCGTATCAGCGACGCACGCGGACGGCCATTCCGTCCTGACCAGCACGAGCGCCGGCCGGCGCCGGGTCAATCGCCTTCGCGGGACAGCGCCTTGAGGCGCGCGACGCTCATGGACGCGATGGCGAGTGCCACCGCGAGTCGGTTGTCGCGCGCGAAACCGCGCTGACAAGAACCACGTAGGCATCCAGCGCTGGACTGGCTACGCCGCTCGGGCGTGCCGCAGTGGCGTAGAACGCCAGGCTGTCGGGTAGCCTGCGGTGATGTAGCGCGAGTCACGGGCGACGAAACCGATCTGGCCCTCGTCCTGAGGCAACCGTCGCGGGACGAAGCAGGCAGCGAACGGCACGGCACCGCCGGAGATCACGTCGATTGCCTGGCGCGCTGGCCAAAGCGCCAACCCGGTGTCCTCGGAGATCAGTTCGTCGCCCGTTGGTGGCGCGCCAACGAGGCCCTGAACTCAAGCACGCGACCATGGAGCCGCAGGCCTCTACCGCGTGGTTCAGGCCGGATGACAAGACCCGTCGGGTTCTCGAAGCGGTGGCGAAAGCCGCGGCCCGAAAGCCCGAGTGCCGCCGGAAAAAGGCCAGTGGCCATCGTTGCCGATGGCCACTGGCGACGCGATGCAGCCTGGCGCTCAGCCGATCTCGAACATCAGCGAATCCGCCGCGGAGTTCAAGGCGACGCTGATCGGTAGCTGATGAGTCGTCGGCCCCCAGAACTGGCGTGGGCCGGGCGAGGCGAACAGGTCATTGCCGGCCCAGTCGTTGCGGCGGGCCGCGAAGTACTGCATGGCCGGGGAGTCCATCCGGACGAGCGCCTTCTCGATGACGAATTCGTCCTTGCCGTGGCGGCGTTCGATGTTGAGCAGGCCGGCCAGCGGGATCGCCTTCGGCGTGCCGCCGCTGGTCAGATCGGTGATCGTCGCCATGTAGCCGGTGCGGCCGTCGAGAATCAGCGATCCGGCAGTCAGGCCGAGGTTGTAGGTGTAGGCGGCGTCGAACAGCGTCGGCGCTCCGCAACGACCTTCGTAACCGAGGAAGTGGTTGTGGGCGGCAAAAGGAACGGCGGGATCGATTTCCTTGACGCGGCTCTTGGCCATGTCGATCAGCAACTGCTCGGTCGGGATCAGCGACACCTGCAGGTTGCCGTGCGAATCGCGCTCGGCAAGCAGCATCTTGACGATGTAATCGGGCAGCGAGGCCAGCAGGCTCGCGTTGTCAGGGTTCAACTTGCTGCCGATGAAGGCTGCTTTGGCGTCGTCGGCGAGAGCGGCGAACTCGCTGGCGTGATGCGCGAGGACGTCATTGAGTTCGGCGATCATCGCGTTCATCTCCGGGATGAACTCGATAAGACCTTCGGGTGCGAGCAGGACGCCGTAGTTCATCCCCTTGTGCGACCGTTCGACGATCACCTGCGCGATGTGATCGATGATGCTGGCCAGAGACATCTTCTTCGTCGCTACCTCCTCGGAGATCAGGGTGATTGCCGGCTTGGTCTGCAGCGCCACCTCGAGAGCGACGTGCGAAGCGGAACGGCCCATCAGCTTGACGAAGTGCCAGTACTTGAGCGACGAACTGGTGTCCTGCAGGATGTTGCCGACCATTTCGCTGTAGATGCGCGTAGCGGTGTCGAAACCGAAGGAGATCGCCAGCAGGTCGCCGATCTGCAGGTCGCCGTCGATCGTCTTCGGCACGCCGATCACCTGCACGCCGGAACCATCGGCCTTGACGCCGCTGAACAAGGACTCGGCGAGGACGGCCGCATTGGTATTGGAGTCGTCACCACCGACGATGACGATCGCGTCGAGCTTGTGTTTGATGCAGGTTTCGCGAACCTGCGCGAATTGCTCGTCGCTCTTGATCTTGGTGCGGTCCGAGCCGAGGAAATCGAAGCCACCGGTGTTGAGGATGAAGTCAACATTGGCGTCGGTGATTTCGAACAGTGATCCCTTGAGCAGGCCCTTGGGTCCCGCCTTGACGCCGAAGAGCGTATTGCCGGCGCCGAGCACGCGCTTGAGACCGCAAACGACGTTGTGGCCACCGGCGGCTGGGCCACCCGAGAACAGGACGGCGACGCGCTTGCCCTGGACCTTGGCGGTGCTGGGACCGGCGGAGGCGAGGACGATGTTGCCCGATGCGCTGACGGTCTGCGGAAACTGCGCACGCACGTTGTCACTGTCCTTGGTGCCCAGGACGCGGTCGCTGCTGCGGAAGCTGACCGGCTGCGGGTGGTCGGATGAGCCGAACGCCGCGCAGACGGGGAGGGGATTCTGGCGCACGGCTGACTCGAAGATCGACTTGTGTGCTTCGGTGTTGCGTAACTGTTCTGCCAGGGTGCTCATGGTTTGCTCCTCGGTGTGGAAGTAGTGGAAGGTGGGAAACAGGCAGGCTTGCGTTGGTGGTCCGGTAGGTGCCCAGGTACTCCGCCGGGCCGCGAGCGCGAAGTATCCGTGGCCCGGCCGGCCGGGTCAACGCTTCGCTGAAGGGTCATCTGCGGACAAAAAAACGGGCCGGCCCAGACCTGGGCCGGCCCGTTGTCATGCCTTCGACAAACGGTCTGTCAGCCGAGCGTCCCAACGTTGTTCAGATCGGCAAAGGCCTGTTTGAGTCTGGCCCGGAAAGCATCTTCACCCTTGCGCAACCAGGCGCGCGGATCGTAGTACTTCTTGTTCGGCTTGTCGTCGCCCTCCGGATTGCCGATCTGGCCCTGGAGATAGCCTTCGTTCTTCTTGTAGAAGCCCATCACGCCATCCCAGAAAGCCCACTGCAGGTCGGTGTCGATATTCATCTTGACGACGCCGTAGCCGATCGCTTCGCGGATTTCCTCGAGTGTCGATCCCGAGCCGCCGTGGAAAACGAAGTTGACCGGGCGATCCTTGGTGGCGAACTTCTTCTGCACGTAGTCCTGCGAATTCTTCAGGATGATCGGCTGCAGCTTGACGTTGCCCGGCTTGTAGACGCCATGCACGTTACCGAAGGCGGCGGCGATGGTGAAGCGGTCGCTGACTTTGGAGAGTTCTTCGTAAGCGAGTGCCACGTCTTCCGGTTGGGTGTAGAGCTTGGAGCTATCGACGCCGGAGTTGTCGACGCCGTCTTCCTCGCCGCCGGTGACGCCCAGCTCGATTTCGAGCGTCATGCCCATCTTGCTCATGCGCTCGAGGTAGCGTTTGCAGATCTCGATATTTTCCTGAATCGGCTCTTCCGACAGGTCGAGCATGTGCGAACTGTAGAGAGGCTTGCCGTGGGTCTTGAAGTATTGCTCGCCGGCGTCGAGCAGGCCGTCGATCCACGGCAACAGCTTCTTGGCCGCGTGGTCGGTATGCATGACGACGGTGGCGCCGTAGAGTTCGGCCAGCAGATGAATGTGGTTGGCACCGGAGACGGCGCCGGCAACACAGGCGCGCTGGCTCGCGTTGTCCAGGCCCTTGCCGGCGAAGAACTGTGCGCCACCGTTGGAGAACTGGATGATCGCCGGCGCATTCAGTTCCTTGGCGGTCTCGATGACGGCGTTTACCGTGCTGGTATTGATGACGTTGACGGCAGGCAGCGCGAACTGCTTTTCCTTGGCCAGATCGAAGATGGCCTGCAACTGGTCGCCAGTGGCGACGCCCGCTTTGATTTGTGTACTCATGATTTACTTGTCCAGATTCGGTTGATCGAGAGGGTCCAGCAGCGAGAGGAGAACGGGCGCAAATACGACCGCTTCAGCCCAAGTATCTCCGGCGTTCAGCGACTCGTCAAGCTCCGTCTGCCGGACGCCGTCGTGTGCCGCGCCGCGCACCCGAATGGCGTCAAAACGAGCTTGTCCAGGGTGCTCGGCAGCCACCCGCAGTCTTGGAAAGTTATTAACTGTCACTTACTAAAAAAAGCGTGCAACTCTCAGATTGGCGTGCTATCGTTGCTGTATGGGAAATCGACTTGCACGCTATGAATTCAGTGAACGACTCGCCGACGTCCTCGGTGAGTCACGCCGCGACCTGCGTTTCCGGGTCACGCTGATGGTCACCGAGGGATTGGTGGCACCCGGCCCCCGTGGGCGTGGTTCGCCGCCGGCGACGCCGCAGTACGCGGCGCAGTTGCTGATCGGGGCGATGGCGGCGCCGCAGCAGGCACAGACCGTCGAGGCGATACGCTGCTATAGCGATCTGCAACCGGTTGCGGTAGCAGCGGGGGGTAATACCCCGCGCGTGATCTTTGGTCCAGCGATCGTCGGGCCGGATGCCGAACCACAGCTTGCGCCCACCATCCGCCTCGACGGCCTGGCCTTCGGCGAGGCCTTGGCCAACCTGCTGGAGCTTGCCTGCGCCGACGAAACGCGGGCGCTGGTCGCCAGCGAACTGTTCGGTGTCTGGATCAACCGCGGCTGTCCTGTGGCCTCGCTGCAGTTCAGCGCTTGGTGGCAGGGCCGTCGAGCGGTGTTCAGTCACACCTATGGCCTGGCGGCGGGCGCTGCGCCGCCGGCCTGGCTTGATCCGCAACGAGGTGGGCTGGTCGATCCAGGCTTGTTCCACACCGTTTTTCTGCCGGTCCGAAAGTTCATCGAGATCGGTCTGCTTACCACCTTGTCAGACGACAGGAGTACTCCAATGCTGAATAAACTGGGCCACCAAGTGGCCGCTATCGCCAAAATGGCCAAACTCGCCGCCAAGACACCACACGGCAGCCGCTGGGAGAAACTCCTGTCGACGCTGACCGCGGTGAAGGCCTGGTCGGATCAGGTGGACGCGCAGGAGCACCGCTTGGTCGAGGTCACCGCTTTTGGTTCCAACCCCGGTGAATTGCGGATGTATGCGTACGTGCCGGATGACCTGCCGGCCAACGCGCCGCTGGTCGTCGTCCTGCATGGCTGCACGCAGAGCGCCGGTTCGTACAACAAGGGCGCGGGCTGGTCGACCCTGGCCGATCGTCACGGCTTCGCGCTCCTGTTTCCGCAGCAACAATGGAACAACAATCCCCTGCGCTGCTTCAACTGGTTCAAGCCCGAAGACAACGAGCGCGAACGTGGCGAGCCGCTGTCGATCACGCAGATGGTCGACCGCATGGCGATTGACCATGGCATCGATCGCCGCCGCGTCTTCGTCAACGGGACGTCGTCAGGGGGGGCGATGACGACGGTGCTGCTGGCCACCTATCCGGAGGTGTTCGCCGGCGGCGCGGTACTTGCCGGCGTTCCCTACCGCACGGCCAAGGGTCTGCAGGAGGGTTTGGAAAGCATCTTCCAGGGACGTTGCCGGTCCGGGCGCGAATGGGGCGACCTGGTCAGGGCAGCATCGTCACATCAGGGACCGTGGCCAAAGCTCTCGGTGTGGCATGGCGATGCGGATACGGCGGTGAAACCGGTTAATGCCGAAGAGATCATCAAGCAATGGACCGATGTGCACGGTCTCGATGCCAACCCGACGATGCAGATGACGGTCGCCGGCTACCCGCGGCGCGTCTGGCAGGGACCTGACGGCGAGGAGTTGATCGAGTCTTACACGATCACCGGCATGTCGCATGGCGCCGCCCTGGACCCTGGCGCCGAGCCGCATCAGTGCGGCACGGCGGCGCCCTTCTTCAATGCTGTTGGCATTTCATCGACGCACCGGATCGCTGATTTCTGGGGCTTGCTTGCCGAGCGGCCGGCGAGCGCGCGAACTGCCGCGGCTGCCGCGGC
>JAFLDO010000035.1 GCA_017302455.1 Accumulibacter sp.
CGAGACTCCCCGTCATCGCGGCACCTGTTACCAGGCCGCCAACTGGATCAAGGTCGGTCAAACCACCGGACGCGGCAAGAAATGCCCCACGTCCAAGCCTATCCTGCCGATCAAGGATATCTGGCTCCATCCCCTGCACAGGAACTTCCGCTCAATTCTGTGTCGCTAGCGCCGATCGTCAAGGTCAGACTTGGCCCACGGGTTCACCGAATACTTACGTTGCAAGTTCAACGTCAAACGGCTGCCACTTCGACCAGGCAATCGTAGAACGTCGCCCCGCCACCCATGTCGGTGAGCGCCTGACTGGTCACTTCGTTGCAGTTGCGTCCGTCGGGCGACAGCTTGCGCCACCAGATCGACGTCGCCATGGCGACCCCTGGTCGAATGCGCTCGCTGACGATCGCACGGGCGCGGAATTCGCCACGCCGGTTGAAGATACGAACCGGGCTGTCGTTGGCAATACCCCGTGCCGAGGCGTCGGCGGGATGTAGATGCACCGCCGGCGACTTTTCTTGTGCCAGGAAACGCGCCGAGTTGGCAAAACTGGTGTTGAGGAAATTGCGCGCCGGCGGCGTGATCAGCGCGAGCGGGAACTCGGCGGCCAGCGTGCTTTGCCGCCACTCGCGAGGCGCGATGAAGTCGGGCAACGGGTCGAGGCCCTGGGAGAGCATGGACTGACTGTAGAACTCGCATTTGCCGGAAGGCGTCGGGAAGCCTCCGTCGGCGAACGGCGCGGCGCCGCGCGGCAGGTTCAGGCGGGCATGGCCGTCGGCCTTGAGTTTCTCCCATGACAGCCCGGCGAGGCGCGGATCACTCCAGTCGAAAGCCTGGCGGCACAGCGCCTCGTCATCGTCCGCGAAGCACGCGTCGCTGAAGCCCATTTGCCGGGCCAGACGACGGAACAGCTCGGTGTTTGGCAGCGCTTCGCCGAGCGGCGCAATCGCCGGCTGATTGACCTGAATGTGAAGATGCCCGTACGACTTGTGGATGTCGAGCTGTTCCATGTGACTGGTCGCCGGCAACAGGATGTCGGCGTAGTCGGCGGTGTCCGTCTGGAACAGATCGTGGACAACCGTGAACAGATCCTGACGCGCGAAGCCGCGTACCACCTCCGCCGATTGCGGGGCAATCGCAACCGGATTGCTGTTGTACACGAAAAGCGCCTTGATCGCCGGTTGCGCGTGCAGGAGGTCGCGGCCGATGGTGCTCATGTTGATCGTTCGAGGTGCCGAGTTGGGCATCAGGTCCGGACGTTCGAGGGCGGCCGTGTCGACCGGATAGTTGCCCGAAGTCGACAGCAGCACGCCGCCGGCAGGGTACCGCCAGGCGCCGGTGAACGCCGGCAGGCAGGAGATCGCGCGTAGCGCCATGCCGCCGCCGGCCGTGCGGTTGATGCCGTAGTTGGTACGGATTGCCGCCGGGCTGGTACTGGCGTAGTCGTGCGCGAGCTTCTCTATTTCTCCTTCGCTGATGCCGCAGATGGCAGCCACCCGCGCCGGTGCAAACTGCAGCGCGCGCTCCCTGAGGGCGTCGAAACCGAGCGTGTAGCGCGCGATGTAATCCGCATCGAGCAGCTCGTCGCGGATCAATACGTGCATCAGGCCGAGCGCCAGCGCGCTGTCGGTGCCCGGCAGCAGCGCGACGTGCTGGTCACATTTCTCGGCGGTCGCCGTGCGGCACGGATCGATGGCGATCAGGCGCGCGCCGCGCCGCCGCGCTTCCTGCGCCAAGCGCCAGAAGTGGAGGTTGGAGACGACGCTGTTGGTTCCCCAGAGGATGATCAGCCGCGCATCGACGACGCTCTCGGCGTCGAAGCCGACGCTCGCGCCGATCGTTGCCCGATAGCCCATCGCCCCCGCGCTGGCGCAGATCGTCCGGTCGAGTTGCGCGGCGCCGAGGCGGTGGAAGAAGCGGCGATCCATCGAACCGTAGCCGAGCAGGCCGGAATTGCCGGCGTAGCTATAGGGAACGATCGCTTCGGCGCCACTCTCGGCAGCGATGCGGCGGAAGCGCTCGGCGATCGTCGCCAGCGCCACCTCCCAGGTGATCCGTTCGAAGCTGGCGCCCGGACCCTTGGCACCGACGCGACGCAGCGGGTGCAGCAGTCGATCGGGATGGTGGATGCGCTCGGGGTAGAAAGCGACCTTGGTGCACAGCACTCCGGCGGTCGGCGCGTGATCGGCGGCGCCGGCCACCTTGATCACGCGACCGTCGCTGACGGTCACGTCGAGCGCGCAGGTATCCGGGCAATCGTGCGGGCAGGCGCCACGAACGGTGCCGCTCGCACCAGGCATCGGTGAGGTGTTGGCCATCGGGCATCCTCAGGTTCGTTTGGACAGCGAGAAGATAGCAGTTTCGCTGCCTTTGCGGCGTGCTTCGCGTCGCGTTGCGCTGGGGATCTCGACGATCGTCGTCGCATGCGACACCACGTCGACCAGCGCCGAGAAACGCGATCAAGCAATCTCCATTCGCTTTCGCCGGTTCGCTTCAACTTTCCAGTGAGAAGTGCAGCGGCACCAGCACGAAAGCCTCGACGGCTTCCGTCCCCTGCCGGGCCGGGACGAATCGCCACCGCTCGACCGCCGCGCGCGCGGCTTCGTCCAGACGGGAAAAGCCGCTCGACTGCTTGACGTCCACCTCCAGCGGCTGGCCGTGCGCGCTCACCCTGACGCGCAGGAGCACCCTCCCCTCCTCGCCTAGCCGGCGCGAAGCGACCGGATAGACCGGCTTTGGATTGTGCAGATAAGCGGCATCAAAGCGTACCGCAATGCCTGACCCCGGCGTTGGCGTCACGGGTGCTGCCTCGGCCAGCCCGGGAGCAGCTTGTGACGGTACGGCCGAGGGACTCGTGGCGGCAACCGTCGTCGCGGTCGTCATCAGGGGCGGCGCGACCGGCGACGCTTTCTTCGCCGGAACGGCAGCAAACGCAACAGGCCTTGGTCGATCGACCGCTCTCGGCGACTCGCGCCTGCTCGCGCTCGCCTCCTCGACCTTTACAAGCGGCCGCGCCGGTTCGCGCACATCAACCCTCAGCGCTGGCAGAAACGCCGAAGTCGGCGGCGGCACGACCACCCCGAACGCGAGCCAGAGAGCGAAAAGATGCACGCCGGCGGACAACAGCAGGAACAGACCGATCGGCCAGAACGATTGTCGGTACGCGTTGGGAAAGGCGTGGACCCCGCATGCCGTGGCGCTCAAGTCTGTCTCGGAGAGCACTGCAATGTCGCCAAAAAGGGAGCCATTCTATGCTGCCCGACGGGCCTCCAGGTGCGGCATTTTGTCTCATGTCGCGCGCTGGCCGGCCAGGTGGCGCCAGCACCCGACGGCTTGCAGCTGCTGCTCATCGACAGCATGGGCAGTCACGGTCAGCCGAAATTGATCCGCATCAAAAACAATGCCTTGTGCGACGATATGCCACATTCCGCAATGCAACATCACTTCCTAGAATGCCGGGTTGAAGAAGACCACCCCAGGGAGGGAAAGATGAAGTTTGCCAGGAAGCCCATCGCCGTCGCCGTTGCTCTGAGCCTGCCCAGCCTGTGGCAGGGCGCAGTCGCCCAGGAAAGCTCAGCCACGCCGGTCATGAGCGAAGTCGTCGTCAAGGCGTCGAAGATCCAGGACAAGGAGCCGTTTGGCGCCAGCCGTCTCGACGCGGCGAGCACCGCCCCCTATCGCGCAGCCACCAGCGATACCGCCAGCCTCCTCGACCGCCTGCCGGGCGTCAGCCTCTACGGTGCCGGTGGCGTTTCCAGCCTGCCGGTCATTCGCGGCCTGGCCGATGATCGCATCCGGATCAAGGTGGATGGCATGGACCTGATCTCGTCCTGCGCCAATCACATGAACCCGCCACTCTCCTACATCGACCCGACCAACGTCGGCAGCGTCATGCTGTTCGCCGGCATCACGCCGGTCAGCGTCGGTGGCGACAGCATCGCCGGCACGATTCTCGTCAACTCGGCGGCGCCGGAGTTCGCCAAAGCGGGCGAGGGTACCTTGCTCAGGGGTCAGGCTGGCGCTTTCTATCGCAGCAACGGCAATGGCCGGGGAGCGAACCTGTCGGCGACGCTGGCCAACGAGATGTTGAGCGTAAACTACTCCGGTTCGACCGCACAGGCCGACAACTACACCGCCGGCGGCAGCTTCAAGCCTGCCGGACCGTCGCTGGGAACCTCCGAGTGGCTGGCCGGCGACGAAGTGGGCTCGTCACAGTACAAGTCCGAGAACCAGTCGCTCGGCTTCGCGCTGCGCTACGCGGAACATCTCCTCGAGCTCAAGTTCGGCTATCAGCACATCCCGTACCAGGGTTTCCCGAACGAGCGCATGGACATGACGCTCAACGACAGCCATCAGGTCAATCTCCGCTATCTGGGGCAGTACAACTGGGGTTCGCTGGAAGCGCGCGCCTACCACAACAATACCCGCCACAAAATGAACTTCCTCGAGGACAAGCTCACCTTGGCCAACCCCGCCGGTATGCCAATGGATACGGAGGGGAAAACCACCGGCGCGGTACTCAAGGCGGATATCCTCGCCTCCGATCGCGATCTGTTCCGCGTTGGTGGCGAATATCAGAAGTACCGCCTCGACGACTGGTGGCCGGCGATCGGGCCCTATGTACCACCGATGGGTGGCATGGGAGGCATGGGCGGCATGGCTGGTATGAGCATGAACATGATGAACGGTTCGACGTTCTGGAACATCAACGACGGCAAGCGCGACCGCTTCGATGTCTTCGGCGAATGGGAAGCACGCTGGAGTGGGCAATGGCTGTCGCAGCTGGGCGTGCGCAGCAGTACCGTGTGGATGGACACCGGCGATGTACAAGGCTACAACCCGGTGGACTACGGCAATCCGGCGAATCCGAATTCGATCCCGGGTGCGTTCAATGCCGCCGATCGCAGCCGGACCGATCACAACCTCGATCTGACGGCATTGCTCCGCTTCACCCCGGACGCCCAGCAGACCTACGAGGCCGGCTTTGCGCGCAAGACGCGCTCGCCGAACCTGTATGAGCGCTACGCCTGGTCAACCAACAACACCATGACGATGACCATGATCAACTGGTTCGGCGACGGTAACGGTTACGTCGGCAACCTCGACCTGAAGCCGGAAGTCGCCAACACCGTCAGTGCCACCGCGCGTTGGCACGACGCCGCGCGCGAGCAGTGGAGCTTCAACATCACGCCCTACTACACCTACGTCCAGGATTACGTCGACGCACGTCGCTGTTCCGGAGGAGCGATGATGTCGCCCTGCGATCGCAACAACGTGACGGCAACGACAGGCTTCGTCAATCTCCAGTTTGTCAATCAGTCCGCCCGCCTCTACGGCGCCGACGTTTCCGGCTACTTCCCGGTGCTCCAGGGCGGTGCCCTCGGCAATGTGAAAATGACGGGGGTGGTGAGCTACGTCAGAGGCAGGAACCCGGACACGGACGACAACCTTTACCACATCATGCCCTTGAACGCGAAGCTGGCGCTGGTGCAACAATCGGGGCCCTGGACCAACACCCTCGAAGGCGTGTTTGTCGACGCCAAGACCAAGGTTTCGAGCGTTCGCAACGAGCTGGAAACCAGTGGCTATGGCTTGATGAACCTGCGCAGCAGCTACCAGTGGAAGCAGGTTCGCCTTGATGTCGGTGTCGAGAACGTGTTCAACCGACTCTACGATTCGCCGCTCGGCGGAGCCTATCTCGGCCAAAGGCCGATGGTCTACGGAACCGCCGTTCCCGGAATGGGGCGCTCGCTCTATGCCGGTGCCAACCTGCAGTTCTGAGCCCAACCGCAACGACCGGTCGGCGGCAGGGTCAGGGATCGCTACCGCCGACTTCAGAAAGGAGGCAAGAGGATTGCCGAAGGTCGAGACAAGCACTCGCGCTGCCCGTAGGCCGGCGTCGATCACAAAGCGCCAACCCGTACATGTCGTTCGCGGACAACGCATCTACGCCGCCGACACCACCGGCACCGCCTGGCGGGTGCTGGCTGGGTCGGTGCGTCTCGACCGACAGGAGCCAAACGGCGAACAGAGCTTTGCCAACCTCGCCATCATCGGCGACATCCTCGGCGCTGAAACACTGCTTTTCGGTCGCTACACCTTTACGGCCACCGCCCTGTCCGCGTGCGTACTCGCGCCATGGCCTGAAGGTCAGGCGGCACCGGCGGGCGATTCGCTGCTGCGGACGCTGGCGAAAGCCGAACGACGTGCCGCCGAAGTCATCGCTCTGCGCTGCGGACAGGCGGCCGAGCGCGTTCGCCGACTGGTGATGCTGCTCTCGCATGTGCCCATCGAAGACCCCGCAGCAAACGCCGCGGCGCCCTTGCAGGTGGTCCTGCCGTCGCGGCAGGACATGGCCGACATCACCGCATTGAAGCTGGAGACCGTTTCCCGCATGGTGAGTCAGTTGCGGCAGACCGGCATCCTTGATCCATTGTGCCGCGACGGTCACCCGTCGCTGCGCAACTTCGTCGTCCGCGGAGCGGCCGCCGACCCGTACTGAGGCGGGGCAGACGGCGACTGGAGTAGAATGCGCCGATGCTGATTCTCGGAATCGAATCCTCCTGCGACGAAACGGGTGTCGCGCTCTTCAGCACCGATGCCGGCGGCACCCTGCTCGCGCATGCCCTGCACTCGCAGGTGGCCATGCATCAGAACTATGGCGGCGTCGTCCCGGAACTTGCCTCGCGCGATCACATCCGGCGCATCATCCCCCTGCTGCGCACGGTCCTGGCAAGCAGCGGACGCGCGCTGGCCGAGATTGACGCCGTCGCCTACACGCAGGGTCCGGGCTTGGCGGGAGCGCTGCTGGTCGGCGCCGCCTTTGCCGAGGCGCTGGCGACAGCACTGGGAGTGCCGACGGTGCCTGTCCATCACCTGGAAGGCCACCTGCTCTCGCCCTTGCTGTCCGGCAACCCGCCGCGCTTTCCCTTCGTCGCCCTGCTCGTTTCGGGTGGCCATAGCCAGTTGATGCGCGTGACCGGCGTCGGCAACTACGCACTCCTGGGTGAAACGCTCGACGACGCGGCCGGCGAGGCGTTCGACAAGACCGCCAAGCTGCTCGGCCTCGGTTACCCCGGCGGCCCGGCGCTCGCCGAACTGGCAGAACGTGGCCGGCGCGACGAGGTGAAGCTGCCGCGGCCGATGTTGAAATCCGGTGATCTCGATTTCAGCTTCAGTGGCCTGAAGACGGCCGTTCTCACCAAGGTACGTGAGCTGGCGGCGATCACCGACCAGCAGCGCGCGGACATTGCGCGCGGTTTCCAGGACGCCATCGTCGAAGTGCTGGTCAGCAAGGCGATTCGCGCCGTTGCGCTGAGCGGCCTGCAGCAACTCGTCGTGGCGGGAGGCGTCGGCGCCAACCGCGAATTGCGGCGCCAGCTTGATGCCGCCGCCAGCCGGGCGAGAATCGCCGTCTTCTACCCCGAACTCGAATTCTGCACCGATAACGGCGCCATGATCGCCCTGGCCGGGGCCTTGCGCCTGCAAGCGGGACTGGCCGGCAAGGTGGCGGGTGCCTTCGCGGTGCGGCCACGCTGGCCGCTCACCGACAGCTAGCGCGCGCTCGCCTGAACGGCGCGCACTTGTCGCCGCCGTCGCGGACCAGCCTTCTGCCCGCTCGCTGGCCCCCGCTGCCGCCGGTTTTCCTGTGCGGGCAGATCGCCGCGATTGACGGCGGCTGACCCGGCAACTAGACTTTTCCGAGTAAAGTCGCCGCTGGCTGGCGACATGGACGCTCGCCGAGGCCGTAAGCGGGACCGGCGAGTTGCTCCGAGTGTCCTGGCGGCACACGGGAAGCTGCCGACCTTTCGTGCTTCACTGCTTTGCTCAAGGAGAAGACCATGTCCATACGCGCCATCAATCAGCAGGGAATCGACCTGATCAAACGCTTCGAGGGAATCGTCGATGGCAACAAGACGACCCCCAACTACGACCCCTATATCGATCCCGTGGGCATATGGACGATCGGCTACGGGCATGCGATCCGTTTTCAGAACGCGTTTCTCAGAGGCGAGGCCGCGCGGGCGAGAGCTGCGGCGCTGTATCCGAGCGGCCTGACGACCCAGGAGGTCGAGGACCTGTTGCGCGCCGACCTACTGAACACCTGTCGCGACGTGGCTTCTCTGGTAAAGGTGACCATGTCGGACAACCAATTCGCCGCTCTGGTGAGTTTTGCCTTCAATGTGGGCAGTACGGCGCTGAAGAATTCGTCGCTCCTGAAAAAACTCAATGCCAAGGACTACGCCGGGGCCGCCAACGAGTTTGCCAAGTGGAACAAGGGCGGCGGAAAAGTCCTGGCGGGACTTACGCGGCGCCGCGAAGCCGAACGACAGCTCTTCCTGTCCTGACTCAGGTCCTGACTCAGCCCTTGCGCGAGCCGATCTTCGGCTCGCTACCCGCCATCAGGCGTTGCAGGTTTGGCCAGTGCTTGCCAACCAGGGCCATGGCGATGATGCCGACGGTGACCACCATGCCGTTGTTTCCCCATAGCATGAAGGCATAGACCGGGGCTGCCGTGGCGGCGACGAGAGCGGCCAGCGACGAATAGCGCAGCACCAGCGCGATGAACAGCCAGGTGGCCAGCGTCGCCAGGCCCAGCCAGGGGTCGATCGCCAGCAGCACGCCGGCAGCCGTGGCCACGCCCTTGCCCCCTTTGAAGGCGAGGAACACGGGGTACAGGTGGCCGAAAAAGACGGCCAGGGCGACGAGTCCGACCGTGGCGGAAGCCAGACCGTACTCCGGTCCGTAGCGGCTGGCCAAGAAGACGGCCAGCCAGCCCTTGGCCACATCGCCGATCAGGGTGAATATCGCCGCGCCCTTGTGGCCACTGCGCAAAACGTTAGTCGCGCCGGGGTTCTTCGAACCGTAGCTGCGCGGGTCGGCAAGGCCGAAAACGCGGCTGGCGACCAGCGCGAAGGGAATGGAACCCAGGAGGTAGGCCGCGAGAATGGCGGCAAGGGTGATCAGCAACGGTGGCATCCGGTGTAAACGGGTGGTTGATGGGCCTCTGGGTTAGAATGCCAGGATTGTCGTCACTGGGGATTTCGCGCCCGACGGCCCATTCTACACCGACACGACGCCCTCCCGCATGGACATCATTTTCATCGACGACCTTCGCGCCTCCACGCTGATCGGCATCTACCCGCGCGAAAAAGCGATGCCCCAGACGATAGAAATCTCGCTGCGGATCGGCACCTCGACGGCCAGCGCCGGCGCTAGTGACGACATTCGCGATACGATCGACTACGCGGTGGTGGTGGACCGCCTGCGTGCCGAACTCGCCGCCAGACACTTCAATCTCCTCGAACGCCTTGCCGAATACGTGGCCACCTTGCTGCTCGAGGAGTTCGGTGCCACCTGGGTGCGCGTCTCGATTGCCAAGCTCGGCATGATGCGCGGCGTGCAGCGCGTCGGCGTCGTCATCGAGCGCGGCGCGGCAGCGTGATTCGGGGTCCGGTCGTCGCCCCGCGGCATGTCGGTGGGAACTCGCCAGGCAAATGCCCTGGCGCATCCAGACAGGCTCGGAGAACGCGGCGTTGCGGCAGCTCGCGCGCCGCGCGGCCGCTAGCCGCCTACTGCCGCGCTGTCAGCCCCCGCCGCTGGCAGGCGGCGCTGGTGGGCGCTGCTCCGGCATGCGCACATCGAGTTCTCTGGCCTTGGCGTCGGAAATGATTTCGAGCAGGTTGACGACCTTCTTCACGTCACTCGTCGTTCGCGCCACCTGGATCGCCGAGTCCGCTTCGCGCTGGGTCACCAGACCGAGAAGATAGACGACGCTCGCCTCGGTTACCACCTTGACGTGCACCGCGCTGAACTTGCCCGAGTCGACGAAGCGGCTCTTCACGCGCGTCGTGATGTAGGAATCGTTGCTGCGCGTCGAGAATGAGGTCACCGGGGCAACGGCGAGTTCGTTGTACACGCCCTGCACCTGAGGTATGCCGGCAACGATACGTTCGATTTCTCCCTTGACCTCTTCGGACGGCACCTCGCCAGTAACGAGCACCCTGCGGTTGTAGCTGGTGAAGTTCAGATGCACGTTGTCGCTGAACTTCTCGCCGACACGCGAGCTGGCTTTCCATTCGACGGTTTCATCGTCGGTCTGCGTCCCGAGTGATCGACGATCCAGGGTCGCCAAGGCACCACCGCTAACCGCGCTGGCGGCGACGACCGGCAGGCAGCCCTGCAGCATCGGCAGCGCGGTGGCGCCGAGAAGCAGACTGGCGGCAAGAGCTTTTCTCATTCTTCAACTCCCATGAGCAGGCAATCAATTCCATCGCAAAGGCAGTGGATGGTGAGCAGATGCGTCTCCTGAATGCGCGATGTGCGCTCGGCAGGAACGCAGATGTGGACGTCCGTCTCTTGCAGGATATCGGCGATGGCACCGCCGCCCTTGCCGGTCAGCGCGACGACGCGCAGATCGTTGGCGTGCGCGGCAGCGATCGCTTCGATGACGTTTGGCGAGTTCCCCGAAGTCGAGATCGCCAGCAGGACATCTCCGGGCTGGCCGAGTGCGCGCACCTGCTTGGCGAACACCATTCTGTAGCCGTAGTCGTTGGCGATGGCCGAGATGATCGAGGTGTCGGTGGTCAACGCAATCGCCGCCAGTTCGTGGCGCTCCACCTCGAAGCGGCCGACCAGTTCGGCGGCGAGGTGCTGCGCGTCGGCGGCCGAACCGCCATTGCCGCAGGCGAGGATCTTGCCGTTGTTGAGAAGGCTGCCGACCATTGCCTCGATCGCCTGCGCAATCGGCAGAGCCAGTAGTTCGATGGCGTCGAGCTTGGTCTGTGCGCTATCCCGAAAATGCTCGCTGACACGCTTGATCAAGTCCATGGATTGGGGTTCGGGGATGGGAAGTGGCCGGATTCTACCATCAGAGAATCAGGAATACCTCGAACTCGACACGGCGCCAGGGATCGGGATCCTCGCGCAGGCGCGAAACCCGAGCCTCGAGCTTCTCGCCATCGTCGAGCGCTCTGGCGACGGCACGGTTCTCGGCGCGCGGCACATAGCCGAGCTGACGACCCTGCCATTCGACGCGGACCGCCTTGCGGTCATGGCGGTTTTCGGGCTCGCGAATCAGGGTCAGGCGATCGCCGAGCCGGATCTGCGGCCACACCTCCGCTACGGCGTAGAACTGGCTGCCGGCGAGCGGTGAACTTTGTACGAGAATCTTCACCGTCTCGGCGGCAGCCGATGCGCTTATGCCCAGCAGCAACCCGAGAGCCAGGGCAAGCCTAGCAAAACGCATCACGCAACCATTCGACGGCGGCTTCGGACAAGCCATCGAGCAAGATGCAGTCGAAGCGGCAGTCGGCCTCACCAAGCGCGTGCATGGTCAGATAATGCTGCGCGGCGAGGACGATACGACCTTGTTTGCGCGCGGTGATGCTGGCGGCCGCACCGCCATAGCTGGCGTTGCGGCGCAGGCGCACTTCGACGAAAACCAGCACGCGTCGTTCGCGGCAGATCAGATCGACCTCACCGCCCCGGCAGCGATAATTGCGCGCCAACACCCGCAGACCTTGTCGCTCGAGGAAACGCGCAGCCAGGTCCTCAGCGATCATGCCATCACTGACGCGATGTCGGGCTTGCCCGGTCGTGCTATCGTTGCCGCTCATTTGCCAGCTGATCGCCATGACAGAAGAATCCACCGCATTATATGTGGTTGCCACCCCGCTCGGCCATCTCGGCGACATGACGGCGCGGGCGATCGAGGTCCTGCGCCGGGTGCCCTGGGTAGCCGCCGAGGACACGCGCCACAGCGCGCCCCTGCTGAAACATTACGGGTCGCGTGCGCGTCTGCTGGCGGCACACCAGCACAACGAGGAGAGCGCTGCCGAACAGGTCATGGCGCGACTCTCGGCTGGCGAATCCGTGGCGCTGGTCGTCGATGCCGGTACACCGGCGATATCCGATCCGGGTGCGCGCCTGGTGGCGCGCGTGCGCGCCGCTGGCCATCGCGTCGTTCCTCTGCCCGGCGCCTGCGCGGCGATCGTCGCGCTGTCGGCCGCGGGCCTCAGCGAAACCCACTTCCTCTTCTACGGCTTTCTGCCGACCAAGGCGGGGCAACGTGCGCAGGTCCTGCGTGAACTGGCCCCACTGCCCTGGGCACTGGTCTTCTACGAGGCGCCGCATCGCATCCTCGACAGCGTCGCTGCGCTGGCCGCTGCCTTTGGACCGGCGCGAACGGTGGTCCTGGCGCGCGAACTGACCAAACTGTTCGAGAGCATTCATTCGTGTCGGCTCGGCGAAGCACACGACTGGCTGCTGGCGGATGCCGACCGGCAGCGCGGCGAGTTTGTGGTCCTCGTCTCCGGCGCGCCGGCCGCGACGGACAACGCCGAGGGCGAGCGGGTGTTGGCCTTGCTGCTCGACGAGGGGCTGCCTGTCAGTCAGGCGGCGCGACTGGCGCAGGCCATCACCGGTGCGGGGAAGAAGACCCTGTATCAAATGGCGTTGCGGGCGCGCCCCGTGCCCGGCGACGACGAGGAAAGCGCCACCTAGTCGCTACCCATTCGCCATCCCAAACATCACCGGACTCCTTCCACACCGCAAGCCGCGTCTCGCAGACGCCGGGCACGACGCAGCGCGGTGCGGCGCGCGCCGGCGCGCTGACCAGCGTCGAAATCATCTAGAATTCGTCCATCACCTTTGCCGGGCTCGAGCATGCAGATCACGATCACCCGTCCGGACGACTGGCACCTCCATCTACGCGATGGCGAGGCGCTGGCCGCCGTCCTGCCGCATACGGCGCGCCAGTTCGCGCGGGCCATCGTCATGCCCAATCTGCGCCCGCCGGTGACGACCGTCGCCGCCGCCGGTGACTATCGTGCGCGCATCCTGGCCGCTTTGCCGCCGGGAATGGCGTTCGAACCGTTGATGACGCTGTACCTGACCGACAGGACGCCGGTCGACGAGATCCGGTGTGCCGCGGAGTGTGATTTCGTGCACGCGATCAAGCTGTACCCGGCCGGAGCAACGACCAACTCCGACTCGGGAGTCACCGATCTCGACCACTGTTCGGCGGTGCTTGCCGAGATGGAAAAGCTCGGCTTGCCGCTACTCGTGCACGGCGAAGCGACCGACCCGGCGAGCGACGTCTTCGACCGCGAGAAGATTTTCATCGAGCGCGTGCTGCAGCCCCTGCTGGCGCGTCACCCGGCGCTGAAAGTCGTCTTCGAGCACATCACGACCAGCGACGCCGCCGATTTCGTCGCCGCTTGTGGACCCACCGTCGCAGCAACGATCACCGCGCACCACCTGCTCTACAACCGCAACGCGATCTTTGCCGGCGGTATCCAGCCGCATTACTACTGCCTGCCGGTCCTCAAGCGCGAGCAGCATCGACTGGCCCTGCTGCGTGCGGCCACTTCGGGCAGCGAGAAGTACTTCCTCGGCACCGATTCCGCACCGCATGCAAGGACAGCAAAGGAAACCGCGTGCGGCTGTGCCGGCTGCTATACGGCACACGCGGCGCTCGAACTCTACGCCGAAGCCTTCGCGTCGAACGGCGCGCTGGATCGTTTCGAGGCCTTCGCCAGTTTCAATGGCGCCGATTTTTATGGCTTGCCGCGCAATACCGGCAAGGTGACGCTGGAAAGATGCGATTGGCTGACACCGGAAGCCTTTCCCTACCTCGGCGACGACACACTGGTGCCTTTGCGCGCCGGCGAACTGTTGCACTGGAAGATGCTCGGCTGAGATCACGCGTCGGAATTCGTTTGAGGAGACTCGCCGTGCCGCGGAACACCCTGTTGCCCCTGCTTCTGCTGCTCATGTTGCCAATACTGGCGGCCTGTTCCGACCAGCGGGCGGCCCTGGAGTTCGGATCGCCCCAGCATTCGCTGACGCTGATTCGCGTGCAGAATTTCTTCTGGGACAAGACCGCCCGCTACTCGATCGTCGCCGCCCGCATGCCCGAGTGCCAGCGTCGGCACGAACTCGGATCCGCCGGCAGCGAGAGCAAGGTCGAGGTGTATGCACCGGGTAACGACGCCTGGATTCTCAAGCAGGGAAAACGCCTGTTTGTCGTCGAAACGCGCACCTGTGAAGGCTTTGCCAAGCTCGAAGGCGACCCGGAGGGCGGCATGGGCCCGCTGCAGGGAAGTTTCCAGATGCGCAATGGCACCCTGACCTTCGTCGCCGCAGCGCAGGGCGAAACGGCAAACCAAGCGGCCGCGCCTGCGGCACAGTGAGCCAACGAGGCTTTCCTTCGCCGGGCGGCCTGTTCGCCCCACTATCGCCGCTGCTCGAGCGGATTGCATTTGCGCCCGACCTCGCTGCCCTCGCCGTCCTGAGTTCGACGCACCGCGTGCAGACGCGTAGTGGCCGGCGCGTCTCTTTCCTGCCGCCAGCGACCGATGGCCTCGACTACGAAACGCGCATCTGGACACGTGGCGAAGTGGCTACACGCCCCGACAACTGGCACGATTTCTTCAATGCACTCGTCTGGCTGACGTTTCCGCACGCCAAAGCGGTGCTCAACGCGCGTCATGTCGAGGCGCTGGCGGCGGACGCTACCCCAGGCCGCAGCGGCCGCGGTCACGATCGCGACGCGATGACGCACTTCGACGAATGCGGCGTCATCGTCGTCGCTTCCGATCCTTCGCTGCTGGCCCTGCTGCGCGGCTTCCAATGGCAGAAATTGTTCTGGGAGCGCCGGCTTGATCTCGGTCGGTCGCTGCGCTGCTTCGTCTTCGGCCATGCGACCTACGAGCAACTGCTGCAGCCGTTTCGCGGCCTGACGGCCAAGGGCGTGCTCTACGAGGCGACCGAAGACTGGTTCCGCCGGCCGCTGGCAGCACAACTGACCGACCTCGACCAGCGCCTGTCCAGCGAACTGGCTGCCGGTGACCACCGGGATCCGCGCGCCTTTCACCCGCTGCCCTTGCTTGGCCTGCCAGGCGTCACGCCCGATAGCGAGAACCCCGCCTACTACGCCGACCGCTGGCAATTCCGGCCGGGTCGCAGCAGACGGGGCGTATAATCCGCTTGGGAAGTCGGCCAGGCAGCCGCTGGGCAAGAGGTGAAAACCTGGCGCCGAGAGGAAAGTCCGGGCTCCACAGAGCAGGATGCCGGTTAACGACCGGGCACCGCGAGGTGACGGAAAGTGCAACAGAAAACAGACCGCCGATGTCCTGGCTCAGGCAACTGACCAGAGCAGGTAAGGGTGAAACGGCGAGGTAAGAGCTCACCGCGTTCGTGGTAACACGAACGGCACGGCAAACCCCATCTGGAGCAAGGCCAAATAGGGAAGCGTGGGCGTGGCTCGCGCTGCTTCCGGGTAGGCTGCTTGAGCGTGCTGGCAACAGTACGCCTAGAGGAATGGCTGTCCACGACAGAACCCGGCTTATCGGCCGGCTTCCCACCTTCCCCGCCCGTCGGCAGCGATCGCTGCCGACTCTTCACCTCGTTCTCCCGCCAATTCGACTCCGCCCGGGCCGCCAGCCGCCAGCCCATGGCCCTCGCATGCCCCTTGCGCACAGGCCCAGCCGTCAATCATAAGAAGCTACTTTTAACACCGCCTGTTACTCATTGTTTTTTAAACTTAACTTATTTTAGCGGCAGTTCGCGAATCACGCATAAGTGCTTGTCGTCATTGGAAAAATCCGGTGCAGACCTATTGCTTTGCCAGACTCTTTGTCTTAAAGTGGATATTAGTGGTAGAAAGTGGGGGCATTTGCCTTCCTCGCCCAAGAGTGCAAGGGACGATTTGTTGTGATGTTTCAGGGTGCGGCTGCGTTAAGTCTGGATGCCAAAGGCAGGATCGCCGTTCCGGCGCGCCATCGGGAGCCGCTCGTCTCGGCCTCCGAAGGGAGACTGGTGCTTACTGCGCATCCGCATCGCTGCCTGCTGCTCTACCCCGAGACGGCATGGGAACCGATTCGCGACAAGGTCCTGGCGGCCTCGAGCCTCAATCCGCGATCGGCATTGATCAAGCGCTTGCTGGTCGGTCACGCCCGTGAAGAGGAAATGGACGCGACAGGCCGCCTCCTGATCGCACCGGAGTTGCGCCAGTTTGCGCAACTCGATAAACAGGTCTGGCTGGTCGGTCAGGGCAGTCACTTCGAGATCTGGTCAGACGCGGGCTGGCAGCAGCAGCAGGAAGCGGTCTTCGCGCTCGGCGACCAGTTGTTGCCCGCAGACCTCGAGGACCTGGCACTGTGAGCCAGGAGTCGCCGCACCAGACCGTTCTGTTGCAGGAGGCGGTGGAGGCCCTGGCCATCAAACCGGCAGGAACTTACGTGGACGGCACCTTCGGGCGTGGCGGGCATAGTCGGGCCATCCTGCAGCGCCTGGGTACGGGTGGTCGCCTGCTGGCCTTCGACCGTGACCCGCAGGCGGTGGCCATGGCCAGTGGCGAAACGGATGCGCGACTGCTGGTAATGCATGAGCGCTTCGGCGATCTGGCGGACGCACTGCGGCGAGCGGGCTGCGCAGTCGAGCAGGGCATCGACGGCGTGCTGCTCGATATTGGTGTCTCGTCGCCGCAACTCGATGAGCACGCGCGGGGCTTCAGCTTTCGTGGCGACGCGCCGCTCGACATGCGCATGGACACGACGCAGGGCGAGACAGCAGCGCAATGGCTAGGACGAGCCAGCGAGCAGGAGATCACGGAGGTCATTAGGAACTATGGTGAAGAACGGTTTGCTTTCCAGATTGCAAAGAAGATTGTGGCTGCTCGGGGAGAGCGGTCGGTTGCAACCACGGGGGAGCTGGCCGCGCTCGTACGCCAGACCGTGCGGACCCGTGAGCCCGGCCAGGACGCGGCGACGCGTACCTTTCAAGCTCTACGGATTCATATCAATCAAGAACTCGAACAACTCGCGCTAGTGCTGCCGCAGGCCATGACCGTGCTCAAGGCAGGAGGGCGCCTGGTGGTCATCAGCTTCCACTCGCTCGAAGACCGAATCGTCAAACGCTTCCTGCGCGACGAGGCGGCGCCTGACCGTTTGCCGCGAAAGCTGCCTCTGCGCGCGGCGGATCTGCCGCCGCCGCGACTTCGTCTGATCGGCAAGCCGGTCAGAGCGAGCGCCGCCGAGATTGCGGCCAACCCGCGGGCGCGCAGCGCGATCATGCGCGTCGCCGAGAAGCTGGCCAGAAAGGCCGCCTGAGATGGTTCGCCTGAACGTGTTCCTCCTGATTGCTGCCGTCGTCTGTGGCCTCGGCGTGGTGACGTCGCAGCACAAGGCGCGCAAGCTCTTCCAGGCACTCGAGGTGGAGCAGGAGCGGGCGCGCCAGCTCGAGGTCGAGTTCGGGCAGCTGCAGCTCGAGCTTTCGACCTGGGGAACCGCACCGCGGATCGAAAAGATTGCTCGCGAAAAGCTCAAGATGCGTACGCCGGAAACAGAGAAGGTGACCACCTTGACGCCGGCTGGAGGGCTTCCACGATGATGCGCTTCAAGGGAAAGGTGGCACACAAGTTTGCCGAGAGTCCGCTGCTGCAACTCAGCCTGCCGCCCTGGCGGTCGCGACTGATGGCCTTGATGATCCTCGGCTCTTTCGCGGTGTTGATTGGCCGCGCGTTCTATCTGCAGATCCTCAACAACGATTTCCTGCAGGAAAAGGGCGAGTCGCGTTACCGGCGCGACATCGAGATCAGCGCCTCGCGTGGACGGATTGCCGACCGCCATGGCGACGTGCTGGCCATCTCGACGCCGATGAAGTCGATCTGGGCGATTCCGCCCGCCACGACACTGACCAGCGAGCAGAGCAAGCAATTGGCCGCCCTGCTCGAAACGGACCCCAAGCAGCTGTCACGCAAGCTCGACACCGAGAAGACTTTCGTCTTCCTGCGTCGCCAGATACCGCCCCCGGTGGCCGAGCAGGTCGCCGCGCTGAAGCTTCCCGGCATCGGCCAGAACAAGGAGTATCGCCGCTTCTATCCGACCGGAGAAATGACCGCCCACATGGTGGGTTTCACCGGCGTTGACGACAAGGGACTGGAGGGCGTCGAGCTTGCCTTTCACGGCCAATTGCTGGGCGAGCCGGGTAGCCGCAGCGTCATCAAGGACCGCCGCGGGCAAATTGTCGAAGATGTCGGTTCGATCAAGCCGCCGCAGGACGGCAAGGACATTCGTCTGGCGCTCGACTCGAAGATCCAGTATCTGGCCTACAGTCAGTTGAAGCAGGCCATCGCCGACAACAACGCCAAGGCCGGCGGGGTCGTCGTGCTCGACGTCCGGACCGGCGAGATCCTGGCACTGGCCAACTGGCCAACCTATAACCCGAACAATCGCGAGAACCTGTCCGGCAGCCAACTGCGCAATCGTGCGGTCACCGACACCTTCGAGCCAGGCTCGACCCTGAAGCCGTTCACGATCGCCCTGGGGCTGGAGAACGGCAAGGTCCGCTCGGATACCATCATCAACTGCGCACCGGGCCGCCTGACCATCGGCAACGCGACGATCTCCGACGCCCACCCGCACGGCGCGCTGTCGGTCGCCGAGGTGATCCAGAAGTCGTCGAACGTCGGTGCAGCCAAGATCGCCGCCATGCTGCCCTATCAGAAGATGTGGGAGATGTTCGACGACGTCGGCTTCGGACAGCTGCCGCGCCTCGGCTTCCCCGGCGAAGTCAGCGGCCGGCTAAGGCCATGGAAAAACTGGCGTCCGATCGAGCAGGCAACGATGGCCTACGGCCACGGTATTTCGGTTTCGCTGATTCAGTTGGCGCGCGCCTATTCGGTATTTGCGCGCGACGGCGACCTGGTGCCGCTGTCGCTGACGCGGGCAGACTCTTCGCTGCCCCACGGCGCCAGCGTGTTCAGCCCGAAGACGGCACGCGAAGTTCGCGCCATGCTCGAAATGGCCGTCCTGCCCGGCGGCACGGCTCCGAAAGCGCAGATCCCCGGCTACCGTGTTGCCGGCAAGACCGGCACCGCGCACAAACTTGCCGGCGGCCGCTACGCGAACAAGTATGTATCCTCCTTCGTCGGTTTTGCACCAGCCTCGGATCCGCGCCTGATCGTCGCGGTGATGATCGACGAGCCGAGCGCCGGCAAGCACTACGGCGGCGATGTCGCGGCGCCCGTGTTTGCCTCGGTGATGGGCAGTTCCCTGCGCACGCTCGGGATTGCGCCGGACGCGCCGCTGGTCGTCGCGCAAAGCCCGAAGACCCCGACAAGCAAGGCCAGACTGTGAGGGCCGTGGCAAGTCCTGCGCGTAGCGAGGCCGATACGGCCGCCCTGCAGCGGCTGGCAACCCTCGGCGTCGTACCCGGTGGGGTGACCGACGACAGCCGCCAAGTGCGCCCGGGCGACCTCTTCCTGGCCTACCCCGGCGATGTGGCCGACGGTCGCCGCTACATCGCCGAGGCAATTGCCAACGGCGCCGTTGCCGTCTTCTGGGAACCGGCTCCGGCCGGCACGCCTGATTTTGCCTGGAACCGCACATGGCAGGTCGCCAATCTCGCGGTGGCTGGCTTGCGAGAGCTTTGCGGGCCTCTGGCCAACGCCATCTACGGGCGACCGAGCGAGCGCCTGTCGCTGATCGCCGTCACCGGTACCAACGGCAAGACCAGCGTCAGCCAGTGGATTGCCGCCACCCACCCGCGCCGCTGCGCCGTGATTGGCACGCTGGGCGCAGGTATGCCCGGCCAGTTGGTGGAAACCGGTTTCACCACGCCGGCAGCGACGACCCTGATGCGCTATCTGGCCAGCTTTGCCCATGACGATGCCCAGGCATGTGCGCTCGAGGCCAGTTCGATCGGCATTGCCGAGGGGCGCCTCGACGGGGCCCGCGTCGACGTAGCGGTGTTTACCAACCTCACCCGCGATCACCTGGATTACCACGCAACGATGGCCGCCTATGCGCAGGCCAAGGCAAGACTCTTTGCCTGGCCAAGACTGCGCCTGGCGGTGAGCAATCTCGATGATCCCTTCGGGCGTGAACTGGCCGCCCTGAGCACCGCGACCAAGGTCATCGGCTATACGCAGCAGGCAGGCGCCGACGACCGGCAAGGGACGATCCGGGCCGAGAACATCGAGGAAACGATCGACGGGCTGCGTTTTCGTCTCTGCGCGCCCAACGGTCGTGCCCTCGTCGAGAGCGGGCTGCTCGGCCGCTACAACGTCTCCAACCTGCTGGCGGTTGCCGCCGTGCTGATCGACGCCGGCCTGACGCCCAAGGCCGTCGCGGAACGTTTCGCGCAGTTGAGCTCGCCGCCGGGTCGTCTCGAAAAGATCGGCGGCCACAACGAGCCGTTGGTGATCGTCGACTACGCGCATACCCCCGATGCCCTGGAAAGTGCCCTCATGGCGCTGCGCCCGGTGGCCAATGCGCGCGGCGCCGGTCTGGTCGTCATCTTCGGCTGTGGCGGCGATCGGGATCGCGGCAAGCGACCCCTGATGGCAGCGGTTGCCGCCCGCCACGCCGATCGCGTCGTGTTGACCAGCGACAATCCACGCAGCGAAAACGAGCACGCCATCCTCGCGGACATTCTCGCCGGGGCGCCGACGGCGCTGGTCATCGCCGATCGCGGCGAAGCGATTCGTCGCACCTTGCTTGCGGCACATCCCGCCGACGTTGTCCTGATCGCCGGCAAGGGGCACGAGCCGTACCAGGAAATCGCCGGCGTCCGGCGTCCGTTCTCGGACGGCGCGCAGGCGCGCGCCGCGCTGGCCGACCGCCAGGAACCGGCCCAGTGAGCGCGATGATGGATCTTCTTGCTGCCGCCCGCGCCACCGCCGGCAAGGTCCTCGGTGCAAACGCCACCTTCTCCGGGGTATCGACCGACTCCCGCAGCATTGCCGCGGGCGAGTTGTTCGTCGCCCTGCGCGGCGAGAACTTCGATGGTCACGACTACGTCGCAGCGGCCAAAGCCCGTGGCGCCGCCGCAGCGATCGTCGCGACCGACGCCGCAGAGGGTCTGCAGGCGCTGTCGTTGCCACTCGTCCAGGTCGCCGAGACGCGACTGTCGCTGGGCGCCCTGGCCGCCGACTGGCGAGGCCGGTTTGCGCTGCCGCTGCTGGCCGTGACCGGCAGCAACGGCAAGACGACGACCAAGGAGATGATCGCCAGTATCCTGAAGGCCGCCTACGGCGAGGCGGTGCTCGCCACGCAGGGCAACTTCAACAACGACATCGGCCTGCCGCTGACCCTGCTCAGGCTGAACGCGACGCATCGCGCGGCGATCATCGAGTTAGGGATGAATCATCCGGGCGAGATCGCGTATCTGGCCGGCATCGCCCGCCCGACGGTCGCGCTGGTGACCAATGCGCAGCGTGCGCACCTCGCCGGCATGGGCTCACTGGAAGCGATTGCTGCCGAAAAGGGCAGCATCTACACGGGTCTCGATGAAACCGGCGTGGCGGTGTTCAATGCCGATGACCCCTGGGCCAAGCTGTGGCGTAGCCAGTGCCGTGGCCTGAGGATGATGACTTTCGGCTTCGAACAGGCCGCGGACGTCACCGGGAAGTTTCATCTGCACGGACTGGAAAGCCGCCTCAGCCTGTTCGCGCCGGATGGCCAGGCCGACGTCGTGCTGGCGCTGCCGGGGCAGCACAATGCCCGCAATGCCCTGGCCGCGGCGACGGCCGCGCTGGCCGCCGGGATTTCTCTCACCGCGGTACAGGCCGGCCTGAGCGCCTTTCGCGGACTCAAGGGGCGCCTGCAGCGGCGGACCGCCTTGCATGGCGCCGTGCTGCTCGACGACACCTACAACGCCAATCCCGACTCCGTACGCGCGGGAATCGACGTCCTCGCGGCAACGATTGGCAAGAAGATACTGGTACTCGGCGACATGGGTGAAATCGGGGAAATGAGCGCTCAGTTTCATGACGAGATCGGTGGTTACGCCAAGAGCCAGGGAATCGATCTTCTGCTGGCGCTGGGTGAGGCGAGTGCGCTGGCCGCCCACAACTTCGGGAGCGGCGGCGAACATCACCACAGCATCGACCGTCTGGTCGCGAGCCTGACCGCGGAACTGACGCCGGAGACGACCGTCCTCGTCAAGGGATCGCGCTTCATGCGCATGGAACGTGTCGCCGACGCGCTTGCCGTTCCCTCAGCCGCGGAGGGCGAGTGATGTTGCTGCTGCTCGCCCAATGGCTGGCACAGGAAGTGCGCGCCTTCAATGTCTTCAATTACATCACCCTGCGCACGGTGCTCGCGGCGATGACGGCGCTGATCATTTCCTTCATTGCCGGCCCTGGCGTGATCCGCTGGCTGGCCGCCAAGAAGATCGGTCAGGCGGTGCGCAACGACGGCCCGCAAACCCACCTCGTCAAGTCCGGAACGCCGACCATGGGCGGCGCGCTGATCCTGATCGCCATCGCCACCACGACGCTCCTCTGGGGTGACCTCACCAACCGCTACGTGTGGATCGTCCTGATCGTCACGCTTGGCTTCGGCGGCATCGGCTGGTATGACGACTGGCAGAAGGTCGTGCACCGCAACCCACGCGGCTTGCCGGCCCGCTGGAAATACATCTGGCAGTCGGTGATCGGTCTCACGGTAGCGCTCTACCTGGGGCTGACGGCCACCGGCCCGGCACAACTGGAATTGATCGTTCCCTTCTTCAAGACCGTCTCCTATCCGCTCGGAATCTTCGGCTTCATTGTCCTGAGCTATCTGGTCGTCGTCGGCACCAGCAATGCGGTCAACCTCACCGATGGCCTAGATGGTCTGGCGATCATGCCGACGGTCATGATCGCCGCGGCGCTGGCCATTTTCGCCTATGTTGCCGGCAATTCCGTGTATGCCAAGTATCTGCTCCTGCCGTACATCCCGGGCGCCGGCGAACTGGCCATCTTCCTCGGTGCGATCGCGGGTGCCGGCCTCGGCTTTCTCTGGTTCAACGCCTATCCGGCGGAAGTCTTCATGGGCGACGTCGGGGCATTGGCGCTCGGCGCAGCCCTCGGCACGGTCGCGATCATCGTGCGCCAGGAGATCGTGCTGGCGATCATGGGTGGTATCTTCGTCGCCGAAACGCTGTCGGTCGCCGCGCAGGTGCTTTACTACAAGTTCACGGGTGGCCGGCGAATCTTCCGCATGGCACCGCTGCACCACCACTTCGAGCTGGGCGGCTGGAAAGAGACGCAAGTCGTCGTCCGCTTCTGGATCATCACCATCATGCTGGTGCTGGTCGGTCTGTCCACCCTGAAACTGCGCTGAGATGGAACTTGCCGGCAAACTGATCCTCGTCATCGGCCTCGGCGAAAGCGGCCTGGCAATGGCCCGCTGGCTGGCGCGGCAGGACGCGCACGTGCGCGTCGCCGACAGTCGTCCGGCGCCGCCGCAGGCCGACGCGCTGCGTGCCGCGGTACCTGCTGCAGATCTGTGCGTCGGTCCATTCACCGCGGAGGCTTTCGCCGGCGTTGATCTGATCGCGATTTCCCCCGGCGTGCCGGTACAGGAAGCACTCGTTCAGGCGGCGGTGGCCCGTGGCGTGCCGCTGGTCTCCGAGATCGAGCTGTTCGCCTGGGGAATCGGCGGACTGACGCCGCGGGCCAGAGTGATTGCGATCACCGGCAGCAACGGCAAGACGACGACCACCGCCCTGGTCGGCGCCCTGTGCCGGGCGGCCGGCCGCCGGACGGCGGTTGCCGGCAACATCGGCCCGGCGGCACTCGACGCGCTGATGAGCGCCATCGATGGAAGAAGCCTACCCGAGCTTTGGGTCCTCGAACTGTCCAGCTTTCAGCTCGAAACAACGCATTCCCTGGCTGCCGACGCCGCCGCCCTGCTCAATCTCTGCGAGGACCACCTCGACCGCTATCTGGACATGGACGACTACACGGCCAGCAAGGCGCGTATTTTCCAGGGCAACGGCGTCATGGTCCTCAACCGCGACGACGCTCGCAGCCTGGCGGCAGGACGCCCCGGCCGCCGGATGGTGACCTTCGGCCTCAATCCGCCGCCCCGCCCGTGCGACTACGGAGTCGTGGACGGCTGGATCGTGCGCGGCGATGACCGGCTGGTCGCCTGCAGCGAACTTCAACTGGTCGGTAGTCACAACGCCGCCAACGCCATGGCCGCGCTCGCCTTGTGCGAGGCGGCAGGCATTGATCTGGCCAGCGTGCTGCCGGCCCTCGTGGCGTTCAAGGGTCTTGCGCATCGCGTCGAATGGGTTGCCGAGATTGACGGCGTTGCCTACTTCGACGATTCGAAAGGCACCAATGTCGGCGCCACACTGGCCGCGCTGCAGGGCCTGGGCCGGCCAGTGGCGATCATCCTTGGCGGCGATGGCAAGGGGCAGGATTTCGCGCCCCTGCGGCCGGCACTGGACGCGCATGCGCGCGCGGCCGCGCTGATCGGGCGCGACGCGCTGGCGATGGCCGCCATCCTGGAGGGCTGCCAGGTTCCACTGCAGCATTGCGTCGACATGGCCGAAGCCGTACGCTGGTGTGCTGCCCAGGCGCGCGCGGGTGACGCCGTGCTGCTCTCGCCAGCCTGCGCCAGCATGGACATGTATCGCAACTACGAGCACCGCGCCGAAGCATTTGTCGACGCCGTTCGTCGCATCGAAAGGGAGGCCGCCTGATGTTGCGAGCCCTCGACGCACCGCGTCGCCTGCCTGCGGAAATCGACCTGGCACTCCTCTGGAGCACCCTGGCGCTGCTCGTCATCGGCATGGTCATGGTCTACTCGGCATCGATGGCCACGGCCGAAGCGGGACGCCTGACCGGCAATCAGCCTGCCTACTTCCTGGTTCGCCATGCCGTTTTTCTGGCCATCGGCCTGGTGGCCGCCGCCGTGGCTTTCCAGGTGCCCCTGTCAACGTGGCAACAGTGGTCGCCGTGGCTTTTCGTCGGCGGCTCCCTGCTGCTGGCGCTGGTGCTGATTCCGGGTATCGGTCGCGAGGTGAATGGCGCGCGCCGCTGGCTACCCCTGGGCATCGTCAATCTGCAGCCGTCCGAGTTGATGAAGCTGTTTGCCGTTCTCTATGCCGCGGACTACACCAGCCGCAAGATGCCGCACATGCATGACCTGAAGAGAGCGTTCCTGCCACTGGCCAGTGCGATGGTAGCCGTGGGTATCCTGCTGCTCAAGGAACCCGACTTCGGCGCCTTTGTGGTGATCATTGCCATTGCCATGGGCATTCTTTTCCTCGGCGGCATGCGCGCTCGCCTTTTCGTCGTGCTGATTTTCGTGCTGGTGGCTGCTTTCGCCGCGCTGATCATCATTTCCCCCTACCGCCGCGATCGTATCTTCGGCTTCATGGACCCCTGGGCTGACGCTTTCGGTCGTGGCTATCAGCTGTCGCACGCGCTGATCGCGTTCGGCCGGGGCGAGTTGCTCGGCGTCGGTCTCGGCGCGAGCGTCGAAAAGCTCTTCTACCTGCCGGAGGCGCATACCGACTTCCTGCTCGCCGTCATTGCCGAAGAACTGGGCTTTGTCGGTGTTCTGACCGTGATCGTGCTGTTCGGCCTCCTGATCCAGCGCGCCTTCGCGATCGGCCGTCAGGCAGTCGCCCTCGACCGCCTCTACTCGGCCCTGGTGGCGCAAGGGATAGGCGTGTGGATGGGCGTGCAGGGCTTCATCAACATGGGCGTCAACACGGGGCTGCTGCCGACCAAGGGCCTGACACTGCCCCTGATGAGTTTTGGCGGCTCGGGAATTCTCGCCAACTGCGTGGCGGTGGCCGTACTCCTGAGAATCGATTGGGAGAATCGCCAGTTGATGCGGGGAGCCAAGGTATGAGGAGGGTCTGCGCTTGCCGACTGCTGGCGCCGGCGCCCACCGGAGGTGACTCGTGAGCAAGACCCTGCTGGTCATGGCGGGAGGTACCGGCGGCCACGTATTTCCTGGCCTCGCGGTGGCCGACCTGCTCAGGAGCCGCGACTGGAAGGTCGTCTGGATGGGAGCGCCCGACGGTATGGAGGCCAGGCTCGTCCCGGCACGCGGCTACGAAATGGCCTGGGTGCGCTTTGCTGCTTTGCGCGGCAAAGGCCTCTTGCGCAAGCTGCTGCTACCCTTTCACCTGTTCTCGGCATGCTGGCAGGCGCGGCGGGAAATCCGCCGGGTCAGCCCGGATGTCGTCCTCGGCATGGGTGGCTACGTGAGCTTCCCGGGTGGCATGATGGCAGCGCTGCTCGGTTGCCCACTGCTCATCCATGAGCAGAATTCGATTGCCGGCCTGGCCAACCGCGTGCTCGCGCGAGTCGCCGACCGGGTGGCCTGCGGTTTTCCCGATGTCCTCCCGAAAGGCATCTGGGTCGGCAATCCGCTGCGTCCGGAAATGACCCGGCTGCCGCCACCGACAACGCGTCTCGCCGATCGCCAGGGGCCGGTTCGTTTGCTCGTCCTCGGCGGCAGCCAGGGGGCGAGTGCGCTGAACGACGTCGTTCCCCGGGGTCTGGCGCTGATCGATGCCGACGCGCGGCCCCAGGTTGTCCATCAGGCCGGCGAAAAGCACCTGGAGGCACTGCAGCACAACTATGCCGCGGCCGGGGTGCAGGCGCACTGCGCCGCGTTCATCGAAGACATGGCCGGGGCCTACGAATGGGCGGACCTGGTCATCTGCCGGGCCGGGGCTCTGACCGTCGCTGAACTTGCGGCGACCGGTGTGGCGAGCGTATTGGTGCCGTTTCCATACGCCGTCGACGACCATCAGACGGCCAACGCCCGGTTTCTGTCACTGGCTGGCGGAGCCGTCCTGCTGCCGCAGGCGGAATTGACGCCGGAGACGATCAGCCGGCTCTGCCACACCCCTGTCGGTCAGCTGCGCGCAATGGCCGAAAAGGCGCGCGAGATGGCCAGACCGGAAGCCACCGAGGAAGTGGCGCGAATGTGCGAGGAGCTCGCGAAGTGAAACACAAAGTCAAGAACATCCACTTCGTGGGCATAGGCGGTGCCGGGATGAGCGGCATCGCCGAGGTGTTGGCCAACCTGGGCTTCGTGGTCAGCGGTTCGGATCTCGCCGACAACTCCGCTACCCGGCGCCTCGCGGCGCTCGGCGTGCGTACCGTGATCGGACATGCCGCGGCGAACGTCAACGGCGCGGACGCGGTCGTCGTCTCCTCGGCGGTAAGGGCCGACAACCCCGAAGTCATCGCCGCGCGCAGTCGCCAGGTGCCCGTCGTCCCAAGGGCTCAGATGCTGGCCGAGCTGATGCGGCTCAAGCAGGGGATCGCTGTCGCCGGCACGCACGGCAAGACGACGACGACCAGTCTGGTGGCGTCGATTCTCGCCGCCGGCGGCATGGACCCGACTTTCGTCATCGGTGGCCGGCTCAACGCCGCCGGGGCCAATGCCTGCCTCGGCTCCGGCGATTTTCTGGTAGCCGAGGCCGACGAGTCCGACGCCTCTTTCCTTTTTTTGTCGCCAGTGATCTCGGTGGTTACCAATATCGATGCCGACCACATGGAGACCTACGGCCACGATTTCAACCGCCTCAAGCAGGCTTTCGTCGAATTCCTGCAACGACTGCCCTTCTACGGCGTCGCCGTGCTCTGCGCCGATGACGCCAACGTCCGTGAAATCATGCCGCAGGTCAGCAAACAGATCGTCACCTACGGTCTCGACCCGGCAGCCAACTTCTACGCCGAGAATGTGACGGCCGAAGGCGGCCAGATGCGTTTCGATTGTGTGCGGGTCAACGGCTCAGTCAGTCGCCTGCCGGTCACCCTCAACCTGCCCGGACGACACAATGTGCTCAATGCGCTGGCGGCAATCGCCGTCGCCAGTGAGGTAGGCGTCGCCGATGACGCGATCCTGAAGGCGCTGACGGATTTCCGTGGTGTCGGTCGGCGCTTCCAGCGCTACGGAGAGATCGCACTCGCCGATGGTGGTTGCTTCACCCTGGTCGACGACTACGGACATCATCCGGTCGAAATGAGCGCGACCCTCACCGCCGCGCGTGGCGCCTTTCCCGGTCGTCGCCTGTTGCTGGCCTTCCAGCCGCACCGCTATACCCGCACACGCGACCGTTTCGAGGATTTCGTGAAGGTCCTCAGCGGCGTCGACGCACTGGTATTGACCGAAGTCTATGCCGCCAGCGAGCAACCGATCGTTGCCGCCGACGGTCGGGCGCTGGCCCGCGCCTTGCGCGTCGCCGGCAAGGTGGAGCCGGTCTTCGTCGAGAGCATCGGCGACGTGCCGCAGGCAATCCTGGATATCGTCCGTGACGGCGATGTGGTCATCACGATGGGCGCCGGTTCGATCGGCGGTATTCCCGGCAAGCTTCTCGCCTGCTAGGATGAAATGATGAACGTACGCGACTTCGGAAAGGTGGCAGTACTCTTCGGCGGCCGCTCCGCCGAACGCGAGGTGTCGCTGAACAGTGGTTCTCGCGTTCTGGCGGCCTTGCGGCGCCAGGGTGTCGACGCGCACGCGTTCGATCCGGCAGAGCGGCAGCTCGACGACCTGGCGGGCTTCGCGCGGGCCTTCATTGCATTGCATGGACGCTACGGCGAGGACGGCACCATCCAGGGCGCGCTTGAATTGATGGGCATTCCCTACACTGGCAGCGGCGTCATGGCTTCCGCGCTGGGGATGGACAAATGGCGAACGAAGTTGCTCTGGCAGGCCGCCGGCCTGCCGGTTCCACCTTATCTCATGCTCGACGACGCGACCGACCTCGCCGCCGTGGAAGCGGCTCTCGGGCTGCCACTGTTTGTCAAGCCGGCCTGCGAAGGCTCGTCGATCGGTATCACGAAAGTCAAACGCCCGGGAGAACTGGCAGCGGCGCGCGCCGAAGCCGCCCGCCACGACTCGCTGGTGATCGCCGAACGCGCGATCCTGGGCGGCGAATACACCGTCGCCATCCTGGGCAACGCGGCGCTGCCGATCATCAAGATCGAGCCGAGCAACGAATTCTACGACTACGAAGCCAAGTACCTGCGTGACGACACCGCCTACCGCTGCCCTTGTGGCCTCACGGAAACCCGTGAGAGCGAACTTCGCCAACAGGCGCTGGACGCTTTTCGCGTCCTTGGGGGCCGCGGCTGGGGACGCGTCGACTTCCTGCTCGACCAGGCGGCAGCGGCTGGCGGCGGTGCAGCCTACTTTCTCGAAGTGAATACCTCGCCAGGAATGACCGACCACTCGCTGGTGCCCATGGCAGCGCGCGCCGCAGGCATGAGCTACGACGATCTGGTCGTCCGCATACTGGCACTTGCCACGCTGGGATGAGCAATGTGGCACAAACCGCGCTTGATGACAGCCGTTTCCGACCTGCTCTTGCTGGCCGGCGGAGTCGCCTTGCTGGTTGCCGCAGTGATCTGGGGAGCACCGCGCTTGCGGCTCTTTCCGCTGAACGAGGTGCTGGTGACGCACGAGTTGCGCGAGGTTCGGCACAGCGATGTGCAACAAGTGCTGTCGGCGCTGCTGCACGGCAACTTCTTCACGGTCAGTCCGGAAGCGATTCGCCTGTCTCTCGAGCAGTTGCCATGGGTGCGTCGTGCCGAGGTGTGGCGCAAATGGCCGGCACGCATCGAGGTCCGCATCGAGGAACAGCAGGCGGCTGCGCATTGGGGCGATGGACAAGGGGAACTGGTCAACACCTTCGGCGAGGTCTTCTCTGCCCCGCTGACGCGCGAGCAACCGCTACCCCGGCTCAGTGGCCCGACCGGGTCGGCCGGCGAGGTTCTCCGTCGTTACGCGGAGTTTGCGCAGTTGTTGAAGCCAGTCGGTGTCCTGCCGGCGCACGTGGCCTTGTCGCCGCGGCTGGCGTGGCTGTTGAAGATGGAGAATGGAATGCTGGTTGAGTTGGGTCGCGAGCAGGCGAAAGCGCCGATCCGCGTCCGCCTGCAGCGCTTCGTCGAGTACTATCCGAGCCTGTCGGAAACACGCCATGGGCGGCCGATAGCGGTGGACATGCGGTATCCGAACGGTTTCGCGCTGCGCTTTCCGGCCAGTGCGGTTCAAGAAGTCAAAGGAAAGAAATGAGCAGGGATAGCAAGGATCTGATTGTCGGACTCGACATCGGCACATCGAAAATCGTCGCACTGGTCGCCGAGCTCACACCCGAGGGGCGAGTGAATGTGATCGGCATGGGGTCGCAGGAATCCAAGGGACTGAAGAAGGGCGTCGTGGTCAACATCGAGGAGACCGTCGCCACCATCTCGCGCGTGCTGCAGGAAGTGGAACTGATGGCCGACTGCAAGGTTCGTGACGTGTATACCGGCATCGCCGGTAGCCACATCCGCAGTTTCAACTCCAACGGCATGGTCGCCATCAAGGACAAGGAAGTCACGACGATGGACGTCGAGCGGGTGATCGAAACCGCGCGCGCAATGCCGATTCCAGCCGATCAGGAAATCCTGCACATCCTGACCCAGGAATTCATCATCGACGACCAGGACGGCATCCGTGAGCCGATCGGCATGAGCGGCTTTCGCCTCGAGGTGAAGGTACACATCGTCACCGGCGCCGTCTCGGCGGCCCAGAACATCGTCAAGTGCGTACGCCGTTGCGGCCTGGAGGTCAACGACCTCGTGTTGCAGCCGCTCGCCTCGAGCCGGGCCGTCCTTTCGGAGGACGAGAAGGACCTCGGGATCTGCCTGATCGACATCGGCGGTGGCACCACCGACCTGGCGGTCTGGACGCAGGGCGCGATCCGGTACACCTCGGTGATCCCGATCGCCGGCGACCAGATCACCAACGACATCGCGATGGCTCTGCGTACGCCAACGCGCGAGGCGGAAGACATCAAGCGCACCTATGGTTGCGCGGTAGCCCATCTGGCCGACCCGGAAGAGGTGCTCGACGTTGCCGGTGTCGACGATCGCCCGTCGCGCAAGCTATCGCGGCGCGCGCTCGCGGATGTGATCCAGCCGCGCGTCGAGGAACTCTTCGAGCTGATTCAGGCGGAGTTGCGCCGCTCGGGCTTCGAGGACGTACTGTCGTCGGGCATCGTGCTCACCGGCGGGGCCTCGGTGATGCCGGGAATGATCGAACTTGGCGAGGAGATCTTTCACATGCCGGTACGTCTGGGCGTTCCCAAGTATCAGGGCGCCCTGGCCGACGTGGTGCAGAGCCCCCGCTTCGCTACCGCCTGCGGTCTCTTGCTCGAGGCGCAGACACAACGCAAGCGCGGCCTGAAAGTACGCGAGACGCGAGACGTGAAACAGGTATTCGGGCGCATGAAGTCATGGTTTGAAAAGAATTTCTGATCCGATGACAGGTAGCAGTCAACAACTTTCCCCCAGTTATCAACAAGCTTTTTGCAGAGGAGACGACAATGTTTGAAATTATCGACACAGAGCAGGGATCGGGCGATATGGATACGGTGATCAAGGTGATCGGCATCGGCGGCGCCGGTGGCAACGCCGTCGATCACATGATCCGGGAAGGCGTCAACGGCGTGGACTTCATCGCCGCCAATACGGACTCCCAGGCGCTCGGCCGCAGCATTGCCGTTCAGAAACTGCAGTTGGGCAAGACCGGGCTGGGTGCCGGAGCCAAACCCGAAGCCGGCCGCAGCGCAGCAATGGAAGAACGCGAAGCGATCGCCGAATCGCTCAGGGGCGCCCACATGGTCTTCATCACCGCCGGCATGGGCGGCGGCACGGGTACCGGCGCCGCACCGATCGTTGCCGAAGTCGCCCGCGAGCTCGGAGTCCTCACCGTGGCGGTGGTCACCAAACCCTTTGGCTTCGAGGGCAAGCGGTTGAAGGTCGCGGAAGTCGGTATCGGTGAATTGCAGAAACATGTCGATTCACTGATCGTCATCCTCAACGACCGGTTGATGGACGTTCTCGGCGACGACGTGTCGATGGACGAGGCGTTCAAGGCGGCCGACAACGTCTTGCGCAACGCCGTCGGCGGCATTGCCGAGATCATCAACTTCCCGGGCCTGGTGAACGTCGACTTCGAGGACGTGCGTACGGTGATGGGCGAGATGGGCATGGCGATGATGGGTTCGGCAAACGCCGCCGGCGTCGACCGGGCACGGATTGCCGCCGAGCGCGCCGTCGCCTCACCGCTTCTCGAAGGCGTCAACCTGTCTGGCGCCAAGGGCGTGCTGGTCAACATCACCGCCACCCGTTCCCTGAAGATGAAGGAGGTGAATGAAGTGATGAATACCGTCCGCGCCTTCGCGGCTGAGGACGCCCACATCATCTTCGGCGCCGTCTATGATGAAGGAATGGCCGAGGACATTCGGGTGACGGTGGTGGCGACCGGGCTCGGCCAGGCGCAAGCCAAACGCCAGACCTTTGAAGTGATCAACAGCTCGCTGACCCAGGCAACCGGAACGGACAGCCGTTTCGGCCACAGCCAGAACATCGACTACTCGAGCCTCGACCAGGTTCCGGCGATCGTCCGCAAGGGCCGCAGCGCAACGGTCGAAGCGCTCGCCAACAGTGGTGTCGATCGCTATGACATTCCCGCGTTCCTGCGCAAGCAGGCCGACTGAGCCGCACTGCCAGCAACTCTTCGGCTGGAATTGGCGGGTTCCGGGGCAGCTCGAGCTGTGCTAGAATCCGTCGATTCCACAGTTTATTCAGACACATGTTAAAGCAGCGAACACTCAAGGCCGTGGTCCGTGCGGCTGGCGTCGGCCTGCATTCCGGCGTCAAGGTGACGATCAGCCTGCGCCCGGCCGCACCCGACACGGGCATCGTTTTCCGTCGTGTCGATCTTGAAGCGGTGGTTGACGTGCCAGCCAGGGCCCAACTGGTCGGCGACACGCGCATGTGCTCGTGTCTGGAGTATGGCGGCGCCAGAGTGGGCACCGTCGAACACCTGATGTCGGCGTTCGCCGGCCTCGGTATCGACAACGCCTTCGTCGACCTCGATGCCGCCGAATTGCCAATCCTCGACGGTTCGGCTTCGCCCTTCGTCTTCCTCATTCAGTCTGCCGGCATCGAGGAACAGCCGGTGGCGAAGAAATTCATCCGCGTCAAGCGCCCGATCGAAGTCGCCGAGACGGATGCCTCGGGCGACAAATGGGCTCGCCTCGATCCCTACAACGGCTTTCGCCTCGCTTTCTCGATCGGCTTCAATCATCCGGCGATCGACCGCACGGGGCAGTCGGTGACCATCGACTTCGCCGAGCAGTCGTATGTTCGCGAAGTGGCGCGAGCGCGCACCTTCGGCTTCATGCAGGAGGTGGAATGGTTGCGCGAGAACGGCCTCGCGCAGGGCGGCGGTCTCGAAAATGCGGTCGTCCTCGACGAGTACCGCGTCCTCAACGCCGACGGGCTACGTTACAACGATGAGTTCGTCAAGCACAAGGTGCTCGACGCCATCGGCGACCTCTACCTCCTCGGTCACCCGCTACTGGCCTCGTTCGTCGCCCACAAATCGGGACATGCGCTCAACAATCTGCTGGCCCGCGAACTGCTGGCCAGCCCCGATGCCTGGGAGTACGTCACTTTCGAAGACCACGAGCAGGCACCCAAGTCCGTCCTCAGTTGGCTCGCGTTGCCGGTCTTCTGACGAAATGTGGTTGCTGCGCTTGCTGGCGGTCCTCACGGTGATCGCCGTGGGTTGCGGCATCGCGGCCTTCCTCCTGACCCGGGACTCGCGCTATCTGCAGTTCTCCTGGCGACTGTTTCGCTATTCTCTGGTGATCGCGCTACTGGTTTTCGCGCTGATGATCATCGAGCGAGTGGCCATCATTCCTCTCTAGCCGAGCGCGCCAGGAGACCCTCCAGGGCTCGGCGCAACGGCGAGGTGGGCAGCGAACTGCTCAACGCCGTCAACTCCGCGCTGGTTCTCACGCTCAGCGGCTTGTGGGCCGGCGCCCGCGCGGGCTCGCGCTGGTCACGCGCCTGCACCTTGACCTGGACGCCGCTGCATTCGATGCCGCGCTGCGACAGCTGGTCGACCAGCGTCGGCGCCATCTGACGCAACTTGGCAGCGATCGCACCGCTGTCGGCGTGGATGACGACAACCCCCGACTTGAAGTTGGCCACACGGCTTGCCCGCGCGAGATGCGTCGGCGCAATCTCCGCATAGAGACCGGCCAGCCTGATCAACAGTCTGGCGTGCACCAATACCTTGCCGGCGCCCTCGCTGTCTTGCAGGTAGTTCTCGAGCAGATCGGCCATCGTCGAATTCAGGGAGACACAGAGGGGGCATCTTATTCTCGTTGCCAAGCGCAGGGCAAGCGTCGTTCGCCCGGCAGCGGCGCGCCAGGGACTGCTCAGCGGCGCTCGTAGACCACGAAGTCGAAAGCGGGAGCCTGGTCTCGAAGGGCACTGCCCGCGGCGCGACTCCTGCCCACCCGCCGCGAGATTTCCCGCCATTCGCCAGACGCGACATCCGGAAAGAAAGCGTCGCCAGGAGACTCCTCGGCGACTTCGGTGATGTAGAGGCGCGTCGCGAGCGGCATGGTCTGCCGATAAAGCTCCTCACCACCGATGATGAAGACCTCGGCGGCGCCGCCGGCCAGACGCAGCGCGTCTTCGATCGAGCAGGCCAGATCCCCGCCGCGCGGCAGGTAGGCCGGATTGCGGCTCAGCACGATGTTGCGCCGGTTGGGCAGCGGCCGATACGCTGGCGGCAAGGATTCCCAGGTCTTTCTGCCCATGATCACCGTCTTGCCACTGGTCGTCTCGCGAAAGTAGCGCATGTCTTCGGGCAGACGCCACAGCAACTGCTGATTCCGGCCGATGGCTCCGTTGCGCGCCACGGCAGCGATCAGGGAAATCATGCGGCGCAATGCTGACGCTGACGGCACCGGCGATCCATCGTCCACGCCCTAAACAGCCACGGCGGCGGCGATGTGCGGATGCGGGTCGTAGCCTTCGAGAGTGAAGTCCTCAAAACGGAAGGCGAACAGGTCGTCGACCTCGGGGTTGAGGCGCATCGTCGGCAGTGCACGGGTTGCGCGGGTCAACTGCAGCCGCGCCTGGTCGAAGTGATTGCCGTAGAGATGCGCGTCGCCGAAAGTGTGCACGAAGTCCCCCGGTCGATAGTTGCAGACCTGCGCGACCATCATCGTCAACAGTGCGTAGGAGGCGATGTTGAAGGGTACGCCGAGAAAGATGTCGGCGCTGCGCTGGTAGAGCTGGCAGGAAAGCTGTGGGCGCCGATCCGTAGCGGAAGCTGACGCCGGCGCGACGTAGAACTGGCAGAGGGCATGACAGGGGGGCAGCGCCATGCGCTCGACGTCACCCGGATTCCAGGCGGTCAGCAGATGGCGACGCGAATCGGGGTTCTTCTTCAGGTTGTCGACGAGTTGCGCGATCTGATCGATTTCGCGGCCATCGGCCGCTTGCCAGTGGCGCCACTGCCGACCGTAGACCGGGCCGAGGTCGCCGTTCTCGTCGGCCCACTCGTCCCAGATGCGCACGCCGTTTTCTTGCAGGTAGCGGACATTGGTATCGCCGCGCAGGAACCACAACAACTCATGGATGATCGAGCGCAGGTGCAGCTTCTTGGTGGTCAGCAGCGGGAAGCCGGCAGCGAGGTCGAAACGCATCTGCCATCCGAAAACCGAGCGCGTGCCGGTTCCCGTGCGGTCTGCCTTGGACACGCCATGTTCGAGGACATGGTGCATCAGGTCGAGATACTGCTGCATGCCTGCTGCCTGTCGATTTACCAGAGCGAATTGTAGAACAAAGCGGTGGAACAAAGCGGTAGAGCAAAGCGCCACCATCCTGCCGGCTCGCGAGCTTCGATCGTATTCGCCGCGCTCCTGGTTTACAATCCCCTTCTCCCCCCGGCCGCCGGCACCAGGCTTGACTTCCGATGATCCTCCAGCTGTTCCCCAAACGCCCTGACCATCTGCTTGCCGACAGCAAGGAGATGAAGCGAGTCCTCGCCGACCTGCTGGTCGCCAAGGCGGCCAACGCCATCGACGAAATGATGAACTGGTTCGAGTCGCTGAAGGACGCCAAGGATTTCCGCCTTGGCCACTATTTCGACATCATCCGCCAGCTTGACGAAGCCGGCCAGCCTCACCTCATCCGTCTCGCACGCGACTACCTGCCCTCGACAAACCTCCCGTTGGCGGAAGAGCAACGCCTATGGACGAAGATCTCTCGCTATTGGAGTGAGATTGCCGGACTCTACGCCGCGTGCCTCGAGCGCGCCCAGCTTGACCCGAAGGGCAAGGGCGTCGACGCCTTCAAGCCGTCGATGCCGCTAGCTGCCGCGCGTGCTCAGGCGGCACGCCGGATTCAGGTCAAGTGGCTGGCATTTCACTACGGGCCGATTGACGATGGCCTCTGGCGCACGATGGGCCAAGCCTACCTGGCAGCCGAGGCCGCGGGATACGCGCAGAAACTCCTGCAGATCTATCCGGCGCAGCGCGGCCTGACCAGCGTCGCACAGCAGTACCTGCACGCGATCGTCCTCTTCACGTCGTCGATGGACAGCCTCTTGCCCGGCCAGATCGAGATCGTCGACCGCCTGATCACGCACTTCCTGCCGCGCTTCGTCCTGGCCGCCGATTGCCGACCGGACAGCGTCTACTGGGTCGATGCAGCGGCGGGCTCGGTACCGGCCCGGCTGGCGCTGTCGCCGGGTCTGGCGCGGCCTGGCCTGCGCTTCTTCTCGCCGGGAACGGCGCTCGCCAAGCTCGAAGAACTGATTCAACTCGTCGAACACGGCGAAGTGCCAGCCGATATCAATCTTGGTGGCGACTTTCCGCCGAACGTCCTGCTGCCGGTCCTCCGCCATCTGCGCCTTTACTGGACGGTGCAAGCGCCGCAACGAAGGCACCAGCGACACCCCGTAAAGACGAAAATGGCGGTCCTGCACGGCTTCGATGCCAGCTACAGGGTGTTCTCGGGCGCACTGCCGGGCCTGGACGCGAACCGCGAAGACGAGGTCTGGTTGGTCGAGAACGTCAGTCTCGGAGGCTTCCGCGCCTGCCTGCGCCACTCTCCGGGCGACCCTCTCAAGCTCGGCACGCTACTCTGTCTACAACCCGAGGGCGGCGACAACTGGCTTCTCGGTGTGGTGCGGCGCTTCAACCGACTGAGCGGCGAGCATGCCAGCCTGGGTATCCAGTTGCTCTCCCGGCAGGCGCAAAGCATCGAGTTGCGCCCGCGCCGCAGTGGCTTCGCGGCAGTCATCGGCCTCCCCGGGATCTGGTTGCGCGACGGGAGCGGGTCCGGACTGGTTCGCCTCCTGCTGCCACAGGGCGGCTTCAACTTGCGGGAGTCACTCGAGTTCAACAGTGCCGGCCAACGTCACATGCTGGTACCGGCGGAACTTGAGGAGAGTGGCGGCGACTACGAAATCGGCCGCTTCCACAACCCGACGGCGACCGCCTGAGGCTCGCCACCCTCAAGCCGCCGGCTTTGGCCGCTGTGCTGATTTTGGCCTGAAGGCACTGACGATGGTGTCAACAGTCTCGACGTAGGGACCACCGATCAGGTCGAGACAGTACGGTACGGCAGCGAAAATGCCGCTGACGAGCAAGCTGCCGTCGGCGGCTCTTACCCCCTCGAGCGTTTCGCGGATCGACTTCGGCTGCCCGGGGAGGTTGAGGATCAAGGCCTTGCCGCGCACCACGGCAAGCTGACGCGAGAGGATGGCGGTCGGCACGAAATTGAGGCTGATGCGACGCATCTCCTCCCCGAAGCCCGGCAGCACCTTGTCGGCGACCGCAAGGGTGGCTTCCGGAGTGACATCGCGCGGCGCCGGGCCGGTGCCGCCGGTGGTCAGCACGAGATGGCAGCCAAGCTCATCGACGAGTTCGATCAGCGTCCGCTCGATCGACGCCTGGTCATCGGCAATCAGCCGCGTCGCGCTGCACCAGGGGCTGCTCAGCGCGGCCCCGAACCACTGCTGGAGCGCGGGGATTCCCTGGTCTTCATAGACGCCCTGCGCGGCGCGGTCGCTGATCGACAGCAGGCCGATCAGCAGTTCTTCATTGGTCGTCATGTTCATCGTCGGTGGGGGCCGCGTCGTCAGGCGGCTCGAGTTCCTTGAGGATCTGAAAAATGGCCCGGTAGCTGCGCGGCGGCTTCCCCTTCTCCAGTTCGAGCAAGGCGGATCGGCGCAGCGCGCGTAGTTGCTGCAGGTCGACCGACTGGCAACGCTGGGCAATCTCGTACAGAACCCTCTCATCAGCCAGCAGTTCGCTGCGCATACGCTCGATGCGGTGCAGTCTTGCGGTTTCGTCGACCGACTCCCCACGAATCACTGCCAGAGCCGCGCGTATCGGTTCCGCGTCGACGTCACGCATCAGCCTGCCGATGTACTGCATCTGTCGCCGCCGCGCGTCGTCGCGCCGCAGCATGCGTTGCGCTTCGCGAACGGCCGCGCGCAGGTCGTCGGGAAGGTCGATCTTCCTGACCCGATCGGGCGCCAGACCCACCAGTTCCTCGCCGAGTGCCTGGAGTTCCTCCATGGCCCGCTTGCGTTGTGTCTTCGATGGGGGTGCCGGTTCTTCTTCGGGGATGTTCATCGGTCTGGGCGATCGGCCTTTCGCTGCGGCAGGGAAAACGGAGAGGAAAAATGCCGGCGCCAATGCCATCCGGGTGAACTGCTATGATAGCGGCTTTTGCCGCCAACCATCGCCCCCATGCCCCGTCCAGCCACCACTGCCATCCCAGCGCCCGCATCGCGCTTCAGCCACCGCTTCGAGACCCTGCAGGAACTCGCCCGCGACGTTCTCGTTTACGCCGCAAAGCAGGGAGCCAGCGCCTGCGAGGTCGATGTCTCGGACGGCTTCGGGCAATCGGTGACGGTGCGCTGCGGCGAAGTCGAAACCATCGAGTACAACCGCGACAAATCGATCGCGGTCAGCGTCTATCTCGACCAGAGGAAGGGTCAGGCGAGCACCTCGGACTTTTCTCCGACGGCCTTGCGCGAAACGGTCGATGCCGCCTTGAACATCGCCCGCTTCACCGCCGCCGATCCCTGCGCCGGATTGCCCGACGCCAGCCTCCTGGCGACCGACACCGGAAGCCTGCCCGGTCTCGACCTCTACCATCCCTGGCTGCTTTCGGTCGAAGCCGCGGTCGACCTCGCGCGCCGCTGCGAACAGGCGGCTTTCGCGCTCAGCCCGCAGATCAGCAACTCGGAAGGCGCCACGGTTTCGATCCAGGAAGGGCAGTTCGTCTCGGCCAACAGCCTGGGTTTCATGGGCGGCTACCCGACGTCGCGGCATTACCTGTCGTGCTCGGTGATCGCCGGCGAGAACGACGCCATGCAGCGTGACGACTGGTATTCGATCGCCCGCGATCAGGCGGCGATCGCCTCACCCGAATCGATCGGCGAGCGCGCCGCGCAACGCGCCCTGTCGCGGCTCGGCGCCCGCAAGGTGAAGACCTGCCGGGTGCCGGTGCTCTTCGAGGCACCGCTTGCCCCGTCGTTGATCGGCAGTTTCGTCCATGCCGCGAGTGGCGGCAGCCTCTACCGCAAGACATCCTTCCTCGTCGATAGCCTCGGCAAGCGCGTTTTCTCCAAGAAGGTGCAGATCAGCGAGCGACCACACCTGCCGCGCGCATTGGCGAGCACCTATTTCGACAGCGACGGGGTGGCGACACATGACCGTGAAGTGGTCCGCAACGGGCGGCTACAAGGCTATTTCCTGAGCACCTATACCGGGCGGAAGCTGGGAATGCCGACGACCGGCAACGCCGGTGGCAGTCACAACCTCATCATTCATCCCGGCAAGCGTGATTTCCGTGGCCTGCTCAAGAAAATGGGACGCGGCTTGCTGGTCACCGAGTTGCTCGGCCATGGCGTCAACTACGTGACTGGCGACTATTCGCGCGGCGCCGCCGGATTCTGGATCGAAGACGGCGAAATCGCCCACCCGGTCGAAGAGATCACCATTGCCGGCAACCTGCGCGACATGTTCAGGAACGTCGCTGCGGTTGGCAACGACGTCCTCGTTCGCGGTTCGAAACACGTGGGATCCCTGCTCATCGAGCAGATGAAGGTCGCCGGTAACTAGACCACCCGAGCACCCCCGGCGCGAACAAATCGGTGCTCAGCGCGCGCCTGCTTTAGCTATAATCGCGAGGCACTTCCCTTACAAGAACCTACTGGAGACAAATTGTGGAAAGACGTTCGTTTCTGAAGAATGCCGGTGTAGGCCTTGCCGCCGGCAGCGTGGCCATGCCGGCGATCGCCCAGAATGCGCCGACGATCAAATGGCGTCTGGCTTCCAGCTTCCCGAAGAGCCTCGACACCATCTACGGTGGCGCCGAATACATGGCCAAGCGAGTGGCCGAGGCGACCGGCGGCAAATTCCAGATCCAGGTCTTCGCTGGCGGTGAAATCGTTCCCGGACCAGCGGTCTTCGATGCCGTCAAGGACGGCACGGTCGAAATGGGACATACCGTGTCCTATTACTTCTTCGGCAAGGATCCCACCTACGCCCTCGAAACGGCGGTTCCCTTCGGCATGACCAATCGCCAGATGGACGCCTGGATGCGCCACGGCAACGGTACAAAGCTCCTCGGCGAGTTTTTTGCCAAGTCGAACATCATGACCATCCCCTGCGGCAACACGACGACACAAATGGGCGGCTGGTATCGCAAGGAAATCAAGACGGCAGCCGACCTCAAGGGATTGAAGATCCGCATCGGCGGCTTCGCCGGCGCCGTGCTCAGCAAGCTGGGAGCCGTGCCGCAGCAGATTCCCGGTGGCGACATCTATCCGGCGCTCGAGAAGGGTACGATCGATGCGGCCGAGTGGATCGGTCCCTACGATGACCAGAAACTCGGCTTCAACAAGGTCGCCAAGTTCTACTACTACCCGGGCTGGTGGGAGGGTGGGCCGCAGGTATCCGCCTATGTCAGCCTGAAGAAGTACGCCGAACTGCCCAAGGAGTACCAGACCATCCTGCAGTTGGCCTGTGCCGACGCGCACGTCGACATGGTCGCCAAGTACGACGCCAAGAATCCGACCGCGCTCAAGCAACTGGTCGGTTCGGGAACGCAGCTGAAACAGTTCCCGAAGGAAGTCATGGATGCCTGCTACAAGGCGGCGATGGAGCTCTACGCCGAAACCTCGGCGAAGAATGCCGAGTTCAAGAAGGTCTACGACGACTACAAGAAGTTCATGGACGATCAGAACCTCTGGATGCGCATTGCCGAAGGCGCGTATACCAACTACATGTACAGCAAGCGATAGACCGGTCGCGGGCACCGCCGCCATTCGCTGGCGGCGCCTCTGCGGATCGACAGAAAAAGGGAACCGAGGTCAGCCTCGGTTCCCTTTTTCGTTGCCCATCGCCCATTTACGCGACGACGCGCGATCGTCGGGCGGAGAGCCGGGTCGTCTACTTCGCCTGCTCCTGCTTCATCGCATCGCGTATCGCCTTGCTGGCGGAATCTTCCGAGTCGGCAGGCGAATCCTTGGGACTCTCCAGTCCGGGCGATGACCCGGGCGCCCCGTAGTCGGAAGTCGGCATTTCGATCTGCACCGAATCGAGATCGACCTTGGCGTCCTTGGCGAGACCGAAAGTGACCAACTGCGGGAAGAAGATCAGGATCACCACCATGATGATCTGGATGCAGACGAACGGTATCGCTCCCCAGTAGATGTCCGTGGTCTTGACCGACGCCGGCGCCACCGAGCGCAGGTAGAAAAGCGCGAAGCCGAATGGTGGATGCATGAACGAAGTCTGCATGTTGACCGCCAGCAGTACGCCGAACCAGATCAGGTCGATGCCGAGCGCCTGGGCAACCGGACCCAGCAGCGGCACGACGATAAAGGACAACTCGAAGAAATCGAGGAAGAAGGCGAGCAGGAAGACCAGCGCGTTGACGACGATCAGGAAGCCGACCTCGCCGCCCGGCAGCCCGGTCAACAGATGCTCGACCCAGCGGTGGCCGTCGACGCCGTAGAAGGTTAGCGAGAAGACGCGCGCGCCGACCAGGATGAAGACGACGAAGGTGGTCAGCTTGGCGGTCGTTTCCATCGCCTGCCTGAGCAGGCTCCAACTCAGGCGCTGGCGTGCCAGGGCCATGATCAGGGCGCCGGTGGCGCCCATCGCGCCGCCTTCGGTCGGCGTCGCGATACCGAGAAAGATCGTCCCGAGCACCAGGAAGATCAACATCAGCGGCGGCACCAGCGTGGTCAGCACGCGCAGCAGCAGCTTGCCACCACGCAGCGTGCGCGCCTCGAGCGGCAGCGCCGGCGCCCAACGCGGCTTGAAAATCGCCACCAGCACGACATAGCCGACGTAGAACGAGGTGAGCACCATCCCCGGCAGGAAAGCGCCGGCATACATGTCGCCGACCGACTTGCCCAACTGGTCAGCCATGATGATCAGTACCAGCGACGGCGGGATGATCTGCGCCAGCGTTCCGGACGCCGCGATGACGCCGGTAGCCAGTTTGGTGTCGTAACCGTAACGCAGCATGATCGGCAGCGAGATGAGGCCCATCGAGATCACCGAGGCGGCCACGACACCGGTCGTTGCGGCGAGCAGCGCACCGACGAAGATCACCGCGAAGGCCAGTCCACCGCGCAGCGGCCCGAAAAGCTGGCCGATGGTATCGAGCAGATCCTCGGCCATCCCCGACCGCTCGAGTATCAGCCCCATGAAGGTGAAGAACGGGATCGCCAGCAAGGTGTCGTTGTTCATGATGCCGAAGATGCGGTCCGGCAGCGCCTGAAACAGTTGTGGTCCGAGCAGCCCGAGCTCGATGCCGATCAGGCCGAAGAAGATGCCGTTGGCGGCCAGCGCGAAGGCCACCGGGAAACCGACGAGCAGGAAGAGCACCATCGAAGCGAAGATGATCGGTGCCATGTTGGCGATCACGAACTCGGTCATCAGAGCTCTCCCTTCTGCGCCTTGATGGCCAGCGCGAGTTCTTCTTCGGGCGTCGGCTTGTGTCCCTTGGCGGTCGGATCGGGACACAGGCCCTGCAGGAAGCCGAAGCGCTTGATCAACTCCGAAACGCCCTGAATGACCAGCAGGAAGAAACCGATCGGCACCAGCAGGCGCACCGGCCAGACCGCCAGGCCGCCGGCATTGCTCGACTGTTCGTTGTTGTTCAGTGCCAGGAGGAAGATCGGCCACGACAGGTACATCACGGCGACCGCCATCGGCAGCAGGAAAAAGATGATGCCGAAGATGTCGATCCAGGCCTGGCCGCGCCGGGACATCCGGCCGGCAATCAGATCGATGCGCACATGTTCGTTGCGCATCAGCGTGTAACCGGCGCCAAGCAGGAAGATCGCCGAGAACAGGTACCACTGGATCTCGAGAAAGGCGTTGGAACTGTAGTTCAGGGTGTAGCGCATCACCGCATTGCCGGCGGCGATCAGGGTGACGACGAGAACGAGCCAGATGATCGCCTTGCCGACGCGCTCGGTGAGCGCATCGATCAGACTTGAGAGCTTGAGCAATGCTTGCACGGGAAGTCCCTCCGTAGACGACTGGAAATACCACTCCTCCTGAACCCGACTGCTTGCGCTTTGCCTCGTGACGGGCAATTCGTCAGGTCAACATGCCAGGAACGACTCCGGCGCGTAACCCGAAGCCGTCCGCTGAGCGGCTGATTATGGCACATCTTCGTTCTATGCGAGGGCGATTTCGCGATCGCCAAGCGCGCCCGTCGGATACGGCAAATGACCGTCCAATCAATCATATGGAAGCTGCGGACCAGGCATCCGAGAGTTCCGTGAAGGTCGGGGCGGAGAGGGATCGGGAGGCCGCGGGTGACGCTCGTTGCCTCGGTGGTACAATCCGGCATCCGCCGCAGGCTACTCGCGTTCGTTCAAGGAACCATCCCATCTACACTGACCACCAGTTGAGGACTCACTCCCCATGCGCCACAAATTCGCCGGCTGTCTCCGTCCGGGGGCCACCCTGTTGTTGCTGCTTGCTCTTGGCCCCGCCTGGGCCGCCGAAACGGTCCCGGAAGGACCGGTCCTTTTCGGCATCCCGGTCGATTTCATCCTTTTTGCGCTGACGCTTCTGGGCGTTGCGCTGCTGCACCACTACACCCTGCAGGTCGCGCTGACCGGGCTGGCCACGATCACCGTTTACAAACTGCTGTTCACCGGCTTCAAGTTTGGCGCCGGGCTCGGTGGACTGGCGATCCACCTGCAGCATGAATGGGTGATGCTCAGTAATCTGCTCGGCCTGCTGCTCGGCTTCGCGCTGCTGGCACGCCATTTCGAGGAAAGCCGGGTGCCGGACGCCTTGCCGCGCTACCTCCCTGGCGGCTGGCAGGGTGGCTTCGTCCTCCTGGTCATGATCTTCTTCCTCTCGAGCTTTCTCGACAACATCGCCGCCGCCCTGATTGGCGGCACGGTCGCGCGTATCGTCTTTCGCCATCGCCTTCATATCGGCTATCTGGCCGCCATCGTCGCCGCCTCGAACGCCGGTGGCTCGGGAAGCGTCGTCGGCGACACCACCACCACGATGATGTGGATCGATGGCGTCAGCCCGCTCGACGTCACACACGCCTATGTCGCTGCCGGAGTCGCGCTGGTGTTCTGCGGGATTCCGGCGGCGCTACAGCAGCACCGCTACGCGCCAATCGTCGCGCACTCCGGTGAGGCGACGCGTGTCGACTGGGCGCGCGTGGCCATCGTCGGCTTCATCCTGCTCTCCGCCATCGTCACCAACGTGACGGTCAATGTGCTCTTTCCCGAGGTCTCGGACCGCTTCCCCTTCCTGGGTGCGGCGGTCTGGTTGGCGTTGCTGCTCGCGACGCCGTTGCGCCGACCGGAATGGAGCCTGTTGCCGGATGCCTTGAAGGGCAGCATTTTCCTGCTCTCGCTGGTGCTCTGCGCCTCCATGATGCCGGTCGAGAAGCTGCCCGCCGCGTCGTGGCAGACGGCAATGGGGCTCGGCTTCGTCTCAGCGGTGTTCGACAACATCCCGCTGACCGCGCTGGCGCTCGTCCAGGGTGGCTACGACTGGGGCGTTCTCGCCTATGCCGTCGGTTATGGTGGCTCAATGATCTGGTTCGGTTCGTCGGCCGGCGTCGCGCTGGCCAACATGTTTCCCGAGGCCAAGTCGGCGGGACGCTGGCTGCTGCACGGCTGGCACGTCACCCTGGGCTATGTCGTGGGCTTTCTCACGCTGCTCTTCGTCCTCGGCTGGCAGCCGCATCCCAGGCACAAGGCCGAGGGCATCGACGCCGTCCGACCGACCGTGCTCGCTGCCAGCCCGGCTTGGGCAGGCGATCAACCTGTGGCGAACCTCGTTCGCCACCCGGCGCCTGCCGCCTGACCACCAGAACATTCCGTGGGGACCCAGAAAATGCTCAAGGCACTCATTCCATTCGACGGCTCCGACAACGCGCTACGCGCCGTCGATCATCTCATCAGTCTGGTGCAGGCGCGCGAACCGATGGAGGTCCATCTGCTGCATGTGCGCGAGCCCATCGATTCCTGGGAGATTCGGCGCGTACTGACCGCCGACGAGATCGCCGCCTTGCAACTCTCGGAAGGCGAGGACGCGCTGCAGGCGGCCAGGCAGCGCCTCGATGCGGCCGGCATTTCCTATACGGCCACGATCCTGGTCGGCGACGTCGCCCAGACCATCGCCCGGCACGCCACCGAGATCGGTTGCGACAAGATCATCATGGGTAGCAGCGGCGCCTCCGCCATCGCCGGCCTGTTGCTGGGTTCGGTGACGATGAAGGTCATCCACTTGGCGCAGGTGCCGGTCACCGTCGTCAAGTGATCGGCGGCGCGCGCCTGGCTCTGCCCAGAATTCTGCACAGCGGGGGCGTCGTACCATGCCGGACGCCTTCGCCCTGCCGGTCTCCGCGACACTGACGGGCAGTCGCCGCGGCCGCAGGAGCAAGACCTAGATCCTCGCCGGTTGCACCCGATACCACGCCGCATAGAGCGCCGGCAGGAAGAGGAGCGTCAGCAGCGTCGCGACGATCAGGCCGCCCATGATCGCCACGGCCATCGGTCCCCAGAAGACGCTGCGCGTCAGCGGTATCATCGCCAGGATCGCCGCCGCCGCGGTCAGCATGATCGGCCGGAAGCGCCGCACGGTCGAGCCGACGACCGCCTCCCAGGCGGCCTTGCCGGCCTTCTCGTCCTGCTCGATCTGGTCGACGAGAATCACCGCGTTGCGCATGATCATTCCCGACAGCGCGATGACTCCGAGGTTGGCGACGAAGCCGAAGGGCACCCTGAAGATCAGCAGCGCCAGGGAAACGCCGATCAGCCCGAGCGGCGCCGTCAACAGGACCAGCAGTGTGCGGCCGACGTTCTGCAGCTGGATCATCAGCAGGGTGATGACGCTGACCAGCATCAGCGGCATCACCGCCTTGATCGAATTTTCGCCTTTCGCCGATTCCTCGGTGGCGCCCCCGGCCTCGATGCGAAACCCTGGCGGTAGGCGCGCGCGCAGCGGTTCGAACAGGGGCTCGATCTGCGCCGTCGCGGCCGGCGCCTGGATGCCGTCGCGGATGTCGGCGCGAACGGTCACCGTCGGCAGCCGGTTGCGGCTGGCGATCACCGGTTCCTCGAGTTCGTAGCTGATCTTCGCCAGTTGCGCGAGCGGCACGTAACGACCGCTGCCGGTGTGGATGTTGAGATCGGCCAGGGCCGAGATCTGCGCGCGCTCGTCACCAGCGGCACGCGCGACGACATCGATCAACTGGTCGCCTTCGCGCATCTGGGTGATGGCAACGCCGTTGAGCATCGAGTTGAGGAACGCCGAGAGTTCCTGCGAGCTGATGCCGAGCGCGCGCGCACGATCCTGGTCGATGTCGATGCGGATCGTCTTGCCCATCTCGTTCCAGTCGAAGTTCACCTCTTTCAGGTAGGGATGCCCGCGCATCACCGCCGCCACTTCCGCCGCAACGCGCCGCAGTTCGCCGAGATCGTCGCCGGAAACCCGGAAGAGCACCGGAAAGCCGACCGGCGGGCCGTTCTCGAGGCGCAGCACGCGCGTGCGTAGCCCGCTCCACTCACCGCCGGCGTCGGCAAAGCGCTGCTCGAGGCGGCGCTTGAGGTCCTCGCGCGCATCGATATCGTGCGTGGTGATGACGAACTGTGCGAAACCGTCGTTGAACAACTGCTGGTCGAGCGGCAGATAGAAGCGCGGGCTGCCGTTGCCGAGGTAGCTGGCGTAATAGCGGATCGAGCGCGCCATTTCCGGCTCGCCGAGCAGCGCTTCGACCTTCCTCGCCTGCGCTTCCGTCGCTTTCAGCGACGAGCCATTGGCCAGCCACAGATCGACCAGCAACTCGGGCCGGCTGGCCGCCGGGAAGAACTGTTTCTGCACGCCCAGCGTCAGTCCGGCCAGCGACAGGGCAAAAGCGACCAGCGTCGCGGCGATGACCAGCCAGCGATGCCGCAGGCACCACTCGACGCTCGCCCGCACGCGCCGGTAGAACGGCGTGTTGTAGGGGTCCTCGCCATGTTGCTGCGCCTTTTGCTGCAGTTTCTCGGCATCGAGAACCAGATAGCCGAGATAGGGGGTGAACAGCACGGCGACCACCCAGGAAACCAGCAGCGCAATACTCACCACCGCGAAGATCGAAAAGGTGTACTCGCCGGCTCCCGACTTGGCGAGACCGACCGGCATGAAGCCGACGGCGGTGATCAGTGTGCCGGTGAGCATCGGAAAGGCAGTCGAGGTGTAGGCGAAGGTCGCCGCACGGAAGCGGTCCCAGCCCTGCTCCATCTTCACCACCATCATCTCGACGGCGATGATCGCGTCATCGACCAGCAAGCCGAGTGAAATCACCAGCGCCCCCAGCGAGATGCGTTGCAGGTCGATGGCGAAGGCGTACATGACGAGAAAGGTGATCGCCAGCACAAGCGGAATAGACAGCGCCACGACGGCGCCAGTACGCAGGCCGAGACTGATGAACGACACCGCGAGGACGATCACCACCGCCTCGGCGAGCGACGACATGAACAGATTCATCGACTGGCGGACGATCTGCGGCTGGTCGGCAACGACGTGCAGGTCGATTCCCAGCGGCAGTTGCTGCTGTAAGCGCTTCGTCTCGGCCTGCAAGCGATCGCCCAGGCGGATGACGTCGCCGCCCTTGTTCATGGCGATGCCGATGCCGATCGCGTCCTGCCCCTGGACGCGCATGCGCGGCGTCGGTGGGTCGGCGAAACCACGCTCGACCTTGGCGATGTCGCCGAGGCGGAACAGACGCCCGCCCGCCTGGATACCGATCTCGCGGATATGCGCCAGCGATTCGAAGTCGCCCGAGACGCGAATGCGTACACGGTCGGACGGCGTCTCGTAGAAACCTGACGGACTCATCGCGTTCTGCTTCTGCAGGGCGTCGACGATCGCCAGCGGGTTGAGGCCCAGCGTCGCCAGCTTGGCGTGCGACACCTCGATGTAGATCTTCTCGTCCTGGACGCCGAACAGCTCGATCTTCTTGACGTCCGGCAACTGGCGCAGTTCGCGGCCGATACGGTCGGCCTCGTGGCGCAGCCTGGCGAGGTCGAAGCCGTCGCCGGTCAGCGCGTAGATGGTGATGAAAGTGTCGCCGAACTCGTCATTGATGAAGGGGCCAAGCACACCCTGCGGCAGGGTATGCCGCATGTCGCCGATCTTCTTGCGCACCTGATACCAGGTCTCGGGCACCTCCTTTTTCGGCGTGTAATCCTTGAGCAGCACCGTGATCAGCGATTCGCCAGGCCGCGTCTGCGAGCGCAGGACGTCCACCCAGGGAACTTCCTGCAGTCGACGCTCGATCCGCTCGGTCACCTGCAGCTGCACTTCCGGCGCCGTCGCGCCCGACCACAAGGTCCGCACGACCATCGCCTTGAACGTGAAGTCAGGGTCCTCGGCGCGCCCGAGCTTGAAATACGCGAGCACGCCGGCGAGCATCAGCACGACGATCAGGTAGCCGATCAGCGAGCGGTGACGCAGCGCCCAGTCGCTGAGATTGGGTGGCGTCATGGTGCGGACTTGCCCAGGCTCCCGGACACCGGCGACGATGGCGGCTCGGCGGCGCGTGCCGCGTCGATGACGCGCACCCGCTCGCCACCGGTCAGCTTGTGGACACCGGCAACGACGATACGCTCGCCGGCCTTGGCGCCGCCTGCGACTATCGCCGTGTCTTCGCGGTAGCTGGCGAGGTCGACCGGCCGCAGACTGACCGTCTCGTCGCCGCCGACCACCCACAGCGCCGGTCGGCCCTGGTGCTGGAAAACGGCGGTCAGCGGTACGGTCAGGCGCGTGCCGCCGGCTGGACGCAGGAAGCGCACCTTGGCGGTCATGCCGAGCAGGATGCGCGCATCCGGACGATCGATCGATACCCGCGCCGCGTAGGTCCGCGTCAGCGGGTCGGCGACCGGCGACACTTCGCGCAGCGCGCCCGCGTAGCGTGCCTCGCCGTCCGCCCAGAGCGTCACCTCGGCGGTGCCGAGGGCGCGCACGTCGGACATGCGCCCTTCGGGAATGGCGATGGCGACTTCCAGGGTGTCGGGTCGCGCCAGCCGCATCACCGTCTGCCCGGCCGCCACCACCTGTCCGACTTCCGCCGAAATCAGGCCGATGACCCCCGGCTGGTCGGCCTTGAGGACCGTATAGGACGACTGGTTGCGGGCCAGCTCGGCCTGCGCCTTTGCTGCCTTGAAGCTGGTCTCCCGGGAATCCAACGCCGCCTGGCTGACGAAGTTCCTGGCGCGCAGGCTGCGGAAACGCTGCAGGTCGGCGTCGGCCAGTTCGAGTTGCGCGACGGCCGATGCCGCCGACAGCGCCGTGTCGGCCGGATCGATCCGCGCCAGCACCTGGCCCGCCTTGACGACAGCACCGGCATCGACCAGCCGGGCGGTGACCTTGCCGGGAATGCGGAAAGCCAGCGGCATCTCGTAGCGCGAGCGAACCTCTCCCGAATAGGTCAGCGTTTCATCGCCGGCGGTGTCGCCGAGGACGCGCGTCAGTACCCCTCTCGGCGGCTCGGGCGGTGCCGGCTCCTTGCCGCAGGCAGCGAGCAGGGCGAGCACCGACAGCGCCGGCAGCCACCGCCGGAAGAACGCGGCGCGGGTCGCGTTCATCTGCATGCCGTCGTCGCCGTCGACTGCCGGTCGTCGATCGGGTCGGCGCCGCGCAAGCCCTGGAGCAGCAGTTCGAAATGCGTTTCGAGATAGGTCTCCGGCGCCACCTGCGGCCCGCACAGGCGTAGCGAGAAGCGTGAGATCGCCAACATCAGCAGCGGCGCAATGATCACGTCGATGGCCGCTTCGACATTCAGCGGCCGAAACTCGCCGCTGCCGATGCCGCGCTCGAGCGCATGGCGCAGCAGCGCCCGGCCACGCGTGATCACCCGCTCGTGGTAGTACTGAGCCACTTCGGGGAAGTTCCTCGACTCGGAAATGATCAGCTTGGTCACGCCGGCCATTGCCGTGCGGCCGATCTGCCGCCACCAGCCGAGCAACAGCTCGTGCAGCAACTCAGCGGCCGAACCATGAAAGCCGGCCAGGCGCTCCTCGGCGGCCGCCAGTGCCGCTACCATCCCGTCTTCGATCACCGCCTTGAAGAGCGCTTCCTTGCTACTGAAATACAGATAGAGCGTGCCTTTCGAGACCCCGGCGCGGGCGGCAACGTCGTCGAGTCGGGTGGCGGCGAAGCCCTTGTCCACGAACAGCGCGAGCGCCGCCGCTGTCAGTTCGGAAGGTCGGGCGTCCTTGCGACGGCGGCGCGGGACCGGGGCTTCGGCGGGAACGCCGGAGGCGGTTTGGGGAACGAATGAATTCATTGGGCAACACTAATGACTGACTGGTCAGTAATATACGTCTGGCGACGTGCGTCGTCAAGTCCGCCGCGGAGCCAGGGTGGGTCTATGGTAGCGAGCCCGCTTCTGACGGACCTTCCGGCAGCCCTTAAGGTAAGTCTCTGATTAATTGCAAGAAATCAGAAAGTCGGCAAAACATGTAGGCATGTAGATGTAATAATAGTGCTTGACAAACAATGCGCTGTTTGGTTTTATTGTCGGCATGTACATCGCTCGCGTCCCCAACCGAAAATCCAGGCCCGCCATCCTGCTCCGCGAGTCCTATCGTGAGGGCGGCAAAGTCTGCACGCGGACCATTGCCAACCTGACGAACTGGGCACCGGAGCGAATCGTCGCCATGGAACGTCTGGTGAAGGGCGAATTCGACGACTGGTCGGGAGAGATGACCAGCGGCGAGATT
>JAFLDO010000036.1 GCA_017302455.1 Accumulibacter sp.
CAATCGGTCCGGGTAGGGCAAGTTGCGCCTGCTGCATGACGACGGACGGGAAATGGGGGAACTCATGCCGGAAACGAGGAATCCAGTTTCATTGAATATTAGCAATTACTAATAGTGCACCAACGCCTTGCGGCACCGTTCTTCTCTCAAAGTGAGAGACTATTCAATGACCATTGCGTTCGGGCGCTCGAGACGGCGTGGGGCGTGTTCTATCCGCATCGGGACGGACCGCGTATGGCCGATCTGATCGCCCAGGGCATCAACTTAGACGATGCCGCGCATCAGGTCTGGCTCTGCGACCTTGAACAGATTCGTAGCTGTGATCTTGTGGTGGCGGTGCTCGACGGGCGAGTTCCCGATGAAGGCGTGTGCGTAGAACTCGGCCTTGCTAGCGGGTTGGACAAGATCGTTATCGGGTTGCTCACCGATTCCAGACGCTGCTTCCCCTGGGGCGCCAACCCAATGGTGACAGGATGTCTTTCGGCCATATGCACTGATCCGTCGCTCCTTTTGAGAATGGTAAAGGAGTGCTTCGACGGGCAGGCTGCCCAAATCTAGTAGCCGGAGGTTTCTCTCCCCCGGCCCCCACACCACCCACCGTGCCGGTCCGCAGTGGGTGGTTCAACGAGTTGGCGCGCTCGACGCCTGCTGGAACTCGCCCGCTACGTGGTTCTCAACCCGGTTCGTGCAGGAATGGTACGCACTCCTGGAGACTGGCCGTGGAGCAACTATCGCGCAACGATGGGCGATGAATCTACGCCGGACTGGTTGGCAACGCCGTGGATCCTGTCAGGATTCGGCGAGACCATGCCGGAAGCCGTTGCCGCGTACAGTCGCTTCGTCACCGAAGGAAACCGCCAGGCGACGACGCCATGGGAACAACGCAAGCAGCAACTGTTCCTGGGCTCTGACGTTTTTGTCGGTTCAGTACGCCGCCACGTTCCTGCCGGCAGCGATCTGCGCGACGGTCCGCAAGCCCGGGGTCGGCCCGTCCCGAAGCCTCTCGCTGACTTCGCGCGGCAATGTGACGATCGGAACGGCGCCATCGCCGCGGCCTACGCCAGCGGCAAGGGTAAAGGGCGGGTAAAGGGGCCAGGGTCGGATTAAATGCAAATCAATAGCCCAACTCTGCGCTCCACGGGACGCTGCGCGATAAGACCGCGCAGCGTCCCTGAGCTTTGACGTGTGCGCCGGGCATGGCGCGTTACTTCATAGGTGGAAGTCCTATGGCCAGGTTTTGCCGCACTTGCGGTGCGTCCAGCCCCACTACGCAGAGCCGAAGGCAAGGAGAAGGGCAAGGGCGTCGCCGCGAGGCGGGGTCTGAAGGAAGCCCAATCCAAAGCTGCGGGGCGATGAACAAAAACCGGATATCAGGCGTGATGTACTCGGGACGAGCGGGCACGTGACGGCGAAGTCCTCCATCTGCGCTTGGAGTGCATTTTGTAGATCCGGCGTCTATGCAGCGAAGGCAACGAGTCTTACACCGGGAGATCTCCCCGGTGCCTCAGAGGACCGAGGCTGGGGTTAGGTAACTGGCGTTGAATACCGTGGAGAAGGCAGCAGAGGGCATAGTAGGGTAGGCGACGGCGAGGAGTCAGAGAGCCAACCGAAGGCCCGAATGGTGTTCCGAGAGGAACTTGAAAGAGAGGAGTGATCGTTGTCCAATGAAGGCTGTGACTGCATCCGACCGGATGAACATGGGCTTGGAGCGGACAGAGATGAGGCTCCGGTTTGCGGGTCGCGAACCCTCGAGCTGCTCCAGCACTGGGCCAGTCGACTTGCCGACTCAATCTGCCGAACCACCGTGTACGTGACCCGTCCGCACGGTGGTGTGGGAAGGGGGGAGCCGTGAGGCTTCTCCCTATCCCGATTGGGCCTATCAACAGGGAGAGCGCAATGTCATGCGAGTGTGGTTGTGGTGAAGTGCCGCGCAGGGGCTTGTTTTGTCCGGGGCATGACCAGCGGCTTCGAGCAAGTCTCGAGCATCGGGTAGGTGGAATTCTCGCCCTGCGGTCGCTAGTTGAAGCTGCCGAACGCTCGGCGTCTGGAACCTACGCCCCCGAAGAACTTGCACGCCGAGTGCGCGAAATAGTTGAAGCCGCCAATGTCTAGGCCCAACGAACGAGGATAGATCGTGCGCAGCCACGAACTATCGGTCTGTTGGACGAGCCCGGGCCAGAGCGCTGGGCGCGCCCTCTGCAAATATCTTTTTTTGATTTACCCCAAAGGCATGAACGCCGGGGGGCTGGGAGCGGGAAGTCCCGAAGTGCCGGTGCCCAGGTGGCAAAGGTTTCGCGAATGAGGCGGTTCTTTGCGTCGCGGGTGCGGAACTCCGGGCGGCCGAGTCGTTCAGCTTGGGGAAACTGAAGTCCCGAATGCGGCCGGGCAGCGCTGAGGGCTCGGCTTACATGATCAGAGGGCGACCCCGATGCGCGGCACGACCGCGACGACTGCGGACGACGTCGGTCGAATCCGCGTCCTGACGATCGCCATCTCGGCGCCACAGCACGAGCAAAGCATCGGTGGCCGCTCCTTGCGCGGTGGCTTGAAGCGGTTCGGATCGAACTTCAGCAAGAGATGCAGCAAGGCAATGAGGCGCTTGCAGTTGGCGTGCAGGAAGCCGAAATTGCGCGCGCGGCGAAAGCCCTTGGGCAGCACGTGCTGGAGAATCAGCCAGAGGAACTCAGCGCCGGTAAGCGAGCGCTTTTCCGACTTGCCGGTTTCGGCGTTGCGATAGCGGAAGCTCACCCGGCCATTCTCGCAGGCGAGGATGTCCTGTTCACGGATGACGCCGCGGTAGAGGTAACGACCGAGGTAGATCAGGGCCTTCTCGCCGCTGCCAACCGATTTGCAGTGCGCCACCCATTCCCGCGGATAGCACGGCGGCAGGCAAATGCCGGCCGCCTCGATCGCCGCCAGCATCTTGGCCCGAAAGACCTTGGCCATCGCCTTCTCGTTGAACAGGTAGGTGCCGTTCTTGCCGCGCCGCTTGCGTCGCCAGCGCGGCTTCGTCGCATCGACCGCCGCTGCGGGGACGACGAGATGGACATGCGGGTGGAAGTCGAGCCGACGCTAGTGCGTGTGCAGGACCGCGATCGCCCCCGGCGTCCCCTGCAACTGCCGGTCGTTCTGACTAAAGCGGTGCACCGTTTCCCAGGCACAGCGCATCAAAAAATCGAAGACGATGTCGGCGTGCGCCGCCGCCAGCCCGCAGATCATCGCGGCGTCCCCTTGGCCAGGCGATAGCGGTCCATCAACGCGTTGATGCGGTCGATGGCGTGATGCTTAGTTTGATCCGTCAGATGGGTGTAGTGAACCGTCGTGAGAATCGAGTGATGCCGAGAATGCGCTGCACCTCGGGGAGCTCGACGCCCGCCTCGACGAGGTGTGTGGCTTAAGCGTGGCGCCTATGCCGAGTCCCGAGCAATGCCGAGTTCGAGCGTTTAGGCTATCAGGGCAGACCGGTTAGCGTCGGTCTACTCGGCATGGTTCTATTCTTCTTCCAGGGCGATACGTCCCTATGGACTACCTTGGATTGCTTTGTGGTGCCAGGAAGGGACTGAAACAGCAAGCCACAACTCTTGCTAAACAAGGCTTCACGCTTCTGGCATTTCTGAGTTACCCCGAGAGTTACCCCACTTTTGTCGACGCTGCCCCTGAAAAGGGTGGGAGTATGCCCTGCCCCGCACCAAAGAAAAACCCGGCACGCGGCCGGGTTGGCGCTGCCGGACCGGTAGGATTCAGCGGCCGTCGCCGACCAGCAAGCCAGTCAGGTTGGCCAGCTCACGGCACTCCTCGACGATCGCGTCGTGGCAGGACCACATGAAACCGTCTTGTACCGCGACGCTTTGTTTCCTGAACGCCTCGCCGCCAACGCCCCAGGTCATCACCAGCATGGCGTCAAGGTGCATCAGCTTGACTTCCAACAGTTCGCGGACGTCGACAGAGGTGGCGCCGGGGGAGATGTCGTAGACGGACGAGTTGATGGACTGGCGGGGCTCGGCGATGGCGGTCATCGTGAGTCCTCCTCGTGGTGGGCGCCCAGATCGGCGGCGGCAGAGAGAAACATCGAAGCGCCTTCCAGCGCGTCATCGGTCGAGATGCCTTCGCTGACCACGAACAGCTGTGCAGAGCTGCCGGCCGGCGCGAAGTAGGGATTGGCTGCAGACGGGGTCACGTGCTGTGTCGCTCTCATGGTTTCAGCCCTCCCGCGGCCGCCTCGTCGCGCCAGGTGTTCGCCACACGCGCAAACCTGTCGGCGACATGCATCCCGGCGACGATCAGGGCGTCGGTTGTCGAGGGGTTATCGTCGTCCTGGATGGCGCCCATGATGACCGACAGACAGGCGAAGGCATCGCCACAGCACTGGAAGTACGCAACGGCATCGGCGGCGGACAGCGGCATCGGGGTGGTCTTCTCAGCCATGGCGCACCTCCTTTCCGACGGCGGCCAGGTGCGGGTTTTCGCTCTCGTACTTCAGGGCGGCGCTGATGGTGCCACACAAGAGGTAGAGGCTGCCCAAGCTCGGCTCGGTGCCATCCGGCGGGTTGTCGACCTGGGACAGCAGGTAGCCCAGATCGTCGACCATGCGCGACAGGTTGCTGAGGGAATCCTCCGTAAAGGATCCGATGAGGGGATTGATGGTTGACGCGGCGGCGCGTCCAATGGGTGCGGAGTTGTGGGTCATGGATTGCGCCTTTGTCTGAGACCAATGCGGTGGCCGGAGATCATGTGAAGTGGTGAGGCTGGCCGGGCGACGTTCGTGCGGAATCCCTGGCTGCGCTGGGTTGTCGAGACCTGGGGCCGGTGGGTGGGCGGCGCCGATTTCGGTCCATGACAGCAGCCGACCCTTATGGAAAGCTTTGCATAAGGGTCGGCTACCGTCACTCACAATCCACCCGATCCGACCAATTGCGCGTGTCCCTGTCGAGTTCGCTGTGGAAACTGCCAATCATAGAATACTCCTGCGACCCGCCAGCGCCCACGCGCCCTCTTGGCAGAGGCAGTTCTGGACCCCCCTGAACATCTTGCCAACCCCCTTGCGCCGTGCCCAGGCACGCGGCTTTGGTGCGCTGTATGGTCTTTTTCAACGCGTCTGAGCACGGATCAGCCAGGTGCTCTTTGGCACGTTGAACGCACTCCTGAGGCCTGCGCCAACCCGGTCAGTGCGAAGCGGCTCCGCACTGCACGTACGAGATCAGTCTCAGCAGCGGCTGCCCGCGCCTCTCGCAAGCCCACCTGCAGATCGTTCGCCGATGTTCTCCTGACGCTGGCAACGTGCAGGCCTTCAGCGTTCGTGGCCGACGTCGCGCACCGATTTCCCCCGGAATTGGTCCAGTCACGCACCCCGATGCATAATGGATAGCTGGATCAACAGACTGTGCTTGCCACCCCATGCTCGACGACATCAAGAAGACCTTGTGGGCAACCGCCGACAAGCTGCGCGCCAACATGGATGCCGCCGAATACAAGCACCTGGTCCTCGGGCTGATCTTCGTCAAGTACATCTCGGACACCTTTGCCGCGCGGCGTGCCGAATTGGCGCGCCGCTTTGCTGACCCGGCCGACGATTACTACCTCGACGCGGCCGACCTGATCGCGGAAGAACTCGAAGATCGCGACTACTACCGCGAGGTGAACGTGTTCTGGGTGCCCGAATCCGCCCGCTGGGAAGCCCTGCGCACCGCCGCCAAGCAGCCGGACATCGGCAAGCGCATCGACGATGCCCTCACCCTCATCGAGGTCGAGAACCCCAAGCTCAAGGGCATCCTCGACAAGCGCTATGCGCGCGCCCAGTTGCCCGACGGCAAGCTCGGCGAACTGGTTGATCTGGTCTCCACCATCGGCTTCGGTGCCGACCCGGGCAAGGCCCGCGACGTGCTCGGGCAGGTCTATGAATACTTCCTCGGCCAGTTCGCCAGCGCCGAAGGCAAGAAGGGCGGCCAGTTCTACACGCCGGCTTCCATCGTCAAGACTCTGGTTGCCGTGCTCGCCCCCCACCATGGCAAGGTCTATGACCCGTGCTGCGGCTCCGGCGGTATGTTCGTCCAGTCCGAGAAATTCGTCGAGGCGCACGGGGGCAAGCTGGGTAACGTGTCCATCTACGGTCAGGAGTCCAATCCGACGACCTGGCGCCTCGCCGCGATGAACCTCGCGATCCGTGGCATCGACTTCAACCTCGGCCGCGAGCCCGCCGATACCTTCACCCGCAACCAGCACCCGGACCTGCGCGCCGACTTCATCCTGGCCAACCCGCCGTTCAACGTCAGCGACTGGTGGCATGGCAGCCTGGAAGGCGACCCGCGCTGGGAGTTCGGCACCCCGCCGCAGGGCAATGCCAACTACGCGTGGTTGCAGCACATGCTGTACCACCTGAAGCCGAGCGGCCGCGCCGGCATCGTGCTGGCGAATGGCTCGATGAGTTCCAGCCAGAACAGCGAGGGTGACATCCGCCGGGCGATGGTCGATGCCGATGTGGTCGAGGTGATGATCGCGTTGCCGGGGCAACTTTTCTTCAACACGCAGATCCCCGCTTGTCTGTGGTTCCTGACCAAGCACAAAGCTGCTCGTCCGGGTGAAGTGCTGTTCATCGACGCCAGAAAGCTGGCCCGCATGATCAGCCGGGTACAGACGGAGTTGTCCGATGAAGTCATTGACCGCATTGCCGGCACCGTCGCTGCCTGGCGTGATGAGGCAGACGCTGAGGAGTATCAGGACATCCCTGGCTACTGTCGAAGCGTGAATCTGGCCGAGATCGCCGACCACGGCCACGTGCTGACGCCGGGGCGCTACGTGGGTGCCGAAGAGGTCGAGGACGACGACGAAGCCTTCGCCGACAAGATGCAGAAGCTGACCGAGAAGCTCGGCGAACAGATGGCGAAGGGGGCGGAGCTTGATGCTTTGATCCGGCAGAAGCTAGGAGGGCTGGGGTATGAATTTTGATCTTCCAGCGTTGCCAGAAGGCTGGGTGTATTCGTCCCTTGAAGATTGCGCGAGAGCTAACTCAATAAGCTATGGCGTGGTTCAGCCAGGGTCACCCGTTACAGGAGGGGTGCCAATCATTCGCGTCAATAATTTCCGTGGCACCCGTATTGATCTTTCTGAAACCATGCGAGTTGCGCCTGAGATAGAGGCTAAGTACGCGCGAACCCGTTTGGCTGGTGGCGAGGTGTTACTGACTCTGGTCGGTTCTGTCGGTCAGGTAGCTGTTGTTCCCGATGCACTGAAAGGCTTCAATGTGGCTCGGGCAGTTGCGGTTATTGACCCGCTTCAACACGTAAGTGCCGAGTGGATTGCCCTTTGCCTCAGGTCGCCACTATCGCAACACCTCTTGACCAGTAGGGCGAACACGACGGTTCAAACAACAATCAATCTCAAGGATGTTCGGGCCTTACCCATTCCTATGCCACCTGCGGCAGAGCGGCAAACTATCACCAAGATGGTGTCGGCTCTCGACGACCGCATCACCCTCCTGCGCGAGACCAACGCCACGCTCGAAGCCATCGCGCAGGCGCTGTTCAAGTCGTGGTTCGTCGATTTCGACCCCGTTCGCGCCAAGCAGGAAGGCCGCGCCCCGGAAGGGATGGACGAAGCCACCGCTGCGCTGTTTCCGGATGAGTTCGAGGAATCGGAGCTGGGACTGGTGCCGAGGGGGTGGCGTAGTTGCTCCTTCATCGAAACTATCACGGTGATCGGCGGAGGAACGCCGAAGACCTCGATCAGAGAATACTGGAATGGGCATATCCCGTGGTTCTCGGTCGTGGATGCGCCTGCAGTAACCGATGTCTTTGTTATCGACACGGTAAAGCACATCACTGAACAAGGATTGCGTAATTCATCCACGAGTTTGCTTCCCCTTGGAACTACCATTATTTCGGCCCGAGGCACGGTAGGACGACTCGCGCTTGTCGGGCGAGAAATGGCGATGAATCAATCCTGTTACGGCTTGCGAGGAAAAGCCAGTGATGATTACTTCACCTATTTCAACACCTACCGAATTGTCGAGACATTGAAGCAAAGAACTCACGGTTCGGTCTTTGACACAATCACCCGAGACACTTTGGCCGGTGTTTGCGTCGTTTATCCAAATGGTGCGTTTATCACAGCCTTCGAGCGCACGGTGTCGCCGGTCATGGAGCGAGTCAAGGAAAACCTTAAACAAGCCCAAACCCTCGCCACCCTGCGCGACACCCTGCTCCCTCGCCTGATCTCCGGCAAGCTGCGCCTGTCGGAGGCCGAAGCCGTGCTCGAGGAAGTCGCCGCATGACCGAAGATCACCTCGAACAAGAAGCGCTCGGCTGGCTGACCGAAGTCGGCTACGACACCCTTTACGGCCCTGACATCGCCCCCGACGGCGCCAACCCGGAGCGCGCTGGCTACCAGCAGGTGCTGCTGCCGTTCCGGTTGCGCGAGGCGATTCACCGCCTGAACCCCTCCATCCCTCTCGCCGCCCGCGAGGATGCACTCAAGCAAGTGCTCGACCTCGGCATCCCGGCCTTGCTGTCGGCCAACCGCCACTTTCACAAGCTGCTGGTCGGCGGCGTACCGGTGCAATACCAGAAGGACGGCGAAACCCGGGGTGACCTGGTCCGCCTGATCGACTGGACCAACCCCGCCAAGAACAAGTGGCTGGCGATCAACCAACACTCGATCAAGGGGCCGCACCACACCCGCCGGCCGGACATCATCCTGTTCATCAACGGGCTGCCCCTGGTGTTGATCGAACTGAAGAACCCGGCCGACGGAAACGCGGACATCTGGCGGGCCTACGACCAGCTTCAGACCTACAAGGAACAGATTCCGGACGCCTTCCAGTACAACGAGGTGCTGATCATCTCCGACGGCAGCGAGGCACGCTTCGGATCCCTCTCGGCCAATGCCGAGCGATTCATGCAGTGGCGCACGATCGACGGGGTGGCGCTCGACCCACTCGGCGAATTCAACGAACTGGAGACGCTGGTACGCGGCCTGCTGGCTCCGGCCATCCTGCTCGACTACCTGCGCTTCTTCGTCCTCTTCGAAGATGACGGCGCATTGGTCAAGAAGATCGCCGGCTATCACCAGTTCCATGCGGTGCGCGCGGCGATCGATCAGGTGGTTACCGCCTCGCGCCCCGGCGGTACGCACAAGGGCGGCGTCGTCTGGCATACGCAGGGCAGCGGCAAGAGCATCACGATGACCTGCTTCGCCGCCCGGGTGATGCAGGAAGCGGTGATGGAGAACCCGACCATCGTCGTCATCACCGACCGCAACGACCTCGACGGCCAGCTGTTCGGCGTCTTCTCGCTGGCGCAGGACCTTCTGCGCGAGGAACCGGTACAAGCCAACACCCGGCAAGACCTGCGCGCCAAGCTCGGCAACCGCCCCTCGGGCGGCATCGTCTTCGCCACCATCCAGAAGTTCATGCCTGGCGAGGACGAGGACGCCTACCCGACCCTCTCCGACCGCCACAACATCGTGGTGATTGCCGACGAAGCCCACCGCACCCAGTACGGCTTCGAGGCCAGGCTCAAGACCGTCCGGGCGCCCCGGAACACGGCCGGCGACGGCGTCAACGACGCCAACGCGCGGCTCGCCGCCGAGCCCGCCGCGTCGTACCTTTCGCGCTACCAGGTCGGCTACGCCCAGCACCTGCGCGACGCCTTGCCCAATGCGACCTTCGTCGCCTTCACGGGGACCCCGGTATCGAGCGAGGACCGCGACACGCGTGCCGTGTTCGGCGACTACATCCACGTCTACGACATGCAACAGGCGAAGGAGGATGGGGCGACCGTCGCCATCTACTTCGAGTCGCGCCTCGCAAAACTGTCGCTGAACGAGGCCGAGCTGCCGCACATCGACGACGAGGTCGATGAACTCGCCGAGGACGAGGAGGAAGGACAGCAGGCCCGGCTGAAGAGCAAGTGGGCAGCGCTCGAAAAGGTGGTCGGTGCCGAACCCCGTATCGCCAGCGTCGCCGCCGATCTGGTCGCCCACTTCGAAGAACGCAGCCAGGCCCAGACCGGCAAGGCGATGGTCGTCGCCATGAGCCGCGAAATCTGCGTCCATCTCTACAACGAGATCACCAGGTTGCGCCCCGAGTGGCATGACGCCGATCCGGAAAAGGGGGCGATCAAGATCGTGATGACCGGCTCCGCCAGCGACAAGGCCCTGCTCCGGCCGCACATCTACAGCGCCCAGGTCAAGAAGCGCCTCGAAAAGCGCTTCAAGGATCCCGCGGATCCGCTGCGCATCGTCATCGTGCGGGACATGTGGCTGACCGGCTTCGATGCGCCCTGCGTGCATACGATGTACATCGACAAGCCGATGAAGGGCCACAACCTGATGCAGGCCATCGCCCGCGTCAATCGCGTGTTCAAGGACAAGCAGGGCGGGTTGGTGGTCGATTACATCGGCATCGCCAACGAACTCAAGAGCGCCCTCAAGGAATACACCGCCAGCCAGGGTCGCGGCCGGCCGACGGTCGATGTCGCTGAAGCGTATGCGGTGCTGGAGGAGAAACTCGACATCCTGCGCGGGATGTTGCACGGCTTCGATTACAGCGACTTCCTGACCACCGGCCACCGGCGACTCGCCGGCGCCGCCAACCATGTGCTCGGGCAGAAGGACGGCAAGAAGCGCTTTGCGGATACCGCACTGGCGATGAGCAGGGCATTCACCCTCTGCTGCACACTGGACGCGGCCAAGGAAGTACGCGAAGAGGTCGCCTTCATGCAGGCGGTGAAGGTCATCCTGACCAAGCGCGACCTCAGTCAGCAGCGCCGTACGGATGAGCAGCGCGAACTGGCAATCCGGCAGATCATCAATTCGGCCATCGTTTCCGAGGAAGTGGTCGATGTGTTCGACGCGGTCGGCCTCGACAAGCCGAACATCGGGATTCTCGACGACGCCTTTCTCGCCGAGGTGCGCAACCTGCCCGAGCGCAATCTTGCCGTCGAACTGCTGGAGCGCCTGCTCGAAGGGGAGATCAAGAGCCGCTTTGCCGGCAACGTGGTGCAGGCGAAGAAGTTCTCCGAGTTGCTGACCAACGTGATCAAGCGCTACCAGAACCGGGCCATCGAAACTGCGCAGGTCATCGAAGAACTGATCGAGATGGCCAAGAAGTTCCGCGCGGCGGCGAACCGGGGCGAGGCACTGGGGCTGACCGAAGACGAGGTTCGCTTCTACGATGCCTTGGCCGACAACGAATCGGCGGTACGTGAGCTGTCTGACGAAACCTTGAAGAAGATCGCCCACGAACTGACCGAGAGCCTGCGCCAGAACATCACCGTGGATTGGTCGGCGCGGGACAGCATCCGCGCCAGGCTTCGACTCATGGTCAAACGCATCCTCCGCAAGTACAAGTACCCCCCGGATCAGCAGGAGGCGGCAATCGAGCTGGTGCTGAAGCAGGCTGAGGTGTTGGGCGAAGAGTGGATGTGAGCATTGCCGCGCTGGCGCAGTCGGAGCTGATCGGCCTGCACATGAGCCTGGGCGCCTGGATTCGGAACAACCTGGGGCTGTGGAAGGGGAACGATCGGTTGATGATGGCTGTTCGGGATGGCGATCAGCCGATGCACCCTGACGATGCATCGACGGCGATCGTCGAGGCGGTGTGGGAGAGGCTGCGGGAAATGCTGGAACTGTTTTGTCCCGACCCCGTCTGACGCATGGTGGCCTTACCAACTTGGCGACCCACACGCGGGTGAAGTGTTCAGATGTCGGTGCGAGCCTTGAACGCTATGTGCTTTGACGTCCGGACTCGCCGACTCGACGGTGGGTTCTTGTGACTTCAAGAATCGCCAATTCGGTGGGATCACCCTGTTGTCGAGGTGGAAGCGACATCACTTTTCGATCGGCGTGCCGGTCGGCTTCGAAGGAGGATCAAAGTCATGAGGAATACCGCTCGCTGCGTCGGCCTGGCTGTCGGCGCTTTGATGTTTGTGTCGGTCGCAGCCCCTGTCTACGCTGGCGGGGCTAATTCGTCGGGCCCCTACGACCCTTACCCCGACAATGTTGGTGCACCGTCGGGCAACGGCAATGGGGTCGGCAATGCGTACGGAAAGCCAGCCGCCGGCACGGTTGGCAATGCTGATGCGAAAAACCCGCCTGGTCAGCTTCCTGGTCCATGGGATGCCAACAACGGGTACGAATGCGATGACAACAGCGGCATTGCCAAGGGGAACCCAGCGCACAGTGTCTGCGAGGAGCTGAAGTAGCATGACTCTTGTGGACACCCTATCGCCACGCAAGTTGAGGACGTAAGGGTGTCCGGTGCGGTCCCGTCACGACGCCGTACTGCACAGTAGGACGTCGTGATACCGGCTCATCGCAGAAGCAGCGGTGGGCAGAGTGTTCGCCGGCTGGCACATGATGGCGAACGCCCCCCCGGCTCTGCTCTGCAATACCGCCCACTGCGGACCCGCACGGTGGGTGGTATTGCTGCACGCAGCCAGGATGCGTGTGGCGCGGTCGGCGCGGAGGCTTGTCGAATAAACGGTTCAGCTCGTGCCTTCGCTCGCACGTTCCAACCATATTCGTCCGACGGCGCCGCGGTTAGGGAACGAGCTTCCCTAGGCCATGCTTCCCGTCCTTCAGCTTCGCGGGGCGGAAGGTCGATCGATTGTCTCTCACCAGTCCATCGAGAATGTCGTCGGTTAGAGTCGGATCGATGCGACTGCGGATTCGGTCGTAGCTGACAAATTGATAGCCCCTCTGTCGCAAGTAGGAGAGGATCGAATTGACCCTCGGATCCTGCGGCGGGATGTCAGGCATCGCGCCGACAGCATCGAGATCCTCTTGCGAGGGTGACTCCGACTCAAGTTCACGGATGCGCTCGACAAGCAGGTTCCAAGGGAGTTGACCTGGCATAGAGAAGTCCAGATGTTGAATAGGTTCGAGGCGCGGGTGTACCTTGCACGGTTCAAGCCTCACGGGAAGGATTGTCTTGCCCTTGCCCAATCCGTAAGCCCACTCGAAGGTCACGTAAGACGAACTCGCGGAGTTTTCGCTCAATGCGACAAGGACAGCGACCGAATCGGAGATGCCGCGCTCGATTCCATCGCGCCAGTCGCTTCCGGCACGCAGTTGCCCGTGGTCTCGCCAAAGCATGATGCCCGACTCAGCGAGTTTGATACTGGCTAGCTCGGCAAAGTAGTGGTCCTTTGTCGAGTAGCTTAAGAAAATTGTCGGCATCACGCACCTCCAGAAGGTCTCTTGCCAATTCACCTGTAGAGTCGATTGGTCGCTCCGAAGCCGCGTCGGGATAGGTACCGAAAGGGAGCAGCTTTTCTTTGCCCTCGAAACTGTACCGGAAGCGCCACCACTTGCCGCCGGCGGCGGTCACGATGAGGAACAACCCGAGCTTGACTGGTTTCGCGCCGGGCTTGGCGTTGCGTACTGTGGTGTCCGTGAGTGGCATAGCGGCCTGCGTCCGGGTTCGTTTCATCCCTTGGAGTTACCCCGGGGCCAAGAGGAATTACCCCAAAAGTTACCCCACCAGCAGCTGGACTTACCCCGAGAGTTACCGCAGTTTCTCGCCGGATGCTTTGGGACCATGTTACCCCGCAATGGACAAAAGGCAACAAAAAACCCGCACTTAGGCGGGCTCTCTGGACTGCTATGGACTACCTTGGATTGCTTTGTGGTGCCCAGGAAGGGAATCGAACCCCCACACCTTGCGGCGGCAGGACCTAAACCTGCTGCGTCTACCAATTTCGCCACCTGGGCTCTGCCACCAACCAAACAGTATGCCGGACGACAGGGGCGCTCTGAACTCATCCCGGCGGCACCCGATGGCTCCCCTGCCCTCGCGCCAATACGGCATTCTACCCGGGACGGTCCCGCGCTGTCAGCTTCGCGAAGAGGGTTCCACGCCACCGGCAGGCCCAGCCTGGGCCGACACAGCGATCGGCCGACGGATCGAGCAGGCGCCTTGCCACGTGCAGCCGGGCCTCGCGCGTCACGGTGCGGCGGGAGTGCCGTACCGCTCCCCGTCGCGGACGCGGAGGACGAAGACGAGGATTTCTGGCATGATATGAAATTCGAGATCACCATCATTTCGGCCACACGACCGTAGCACCACGCAGCGCGCGGTTGTTGGGCTTGCAGAACGAGCCGGCTGCGCTGGATCTAATGACGGTCGAAAGGTCGAAAGCTCGGAAGGCCGTCTTCCCGCCGGAAGGGCTGCGCATGAGGGAATTGACGTGGGTCGCCCCCGGATGCGCTTGGCGGCCACCGCTGGTGCCAGGACTGCCTGGCGAATGCCTGGAAGGAACGGGGGCTCCTGACCCGAACTCCCGGCTTCTCTCCCCCCATTACTCAGGAGCGCGAAATGACATCTGATCTCTTCAAGACACCGGCCGCCCATGCCCAATCCGACCGGCGTGGCATTATCCTGGCGGGAGGTTCGGGAACGCGCCTGTACCCGGCCACCCTCGCGGTGTCCAAGCAATTGCTGCCGATCTACGACAAACCCATGATCTACTACCCGCTGACAACGTTGATGCTGGCGGGGATTCGCGACTTCCTGATCATTTCGACGCCTCAGGACACGCCACGCTTCGCGCAATTGCTGGGCGATGGCCGGCGGTGGGGACTCGACATCCGCTACGCGGTCCAGCCCACGCCGGACGGCCTGGCGCAGGCGTTCATCATCGGCGCGGACTTCATCGGTAACCGACCTTCCGCCCTGGTGTTGGGCGACAACATCTTCTACGGTCACGAGATCGCCAATGACCTGCAGTGGGCCAATGCGCGGCAGGAGGGGGCCACCGTGTTCGCCTACCGCGTCCAGGATCCACAGCGTTACGGGGTGGTCGAATTCGACAGTACGGGACGCGCCATCAGCCTGGAAGAGAAGCCGAGCGAGCCGAAATCGCACTACGCCGTAACCGGGCTCTATTTCTACGACCAGCGCGTGGTGGACGTCGCCCGGAACCTGCGGCCCTCGCCACGCGGTGAACTCGAGATCACCGATGTCAACCGACAGTATCTGGACTGGGGCGACCTTTCTGTTTCGATGATGGGCCGCGGCCATGCCTGGCTGGATACCGGAACCCATGAGTCACTCCTCGAGGCGAGCCTGTTCATCGAAACCATCGAGAAACGGCAGGGGCTGAAAATCGCCTGCCCGGAGGAAATCGCTTACCACCAGGGTTACATCACGGCGAGTGAAGTCGAAGCGCTGGCCCAGCCGATGAAGAAGAACCTCTACGGGCAGTATCTGCTGGCACTGCTCGACGAGTAGCGGCGTCGGCTGTTTTCCATGCCTGTGGATCCCCCTCCCCAACCTCTGGTGCCCTTGCCATGAAACGAATTCCAACCGACCTCCCCGATGTATGGATCGTCGAACCGAAGGTCTTCGGCGACGCCCGCGGCTTCTTCATGGAAACATGGAACCGCAGGACCTTTGCCGATCTGGGTCTGGACGTGGAGTTCGTCCAGGACAACCATTCGCGGTCCCGCCAGGGCGTACTGCGCGGACTCCACTACCAGATCCACGAACCGCAGGGCAAACTGGTCCGGGTCACCAGCGGCGAAGTGTTCGACGTGGCAGTGGATCTGCGCAGGTCGTCGCCGCATTTTGGCCGCTGGGCAGGGGTGACGCTCTCCGGCGAGAACCAGCGCATGCTCTGGGTTCCGCCAGGCTTTGCCCATGGTTTCCTGGTGGTGTCGCCAGCAGCAGACTTTCTGTACAAGACCACCGCCTACTACGCACCGGAACATGAGCGCTGCGTCGCGTGGAACGACCCCGACATCGGCATCCGCTGGCCCCTCGATGACGAGCCTGCCCTGTCCGCCAAGGACCGTATCGGAACCCCCCTACGGCTGGCCGAAGCCTACGCCTGAGAACCACCACCCGGCGACCCACCTGTGCAGTCGGGTGCGGTGCAACGTGCGGCAGGCGTCGGCCAGCGCAAACCCGTTCTCCCCGAGTCCAGGACTCGGCTGGCCCCGCCCACCCGACCACCGGCCTGCGGTCTTCAGCGCGAGTATCGCGGCAGACGACCCCACGAAATTCCGCGCGTGTCAGACAATCCGGCACGCTTCCTCGAAGGCGAGCCGTGGACCGCGAGGATGCAGTCTGGCGGGGTCGCCGATGCCGAGATTGCAGAGAAAGTTGGCCTGATAGCGCCCGTCCGGGAAGAACGCCGCATTCAACGTGGCCGTGTCGAACCCCGACATCGGGCCGCAATCGAGTCCGAGCGCGCGCGCGGCCAGAATCAGGTAGGCGCCCTGCAAGGTGCCGTTGCGAAAGGCCGTAGTGGCCGCCAGCTCGGCGTTGCCGGCAAACATCGGCCGGGCGTCGTAGGACGGAAACATCGTCGGCAGGTGCTCGTAGAAGGCACTGTCGGTGGCAACGATAACGGTCACCGGAGCCGCCAGCGTCTTGTCGAGGTTGCCCGGAGAAAGCGCAGGCGCGAGCCTGGCCTTGCCCTCTGGCGAGCTGACGAAGAGCAGGCGCGCCGGCTGGCAGTTCATCGAGGTGGGCCCCCACTTCATCAGGTCGTAGAGGCGGCGCAAGGTGGACTCGGGGATCGGCTCGTGGGCGAAACCGTTGTGGGTTCTCGCCTGCACGAAAAGTTGCTCGAGGGCTTCGGTGCTCAGGGCTGGCATGGTGGCTCCTTGTGGTTCGGTCTACGGGTTCAGGGGCGCGAAGGCGACGTCGAGTATGACATCTTCGGTGACCTGTGAGGCGCACTTGCCGACATGAATGGCAAGCGCCTGAAGCGACCGCACACGAAACACAAAGCGGGGCCCTGGTTTGAAGAAACCGCCTTCGGCGCGCCGGCTGGGATGACGAGCAGGACGGCCAGATCGAGATCAAGCATTGCCGAACACGCGCGCAAGGTGGGAACATACGCCTGCAGCGCGCTCGGCACTGCCTGATCTCACGCAATCAACCGGAGGAAACGACATGATCAACGGCCCTGTCTGGAATGAATCGATCCTGAAGCGGGAAGGCGTATTTCCGACCATCCTCGCGATCGGCGATTCGTGGTTCTGGTATCCCGAGAACAACCTGGCTTCTCCGCTGCACAACATCGTCAACCGCCGACACACTCATGTCATCCTCGTGCGGGGACACAACGGGGCGGAGGCGCTCGAGTATCAGTCGGGCCCCATTCGGGCTCAGATCGAAAAGGACCTCGACCGCGACAAGGGCTATGGCCGAACCCTGAAGGCGGTCTTTCTTTCCGGAGGCGGCAACGACCTCGCAGGCAGTGACGACCTGCCGCAGACGTTGCTCGACAACTGCAGTGCTGCCACCGCGGCCGCCGCTTGTTTGCGTGCCGGACAGCCCGAGCAGCTTTTCCGGCGCGTTCGCGACTCGCTGCTGAGCGTCGTCGCGCTCGTCGAAAAGAAGATCCCGGGTACGCCGGTGTTCATACACGGCTACGACTACGCCTGCCCGAACGGCGAAGGCTTCCTCGGGCTCGGGCAATGGCTGCAGTTTCCGATGGACCAATGCAAGGTGAAGCGAACCCTGCAGCAGGATCTGGTCAATGTCCTGATCGATCGCTTCCGCGTCGCACTGGAGGAGGTCCAGGCCCAGGCGCCCAGCGTCCGACTGGTGGACGGACGCAAGACCCTGTCTTCCGCCGATTGGGCCAATGAGTTGCATCCGACCGTCCCCGGATTCAATCGCCTCGCGAAATGCTGGCAGGCCCCGCTGGAAGCCGCCGGGATTGCCTGAACCCCACCCGCGCATCGGGCCATGAGTCACCGCGCCATCCCCGGCGTACGCCGTCTGCCGTCGATTGCCATGGGCAGGGTCTCCTCGGCCGGCGGTGGCCAGCTTACACCAGCCCGCGTGCGGTCGCCAGGATGTAGCCGATGACGCAGGAGGTGCTGACGCCGATCAGCCCGGGAAGTATGAAGCTATGGTTGATCAGGTACTTGCCGATGTGCGTCGTCCCTGAGCGGTCGAACTGAATGGTCGCCAGGTCGCTCGGGTAGGTCGGCAGGATGTAGTAACCATAGCAGGCTGCAGCGAAGGCGACGACGTAACCCGGCGGGACGCCGATCGACAGCGCCACCGGCACCATCGCACTGATCGCGGCCGCCTGCGAGTTGACGAACTTCGAAACGATCAGCAGTGCCACCGCATAAGTCCAGGGTTGCGTCTTGACGAGGTCGGCCAGGGCGTCCTTGATGATCGGGAGGTTGGCCTCGAAGACCGAATCGGCCATCCAGGCGACACCGAACACGGCAACCACGGCAATCATTCCCGCCCGGAATACCTCGGTCTTGCCGATCGTCGCGGGATTGGTCTTGGTGAAGATGATGATGAATGCGCCGGCCATCATCATGAACATCTGGATCGTCAACACCATCGACAGGGGCTTGCCGGCGAAACTCGGCCGCAGGGCCTCGAACGCACCCAGAGTCGCGACGGTGGCGATCGCGCCGACGAAGATCCACATTGCCACCCACTGGCCCCGATCCAGCGTCTTGCCGAGCAAGGTCGCCGTCTCGCCGTACACGAATTTGCGGTTCTCCGGATCGGCGATCAGCTTCTGGAAGTCCTCGTCCTGGTCGAGGTCCTTGCCGCGGAACCAGCTGAAGATGCCGATCATCAGCACACCGGCCAGCGTCGACGGGATGGTGATCGACAGCAGCGTCACGAAATCGATCACCGGCGCGCCCGCCGGCGCCTTGGCGAGAAACGCCGCCAGCGAGACGACGGCCACCGACACCGGACTGGCGATGATGCCCATCTGGGCGCCGATCGAGGAGCCCGCCATCGGCCGCTCCGGCCGGATACCGTTCTTGATGGCGATGTCGTAGATGATCGGCAGCATCGTATAAACGACGTGCCCGGTACCACAGAGCATGGTCAGGAAGGTGGTGACGAAGGGTGCCAGGATCGACACGTACTTCGGATTTCGCCGCAGCACCTTCTCGGCCAGCAGCAGCAGTACCTCCAGGCCGCCCGAGGCCTGCAAGGTCGCCGAGGCGGCGACGACCGCGACAATGGTCAGCATCACGTCGACCGGCGGCTTGCCCGGCGGAATGTGAAACACGAAAACGAGCACCACGACGCCGATACCACCCAGCAGGCCGAGCGCCACCCCGCCCTTGCGCGCGCCGTAGAACAGACAGACGAGAATTAGCAGCAGTTCGAGCGTCAACGTCATGATGGGACCTCTTCCTCGGGTTCAGCAATGTCGTAGCGGCGACTGACGGCAAGTGGCATTGTGCATCCAGGCCGTACCGGAACGTTCACCAACAGTCTCACTAGCCGGCCTGACGACCGCGTCCAGCCAGCACGCCCGCATTCTCTCCCGGTGGCAATATCGCACGGTTGACCCATCTCAACTGGCGCCTTCATTTGCCCCCCACGGCAGCCCAGTGCGCCGGGCATGCCGTCAGGCCGCAGCCTGACGCGTCACGCCGCCAACCCGAAACGCGGTCACGATGGCCATACCCTGCAAAGCCGCGATGCCTATCAGCACCGCAGCAAAACGCCCGCGGTCCATCAGTCCGCCGAAGACCAGTGGCGCCAGCGCCAGGCCGAGGTCGAGACCCGAATAGACGAAACCATAGACGCGCCCGTAGGCGGCCTGACCAAAACGCGAGGTTGCCGCCCGGCGCACCAGCAGGTCCCGCGAGGGCCCGGCGATGCCGGTGCAGAAGCCGATGCAGGCCATCACCGGCAGCACGCTCCAGGCCGGCAACGGTAATGTCGCCAAGGCAACCGCGAGCAGCGCGCCGGTGCCGAGCGCGGCGGCGATCAGCCGCTCCTGGTCGCCCTTCCGCGCCAGGAAGCCACCGGTAAGGATGCCGCCCGCCCCACCGGCCAGATAGGCGGAGAGCGCTGTTGCCCCGGCCGCCAGTGACAAACCGTAGAGATTCTGCAGGATCGGCGTCGCAAAGTTCTGGATCGCGCCGAACGCCGTGGTGATCAGAAAGAAAAAGGCAAAACACAGCCATACCGCCGGCGAACGCAGGAACGCCAGAAGCGGCGCCGGCGTCGCGACATCAAGGGCCTGCAGGCTGTTCGGCGGATCGGCCAGCGTGCGACGACGCCAGAACAGGAGAACCAGTGCGAGGGCCGCCAGCCCGGCGGCGGCCAGCGCCGCAACCCGCCAGCCGGCGGTCGCGGCAATGCCGGTCATGAACACCGGCGCCAGCGCCCAGCCGAGATTGCCGGAGAGGCCATGAATCGAGAACGCGTAGCTCAGCCTGGGTGGCGATACGTGGCGATTGAGCACCGTGAAATCGGCCGGGTGGAAAACACTGTTGCCCAGCCCGGCCAACGCCGCGACGACGACCAGCCCGGCATAGCCATCAGCGACCGAAAGCAGCAGCGACGCGACCAGAAAACAGCCGATGCCACTGCCGAGAACCCTCGCCGCGCCGTAGCGATCGACGAGGAAGCCGGCAAGCGCCTGACCGATCGCCGAGACAACGAAAAACACCGTCATCGTCGCCCCGATGCCGGTGAAACTGAGTGCGAAGTCCTTCATCAGCCACGGAAAGAGTGGCGGCAGGAGAAGGTGGAAGAAATGCGAGACGCCATGCGCGCAGCCGATCAGCGAAACGACTTCGAAATCACGGTTGGGCGGCACCACCGCGGGGCTGGCAGTCATGGCGAGGCTCCTGGACGAAAGCGTGCGGCAGTGCAGTGTACTGGGTTTTGCCAGGCGCCGTGCCTCGGCGCCGCGCTACCCGCGACGGCCGCCGCCATCCCCGGCACCGCCGCCGATGGAGACTGCCGGCAACCGACCGGCCACGGTCGTACGGGGCCGATCGACCTGGCCTGATGCCCTGCCAGCGGCACGGCGTCAGGCCAGGTCGCGGCAGCAACTAGACCTGTTCGGAGATCGACAACCTGCGCAACATGTTGCGCCGCTTGTGCTGATGGGCGTGCATGCGCTCGAGTACGCCGTTGAGGAAGCGCACCGCCTCGACGATGTAGGGCCCCTTGTTGAGCATCACCGCTTCGGCACGGCCGCTCATGACGGCGTCGGAAACTTCCGCACGCGTCGGCGCGCCGGTCTTCGCCAGCCCCTCCAGCACCTGGGTGGCCCAGATCACCGGCACGTGGGCGGCTTCACACAGCCAGAGAATCTCTTCCTGCACCTCGGCCAGACGCTCGAAGCCCACTTCGACGGCCAGATCGCCGCGCGCCACCATCACGCCGACCGGCGGCGAGTACATGGCGGTCAACAGCAGGCGCGGCAGGTTCTCGAAAGCCTCCCGGTTCTCGACCTTGAGCACGACACCGATGTCGCCGCCGCCCAGCCTCTCGAGATGCCGTTGCAGGAGCAGCACGTCCTCGGGCGTGCGCACGAAGGATAGTCCGACCATGTCCACGTGCTTTACCAGAAACGCCAGGTCATGGACATCCTTGTCCGTCAGGGCGGCGATAGCGAGTTCGGTGTCCGGCAGATTGATCCCTTTTTCCGACCGCAGCCTGGCGGTTGTCGGGCCGGTGTCGCCGATCTGCACGACGATTTCATGACCGTCGTTGGCCACGACGCGGCTGCCGATCTTGCCATCGTCGAAAAAGATGACCTCCCCGGGCTTTGCGGCATCGAAAGCGGCGTCCAGGGAGCACGAAATGCGCGCCGGCTCGATGATCCGACCCTCGGCGTCGCGCACGGCCGACCGCCCCGGGATGCCGTCGCGTGTCAGGATCAGCCTGTCGCCCACCGCCAACTCGATCGGCGAGACGACCTCGGGCAAGGGACCGAAGTCGCCTTCGCCAATCACCTCGCCGGCGCGCAGCAGGCGTGCCAGTCCGCCCTCTTCCACGTAGGCCGTCTGGCTCGACAGCGCCAGGCACGAGGCATTGCGCACCTCGCTCACGACGAGTTCGCGATACTTTCCCCGGCAATCGTCGAAGGCGATGACGTCACCGGCAAGCGCGGACTCGATCAGGCGGCCTTCGATCGGCACAGTGAAACGCACACCCGGAGGTGGCGGCTCCGGCGCTTCGGCGGGCGTCAGCCAGACCTGCGCCGGCTCGCTTACCGAACCGCGCAGGTCGCGGCGCGGCCGGTACTTGAGGACACGCCCGAGCGACTCGATCATGCCGGTACGCAGCTTCGGACCCGCCAGGTCGGCATAGATCTTGGCCGAGCGACCGAGTTCCCTCTCGGCACGGTGCAGGTTGTTGATCATGCCCAGCCAGGCCGTCTCGTCGTCGTGCGCGCAGTTGATGCGCACCACGTCCATGCCGGCCGCCAGCAGGTTGCGCACCAGCGCGTAGTCGACGGCGGCTTCACTGGGCATTGTCACCATGATCCGCACCGAACGCTTGCCCGCCGGCGAGCCGAGAAGAAGCTGGCTGTGGTGATCGAGGACGATCGTGCCGTCGTCGATGCTCAACGGCGAGGGCGGAGACTGCCGCGGCCGCGACCGGCCGGCAAGGCCATGCAGGGCCGCCAGAACGGCATCCAGCGAGCTGAGTGTCTGCGCCTCGCAGCCGCCCAGCGAGGTGAGGCCGAGAGCGGTCAGTTCTTCCTGCAGCGGTCGCAGATCGATCTGCCGCAGGGCGAGATAGTGCAACAGGTTGCGGGCGCTGGCCTGATAGCTGGGCTCGATACCCTGAAGATGGTCGACGTGGCTCTGTTCGAGCGCTATGGCGCGCGCACGCAACTCACTGATCCTCGGGATCAGACGTTCTGCCTGCGGGTGGTCCAGGCCGGCAGCGGCCTCGGCGCCGTCACGGTGGCATGGGCTGTCCTGGAGTTGCTGGGTTTGCTTCATTGGCTGATTCCCGTCCGTGGAGTGGCTGGAGCGTCGCGAGCCGCGCTGGCGCGCTCTCCGCCGCAGACTACGCCAGCAATGTTGCGGCAGCGTGACGGCGACGCGATCGCCGCCAGGGCCGCGATCGCGCGCCGGCCTCCGGCAGCTTCCCCGCTCGCTCACAGGGGCGCGAAAAAGACCTTCAGAGCCGCCTGAAGCCGCCGTTCCTCCTGCACTCGTTGCGGGAAATCGAAGTGCCCGGCCGTAAGGACGAACAAGTCCTTGCGCCCACCGATGGCGTTGAAGACGGAGAACTGGCCGGGCGGCGCGACTGCCGGGTCGAACAGGGCCGCGGCGACGTGCATCGGCTGCTGGATGAAGCGAGCTGCCACGGCAGCGTCGTAGAACGCCAGGGTCTCCACGACCTGCGGGTGCTGTTGCGCGAAAGCCTGCACCGCCACACCGCTGCCGACGGTGGGCAGGACCAGGCGAAGAGCCTGGTTGCCGAAAGTCGGCACGTTCAGATGCGCACGCTCGATGCGCCCATCCCAGGCCAGACCGAGCGCACCGACGCCGCCGCCGAGACTGATGCCCATGTAGCCGACGTGGCCGGCCGTGTGCGGCGCCACCTGCAGCAAGGCCGTGACTCCGGTCCACAGGTCGTCGACACAGCCACCGATAATGTAGCGATCGCGCAGGTGGATGTCGTGCAGCACATGGTAGTTGGGATCGTCGGATATCGGCCAGCGGCGACTGCGCGAGAGGCCTCGAAAACACGGAACCACATAGACGGCATCGTCACATGGCAGGTCGCTTGGCGGCGACTCGATGCCGCCGTAGCCGTGCCCGAGGACGAAGCCCCGGCGGGCAACCCGCGAAGTGGGCCACAACAGCCAGCCACGGACCGGGAAACCTTCGGTAGACGCATACTCGAGGTCAAAAACACAGAAACCCTGCAGCCGGTGCTGGCTGGGAGCGAGCCTGGGCTGAGGGTCGATGCGCAAGGCGCGCTGATAGCGTTCCTGCCAGAAGGCAGCGAAACCCTCAGGCGGCAGCGGCGGCTCGATGGCGCAGAGGCTCTGCAGGTCATGGCCGTAACGCGGATCGAACGGATAGGCGTGCGACAGACCGGCAGGCCCGGGCGAGCAAGCAGCAGCATGGCTGCTCGCCGCCAGGCGCGACTTCCTGGCCGCAGCCCTTCGCGAGCGCAGCCAGAGGTGGAAATCGCGCGACATGGCCGCACTCTTGGGAATCACGCCAGCAGTCGGCATCGTCGTCCTCCGCAGCCTTGGTCAGGTCGCACTCATCATGGCGGAAAGGCCTCCGGCCGCTGGGCAAGCGCCACAGGCAAGCGCCCCACAGGTCGCCGTCAGTCCAGCCAGCGGATCGGTGACGCCAATTCCGGACGCTTGCCGCAGCGGCCGGCGTAGTGGCGCGCGATAACCGCCAGGTCGCTCGCTGGATCGCCGGACAGCGTCACGTAGGCGAGAATTCCCGCTTCGCGGCGCGCATAGTCCACAAAGCCCAGGGCAACCGGCACATCAGCGGCCAGCGCCATCCGGTAGAAGCCGCTCTTCCAGCCTCTGGTCAGTCTGCGTGTGCCTTCCGGGGCGAGAACCAGGAGCAGGCGAGGCTGGGTTGCAAACTGCTCCACCATTTCGGCGACGAAGCCCTGACGAACGCGCCGATCGACGGGGATGCCGCCCAAGTGGCGCAGCAAGCCGCCAAAGGGCCAGCGAAACAGCGAATCCTTGGCCACCCAGCGGGCATCGAGAGTGAGCCCGAACTTGCCGAGCAGCGCGTAGAAGGCGTCCCAGTTGGAAGTGTGCGGATAGGCGATCAGCACGGCGCGTGCCGGCCGCTCCGGCGGTTCGCTCAGGGTCCAGCCCAGCAGGGCGAGCAGACGGCATGAAAGGATCTTCAACATGTGCGCAGTGTAACCTGCGGGCGCGAGCGGGCCGGGGGAATCACTGACCCGACAGAGCGCTTCCCCGGCTGGACGCCCGATCAGAGTTCGACCTGCGCTCCGAGTTCGACGACGCGGTTCGGCGGAATTTTGAAGAATGCGGTCGCCGTATCGGCGTTGCGGAACATCCAGTTGAAAAGAACCTGCCGCCAGTGCGCCATTCGTGAATGCCGCGCTAGTGGCAGACCGACGACCGTTTCGCGGCCGAGGAAGAAGGACGTCTCCATCATCGCAAAGCACAGTCCGTGGGCCGCGCACCGCTCCAGGGCCTGCGGCAGGTCGGGGTCGTCCTTGAAGCCATAGCGGACGAACACGCGGTGAAACCCGGCCGGCAAGCTCTCGACGGCGATGCGCTCGTCTTCGGGAACGTGCGGGACGTCCTCGGTACTGACATTGAGAACGACAATCCGTTGGTGCAGCACCTTGTTGTGATTCAGGTTGTGCAATAGCGCCCGCGGCACGCCTTCCGGGTGGGCAGTCAAAAAGACGCCGGTACCGTCGACGCGCTGCGGTCCGCCCTCGGCAAGACCGGCGATGAAGGCGTCGAGTGGAATGGCTTGCTCCTTCTGCCGTTCCGACAACAAGCGACGACCCAGCTTCCAGGTCGACAGCAGCACGAAGACCGAGACGCCGAGCACCAGCGGGAACCAACCGCCATCGAAGACCTTGATGATGTTGGCGGAAAAGAAAGCAAAATCGACGACGACGAAAAACACCAGGAACAGCGCCGCCCAGCCCCAACTCCATTTCCACAGCGCCCGGACGACGACGAACGCAAGGATCGTATCGATCATCATTGTCAGGGTAACCGCGATACCGTAGGCGGAAGCGAGGTTCGACGACGAGCGAAAGCCAAGCACGACGACGATGACGGCCAGCAGCAGCAGCCAGTTGATGTTCGGCACGTAGATCTGCCCCTTTTCGCGCTCCGAGGTAAACCTGACCTGGATGCGCGGGCAGTAACCGAGTTGCATCGCCTGACTGGTCAGCGAAAAAGCCCCGGAAATCACCGCTTGCGAGGCAATCACGGTCGCCGCGGTGGCGAGGACGACGAGCGGCACGAGCAGGCTCTCGCTCGGAACCATGAGAAAGAACGGGTTGTCGATCGCCTGCGGATTGCTGAGGATCAGCGCACCCTGCCCGAGGTAGTTGAGATACAGGAGAGGAAAGACGGCCGCAAACCACGCCCACTTGATGGCGCGCCGACCGAAATGACCCATGTCGGCGTAGAGAGCTTCCCCGCCGGTGATCGCCAGCACCACCGAACCCAGCGCGAGAAACGACAGGCGCTGGTTTTCGGCGATGAAGGCCACCGCGTACCAGGGATTGACTGCCGCCAGAACCGCCGGAGTTTCGATCACCTTCCACAAGCCCAGCGCACCGAGAGTGGCAAACCAGAACAGCATCACCGGACCGAAAAGGGCCGCCACCGCCGCCGTGCCGCGCCGCTGAAAGAAGAACAGAAGAAAAAGGATGATCACCGCGATCGGCAGAACGTAGGGATCGAGTTGCGGCGTGACGACCTTCAGCCCCTCCACGGCACTCAGCACCGACATCGCCGGCGTGATCACCGCATCGCCGTAGAACAGTGCGGCGCCGAAGATGCCCAGTGCCGACATCAGCCAGAGCAGGCGCGGCGAGGCATTCGCTGTACGCAGGGCGAGCGCGGTCAGCGCCATGATGCCTCCCTCGCCCTTGTTGTCGGCACGGGTGATGAAGAGGACGTACTTCAACGAAACGGTAATGGTCATCGCCCAGAAGACGAGCGAGAGGATACCCAGCACGTTGTCCGGCGTCACCGCCACCGGGTGATGGCCGGCAAAGATCTCGCGCACCGTATAGAGCGGACTGGTACCGATGTCGCCGAAAACAACGCCCATTGCCGCCAGTGCGGCCGCCGCCAGACCCGGCTTCTCGCCCGGCTTCTCGCCCGGCTTGGCGCGCTCGGGCGCCGGCGCGGGCACGGCGACCTCCCTCACCGACGCGCGCCCGTATCGGCGACCATCGGCTTTTCGGGCCCGGTGCCGCAGGGTCCAGACGCAACGCGGCTGCCGCCCCGGCGAGCGTGGTCGCCAATGGCGATGACAGAGCGGACGGCCGCGACCAAGCCGACGGCAGGCATGGCACGCTCGGACGACGAAGCATTGTGAAACCAGATCATGGAGGTGCAGCCCGAAGGGAGAACCGTCTGCATTCTAACGGCTCCCGCCGGACATGGGGACTCTCGCCACCGGATGGGGCAAGGGCCTCGTGGCGATATAATGGCAAGTCGGGCTCGGGTACCTCACCGCCAAGATGGTGGCCACAGCGCCCCCTGGCCTGCTGACCGTCCCGACCCTCCGGAGTGCGTCGAAATGTCCTGCCTGCTGCTACTGCGCCTCACGCAACGGTTTCACCTGGTCCTCTGCACAACAACTCTCGGCCTGCTGCTCGGCGCTGGTGCTGCGCTGGCGGAAGCCGGCAAGAGCGAATTGCTGCTTTACTGCGGCATTACCATGGTGCGGCCGATGACCGAAATCGCACAAGCCTTCGAGAAGCGGGAAAGCGTCAAGGTGACGCTGGCGCAAGGTGGCTCGGAAGATCTGTACCAGGCGGCAAGAAAGAGCGGTGTCGGGGATCTTTACTTGCCGGGCGAGCCATCGTATCGCGAGAAGCACCTCCCTGAAGGCTTGCTCGGTGAGTTCCAGCTCGTCGGCTACAACCAGTTGGCAATCATCGTTGCCAAGGGCAACCCGAAGAAAGTCAAGGCCGATCCGCGCGAGTTGCTGCGCAAGGATCTGACGGCGAGCATCGGCAACGCGACGTCGGGCAGCGTCGGCAAGGAATCCAAGGACGTCCTCGACCAGTTGAAGATCTACCACGCCGTGGTCAGTGCCGTCGCCTTTCTGGCGCCCGATTCGCGCGGCCTGAGCACCGCCTTGAAGAAAGGCGAGGTGGATGTGGTGCTCAATTGGCGAGCCACCGGGTTCTTCGCCGACAACGTCGACAAGCTGGAGGTGATCGACCTCGACCCGAAACTGGCGAGGCCGCAGGCACTGCTTCTCAACCTGCTCACCTTCTCCCGACACAAGGAGCTTGCACGCCGTTTCATCGCCTTCGCGGCCGGCGAGGAGGGGCAGGCCATCTTTCGCAAGCATGGCTTCCTGGACAACCGGTCAAGGCCCTGAATCCACATGGCTCACGTCACAGTCAGTCCCGGCAGCGTTGGCATCCTCCCGCCGGACCCGCCGGAGAAGAGCCCGGATGCACTGCAGGCGGTATCGGCAAACCGCATGCCCTGGCTCTTCGGGACTTTCATCGTCGGTATCGCACTCCTCGTCGGACTCAAGGTCTTCTTTGCCGAGCTCTACGTCGAACTCGAACAGCGCGGTGGCAACGAGCGCTCGCGCCTGTTCATCGGTGACGAGATCGTGCGCGAGATCGGCAGCATCGAAACGGCCGTCTACCGCCTGGCGCTGGCCGACAACCCGCCGGCACTCAAGCGGGCGCGCCAGGACATCGAAGCGCAGCTCGCCAAGCTCGAACGTGACCTCCTGGTCCTCCAGCACGGTGGCACGGTGCGCCGCGAAATCCAGCTCAACATCGAGGGACGCGACGAGATGGTTCGCGAATTCCCTTACGCACCACAGTTCGACGACTCGTCCTTCGTCATGGAGGTGATCGAGATCGCACCCCTTCTCGATGTCATCCGCAGCAAGGCGGCCGGACTCGAAGAACTGCTGGTGCGGCGCGGCAGGTACCGCGAGGAGGGAAAACGAGACCAGCTCTTTCTTGTCGACGCAGAAATCAGTGTCTTTGCGAAAAACGTTCCGCCGCTCTTCTTCCGCATCAACGAGAACGCCAATCGCCTGTACGTCGACAGCAGCGAGCGACTGCGCCGGATCGAGTCGGCCCTCGCCACGCAGCGCGAGCATTTTCGGCTCACCGAGTGGTTCCTGGTCGGGCTGGTGGTGCTTCTGGCCACCGTCGCCGGCTGGTTCTTCGTGCGCCAGACCAGGGAGGCCAACGACAAGCTGCGCAAGACCTGGACCGCCATGCGCGTCGCCAGGGACGAGGCAGAGCGCGCCAGCCGGGCCAAATCGGACTTCGTCTCGCGCATGAGCCACGAACTGCGAACACCGCTGAACGCGATCCTGGGATTTGCGCAAGTACTCGACCGCGAGCCGCTGCAGGCATCGCACCAGGACTACGTGCGGCTGATCATGCGCTCCGGACAGCACCTGCTCGAACTGGTCAATCAGGTTCTCGATCTGGCCAAGATCGAAGCCGGACGGCTGACGCTCGAAGCGATTGTTTTCGATTTCCGCCAGACGATCGCCGAAGTCGGCGGCATCGTCGCGCAGCGCGCCGCCGACAAGGGACTGGACTTCATCCCCAAGGTCGCGGAAGACCTGCCGTCGCATGTGATCGGCGACCCGACGCGCCTGCGTCAGGTCCTCATCAACCTCACTGCCAACGCCGTCAAGTTCACCGAGGCCGGCTCGGTCGAATTGGCCATCGACGCGCACGACCAGCGCCTCCTCTTCAGCATTCGCGACACCGGCATCGGCATGGACGAGGCAGCGCTGGGCCGCCTGTTCCTGCCCTTTGGTCAGGGTGACGAATCAATCACCCGCAAGTACGGCGGCACTGGTCTGGGCCTGATGATTGCGCGCGAGCTGGTGCAGGCGATGGGCGGGGAAATCGAGGTCGACAGCAAGCCCGGTGCCGGCAGCTGCTTCCGTTTCTCGCTCCCCCTGCATCTTGCCGACGCGCCACGCGAAGCAGCGCAGCCGATGGCGGAGGCAGCCGCCGGCACGTCTGGCCAGCGGCGATCGCTGGCCGAGTTGGTGACCGGACCTGTCTTGCTGGTCGACGACAACGCGATCAATCAATTGGTCGGCGGCGCCATGCTCGAGCGACTTGGCCTGACCTACGACACCGCGGCCGATGGCCTGGAGGCGCTGAGCCGAGTCGCCCAGAAACCTTACCGACTCGTCCTGATGGACATGGAGATGCCGGAAATGGATGGCCTCACGGCAACCCGCCGGCTACGCGCGCGGGAAGCCGGAAGCGGCAACCGTACCGCCATCATCGCGATGACCGCCAACGCTCTGCAGGGAGACCGCGAGCGCTGCCTGCAGGCGGGAATGGACGGCTACGTTGCCAAACCGATCGACGTGAGCCTCCTCGAGGAGGAACTGCGCCGGGTTTTGGCGACGGACCCCTTTGCCCTTTGATCCGTGGCCACGCGCGGGGCCGTCGCTGTTGCCGGCGCCCGCTTCCCTCGCCGGATCAGGGGAGAATTCAGGGTTCCTCGGCGCACGGACCGTCCCTACTGGAGCCCACCCACGGGCAGGAAGATCATGGTCGCGACCGATTGGGAGAAACGCGACAGCGCGCGGCCGTTGCGGTCGGCAACGACGCTCGCCATCAGATCGAGCAGACCGATTTCACGGCCGAACTCGCGCTCGAACGACAGGTTGCGCCGTGCCGGATCGCCTTCGTTCGAGAGCAGGTAGAGTTCGCCGGCGCCGTTGCGGTCGTTGGCGAGCTTCCAGATCGCCACTTCCATGTTGCGCGCACAGTTGTACAGCTTCGTTTCGTTCAGGCTGTCGAGAATGTAGAAATCGGCCTTGTGCTCGAAAGCGGCGTCGACCATGGTCAGCAGACCGAATACCAGCGCCGCGACGCGATCGCCGCCATAGGAGTCGCTGAAAGCCAGCGCCGCCGCCTTGCCTTCGCGCGCGCCAAGCAGTTCCGGAGAGCTGACGCTGGGGTGCAACCGCAGGCGTTCGAGCGCGGCCTCACGGCTTGCCACGCCCGTCTTCCGCCACTCCCTGGGGTTGCGCTTGTAGAGCTTGTCGGCGATCCGCAGCAGTCCCTCGTCGACTTCGCGGCGAACCGTATCGGCGAGCCGGTCGGCCTCGGTCTTGGCGAGATAGCGGGCATGCACATCGGTCTCGGTCCGCCCGTCCTTGCCCAGCCGGGTTGCGCAGCCGGCGACCAGAACCAGCGCCAGGACGGCCAGCCAGCGCCGCCGGTCACCCCGGCCTGCAGGTGGCCGCCTGAGCGAAGCGCCGGCGCTGCGCGTCGACTTGACCATGGCTGAAGACTCTCCCGGATTCCGCCTGACGGCTCCGGAGCGGCGGCCAGCAACCCGTACCCGGTGCCTGAGGCAACGAAGCGTCACTTTAGCAGCCTATCGGCCTCGCCGTCGAAAAACGGCGACAGGCTCTACAACCGGTTCGCTGGGGAAGCTGCCGCGTCGGCTCTGTCGACCACCGCCGTTAGCGGTGATGCGATGGCGGCAAGGCTGCCGCCGGCAGCGCCAGCGGCAGTTGGCGCGACGGATCCGGGCTCCCGGCCACGCCCATCACGGGCGACGCCGAACGCGCGCAGGCGCCGACTGCTTGCCTGCAGAGTCCGCCGGTCGATCTCGCCTCGGGCGAGTGCCCGGGCGGCACCGCTAAGCGCACGAAAATACTGGTCGGGGTCGTAGGAAACGAGAACCAGATCGACGCCGGCCGCCAGCGACTGGGCCGCGACGCGACCGATTCCCTGGCCGTACACGGCGCCCATGTTGAGATCGTCGGTGATCAGCACGCCGCGATAGCCCCATTGCCCACGCAGGACGTTCTGCACGACGATCCGCGAATGCGAAACCGCGTGTTCGGGGTCCACCGCCTGCAAGACCACGTGGCCGAGCATGATCGCCACCCGCGAGCCGTTGCCGACGCTGCGAAACGGCTGCCAGTCGCCGCGCAGATCCTCGGTTGTCGCCGCCAGACTGGCGCGCCGCAGATGCGTGTCCTCGCGCACCCGCGCAAGCCCCGGAAAGTGCTTGAGAGTGGCGCCGACACCGGCATCGGCGAGGCCGGCGACATACGCCCGGGCCACCTCGGTGACGACCGCCGGATCGTCGTCGATGGCCCGGCCGCCGCTGCCGGTCAGGAAAGCGAGGGCGGCATTCGGTTCTGAAGGCCGCAGGTCCACCACCGGCGCCAGATTCAGATTGACGCCGAGTGCGGCCAAGCTGGCCCCCTGTCGTTCGCCGTGCAGCCGCGCGCGCACCGCCAGCGTCTCGGGCGGCGCCGCGTGCACCAGGCTGGACAGCGCCGGCAGCCGTTCCAGCCATGGCGACAGGTGGGCAACCGGCCCGCCTTCCTGGTCGGCCGCGACGATCAGCGGCGGCAGGCCGGCCAGGCGACGGGCTTCCTGGAGCTGGGCGATCCCGGCGGCGACAGTCACCACACCGTCGGGCAGGAGGTTGCGCCGAGTCAGGTAGATGCCGCCGATGAGGCCTCGTGCCGCCAGCGGCTCGACCTCGGCGAAGCTGCGAAAGCCGACGATGAAATGCTCGCCCAGCATCTGCAGGTCGCGGCCACCGGCCAGGACGTGCCGGCGATCGGCGTGAAACTCCAGCTCTCGCCACAGGGTCAGGCCGGCGAGGGCGAGCAGGCCGAGCGCCAGGAGTCGCCGCCTGCCAGGCGAACGCTGCGCAGGCGGCTGCCGCAGCGCGGCGCTGCCGCCGAGCACGGCGACAGCCAGCAGCAGAGCCGTCTCGCAGGGGCGCAGCCAGTACAGCAGCGGATGCTTGAGATTCCAGGCGACGGCGAGCAGGCTGCCAAGCGCCGCCCAGGCAAGCAGCGAGCGCCAGCAACGCGGGACAGCGCGGGGCATGTCGCTGCCTCATTCCGCCGGCCGAGCCGCAGCAGCCGGCGCGATCCGATACCAGTCGATGCGCCGCGTCGCCAGCATGATGGCGCCGAGCGCAAGGAAGAGCAGCACGCTACCCATCAGCAACGAGTTGTCCTCGGAGAGCAGCACCCCGTAGAGCACGCCGTAGAGTCCGGTCAGCGCCGCGGCGAAGGCGAGTCCCTGGCGGCGATCGCCGAGCGCGCCGGCCAGGTAGCTACCGATCAGGCCGATACAGGCCGACGCGGCTATCGCATAGGCGGCGACGAAGGGCAGGTGCTCGGAAAGGGCAATCAGCAGCAGAAAGAAGAGCGCGAGGGCGAGTCCGACCAGCAGATACTGCAGCGGGTGAATCGGCGCCCGACGCAGGATCTCGCTGAGAAAGAAACCGGCGAAGGTCAGGGCGATGAACAGGATTCCGTACTTCACTGCACGCTCGGACTGCAGGTAAACATTGACGGGATCGACGAAGAGGATGTCGAGCACTTCGGGTGCGGGCCCGCCCTTCGCGGCAGCCAGCGTATTGGGAAAGTTGCGCGCCAGATGCGAGACCTCCCAGCGGGCCGTGAAGCCGTCGTCACCGACCGTACGCTGCCGCGGCAAGAAGCGGCCGCCGAAGCTCGGGTGACGCCAGTCCGACTTGATGGCGATGGTGTTGGCTTCGCCGGTCGGCGCGATCGCCAGCCGCTCGGTGCCGGTGAGTTGCAGCGGAAAATCGAAATCGAGCGTGCGCGCGGCCTCGAGAGCGATCGCCCCGAGCGGGATCGCCAGGCGTTCGCCGGCCAGCGCATCGCCGTCCTGTGCCGAGATCTTGGGGGTCGCGAAGCGGTAGCGCTGGCCGTCCAGGTTCACCACCGGGTCGTTGTCGACGCCGCGCGGATCGGCAACGCCGAGCAGCAGCGTCGCCTCGGCACTGAGAATGACGCGCTTGCTGTCGAACCCGAGATGCGCGGGCAGTACGAAGCGCCCGGCGACCGCCAGATCGAGGTGATAGAGACGCACCTGGTAAATGCCACGCTGGCGGGTTTCGACGCGCGCGTCACCACTCAGGCGCAGGGTCTCTGCCGGCAGGTAGAAGGTCCGCTCGGCAAAGCGCGGGATGCTCTTGAGGCGACCGGTGGCGGGGTCCTCCTTGATTTCCGGCTCGAGTTTTTCGCGATAGTGAATCGCCAGCACCGGCCCGGTGAGAGTCTGCTGGCCTGCCGAGCTGTTGGCGATACCGCGCTGGACCTCGTCCTGACGCGAGCTGCGCTGGCGGATCTGGTCCTCGATGAGGGCCAGCGGCACCAGCAGCAGCAGCGACATGAAGCCGATGGCGATGAGTTTGAGAAGCAGCTTCTTGTCCATGAGTTTCTCCCTGGTTGACGGTACCGGGAGTCTGCGGCGTCTCGATGAACCGACGAGGAAGCGGCCGTGAAGCTCGGTGAAGCGTAGGTGAAGTCAGCCCGCCCCGGCAATGGGCAGCAGCAGGCGGGCCAGCGCGCCACCCTCGGGATGGTTGGCGAAATCGGCTTCGCCCGCGTGCAGGCGGGCCACCTCGCGCACCAGTGCCAGCCCGAGCCCGGAACTCTTCTTGCCGCTGGCGGTGCACGGCAGCGAATAGAAGCGGTCGAAGACCTGCGCCAGCGCGTAGTCCGGAGCGCCACTGCCATGATCGCGGATCGCCACTTCGGCGTGCTGCTCGTGATGCCGCAGAGCGATTTCGATGCACCCCCCGGTCGGCGAGAAGGCGATGGCGTTATCGAGCAGGTTGAGCAGCGCCTGCTGCAGCAGGAAGGGGTCGCCACGCACACCGAGCGGCTTGTCGATGGCGAGCCGGCAGTTCACTTGACGTGCCTGCAGCGCCAGACTGCGTTCGTCGACGCAGCGCCGCAACAGTTCGCCCAGGTCGACCTGGACCGCCTCTTCCGGCGCCTGCAGTTGCTCGACCCGGGCCAGCATCAGCATCCGTTCGATGATTCCCTGCAAGCGCCGCGCCTGCTCGCTGACGCTTGCTGCAAAGCGTCGGCGATCGCCATCGGCGGGGCTGCCTTCGAGGATCTCGGCGGCGCCGACGATCGCCGAGAGCGGGCTCTTCATTTCGTGCGCCAGGTTCTGGACGTAGCGTTCGACGTACTGCTTGCCTTCGAGTCTCTCGCGCATCAGCGCCAGGGCGCGCGCCAACTCGGAGAACTGGCGACCGCCGGACGTCGGCGGATCGGCCTTGCGGCCTTCCGAGACGTCACGCGCATAGTTGCGCAGACGGTTGATCGACCAACTGAGCCAGGCCGAGAAAGCCACCCCGATCAGTGCCGAGGCCGCCAGCAGGATGTAGCCGGCACGCTTGACGCGCTGCTCGGCGTGGCCGATGTAGGGCAAGACGCTCGACAGGGGTTTGGCCAGCGACAACACGCCGATCAACTGGCCGTCGCGCAGGATCGGAGCGGCGACGTACATGACCGACGAACTGGCATCGCCGGCCTGCTCGCGCGTGCTGCGCGCCCCGTACTCGCCCTTGAGGACGCGCGCCACGTCGCGCCATTGCGAGTAGTCGGCGCCCAGGGCAAGCGCCTCGGAATCGAAGATCACCCGCCCTTGCCGGTCGGTGATGTAGACACGAAAGTCGATGCGATCCTTTTGCACTCCCCAGATGCTGGCCTGCGGCGAGCGCTCGCGAGCCGCCGCCAGGGCCCTGGCGAAGCCGCCGTCGGCGATCTGGCCGGCAATGAGTTCCGGCGCGGCCAGTTCGGCAAGGACGTGTGCCGTGTCGACCAGAGTTTCTTCGGTGGCCTGGCGGATTCCCGGCTCGGCCTCGTGCATGAAGATGTTGAGGACAAACCACGCCGCCAGGCCGAGCATCAGGAAATAGCCGACGAAGAGGCGGACGGAAACGTTCACCGGCCGCTTACCGTGGCGCGATGCTGTAGCCCAGACCGCGGTGGGTCAGGATGGGTTCCTCGTCGGCGCGCACCGCGCGCAGTTTGCCGCGCAGCGTCTTGACGTGGGTATCGACGGTCCGCTCCAGGCTCTCGCCGCTATCCTGCCAGACGTTTTCCATGATCTGGCCGCGACTGAGGATGCGCCCCGGACGTGCCAGCAACAGCGTCAGCAGGAGGTACTCGTAACGCGTGAGATTGAGCCAGACGCCGTGGTAGGCGACGCGCAGGCCTTCGCCATCGACCGTGAAGCGCGCCGACGCGGTCGCGCCGGCGCCGTTGCGCAACTCGGGGCGACTGCGGCGCAGGATGGCGCGGACGCGCGAGACGACTTCGCGCGGACTGAAGGGTTTGGCCACGTAGTCGTCGGCGCCCAGTTCCAGGCCGACGATGCGGTCCACCTCGTCGGAACGGGCGGTGAGAAAGATCACCGGCACGTCCGAGTTCCGGCGCAGGAGGCGGCAGACATCGAAACCGCTGATGTCCGGGAGGCCGACGTCGAGCACAACCAGGTCGTGCCCGCCGGCATCCAGGAGTGCCAGCGCCTCGGCACCCAGCGTACAGCAGTCGCTGGCGAACCCCTCAGCCTGCAAGGCATAGGCCAGGGTATCGGAAATCGCGGGCTCGTCGTCGACGATGAGGATTCTCATGGCCGGAATGGTAATGCAATCCGCGCCTGCCGGCGGGCCGGCCAAGGCGCCGCGGCGCCGGCGGCAAAGGCCATGTCAGGTGACGCGGAAACGGCCAAGCGCCTGGTCGAGCCGCGCCGCCAGGTCGCGCAGCGCCTGTGCCGCGTTCTCCGAATCCTGAGACGCCGAATGGTTGGCCTCGGCCATCTGGGCAATCTGTTCGACGCCACGGGCAATCGTCTGGCTGGCCACGCTCTGCTCGCTGATCGCCTCCGAAATACTGCCGACGGCGGCGATGACTTCGCGCGTGCTGGCGTCGATTTCGCCGATCGCCTGGCCCGCGCGATCGGCCAGGACACCACCCTGGGCGACCTGTGCGACGCCATGCTCCATCTGCTCGACCGCTGCCCCGGCGCCGTCCTGGATACCGGTGATCATCTCGCCGATCGAGCGGGTCGAGTTCGCCGTCCGCTCCGCCAGTTTGCGCACTTCGTCGGCGACCACCGCGAAGCCCCGGCCCTGCTCGCCCGCGCGCGCCGCCTCGATGGCGGCGTTGAGGGCCAGCAGATTGGTCTGTTCGGCGATTTCGCGAATCACCTGGACGACTTCCGAGATGTCCTGCGAGCGCCGCCCGAGTTCGCCGACGGTCGTGGACGCCTGGCGCACGAAACCGGTGATCTGGCCCATCGCACCGGCCGCCTGCTGGATGACCTCGGCGCCGTTGTTCGCCGCCTCCCCGGAACCGCTCGACAGCCGCTGCGCATCGCGCGCGTGTTGCGCCACCTGTTCGATACTGACGCTCATCTCCTCGACGGAGGCCGCCATGCCGGTCGCCGCGTCGCGCTGAACCTCGGAACTTTGGCTGACCTGCTGGGCCGAGTTCACCAGTGCCGTCGACTGTTCGAGCATGGTCGCCGCCGCCTGGCGCACATCGCCGATCGTCGTCTTCAGGTTTTCGGCCATCGTGCCGATGGCGCGCTTCAGGGAACCGACCTCGTCGCCGCCATCGGCAAGCAGCCGGCTGCTCAGGTCGCCGCCAGCGATCCTTTCGGCCTCGAGGACGATCTCGTGCAGGGGGCGGCTCACCCAGGCGCGAGTCGCCACGTAGCCGCTGGCCAGGGCAGCCAGGATGATCGCCACCGCCATCATGGCAATGTCGCGGACGGCCGCATCGGCGCCGCGGCTGATCTCTTCGACATAGCTGGTGGACACGACCACCCAGTTCCACGCCGGGTAGTGGTCGAACACCGCGACCTTCCGGCGGGGGCTGCTCTCGCCGGGATTGGCCCAGTCGTAACGGATGACGCCGGACTTCTTGTCGAGCATCTCGCGAACGAACTCGAAGCCCTGACTGTCCTTGGCCGCCAGCAGGTTGGCGCCTTCCTTGGCCGGATGGATGGTCGCCACACCCTTCTGGATGCCGGCGTCGAGCGCCAAGACGTAGCCCGTTTCGCCGACCTTCATGGCGAGAATCCCCTGCTTCAATGCCTTGAGCCCTTCGGTCAGCTCAAGTCCGACGAAGAAGGCACCGATCACCTTGCCGGTGGCATCGCGTACCGGGACGTAGTGAGTGATGAAGTCGCGACCGAACATCAACGCCTTGCCGGTGTAGGTGTTGCCGCCGAGCAGAGCCTGGCGTGCCGGATGATCGGTGCCGAGCGGTGTGCCGGTGGACCGGGTGCCGTCCTCCTTCTTCAGTGAAGTGGCCGTACGCAGAAAGTCGTCGCCCTGGCGAACGAGAATCGTCGCCACGGTTCCCGCCTTCGCCGTGAAGGCCTCGACCACATCGAAGCGGTCGTTGAGTGGCGTCCCCTTCTGCAGCAGGCGAGGCGCTTCGCCAGCCGCCTGCAGTTCCAGTGGCTGGTCGAACATCCCGGCAAAAAGGCGGCCGCTGCGTTCAATGTCGCTGCGCAGGCTGCGATCGTAGGCTTCGAGCATCGAGACGACGAGGCGGTTGGTCTGCCCGAGATCGTGAACGGCGGTATCTTCGAGTTGTTGGCGCAGATGCCAGGCCGTGGCCACCGCAGCGGCGACGATGATCGCCAGCAGGACCAGGCCCTGGACGAGATTGAGCTTCAGGGCGATCGAAAGATTTCGGAACTGGCGAAACATGCGCGCTCCTTTGCACGGTGGTTCAACAAGATGACGGTCCACAGTAGATAACGGCAGCCGGCGGCAAAGCTTGAGCGACGCTCGGCACTGGCCGCGAGGAACAGGCGGCGCGTGCGCGTGCGCGGCTCACCCGCGCCGGGCGTTGTCCAGCGCGGCGATCACGACATTCTCGAAAGCGCGAACGACGCGCGTGTCCCCATCCACGCGGCCGGCAGCCGCACGTTGACGCTCGCGCCGGGCAGCGCGCAGGCCGGTATCGCGCGACTCGTCCGCCAGCCGCACCGCCAGCCGCAGGTATTCCGCGCGCGAAGCCGCCACGGTCTCGGACAGGCCGGCCTGGCGCAATACACCCGCCGCCAGCCGCTGCCGCATGCAGGCGCCTTCCATGGTGACGATCGGAATGCCCCGGTGCAAGGCCTGCCAGGCCGTCGTGTAGCCCGAGAAGGCGGGGCAATCGAGATAGACGTCACAGCCATCCATCAGCGACAGGAACGCCCCTGCGGCAAGCCACGGAAGCACCAGGAAGCGCCCCTCGGCGGCCAGGCCACGATTGCGGAAGGCGCCGGCAAGGCGATCCAGCAGTCTGTCGGTCGCCCAGGGATAAACCGGGTCGCGACAAAGGATGAACAGCGCATCGGGCACCTGCTCGGCGAGATCCACGAACAGCTCATCATCGGACGGATCGAACTTCATCGGTCGCTGCGGAACGACAAAGCGCACACCGCGACTTCTCGCCAGCTCGGCCTCGACCTCGGGGATCGGCGTCGCGGGCAAGAGCAACGGAACGGTGCAACAGCCGGCTCCCGGCAGGAGCACCAGCCGTTCCCGGTAGTGCGCGCTCGCCGCCGGCGGCTCGATCAACTCGCCCGAGAGGAACAGGTCGATGCTGGCCAGCCCGGTGGTTATCGGATGGCCCCATCCCGCCATCTGCAGTGGCGCCAGGCGTCGTGCCGCCAGATGGTAGGTCAGCGGATCCATGCCCAGTTCGGGATAGAAGATGGCATCGGGCGCATCGGCGATCACCGCCGCTTGCCAGGCGGCCGCATCGGCGACCGATGCACGGTCGCGCCAGACGTCGGCAAGGTTGCGGGCGACGGCCGTCTCTGCGTCCTCGACCACGCCGAGGTGGTAGAGAACGACCTCGAAGCGCGTCCGATCGAGGTGGCGAAGGAGACCGTGCAGAACGACATCCCAGACGGAATGTCGGCGCAGATGCCGGGAGATCACCAGCAGACGAATGCGCTCGCGCGCCGGTGGCAGAGACGCCAGCGGCGCCGAGCTGCCGACGAGATCGCCAAAAGCGGACAAGGAGGCGAGATGATTGCCGTAACGGTAGGCCAGAAAGAAAGGCATCAGCGAGGCCGCCGGCTCGCCGACCCCGGCATCTTCCCGGTGATGATCCAGCGCACACGCGGCGAGAGCCGACGCGAAGCGCGCGGGAGCGGAACTGGCCTCCTCGGAAGTCGAGGCGACGATCGGCAGCAAGGAAAGCGCGTGTTGCAGGTGGAGTTCGCGGCGTCCCGGCGCCATCTCCAGAGCCTGTCGCAGGGTGGCCTCCGCGTCTGCCGCCTGGCCACGTTCCGCGAGGACGGCGGCGAGCCGTGCCAGCGCCGGCAGGTGTCCGGGCAGTTGCTGCACGACTCGCCGATAGGCAGCTTCCGCCTCGCCAAGACGATCTTGTTCGCCAAGCAGACGACCGAGGTTCATCAGCGCATCAAGGTAAGCGGGGGCAATCGCCAGCACGTCGGTAAAGGTCTTCTCGGCGGCGGCCAGTTGCCCGAGCTCGATCAGTACGTTGCCGAGATTGTTGTAGGCCGGGAGATACGCCGGCGCCAGCTGGATCACGCGGGCATATTCGGCAGCCGCTTCCGGCAGCCGCCCCGAAAGACGTCGCAGCTCACCCTTGCAGAAATGCGGCATCGGATGCTGCGGATGGACAACGAGGGCGCGCTCGCAGAGAAGCTCCGCTTCGGCCAGGCAGCCTCTTCGCGACAGCGTGTCGGCAAGGCCGAGCATGGCATCCACGGAGTCGCCGTCGAGGCCGAGTGCACCGCGAAAGGCGGCTTCGGCCTCCGCATCGCGTCCGGCGTGGGCCAGGGCATTGCCGAGCTGAACGGTCGTTGCAGGGTTTGCCGGGCGCAACTCGACGGCCCGCCGCAAGGCGGCGACGGCCTCACTGGCGCGTCCCTGCGCCAACAAGGCAGTCCCCAGATTGAGCAAGGCATCCGCATCGCCGGGAGCAAGATCGGCCGCACGCTGCAGCGCGGCGAGACCATCGTCGCCGCGCATCTGCAGGGTCACACCAAGCAGCCCCCAGAGAAAGGCCGAGCCGGGCGCCGAAGGCAGCAGTCGCTTGATCTCCATCTCGAGCCGGGAATGCTGCCCGGCATGCAGCAGACCGATCAAGCGTCGCCCCTCGGCCGACTGGGCCCCGAACAGCCGCTCGCTCGCCACCACGCCAGACGCACTCTTCGCCTGACAGCAGGCCTTGAACTTCCGCCCACTGCCGCAAGGGCAGGGATCATTGCGCCCAACGCGTGTCATTCTGTCCTCCCCCGGCAAGTAGATGGTCACCGCCGGAGCCTGACAGGACCCGGTTCACGTAGGCATGGACCGCGTCGTCGTCGAGGATGCCGCTGTGGTCCTGGTCAAAGCCGCGCATCGCCCGGGACTGGGCCTGCGCCTCCGCCCGCAGCTGGCTGTCCAGCGGTATGACTCCATCACCACTGCGGAAGGTCGTCCGGCTACTGTTGCGATAGCCGAACAGCAGGTAATGGGAAACCCTCGGCGGCAGCGGCCGGGCGAAAAGCTCGCGCAGGAAGCGACTACCCGGCGCGATGCTTTTCCACACCGGCACGACGACAGGCGAGCGATCCACGCCGGTCTGCGCCGCCCGACTGCCGCCGAAGGGCGTCGAGATCGACGTGAAGGAGCGGACGTAAGCGCAGTGCTGCAGTTCTTCGCAAGCCTTGAGATAGGATTGGGCGAGGAGGCCGCCGAGACTGTGCGCGACAAGATGCAATTCCTTCAGGTTGTAGCGCAGATCCAGTTCGCTCAGCATGCCCAGCAAGCCATTGCCCAGCGCGTCCAGCGCCAGGCCGGAAGGATAGTGGAGCAACCAGGGCTGAAAGCGCGTCCGATCCAGCCCGGCGATCATCCCGGCGAAGTCCCGCGGGCTGCCGTTGATGCCGTGCATGAACAGTACGGGCACCTTGTGCGGCGTGTATTCCTCGAGAAAGTACAGGCCGGCGTGGCCGGCCTTCATGAAGCCGATGGGTTGCCAGACGCCCATGCTGGCCACCTCGGGTTCGAAGCGTGCATCATCCAGATCGACCACCTGTCCCAGTTGCACATCCACCGATCCCAGGGTGATCCCGCGCAACTCGGAGAGGTCGCCCATCTGTGGTCCCTCCCGGGCATCCGGCTCGGCGGGCCTGATGCGCAGCACGATCCCGGCGACCTCGCGCTTGCCGCTTGGCGATTCGGTCAACTCATACCAACCGGAAGGCTCGTCCGGCTGGTACTCGAAATCTCCGTTCAGATCGTTGAAGGCAAACAGATAGCGCGACCCGGCAAGGATCACCATGTCGAACTTGCCAGGCTTTTCGAAGACGCGATAGGTGTGCACCTGGCGCCCGGATCTGTCACCAAGGGCGACGACGATCGTCGGGCAATCGGCACAGGTCGGCGACTCGATCCGACCGGCGACGCGATGGAAGGTCTTGCGCGCCTCCTTGAGATCGGCGTGCAGGCTCATCAGGTTGCCGCAACCGGCCAGCAGCAGCCCGAGAAAAACGGCAAGCAGCAAGCGCCGGACGCCGGACCTGTCGCGGGTGGGCGACGGGCCCCAGTGGCGCTGCAGGCCAGGCCGCCAAGCGCCGGCGTCCAACGCCGCAAGCCACATCCCGTGGATCCCACAACCCTGACGGCCTGCGCCCGGCGCTTGCGCAGGCCTGCTCGGCGGGTTAATCTCGCCGTCAGGCGTTGGCGCCGGCACCACCCCCGTCGAGCAGATGCGGCGGGTTTGTCGGTCGCTATCCCTGAGCGAGATCAACCTGCACGTCCGCCTTCGTATTCCACCGCAACCAGCCACGGAAATCCAGTCATGAACAAGCTGCTTGCCCTCACTCTCTCGATCGCAGCCGCAAGCGCGGCGTTTCAACAACCCGTGCTGGCCGACAGCAAGCCCAGCGTGGCAACAACGCCCGACAAGCTGGCACAGGCGCGCACGCAGGTGGAAGCCCGGCAATGGGCGGCGGCACTGGCGGAACTCCGGCGCATCAACGATACGAGCAGCGCCGACTGGAACAACCTGATGGGCTACTGCCTGCGCAAGTCGCCGTCACCCGATCTCGATGCCGCCGAGCGCCACTACAACGAGGCGCTGCGCATCGCCCCGCAGCATCGCGGAGCGCTCGAGTACTCGGGTGAACTGTACCTCATGAAGGGTGACCTCGCCAGCGCCGAGAAGCGACTGGCCGCCCTCGACAAGGAATGCCTGTTCGGTTGCGAGGAATACACCGATCTGAAGAAGGCCATCGAGCGTTTCAAGGCAGCCGGCAACCGCTTCGTGGCACCCCGCTGAGGCTGCGGTTCCGCACGTCGAAGCAGCCGCGTTGCACACGGTCAGGCACTCTTCGCGATCACCGCCGCTACAACCCGCCGGGGATCACCGCCTATAACGTGGTCCCGGGCCTGCTGGGCGTCATACTCACCATGACCATGGTGCTCATGACGGGGCTGGCGATGACTCGCGAACGCGAGCGCGGCACTTTCGAGCAACCGCTGGCAACCGCGGCGACGCCGCTGGAGGTGATGACCGGCAAGATCATTCCCTGCATGCTCATCGGCCTCATCCAGGTCACGCTGATACTGCTGGCCGCGCGCTGGGTGTTCGACGTCCCCATGCGCGGCAGCATTCTCCTCCTCTACGGCGTCGTGCTCGCCGTTGGGCTGAAGGCCTTCCGGCGTACGCTCGACTGACTCGGCGACAACGACATGGCAAGGCGTCGCAGGCAGTCGCGACGTCCCTGGGGATTACGTTTGCGCGTGTTGCGGGGCATCGGCACCCACATGCGCGAGCTGCTTGCGGCGCATCGGTTCGGCCGCCTTGAGCACCTGCCGGATCAGTTCCTTGCCGCCAGCATCCAGCCGCCGGGTCTGCCGGTAGTCGAGCAGGAAGCGCAGCCGCTCGCTGCGCCGGAAGAACCGTTGTGCCGGCGCGTCCAGCGCCGCGAGGTCGCTTGCCCGCGCCGCCACGCTGAGTTCCCGCCGATGCGACCGCCCGCGCGGCATGTCGATGAGCGAGAGCCGCGCCAGTTCGTTGCCCGCGATTACCAGGTTCCGCCAGTACAGGTCGCCATGCGTGAACTGCCGTGCATGCATCACGCGCGTGAGCCGGGCCACCTGACGCAGGAGTTCGCCGCGAACCGACCGCCGTTCGGCGCCGGCCAAGCGCGGCAGCACGTCCCGGATGAACACATCCACGGGCATCGGTTCGGCGATGCCCGTAGTAATCAGGAAGGACCGCCACAACCAGCCGGCCCGCCGTTCCTCGCCGAAGGCCAGCGGCATCGCCTCGGTCAGCTGCCACTCGTGCAGCCGCGCCAGATTGGCAAACTCGCGGCGCACCTGCGAAGCACCGAAGAGCATCCCGCGAAACACGCGGCTGCGCAGTTGCGCCCAGCGCGTCACCCAGGATTTCTTCAGGAACAAGACCTGGCGCGCGCCCTCGACCTCGACGCGCCGCACCTCGCTGCTGCCGCTGCGGCGCACGACCGTCCCCTGGTCGCCGAGGAACGCGGGTTCGAAGCTGTTCAGTCCGGCGGCGCGCAGCCGCGCTTCCCAGCCCGGCGCAAAATGGAGGTACTGGCGGCGGAGCACGCTGACCGCGGGCGGCGACGGCTCAAGCCGATACGCGTTCAAAGACCGCAAGGTGGAGATTGTTGGTCAGGTCGAGCGGAAAGTTCTTCACCAGCCTGAAGCCATTGGCCGCGAAATAATCCGTGACCTCGGCCAGCGGCGTGTTGAAGACCGAAAGCTTCTTGCCGCGCCAGCGACGCAGTTTCTGTTCCAGCGCGCGCAGGGTTCTCGGGTTGAAGTAGGACATGACCACGTGCTGGCGCGCGACGCGGCAGAGTTCTCCGACGACCTTGCGGCGCAACTCCTCGCTGGGCAGATGGTGAAAGAAACGAAAACAGACGATCGCATCGAAACTCCGGTCGGCCTGCGAGAGATTTTCGATGTCTTCTTTGAACACGGGAACCTTCAGCCCCGTAGCGGCGGCGGTCTCGCGGGTGATGTCGCGCATAGGCTCCGAGTAATCTGCCGCGCTCATCTCGTACCCGAGCTGGCTCAGCAGCACCGTCACCCGGCCGCCGCCGCAGGGCACGTCGAGGACGGAGGCGGGCCTGGGGATGAGCTCGAAAGCGCTCTCGACCAGCTTCAATTCCGGAACGTTGCGCCGTGCCTCGCGGTTGGCATAGCCGCGAGCCTTGTCCTCGGTGTAATTGGTCTTGGCGCGGTAGGTCGCGCAGGGAGTATCGTTCATGCTCGTCACCATCTGGACGTGAGGATGAGGCGCTGGCGGCGCTTGGCGATGTCGCCGAGCGACGGCGCCTGGCGTAAGGACGGGCTCGAGATCATCCACACCATCTTGCCGCGCAGGCCTGAAGCCCACCTTAACGCATGCTCGGGTGGCTTCCGCGAACATTCATGACTCATACGGTGCGCGCCGTTCGGATCAAGTGGTCCCGTGTGGGACGACGCGGGTTTCGTTACCGCCTGGCGATGCGATCGGCAAACTCGATCATCCGTTTGAGAAACTGCGCGTGCCGACCATTGCTTTCGGGCCGCCAGCAGCCTTCATCGGAGTGTCTGTGACGTGAGAATACCCGTCGGGAACGCGACGCTTCCACCGCCCGGAGGAGCTGTCGATGATGAAGTCGCTGGCCTTCGCCGAGTAGCCGAAGGACGGATGGAGGAAGCCACTGTCTTGATTGACAGGACCAGACGGCGTGTGTTCGTCCTGACACCCCCTGTCGTAGTCAGCCACCTGATTGTGACTGCGGTGTCGATGGCGAATCATCGCGAGTGAGGCCGGCCCTCCCCTGCAGGCAGCGCAGCAGCGCCAGCACTCAGCGATCGAAGAAGCGGACGATCTTGCCGATCCGTTTGCGGTCGTCGTCGGTCACTCGCGCGTGCCCGGCATAGTCAAGATAGAAACGCAGTCGTTGCGTGCGCGACAACAGGCGCCGGGCAAGCTTGTCGAGCCAGGCGAGGTCCTTGACGATGCGGTACCGGAGAACTGCGCCACGGTAGAAGGTGCCGCTCGGGCAATCGATCAAATAGACTGTGGGCAAGGGCCCGTCATCGACCAATAGGTTGCGCCATTTCAGATCGTTGTGCGCGAAGCCGTGGCCGTGCAGAGTGCGCGCGATGCCGGCAATCTGCCGCGCGACATGGGCAACCCAGCGACGATCACCCAGGCGCGAATCGTTGGCGCGGGCCAATTGCGCCAGATCGCACGTAGCCGGGATCTCGTCGGTCACCACGGCACCACGTATGAAGCCGCCGAAGCGACGCTCGAGGCCGTAGGCGACCAGCGTTGCCGTTGGAATTCCCCAGTCCCGGAAAGCCTGCAAGTTCCGCCACTCGGCGCGCACTCGCGGCGGACCCAGCCAGCGGCGCAGGCCAAACCAGCGGCGCTTGAGGTTCTTGCCGGTGCCACTGTAGCGCTTGACGTAATAGCGCTTGCCGCCGGCACTGACGCGCAGGACGCGGCTGAGCGAATCGCTGGTAATCAACTCGCCGTCGAGCGCAAAGACGCGGTCGATGTCGTCAAACAGTTCTGCCACCTCGCTTGCCGGGTGTTGCCGGTTGACCCACCAGAACCTCACGTCATTTTCCTCTCGCCCACTTTGCCAATGCAACGGGCGAGCAGGTGCCGCACCTGCTTCGCCAAATCGGTGTCCGGCCACTGCCCGGCGCCGCAAGACGCAACGCGGCAAGATCCTTGGCGTTCCCGCGCCGCGGCACCCTGGCCCAGACCGGTGCGCAACGGCGGTGGATCGATCGGAGCCACGGCTGATCGGCCATTGGCCGCGAATCAAGGTGCGGCAGAAAGCGACGGTTACAGGAATTCCATTGCCTTACCCCGAGCGCGTGCATTCTTTCCCCCATCGCGGCGACACCTCTGCATGACACGCGCCCCAGGCAAGCTGCGAGGCAGATCCTGCCATTACCCAGCCTCCGCGCACGCGCCGAAAAGTCCCGGTGAAATCCGGAGCGCGAGAGTATTTGCGAAACTGGCATCGACCGTCAAGCGTACACGCACGCACCACCACGTACCACTTCCGGTCCGCGGAAACGATGACGCCGCCGCACTTGACGTGCGGCGGCGTCATCGCAAGACCAGAACTTGCCGCACCTATCGCTTTTTCACCGCCGGCAGATCCGTGCACACCCCCTCATACACCTCCGCCGCCATCCCCACCGACTCGCCGAGAGTCGGGTGCGGGTGGATGGTGTGGCCGATATCGGTGGCGTCACAGCCCATTTCAATCGCCAGGCAGACTTCGCCGATCAGGTCGCCGGCGTCGGTGCCGACAATGCTGCCGCCGATGATGCGGTGCGTGCCTTCGTCGAAGATCAGCTTGGTGAAGCCCTCTTCGCGGCCATTGGCCAGCGCCCGCCCCGAGGCAGCCCAGGGGAAGACGCTCTTGCCGTACGTGATTCCCTCGACCCGGCATTGCTCTTCCGTCTTGCCAGCCCAGGCGATTTCGGGATCGGTGTAGGCCACCGAGGGGATTTGCAGGGCGTCGAAGCAGCGCTTGCCACCGTTGGCGGCTTCGGCCGCCACATGCGCCTCATGCACGCCCTTGTGCGCAAGCATCGGCTGCCCGACGATGTCGCCGATGGCGAAGATGTGCGGGACGTTGGTTCGCAACTGCGTATCGACGGGAATGAAGCCACGCTCCGTGACGGCCACGCCGGCTTTTTCGGCCGCAAGCTTCCTGCCGTTCGGCGAACGGCCGACGGCGACCAGCACGAGGTCGAAGACTTCCTTCTCGCCGTTGCTGTAGCTGACTTCGATGCCGGCGGCACTGGCTGCGGCGGCGACGACACCGGTGTTGAGCAGGATGCGGTCGAAACGATGGGCGTTCTTTTTCTCCCAGACCTTGACGAGATCGCGGTCGGCGCCCGGCATCAGGACGCCTCCGAGTTCGACGACGGTGATGCGCGAGCCGAGCGCCGAGTAGACACTGGCCATTTCGAGGCCGATGATGCCGCCGCCGACGACCAGCAGGCGCGGCGGGATCTGGCGCAGTTCAAGAGCGCCGGTCGAGTCGACGACGCGCGGGTCGTCGGGCATGAAGGGCAGCGCGATCGGTTGCGAGCCGGCGGCGATGATCGCTTTCTCGAAGCGGATCAGCTTGCGGCCACCGCCGGCAAGCGCGACTTCGAGGTGATGCGGGTCGACGAACTGGCCGACGCCCTGCACGACCTCGACCTTGCGCCCCTTGGCCATGCCGGCGAGGCCACCGGTGAGTTTGCCGACGACCTTGTCCTTGTGCGCGCGCAACTTGTCGAGGTCGATGTTCGGGGCGGCGAAGCTGACGCCGCAGTCGCCCATGTGCTGCGCTTCTTCCATGACGCCGGCGATGTGCAGCAGGGCTTTCGACGGAATGCAGCCGACATTGAGGCAGACGCCGCCGAGCGTCGGATAACGCTCGACAAGGACAGTCTGCATGCCGAGGTCGGCGCTGCGGAAAGCCGCCGAGTAGCCGCCCGGGCCGGCGCCGAGGACGAGCATTTCGCACTCGAGGTCGGCCTTGCCCGTGATCGGTGCCGCGGCCTGCGGCGCCGCTGCCGCGCTGGCCGGCGGCACCGTCGAAGCGGCGGCGACTGGCGTCACGACGGCCGTCGCCTCGGCAACGCCGGCGGTCTCGATGAGGACGACGATCGCTCCTTCGGACACCTTGTCGCCGAGCTTGACCTTCACTTCCTTGACGACGCCGGCGACGCTGCTCGGGATGTCCATCGTCGCCTTGTCGGACTCCAGGGTGACGAGTGGGTCGTCGCTCTTGACCGTATCGCCGGCCTTGACGCAGACGTCGATCACCGGCACGTCGTGGTAGTCGCCGATGTCGGGCACTTTTGCTTCAATGATCTGGCTCATGATTTTCTCCCGATCAGAGCAGCACGCGCCGCATGTCGGCAAGCAGTTGCGCAACAAATACGTTGAAACGCGTCGCCAGCGCACCGTCGATGACGCGGTGGTCGGCCGACAGCGACATCGGCAGGATCAGGCGCGGCGCGAACTCCTTGCCGTTCCAGACCGGCTTCATCACCGACCGGTTCACCCCGAGGATGGCGACTTCCGGCGCATTGACGATCGGCGAGAAGTGCGTGCCGCCGATGCCACCGAGGCTGGAAATGGTGAAGCAGGCACCGGACATCTCCCCCGGCGTGAGCTTGCCGTCGCGTGCCTTTCTCGCCAGTTCGCCGCTTTCGACGGCGAGTTGGCTCACCGACTTCTGGTCGGCGTTCCTGATCACCGGCACGACGAGGCCGTTCGGCGTGTCGGCGGCGAAAGCGACGTGGCAATACTGCTTGAGCACCAGATTGTCACCATCGAGCGAGCTGTTGAACTCGGGGAACTTCTTCAGTGCCACGGCACAGGCCTTGATCAGGAAAGCAAGCATGGTGATCTTGAGACCACCAGACTGGGCCGACTTCTCGTTCTCCTTGTTCATGGCGACGCGGAAGGCTTCGAGATCGGTGATGTCGGCGTCCTCGTGGTAGGTGACCGCCGGGATCATCACCCAGTTGCGCGCCAGGTTCTGCGCGGAGATCTTCTTGATGCGCGCCAGTGGCTTGACTTCGACCGCACCGTATTTGGCGAAGTCCATCTTCGGCCACGGCAGGAGGTCGAGCCCACCGCCGAGCGAAGGTGCCGCGGCGGCCACGGCCGGGGCGCTCAGGACGCCCTTGACGTAGGCCGTCACATCCTCCTTGAGGATGCGGGCCTTGGGTCCGCTGGCAGTCACCTTGTTCAGATCGACACCGAGTTCGCGCGCCAGCATACGTACCGACGGGCTGGCGTGCATTCTGGCACCGGGCGCCAGCGCTGGGACCGGCGCAGCGGCCAGCATAGCCGCTGGCGCGGGCGGCGGTGCAACGCCGCCG
>JAFLDO010000037.1 GCA_017302455.1 Accumulibacter sp.
CCCTTCTAGCCCTCTCGTCCCACGCTGACGCCGGAACCTCTTCTTCCGGCGTCAGCGTGGGACTTTGCCATCATCTCAACCTCGAATGGCTCGGGTTGAAGAGTTCCAGATATCGCGGGACGTAACACCATGGTTGTCCAGGTCTTCTTCCGCACTATTCCGTTTTCCTCGTTCCTGGCTTCCCCGTGGTTCCGGGAATCCTGATCAGCAGAATCTCCAACTACGGGCTTGTAGTGCCACTCGAAATCCTCTTGGCTCGCAAACAACGTGGGTCAAGAGAGCAGCGTGATCATGCCCACCCAGAGGTGGGTGCGCTGAACGCTTACGGTGGAGCGGCTCGAACTTGAGGGGCAGCAGGCGGTTGGCGTCGGGATTGAGTTCGAGGTGCATTTTTTTTCTCCGTCCACCCATTGGGAGTTCAGCGCGGCCTGCAAGCCGGCGACGACGGCGAAGCGGCAGTTGCAGATGTCGGCCGCGCACTGTGGTTCGAGCTTGGCAGGGCCACGCTCCTGTTTCTTGAGCCAGACGCGCAGGTCGTGCTTTTCGTTGAGCGTGCAGACCAGCGCTTCGACCCGCGCCGAGTCGTGGTGGTTGTGACTGATGAAGAGATCGAACTGGCGCAGCGACAGCTGGTTGGCGAGGTCGGCCGGCAGCAGCGGGTCGTCGGTGCCACTCTGGTAGAACTGCAGAATCAGTCGGCGAGCTTCAGCGTGCGCGCCGCCGGGCCATGGTCCAGCCAGCGCGTCGGTGAGGCGACGAGAGCGCTGCGCCCCTGCACGACGGCGTGCTCATGCCTTCGGCAGGCATTTCAGTCGACGGTAGAGCGTCCGTTCCGACAGGCCGAGGTGCCTGGCCAGCGCCTTGCGGTTGCCGCGGAAGCTCCGTACCTGTTCCACGAACGAAACCGTCTCGCGTTCGCGGGAAGCGGGCTTCGCCGCCTGGTACTGCTCCGGCATGCCCTGAAGGGTGAGCGTTTCCGCCGCCAGTTCCAGTGGCAAGTGCGGCAGACGGATCTCATCGCCATCGCAAAGCAGGCAGGCACGTTCGAGAATGTTGCGTAACTCGCGCACATTGCCGGGGTAGGGATAGCGGCTCAGCCAGTCGGCAGCCTCCGCCGACAGGCGCCGACGGGAACGCCCGCCAGCGATGCGGGCGAGCAAGCTTTCGGCCAGCAGCAGGACATCGTCACCGCGTTGCCGCAGTGGCGGCAGGTGGATCGGGAAGATGTTGAGGCGGTAGAACAGGTCCTGCCGGAAGAGGCCTTTGGCCACCATTTCCGTCAGCGGGCGATGGGTGGCGGAGATCGTTCGCACCTCCGCCTTGCGCAATTCTGGCGAACCCACTCGGCGATAGGTTCCGGTTTCCAGCAGGCGCAAGAGTTTGACCTGGATGGAAAGCGGGATGTCGCCCAGTTCGTCGAGAAACAATGTGCCACCGGACGCGGCCTCGATCAGGCCGGTCGTGCGAGTCGTAGCACCGGTGAAGGCACCGCGCTCGTGGCCAAACAAGGCGCTTTCGAACAGTGTCTCCGGCAGTCCGGAGCAATCGACCGCAACGAATGGCTGCCGGGCGCGCGGGCTGAGTTGATGGATGGCATTGGCGACGAGTTCCTTGCCAGTGCCCGATTCACCCTGAAGCAACACGGAAGCTTCCGACGGCGCTACCCGGGCGACCAGTTCCATCATCCCGAGAAAGGCTGGCGAACGACCGATCAGACCCTGGGCGTGCGCACGACTTTGCGCTCCGGGCAGAGCTTCGAGCTTCTCGATGTAAAGAACGATTGCGCCGCGGGCATCGCGTATCGGTGACAGCTCGATGTTTTCGAAGCTCTCGCCGTGTGCCGTGTAATGGAGATGCAACACGCGCTCGCGCCGGCCGGATTGCAGACTGCGCTGTAGCGGACACGACTCGCCCGCCTGGTCGCAGGGCACCGTGTATCGATGCGAAACCTCGAAGCACTTGCGGCCAACGACCTCGACCTGATCGACCCAGTTGGCCCGATAGGCCTCGTTCGCGGCCAGTATCCGATAGTCGCGGTCACACAGGATGTGCGGTTCGGGAAGCGTCTCCAGGAACGAGACCAGCTCTGCCAGGGACTTGTGATTGACCGCCACGCGCTGCCACCAGCTCTGCCAAATTGACTGCCGCATGCTGCCATATCGGCAGTTGATAGTCAAAGACGACAGCAGCACGTCCCCATAGACGACACCAACGCATTGTTTATGGGTAATTTTCTGTTTCCGGGAAAAGCTGGCACGAGTCTTGATAAGTAAATGCTGATATGGCTGATCGAAGCCAATTCATGAACCCGCCCGGTCGGGGTTTGCGGACGCTTGCTTCGCTCGGCGGAGTCTGCAAGGCAAGAGCCCACGCCGCCTGTTTGCGCGACAACGAACCCATCCCAACGAGGAAATCATCATGAGTCTATGTACGTGCCAGGGCGAATCATTTCTGGTCAGCGACAGTCCGGCACGCCGGCGATGGTTGCTGGCTACCGTCGGACTCGGCGGCGCGATGACACTGACTGCCATTGTGCCTTTCGTCAGTAGCCTGCTGCCGTCCGAGCGAGCAAAGGCAGCCGGCGCACCGGTGGAAGTCGACATCGACAAAATCGCCCCGGGCGAAATGATCGTCGTTGAATGGCGGGGCAAGCCGGTATGGATTCTGCACCGAACACCGGCAATGCTGGAGGCCCTGAAGAAGGCCGAGCCGAATCTGGTCGATCCGGGATCGGAAGTCGCGCAGCAACCAGACTACGCGACCAACGAACATCGCTCACGAAAGCCGGAGTATCTCGTTGCGGTCGGCATCTGCACGCATCTCGGTTGCTCACCCGCCAAGGCTTTCGATTCCGGGGACAAGGCTCTGGGTGCCGACTGGGCCGGTGGTTTTCTCTGCCCCTGCCATGGATCGACCTTCGATTTTGCCGGCCGCGTCTTCAAGGACAAGCCGGCGCCGATCAATCTGGAAGTTCCCCCTCATACCTACCTGACGGACAGCCGCCTGATTATCGGTAGCGACCAGCGCGGGCAGGCCTGATCCGTGCAAAAAGATCGGCGGAAGTGACTCGACAGATTCACAGGCGCAGCCGGCGGCCTTGGGGTCGCCGTCATGCGCCGCGTCGCCTCCTTCGCAGCGGGCACGCCCGCACTTCTCTTGTGATCGACACCAGAAGGAAACATCATGCAGATCGCAGTGACCAGCCAGAACCGCAAGACCATCACCGCGCACGCCGGGAAATGCCGCAAGTTCTGGATCTACGAAGTCGAGAAGGGCTTGGTCGTCGGCAAGCGCTTGGTCGAGGTTTCGATGGACGAGGTCTTGCACGCCAGTCATCAGCACCTGGCCGAGCCGCTGGCCGGAATCAACGTCCTGATTGCCGGTGGCATCGGCCCCGGTCTTTACGATCGCCTGATGCAGAGCGGCATTCTTCCTGTCATTACCCTGGAACAAGACCCCGATGTCGCCGTGGTGGCCCTGCTCGCCAACAACCTCGACCGGTTGCCCGTTGACCGCAGCCATCATAGCCACGAGCACCGCTTTGCGCCGTCATTGGCGCCCAGCGAGCGCGATTGCCGCTGAAGCGAAGGCAGGCTCAGCGGCTGCCCATTTGCGAGGTAAGCACCATGACCAGCATTGCTCCCACACTCGACATCGGCGCCCTCAAGCGTTTGCGCATTCTGTGCATCTCCGAAACTGGCTGGTTCGACACCGCTACCGTGTTTGACGACATTCGGGCCGCCGGCGGTGCCGAGACCGACCAGTACGCTATCCCGTGGCCGCCGTTCGGCCCCCTGCACGCGGACAACGCTGCCGGTTTCTCGGCGCTCCTGGAGGCCGAGACGACCGATGGCAAGGTGCGCCGCCTGCTGTTCGACACCGGCTGGAACCCCGACTGGATGGATCGCCGCTTCGCGGAGGAGGGCATAGACCGCCTGCTGCAGGAGGGCCGGATCGAGGCTTTGATCGTCAGTCACGAGCACTTCGACCACTTCTGGGGGATCGGCTCGACGCTCAGACACTGTCCCGCCATGCCGATTTACCTTCCCGAGGGCTTCCATCCGACAGGCCTGGCCTTCATTCGCGAGCAGGGTCATACGGGAAGTGTGATTACCGTTGCCAGCGGGCAGCCGCTGCTGCTGTTTCCCGGTCTGGCTGTGGTCAGCTTCCCGATGCGCACGCTGTTGCAGGTCCAGGGAGAAAACGTCCTCTACGCCAACCTGGAGAATCAGGGCTTGGCCATGATCACTGGCTGCGGTCACGGCGGCGTGCTGAACCTGCTCGACTATGCCCGCCGGAGCTTCACGGGTGGCGAGCGTATCCACGCGATCTACGGTGGACTGCACCTTTCTCCCCTGGAAGACTGGGACTCGGGCCGGGACCAGATCGTCAAGGCCCTGGGGGACTATGGGATCACCAAATTGGCGTGCAATCATTGCACCGGCCGCACGGCTGTCGAGAAGATGCTGGCGAGCGGCTTGCCCGTCCTGCGCGGGACGGCCCGGCACGGCTCCCAGACGGAATTGTTCCTGGGCAACGGCGACGCGCTGGAACTGGGGTAGCAATGCGCATCGAGCCGTAGAAGTCCGCGTCGCCGGTGACCCTGCGGCGCGGGGATACCGAGCGGCCGGACGCAAGTGCCGGGCCACCGGTAGTGGTCATGGGGCGCGGGACCGGCGCTGAGCGGTGCTTTCGCCCGCCGGCATCCGCTGAACGGGTGTACGCGGCCGATCTGGCCGCTGCCGCGCCCAGGCACGGACCGGTAGGCGTGCCGATTCTCGGAACTGTCCCAGACGAGGAGCACGGCTTTCTGCTGGATGAACTCGATCGCGCGCCGCCGTCGGGCAACGTCATGGGGCTCGATCTCGACAGTTCGCGCGAAAAGCCTCGGCTTGCGCTACGCTAGACGATCTACGCACTACGCACTACGCACTACGCGCCGGCGCGCGGTGCGTGACGGAAGCCCCCAGTCAGCCCCCCACTCAAGGCCACCATGAAAACCCCGCACAGACTCACCGCACTCGTCGAAGAAGGCCTCGTCGATGAGGTGATTGGCCAATTGATGAGCGGCAAGGAGGCCACCGTCTATGTCGTTCGCTGCGGCGAGGCGATTCGCTGCGCCAAGGTGTACAAGGATGCCAATCAACGCAGCTTCCGCAAGAACGCCTCCTATCAGGAAGGCCGCAAGGTCAAGAACAGCCGGCAGGCGCGCGCCATGGAGAAAGGCAGCCGCTATGGGCGCCGGATGCAGGAAGAGGTCTGGCAGAGTGCCGAGGTCGATGCCCTGTATCGGCTGGCCGCCGCTGGCGTGCGGGTGCCGCAGCCGCACCTCTGCTTCGCCGGCGTGTTGCTGATGGATCTGGTGCTCGATGCCGACGGCCATGCGGCGCCGCGCCTGAACGATGTCGAACTCAGCGAGGAACTGGCGCTGGCGTATCACGCCCTGCTCATGAATCAGGTGGTGCGCATGCTGTGCGCCGGCGTCATTCACGGTGATCTCTCCGAATACAACATCCTCGTTGGCGAAGGCGGGCCGGTCATCATCGACCTGCCGCAGGCCGTCGATGCGGCGGGCAACAGCGACGCCGCCGAAATGTTCGAGCGTGATGTGCTCAATCTGCGCACCTACTTCAGCGCCTTCGCGCCGACCCTCAAGGACACCCAGTACGGCAAGGAAATCTGGGCGCATTACGAAAGCGGCCTGCTGTCGCCGGAACTGGCCCTGACCGGTCAAGTCGTACTCGACGAGGGGCTCGCCGACGTCGACGCCGTTCTCCTCCAGGTCAAGCTGGCCATCGAGGAGAATGCCATCCGGCGCATGTGCGAATAGTCCGGGCGTCGATGCACGCCGCTGCCGCTGTGGCAGCACGGCGCTGCCTGCAGGTAAACGGCGCGCCGCCGACAGGCTCTGCCGGTGTGCTCCCGGCACGACAGCGGACCATTCCGGGCGAGCTTGCGCCGAGCTTCACTTCCTGTGCTTGCGCCCGTCAAGCCAATGCGAGATCGCGAAGTAGAGGCTTATCCCAACGAGACCGCTGTAGACACAGAACTCGTGGAGCGCCGCAACGGACACCAAGCCAAGCACCCGGTTGTCCAGGATAAAGGGTGCGAACGGCTCGATATCGGTATGCATCACGCTGTCGAGCAGCACGTGACTGTACGAACCAATGACGGCACTAACGATTGCGACGGGCCAACTGATTGGCGAGTCACGAGACCGGCCCAGCAGGCGGAGGCCCAACTCGGCCGCGTATTTTCCCGTCAGCGCTGACCCGATACCAATCAGCGTTGCGCCGACATAGGTATGCGAAAAACCATGCAAATGCCCTTCGCCGGTGATCATGACGACCAGCGGCTGGATATCCATGATGATTTGCGCCCAGGCAAAGACCATCAGTGAAAAGCTTCCCTGAAGAAGCGCCTTCAACAGCAAGCCAGGTCCCATGTGGAAAGGAGTAAAGGGCACGCTCAAGGCTCCGACATGATAGGTCGCCGCGCCAGCGACGGGCGCGTCTGCAGGTGGCCGGGTGCCTGCAGCGCCGGGTTGGCTGGCTCGCTTTGCATCACCACGAATCGACCTCCGGCCTGCACAGAGACGGTGGATCGTTGGCGCATCCTGCGGTGCCGGCGCCGCTCACTGCCACCAGCCGTCGCTCATGACTTGCTCGGCAAGGCGCCGACAAATCGGTAGCCGACACCCGCCTCGGTGCGAAGGTGCTTCGGTCGCGCGGGATCGTCCTCGATCTTCTTGCGCAGATTGCCCATATAGACGCGGACGTAGTGGCTGTCTTCGACGTGTCCGGGGCCCCAGACGTTCTTCAGTAGCTGGCGGTGGGTCAGCACGCAATCGGGATTGGCGATCAGATAGCTGAGGAGCCGATACTCGATCGGCGTCAGGTGGAGGGGCGCTCCGTCGCGCTCGACCGTACGCCGCGCCAGGTCGACGCGAATCGACCCGAACTCGGCGAGCGCCGTGCCGCCGGCGCTACGGCTGCGGCGGCGCAGGTGCGCGCGTACGCGGGCGAGCAACTCGGCAGCACCAAAAGGCTTGGTCAGGTAATCGTCGGCACCGGCATCGAGCGCGGCCACCTTGTCGATCTCGGTCGTGCGCGCCGAGAGTACGAGCACGGGGATCTCCGACCAGGCTCTCAGATCACGGATGAAGTCGATGCCGTCACCATCGGGCAGGCCGAGATCGAGCACCACCAGATCCGCGCGGCGGGTGCCGGCCTCGATCAGGCCGCGCTTGACGCTGTCGGCCTCGAAGACCTGAAACCCCTCGCTTTCGAGCGCCAGCTTGATGAAACGGCGGATATTGGCTTCGTCCTCGACGACGACGATGCCGGTCGTCGGCTCCGTCATGGCGCGCGCTGCCCGGCGCCGGTTTTCGCTTGCTGGTCTTCCAGGTTGTTCATGTCACGACGCTCGCGTTGAGGGAAGTGGTGCAGGCGCGCTGCTTGCCGACCCGGGCCGGCGAGACGTCTCCGCCTCGCTGGCATTGCCCCGCGACGGCGGTCGGCTCCGCCCTGGACAGGCGGCTCAAGCCAGACGGATAGTAACAAGAAGCCACCCCGCACTGAACAGCTCAGGCACTTGCGCGTGTCGTTCTCGCCGATCCTGGCAAGGATGCCCTGTGCGGTATCGCCGCCGTCGGCAAGTGTTTACACCATTTTTACGTCGCATTCCGGACACTGACGGCATCGCGTTCTGACTCCGCTTGCCGCCGTGAAAACTGGACTCCCCTCCCGCTGGCGCCGCGCCCCGTATCTGGTGGCCGCCGCGCTTTGTACCCTGACCACGCTGGGCACGCTTCCGCTGCGTGGCCTGCTCGATCTCGCCAACATCGTGATGATCTTTCTGCTGACGGTTTTCGTCGCGGCGGTGTGGCTTGGGCGGGGCCCATCGGTCATGGCGGCCTTCCTCGGGGTGGCCCTCTTCGACTTCTTTTTCGTGCCGCCACATCTGTCATTCGACGTCGCCGACGGGCAGTATCTGGTGACTTTCGCGGTCATGCTTGCCGTCGGCCTGATCTCGTCGCATCTTGCGGCATTGCTTTCGGAGCGGACCGCCGAGGCCCAGTCGCGAGAACAGGAGACGCGCGTCCTTTACCAGTTGGCACGCGATCTGGGTGGCGCTTTGACGGCTGATCAGGTCGCCGACATTACACGGCATTTCCTGGGCGCTGTTGAGCTGGATGTGACGCTGCTGGTCGCCGAGGCTTCGGGCAAGGGAGTCGCGTTCCATGAGTTCCATGAATACGGTAGCCACCGCCTGAATGATCTGGAGTACGGCTTCGCGCGTTCGGCCTACGAACGCGGCACCATCGTCGAGACCGATCCCCTGGCCGGCATGGGCGTAGCCATCGTCTTTCTGCCCCTCGTCGTACCGACCCGTGTCCTCGGGGTGCTGGCTCTGGTACCCCGGTCGGACGACGTCGACCGGGTGCGTGCACTGCGGCCCTTGCTGGAAGCGGTGGCATCGCTGCTGGCGATCACGCTCGAGCGGCTGCATTACGCCGATGCCGCGCAGGACAGCGAACTGCAGGTCTCCGCGGAGCGGCTGCGCACATCGATCCTGTCCTCCTTGTCGCACGATTTGCGGACACCGCTGACGAGTCTCGTCGGGCTCGCCGATACCCTGGTGCACAGGCAGCCGGCGCTCGACGAAGGCGCCATCGAGACGGCCGCGATCATCCGCGACCAGGCGCATGCCATGCATCACCTGATGTCCAACCTGCTCGAAATGGCTCGCCTGCAGGCCGGCAGCATCACGCTGAACAAGGAGTGGCAGCCCTTCGAGGAGATCGTCGGCTCCAGCACGCGCCTGCTGGCGGGTCTTCTCGCCAGCCGCAAGCTCGACATTCAGGTGCCGCGCGATCTGCCGCTGGTGGACTTCGATGCCGTGTTGCTGGAGCGCGTCCTGTGCAACCTGCTGGAGAACGCGGCCAAGTATTCCCCGCCGGGGGCGCGCATCGAGGTGCTGGCGCGCACGCGCGGAGAGGCGCTGGAAATCGCCGTCGGTAACGACGGCCGCGGTTTTCCCGTGGATCGCATCGACCAGGTTTTCGACCTGTTTGCCAGGGGCGAGCGCGAGCCGGCCGTCGCCGGTACCGGCCTGGGGCTGGCGATCTGCAAGGCCATCGTCGAGGCGCACGGCGGTACGATCGTCGCCGAGAACCGTCCCGGCGGCGCCTGTGTGCGTTTCACCCTTCCTCTCGGCACGCCCCCCGCCATGGACGAGGAGGGCACGTCATGAACGAGACGACCGCGCGCGTCATCGTCGTCGAGGACGAGCCGCAAATCCGCCGCTTCGTGTGTGATGCCCTGCGCCGCGAGGGCTGCGCTTCGATCGAGGCGGCCACGGCGCGCCAGGGGCTGGACGAACTTGCCCGTGGCAAGGCGGATCTGGTGATCCTCGACCTGGGTCTGCCCGACATGAACGGTATCGAATTCATCCGCGACATGCGTAGCTGGTCGGCAGTGCCGATCCTCATTCTTTCGGCCCGCTCGGCCGAGCGCGACAAGATCGCCGCCCTTGACACGGGTGCCGACGACTATCTCTGCAAACCCTTTGGTGTCGGTGAGTTGCTGGCGCGCTTGCGGGCCTTGCTGAGACGCCACTGGCAAGCCGGCGAGGCCAGTCCCCTACATCGGTTCGGCGACGTCGAGGTGGATCTGTCCCGGCGCATCGTCAGCCGGGGGGGCGTCGAGATTCACCTGACGCAAATCGAGTATCGCCTCCTGGCGGTGATGCTCGCCAACAGCGGCAAGGTACTGACCCATCGCTACCTCATCCGGGAGGTGTGGGGACCCGGGCACAGCGAGCAGGGCCACTACCTGCGCATCTACGTTGGCCGCCTACGCCAGAAGCTCGAGATGGACCCGACGCAGCCGCAGCACCTTCTGACCGAGACCGGCGTCGGCTATCGCTTTCAATCCTGAATCCTGAAGCAAGAGGTAAGCACATGTCTGAAAACACCGGCGAGAGCCGTCTGGCCGGCCTGTCGCTGGCTGCCCTTGGCGTAGTCTATGGCGACATCGGCACCAGTCCTCTGTACGCGATCAAGGAAGTCTTCGGCGGTGAACACCACCCGGTGCCGATCACGCCTGACAATGTCTTCGGCATTCTCTCGTTGATTTTCTGGTCGCTGATGATCGTGGTCAGCCTGAAGTACGTGCTGTTCATCATGCGCGCCGACAACAAGGGCGAAGGCGGCATCATGTCCTTGATGGCGCTGGCCCTGCGACCGATCGCGGAAGGCTCGTGGCAGCGCCGCCTGATCATGATTCTCGGTCTGTTCGGAGCGGCGCTGTTCTACGGTGACGGGGTGATCACGCCGGCGATTTCCGTTCTCTCGGCGGTCGAGGGCCTCGAAGTGGCGACTCCGGCCTTCAAGCCGTACGTGCTGCCAATCTCGTTGATCATCCTGGTGCTGCTGTTCGCGGTGCAGCGTCACGGCACGGCTGCAGTGGGCAGGTTTTTCGGGCCGATCATGGTGCTCTGGTTCCTGACGCTGGGCGCGCTGGGCTTATTCAGCATCGCCCACGAGCCGCAGGTGCTGAGCGCGCTGGGGCCTTGGCACGCCGTGCGTTTCTTCGACGACAACCCGATTCTCGGCTTCTTTGCACTCGGCGCCGCCGTGCTTGTGCTGACCGGTGGCGAAGCGCTGTACGCTGACATGGGGCACTTCGGACACAAACCGATCCAGTTGGCCTGGTTTGGCCTCGTGTTGCCGGCGCTGGTCATCAACTATTTCGGGCAGGGAGCGCTGCTGTTGCGCGACCCGCAAGCCATCACCAATCCGTTCTATCTGCTGGCGCCCGACTGGCTGCTCTATCCGATGGTCGTGCTGTCCACGGTGGCAACCGTGATCGCGTCGCAGGCTGTGATTTCCGGCGCTTTCTCGATTACGCAGCAGGCGATTCAGCTCGGTTTTACCCCGCGCATGGAGATCAGCCACACGTCGGATCAGCAGATGGGGCAAATCTACCTGGCGGGCATCAACTGGAGCCTGCTGGCAGCGGTCATTGTACTGGTGCTCGGCTTTGGCAGTTCGTCGAACCTGGCGGCGGCGTACGGCATCGCCGTCACGGGAACGATGTTCATCACCGATCTGCTGGCCTTCGTCGTCGCGCGATACGTCTGGGGCTGGCCCGTCTGGCGCGCGTTTCTCGGTGCGCTGCCTTTCGCAATCATCGATCTGGCCTATTTCTCCGCCAACTCGGTGAAGATCGCTGGCGGCGGCTGGTTCCCGCTGCTCTTCGGCCTCGCCGTCTATGTGCTGCTATCCACCTGGAAGCGCGGCCGCGACCTGCTCAGCGCACATCTGGCCATGGATGCGATGGATACGGGAAGCTTCATGCAAGCGATTGGCGGGGCGCGACGGGTACCCGGGACAGCGATATTCCTCACCTCCAATCCCGACAATGTGCCGCACTCCCTACTGCACAGCCTGAAGCACTACAAGGTGTTGCACGAGCGCATCGTGCTGGTCTCCGTCCATATCCTCGACGTTCCCCGGCGTGCGGACGCCAGCCGGGTCGAGGTCGTGCACATGACCAGTGACCTCTGGCAGGTGAAGGTTTTCTACGGCTTCATGGAGCAACCCAACCTGCCGAACGCGCTGGAAGAGTGTGCCGCCTACGGGCTCGATTTCGACCCGATGGATACCTCTTTCTTCCTCGGTCGGGAAACCCTGCTTCCGCGACTGAATACCGACATGTGTCGCTGGCGCGGCAAGCTCTTTGTGTGGATGTTCCGCAACGGTGGCAGCGCCGCCAACTTCTTCGGTTTGCCGGCCAATCGCGTGGTCGAGCTGGGTACGCAGGTCGTCATGTAGCTCCCCCTTCTTCGACAACCGTCGGCGGTACGCCACGCGGCAGCGAAAAGATGAAACGTGCGCCGCCGCGGGGGCGGTTCTCGGCATGAATCCGGCCGCCGTGCGCCTCGACGATGGCGCGGCAGATCGCCAGACCAAGGCCAACGCCGGAGGTCGTGCTCTCCCGTGCGCCGCGCTCGAACTTCTCGAAAATGCTCTCCTCGCGCCCTCGTGGCAAGCCTGGCCCACTGTCGTCCACCCACACCTCAACCTCATTTTCACGCGCCGCTGCACCAATACTGACCGGCGTGCCGGCCGGCGTGTACTTGGCAGCGTTGTCGAGGAGATTACAGAGCACACGTTCGATCAGTACGCCGTCGATTTCGAGCAGCGGCAGATCATCGGGCAGGGCGGTATGCACGGAATGGGCGGCAAGCGACACGTCGGTGGCCATCAGCGCGCTGCCGACGACTTCCTCGAGCGGCTGCCACTGGCGCTTGAGTTGGACCTTGCCGGCCTGCAGACGCGCCATGTCGAGCAGACTGTTGACTTTGGTGCTCATGCGTAGCGCTTCTTCCTTCAGCGTTGCGGCAATCGTGGCCTGGGCATCGGTGGGTGGCGGCTGCGTCAGCCGGATCGACTCGGCCAGGCCCACCAGCACGCTCAAGGGCGTCCGCAGATCGTGCGAGATCGCCGACAGCAGGGAATTGCGCAGACTCTCCGACTCCATCTGCACCAGCGTGGTTTGCGCGACGTCGACATAGTGCATGCGCTCGACGGCGATCGCCACCAGGCTGGCAAAGGTCTCGAGTTGCCGGCGCGCCTCCGGCCCCTGCACGCGCAGCGGGTCGCGGGGTGCAATGGCGAGCACGCCGCGCGTACGCATTGGGGCCTTGAGCGGCAGGTAGAGGAGCGGGCTACCCGGCAAGGTATCGGTGGACAGCCCAGCCGCCTCGCCGTGATCGAAGGCCCAGCGGGCCACACCTTCGTCTACGACCGGCGTCTCGCCGGCGGCGGCTTTGGCAGCAAGTATCGCCGCTTGCAGGTGATCCCTGGTATCGGTCAGCAAGAGCGCTGCCCGGGCACCGAATTCGACCACCAGAAAGCGGTCGCAAGCCTCGGCGATCTGCACCGGCAGCAAAGCCGCCGACAGATCTCGGGCCATTTCGTAGAGCCCGCGCGCGCGCGCCTCGCGCTGTGTCGCCACCTCGGCGTGCTGCTTGTAGCGCGCGGTGAGCTGGCCGGTGATCAGCGCCACGATGAGCATCACGCCAAAGGTCATCAGATATTGCGCATCGCTGACGGCGAAGGAAAAGCGCGGCGGCACGAAGAAGAAGTCGAAGGCGGCAACCGCCAGAAAGGCGCTGAGCACTGCTGGGCCGCGTCCAAGACGCATGGCCACGATGAGTACGGCAAGCAGGAACAGCATGGCGATGTTGGTGAGTTCGATCGCGCCTGCCAGCGGCGCTGCCAGAGCAGTTGCCACGGCACAGATTGCCGTGGCCTTGAAATAGGCCAGCCACTCGCCCGGTGTCGGTGGAGCCGTCGGCGATGGCACGGCGGTCCGTGCGTCGTCGTTGCGCGCCACCTGGACCACGTCCAGGTCGGGTGCGGCATGACCAACGCGCTCGACCATCGAGCGGTACCATGGTTGCCAACGGCGTGGATGGTCGCGGCCGACGAGCACCCGTGACAGGTTGTGTTCGCGCGCATAATCGACAACCGTCGCGACAGCGTCGTCAGCCGAAAGCGTCGCCGTTTCAGCGCCAAGCGAACTGGCAAGATCGAGCGCGCGCACGATGCGCTGCCGCTGCAATTCGGGCTCCGGCCCAGCGGTGTGCGTGTCGACGTGAACGGCATGCCAGGGGGCCTCGAGTCGGCCCGCCAGACGCGCCGCGGTGCGCACCAGTCGCTCGCCGCCGGTGCCTGGTCCAATGCATACCAACAGTGCATCGCGCGTTTGCCATACCGTATTGATCGAGGTTTCGCGGCGGTAGGCCAGCATCTCGTCGTCGACCCGGTCGGCAGTGCGGCGCAAGGCCAACTCGCGCAGGGCGATCAGGTTGCCCTTGCGGAAGAAATTGCGGATCGCCCGTTCCGCCTGTTGCGGCAGGTAGACCTTGCCCTCTTTCAAGCGCTGCAGCAGTTCGTCGGGCGGTAGATCGACCAGCACCACTTCGTCGGCGGCGTCGAAGACACGGTCGGGTACCGTCTCCCAGACGCGAATGCCGGCGATGCCGCTGACGACATCGTTGAGCGTTTCCAGATGCTGCACATTGACCGTGCTGTAGACGTCGATGCCGGCAACGAGCAACTCATGCACGTCCTGCCAGCGTTTCGGATGCCGCGACCCGGCGACGTTGGAATGGGCCAGTTCGTCCATCAGGATCAGCGCCGGACGGCGCGCCAGTGCGCCGTCGAGATCGAACTCCTTGAGCATCCTGTCGCGATGAGCGATGTCGCGCAATGGCAGCCGTTCGAGGCCCGCGAGCAGGGCCTCGGTTTCCTTGCGGCCATGCGTCTCGACGACACCGATGACCACGTCCGTCCCCAGCTCTTTCTGCTGACGAGCGGCACCGAGCATCGCGTACGTCTTGCCGACGCCGGCAGAGGCGCCGAAGAAGATCTTCAGCTTGCCGCGCGCAGCTTTGGCCTCTTCCTCCTGGACGCGTGCGAGGAGTCGATCGGGGTCGGGTCGTTCGGTCATAGCCAGCCCAGGCGCCGAAAGCGGAAGAAGAGAAACCCCATGGCGCCAGCGATCATGGTCAACGCCATTGGGTAACCGTATTCCCATTGCAATTCAGGCATCACCTTGAAGTTCATCCCCCAGATACCGGCAAAGGCGGTCGCGATGGCAAAGATCCCGGCCCAGGCGGCTAGGCGCTTGGCGACATCGTTCTGTTCGATGGCCACCGATGAAAGACTGACCTGGATGGCGGTGCCGATGGTGTCGCGTAGGACATCGAGGTGCGCGTTGATGCGCGTCAGGTGGTCATAGACGTCGCGGAAATAGTGGCGGCTACTGGCCGAAACCGGTGGTACGCGACCGCTGGCAAGCTTGCTGACAGCCTCCATCAGCGGCGCCACCGCGTGCTTGACGATGGTTACGCGGCGTTTCAGGTCGTAGAGGCGCTCGATGTTGAGGCGTGCCGCGCCGCGCTCGAAGATGCGCTCCTCGATACCTTCGAGCTCAGATTCCATGCTATCGACGATCGGAAAATAGCGGTCGACGACGGCATCCATCAAGGCGTAGAGGACGAAACCCGACCCTTGCTTGAGAACCTCGGGCTCGCGTTCGCAGCGTTCGCGCACACCCAGCAGATGCTGGCCGCTGCGGTTGCGCACCGAGAGAATAAAATTGCTGCCGACGAAAATATCCACCTCGCCGATGGTGATCTCGCCATGCTCCATTTCGAGGAGGTGAATCACGGCGAACAGGCTGTCGCCATACTCTTCGAGCTTCGGCCGCTGGTGACCGTGGTTCGCGTCTTCGATGGCGAGCGCGTGCAGGTTGAACTCGATACGCATTTTGTCGAGTTCTGCCGGGGTGGCATCGCGCAGGGCGACCCAGACGAAGCAGTCCGGATGCTGCAGGTAGTCGCTGATTTCATCGGTGTCGATATCGGCAAGCTTCTTGCCTTCGCGGTAGGCAACGCAATTGATCAGCATCGGAGAAGCTCCGTCAGGTGGGATGCCGGCATTTTCCGCGCTTTTCCCGGTGCCGACACGCACTCCTGCGCGGCCCCCGGTGTTCACGGCGCCAGCGCGTCGAGGGCGAGGTTGAGTCTGAGGACGTGCACCCGCGCTTCGCCGAAGACGCCGAGGTCGCGGCCCTCCGTATTCGCGGCAACGAGTTGCCGCACGGCCTTCGTCTCGAGATGGCGGGCGCGCGCAACGCGCTCCGCCTGGTAATCGGCGGCGGCCGGGCTGATGTGCGGATCGAGACCGCTGGCCGAAGCCGTGACCAGATCTATCGGTATGGGTCGCTGGTTCCCTGGGTCGGCGGCGTGCAGCGCTTCGACCCGACCCTTGACGGCATCGGCGAGGGCCGGGTTCAAGGGTCCCTGGTTCGAGCCCGAGGATGCGGCAGCGTTATAGGGTTGGGGTGCTGTTGCGGAAGGGCGGCCCCAGAAGTACTTCGGATCGCTGAAGTTCTGGCCGATCAGTGCAGAGCCGATCGGTTGGCCGTCCTTGATGATCAGGCTGCCGCCCGCGGCAGCAGGAAAGGCGATCCGGGCCACGCCGGTGACCAGGAACGGATACAGGACGCCGGTAACGAGCGACAGCAACACGAACAGAGAAATGGCGGGACGCAGCAGCGTTTTCATTGATACCTCCTCAGGCAAGACCGGCGGCGGCCAGCGCCATGTCGATCAGTTTGATACCGATAAAGGGGGCGACCAGACCACCGAGGCCGTAGATCGCCAGGTTGCGACGCAGCAGGCTGGCGGCACCGACGGCGTGGTAGCGTATCCCCTTCAAGGCCAGGGGAATCAATGCGATGATGATAAGGGCATTGAATATGACCGCCGAGAGAATCGCCGAGGCTGGGCTGGCCAGTCCCATCACGTTGAGTGCCGAGAGCGCCGGGTAGGTGCTGACGAAGGCGGCCGGAACGATCGCGAAATACTTGGCGACGTCGTTGGCGACGCTGAAGGTGGTCAGCGCGCCGCGGGTCATCAGCATCTGCTTGCCGGTCTCGACGACTTCGATCAGCTTGGTCGGATTCGAGTCGAGGTCGACCATGTTGCCGGCTTCCTTGGCGGCCTGCGTGCCGGTGTTCATGGCCACGGCGACGTCGGCCTGGGCCAGTGCCGGGGCGTCATTGGTGCCGTCGCCGGTCATCGCCACCAGGCGGCCCTCGGCCTGGTACTGGCGGATCAGCGCCAGCTTGGCCTCCGGCGTCGCCTCGGCAAGAAAATCATCGACGCCCGCCTCGGCGGCGATCGCCGCCGCGGTCAGACGGTTGTCGCCGGTGATCATCACCGTCTTGATTCCCATCTGCCGCAGTTCGCCGAAGCGTTCCTTGATACCGCCCTTGACGACGTCCTTCAATTCGACGACGCCGAGCACGCGCGTGCCGTCGGCAACGACCAGCGGCGTGCTGCCGCGTCGCGCCGCCGCCTCGACCGCTGTCAGCACCGACGCTGGCATGGCGCCGCCGATGGCCTCGACATGCTGGCGGATGGCGTCGGTCGCCCCCTTGCGAATCTGCCGGCCATGCACATCGACGCCGCTCATCCGGGTCTGCGCCGAGAAATGCACGAACTGCGCTGCGAGCGCGTGCACGTCGCGCTCGCGCAGGTTGAAGCGCTGCTTGGCGAGGACGACGATGCTGCGTCCTTCAGGCGTTTCGTCGGCGAGCGATGCCAGTTGCGCGGCGTCGGCGAGTTCGGCCTCGCTGACGCCCTCGGCGGGCAGAAAGGCGGCGGCCTGACGATTGCCGAGCGTGATCGTGCCGGTCTTGTCGAGCAGCAGCACGTCCACGTCACCGGCGGCTTCGACCGCGCGGCCTGAGGTGGCAATCACGTTGGCCTGCATCATGCGACTCATGCCGGCGACGCCGACAGCGGAAAGCAGTCCGGCAATGGTCGTCGGAATCAGACACACCAGCAGCGCGATGAGAACGGTGATGCTGACCGGCGAGCCCGACCCGGCCACCGTCACGCTGAACTGGGAGAACGGCAGCAGCGTCGCGGTGACGCCGAGGAAGACGACAGTCAACGCCGCCAGCAGGATCGTCAACGCGATTTCGTTCGGCGTCTTCTGCCGCTTCGCCGTCTCGACCATGGTGATCATGCGGTCGACGAAAGTCTCGCCGGGATTGACGGTGACACGCACCACCAGCCAGTCGGAGAGCACGCGCGTGCCGCCGGTCACCGCCGAGAAGTCGCCGCCCGATTCGCGGATCACCGGCGCCGATTCGCCGGTGATCGCCGATTCGTCGACAGAAGCAACGCCTTCGATCACCTCGCCGTCGGCGGGGATGGTTTCGCCGACACTGACCAGCACGACGTTGCCGACGCGCAACTCGTCAGCGGCGACAGTTTGCCATTCGGCGTCCGCGCGCGGCGCCTGCAGCCGCTTTGCCCAGGTTTCCTTCTTCAGACCGCGCAAGGACGCCGCCTGAGCCTTGCTGCGCCCTTCGGCCAGGGCCTCGGCGAAGTTCGCGAAGAGCACGGTAAACCACAGCCACATCGCGACGCCGAGGATGAACGCGGTCGACTCCTGACCCGGACCGCTCAGGGCTGGGACCGCCGCCAGTGTCGTCAGGATCGAGCCGATGAAGACGACGAACATCACCGGATTGCGCCACTGCACGCGTGGGTCCAGCTTGCGAAACGAGTCGCCGATGGCCGGCTTGAGCAACGCCGGGTCGAACAGGGAAAACGTCTTGCGTGTCATGAAATTCTCCAGCGAATCAATGGGCGGACCACAGCACCAGATGCTCGATCAGCGGGCCGAGCGCCAGCGCCGGCACATAGTTGAGCAGACCAACCAGCAACACCACACCGATCAGCAGCGTCACGAACAGCGGGCCGTGCGTCGGCAGCGTCCCGGCGGTCACGAAGATCCGCTTCTTGGCGGCCAGCGACCCGGCCATCGCCAGCACCGGCACGATCACGGCGAAACGGCCGAACCACATCGCCGTCGCCAGTAGTCCATTGTAGAAAGGCGTGTTGACCGACAGCCCGGCGAAGGCGCTGCCGTTGTTGTTGGCGGCCGACGACAAGGCGTAGAGGATTTCGGCAAAGCCGTGTGCACCCGGGTTGGCGATACCGGCGCGGCCGGCCTCGGTCATCACGGCAATGGCGGTGCCGACGAGGACCAGCAAGGGCGTGGCGAGGATGGCGATGGACGTCATCTTCATCTCGTGCGACTCGATCTTCTTGCCGAGGTATTCCGGCGTCCGTCCGATCATCAGGCCGGCGATGAATACCGCCAGCACGGCGAAGATCAGCATGCCGTAGAGGCCGGAACCGACACCGCCGAATACCACTTCGCCGAGTTGTATCATCACCAGTGGCACGGCGCCGCCGAGCGGCGTGAACGAGTCGTGCATCGAATTGACCGCACCGCAGGAGGCTGCCGTCGTGATCGTCGCGAAAAGCGCCGAATCGGCGATGCCGAAGCGCGTCTCCTTACCTTCCATGTTGCCGTCGGTCAATGCCGTGGTGCTCACGCTCGTCGTCTCGCCGACCCCGACTTGCGCGAGCAGCGGATTGCCCTCTTGCTCGAAGCCGATGGCAGCGATCGCGAAGGTGACGAAGAGGAGCGCCATCGCGGCAAGCAACGTCCAGCCCTGGCGTTCGTCGCCGACGATGCAGCCGAAGGCAATGCACAGCGCGCCGGGAATCAGGAAAATAGACAACATCTGCAGGAAGTTCACCAGCGGCGTCGGATTTTCAAAGGGATGAGACGAGTTGGCGTTGAAGAAGCCACCACCGTTGGTGCCGAGCATCTTGATCGCCTCCTGCGAGGCAACCGGACCCATCGGCAAGGTCTGCGTGGGTGTCGTGGCGGGCTCGGTGACGGCGTTGCCCTTGTCGTCTTTGAGCGGCTGGCCGTCGGTGTCGAGCCTGGGATTGTCGTATTTGGTGACCTCCAGCGTCGTCAACTCCTGGTAGGCGTCGAGGTTCTGGATCACGCCCTGGCTGGCCAGAAACAGCGCGAAAACCAGCGACAGCGGCAGCAGAATCCAGGTCGTGGCGCGAAACAGGTCCGCCCAGGCATTGCCGATGCCAGCATTCGAATGCCGCGCAAAGCCGCGAATCAGCGCAATGGCGACGGCGATGCCGGTGGCGGCGGAAAGGAAGTTCTGCACCGTCAGGCCCAGCATCTGGACCAGGTAGCCCATCGTCGATTCGCCGCCATAGCCCTGCCAGTTGGTGTTGGTGACGAAGCTCACCGCCGTATTGAAGGCCGAATCGGGGCTGACATTGACCATGCCCTGCGGATTCAATGGCAGCCAGAGTTGCAGGCGCTGCAGGGAATAGACAGCGAGGAGGCCGAGGGCGTTGAACAAGAGCAGGGCCAACGCGTATTTCAGCCAGCCCATGTCTTCATCGCGCTGAAAGCCGCACGCCCGGAACACCGCTACTTCGAAGCGGCTGACCAGGGTCGCGTGATTCTCCATCATCATCACCCTGGCGATATAGATTCCCAGCGGCCGGACCAGGAGCAGCAATGCGGCCATGAAAAGACCGAGCAACAACCAGGCATGGTTGTTCATGAAAAGTCCTCCGGAAAAAGCAGGGCCGCGATCAGGTAGACCAGCAGGCCAGCAGCGGCGAGGCCAGCGAGAATGGTGAGCAGGCTCATGCGCGGCCTCCTGTCAACCGCGCGCAGCCCTTGGCGAATGCCACGACAAGGCCGAACAGGGCGGCCAGCGCGGCAAGATAGACGACGTCCATTGCGTTCCTTCAATCAGGGGTTGTGACAAGAGGAATGATAGGCAGCGGCATGTCAAGACAGTCGAAAAGGCAGGGTGTCGTCTGTAAAGAAGCGATAAAGATCGCGCGCTGAGGACCATCGCCCGACCTCGACCCGTGCCCGGCCACCTGCATCCACGCCTGGACTTCGAGCGTATTCGGGAAGGGGCAGGGGCGCGCGGTGTGCGCCTGCCGCAAACCCAACCACTGGAGGTATCCCATGACCCATACTGTTCCTTCGCGACTGCTGCCGCTCGTCCTGGCGGCTACACTGGCGGGCGCCGCACACGGCGCGACCATCCTGCAACCCGACGAGGCGGCGAGCGAGGATGTCTTTGTCTATGAATTCGGTGTTCCCGGCGCTTTCCGTATTGCTACCGCCGCGCGCGTCACCAATCTCGACAGCCAGACGCTCGGTGCGCTGGTGCCGGCACCTGCCGTTGCCTTCGGCAATTTTCTCGGCAGCAGCAATACCGAGCCGCTGATCGGTGCCCTGGGCGAGACGCGCGCACACGACACGCGCTCGCTCTTGCGCTTCGATCTCGGCTCGCTGGCCTTTACGCCCGGCCAGGTCGGCAAAGCGACGATCAACCTCTTTGCCTTGCCCGGCCTGCCGCCTTTCGACAATCCAACGGCGGCCCAGCCGGTCACCACCGAGTTGCACCGCGTCACCGAGGCGTGGAGCGAGACGACGGTGACCTGGGAGACGCAGCCGGCGGTGGCCGGACCGTTCACGTCGGCGATGCAGGACGGCGTGAACCAGTGGGTGTCGTTCGACGTTACCGCGCTGGTCAGGGACTGGCTCTCCGACCCAGGCACGAACTTCGGCATCGAACTGCTGCAGCCCGACATCATCACCGCGGCCTCGGGTCGGCCGATTGCCTCGCTGTACGCGTCTTCGGCAGCAGCGGACGCGGCGTTGCGTCCGTTCCTCGAAATCACGGCAGTGCCGGAACCGTCGACCCCGGCGCTTCTGTTGGGTAGCCTCGGTCTGGTCGGCTGGGTTTCACGGCGGCGGCCAGCGGCCTGAGGCGGCGTGGCCCGGCGACGCTGCCGGGCTATGGGGCAGGCTGTGGCGCAGTCGGTGGCGCAGTCCGGGAGGCTTTCGGCCGGCCGGGGGCCTGACCGCCGATCTTGGCGCGGGGGGTCGGCGGAAGCGCCAGCCAAGTCTGGCGCCGATCTGCCGCGCCTACTTGGCTGCGCGCGTCCCCGTCAACGCCGTGAAAACGCCGAGGCCGATGAACGCGCCTCCTCCCAGCCAACGACCGCCACGGCGCAGGCCACGCGCACGAGCCAGCGCGGGCGCGACCGTACCCGCCGCCAACGCGTAGGCGCTGTCGGTGACCGCTGCGATGGCGACGAAGAGCACGCCGAGTGCCATGCCCTGCAGCGCGGGTGCTCCGTCCGGGCTAAGGAACTGCGGCAGGAAGGCGGCAAAAAAGATGGCCGTCTTGGGGTTGAGCAGAGCGACGACGAAGCCGTCGCGGAAAATGCGGCCAAGTGACGCGGCTGGCGGCACGGGGGCCGACAGTTCGGCCGGCGGCAGGCGCAGCATCTGCACGCCGAGATAGACGAGGTAGAGGGCGCCGGCGTACTTGACAACCGCGAAGGCGAGCGAGGAAACCGCGAACAAGGCCGCAAGACCGGTTGACGCGGCCAGGGCGTTGCCCAGATTGCCGAGAGCGACGCCGGCAACGGATGTCAGCCCGGAACGACGGCCCTGGACGAGACTGCGGGTGACGATGTAGAGCACGCCCGGGCCAGGCGTCACCGCCAGCACCAGGCTCGCCAGCAGGAAGGCGGAGAAGAGCGGCCACGGCGGGAGGAGGGTGCTCAGGGTAACGCCGCCAGGCTCCGTCACGTCAATGCCTGGCGTCTGCGCCGGCAGCAGCCGACCGGCGGCGATCGCGGCCGCTACGGTGATCGATGTTGCCGGTATGCGGGGTGAGGCCGCGCAGGAGCGCATTCGAGTGCCGCCGTTCATCGTCGCGCCGGTCCGCAAAGTGGGCGTAGCGGCATTGACAGCTCGCCACGGCGCAATTGGCGAGCGGCAGCGGCGGCGCCGCCGGCACCAGGAAGCGCCGGCCGGCAAGACTCCTGACGCCAGGGCAGGCCTCCTGGCCGGGTCGTATGGCCACGCAGCGATAGGGCTGTGGCGTCGTCGGGCCTGCGGTTGACAGCGTGCGCGTCTTGTCTCGCCGGCGCACCCACCACAGGCAGCCGACGAAGACAAGCAGAGCAGCGATCAAGAACGGTGAGATAGACATTGCCTGATCCTCCGCGAAAGTGACCGACCGGGCGAGCGCCCGGCTAGGGCGGCAGCCTGATTGCGGAGCGCGGCGGCGGGCTCCGCCGCGCTCCGCAAATTCACAATACACCATCGGCCAGGAGCCTTCAAGAAAGCGCCGCCAGCCTGGCCGGTGGGTCGATAGCCGCCGACGCCGGCCGCAGCGACGCCTCGTCGCCGGCTGCCGGCCGATACAGATCGACGAGCCGGCGCTCGTCGACTTGCGCTACCGGCAGGTCGAAGGCGATGCGTCCGAGTCGCAGGCCGATCACCCGGTCGGCCAGCAGCGGCAGCAGCGAGGGGTTGTGCACGACGCTGATCAGCGTCGCCTCGGCGGCCGCGGCGACCAGCAGTCGGCAGACCTCGGCTGCCGCCGCGGGGTCGAGCGCCGCCGTCGGCTCGTCGGCGAGGATCAGGCGCGGGCGCTGCAGCAACAGGCGGGCGATCGCCACCTTCTGCCGCTCGCCGCCGGACAGCCTGTCGGCGCGCGTGTCGGCGCGCGCCAGCAGGCCGACCGAATGCAGTGCTCCCGCCGCCCGGGTGAGCTCGTCGGCCGGGAAGCAGCGCAGCCAGCTACGCCAGCCACTGACGCGTCCGAGGCTGCCGATGAGCACGTTTTCCCGCGCCGACAAGCGTCCGACGAGATGCAGCCCCTGCATCACCTGGCCGACCTCGACGCGCAGTGCGCGCAGTTCGCGTGGTGGCAAGGGGCTGTCCATGCGCCGACCGAGCACTTCGAGCGCACCGCTCGCCGGCGGCAGGAAGCCGCTCAGGAGACGCAGCAGCGTGGACTTGCCCGCGCCGTTGGCGCCGATGATGGCCAGGCGCTCGCCGTGCACGACGGTAAGTCGATCGATGGCCAGCAGCGTCCTGCCCTGCGCCTGGCAGAGCAGCGAGTCGAGGGTGAGGCAGGGGCTCACAGCAACGCTTCCCGGATCCGCCGGCTGGCCGCATCGAAGCCGGCGACCAGGACGACGATGACGATCAGCACCGTTGCCAGGCGACCCCACTGGAAGAGCGACGTCGCCTCGCTGATCAGCAGGCCAAGGCCGCCGGCGCCGATGATGCCGAGGATCGTCGAGTCGCGGATGTTGAATTCCCAGACGTACAGGTGGCTGGAGACGAACTGCGGCAGTACCGAGGGCCAGACGGCGTTGAAGAACACCTGCACCGGCCCGGCGCCGACGCTGCGCACGGCGTCGATGGCGGCCATGTCGAGCGACTCGATGGCCTCGGCAAAGAGCTTCCCGTAGGTGCCCATCGAGTGCAGCGCGATCGCCAGGATGCCGGCGGTCGGCCCGAGGCCGACGATGCCGACCAGCACCAGCCCGAAGACCAAGGTGTGGATCGAGCGCGCCACGTCGAGGATCGTCTTGGCCGGCCAGGCGAGGGCGCGTGGCGCCGCGAGGTTGCGCGCGGTCAGTACCGACAGCGGCAAGGCCAGCAGGGCGCCGAGCAGCGAGCCCAGGGTGGCGATGCGCACCGTCGTCCACGTCGCCCGGCCGAGCCCGGCGAGGTAGGCGAGTTCGACTTCCTGCCGGTTCTCGACGCGCAGCAGGGTGCCGTCGTCGCTGCGGTATTCGAGATGTGGGTTGCCGAACCAGGCATCGAGAAAGCTCGGCCGGGCAAACTCGCCGGCGGTCTTGACGAGGTTGGCCAGCGGCTGGCGCCCGAGCGTCAGTTCGCCTTCGCTCGCCAGTGAGGCGAGGCAGGCGAGCACGAGCAGCGCATACGCCAGCGCCAGCGCGAGAAAGCCGATGCGGCCGGCGAAGCGATCGAGGAAACGACTTTCGAGCGTGCGCACCGTGATCACTTCGCTTGCAGGCTGCCGGTGGCCAGCCCGGCATCGCGAATCGGCTTGTAGAAGGCGTTGTCGCGGCTCACGAAACCGGTGTAGTGGGGTGGCAGCAGGTTGGGCCGGCTCTTCAATACTTCGCCGACGTCGCTCAGTGCCGCCTGCAGGCGAGCCACGAAGGTCTTGTCGGCGGCCAGCGCCTTGCTGACGGCGACGGCGTCGTTCGGCAGCGGCGCCGACTGCCAGATGATCTTCGACTGATCGGCCTTGATCAGACCCTGCTCGATCATCGCATTGCGGTTGCGGTTGTAGTCGGCGCCGGCATCCAGCACACCCTGCGCCACCTGCGTCTCGATCGCCTGGTGCTTGGTATGCAGGACCTTGCTGAAGTAGGTCTGCGGGTCGATTCCCTGGCTCATGAAATAGTGCAGCGGGATCAGGTAGCCGGAGGTCGAGCCCTTGTCGCCGAACGCGAAAGTCCGGCCCTTGAGGTCGGCCAGCTTGCTGATGCCGGACTTCGGGTGGGTGACGATGATCGCAAAGTACTCGGGTTTGCCGTCGTAGAGAATCGTCGCCACCACCTGAGCACCGGCCTGGTGATTGGCCAGCACGTAGCCCCAGGGCCCCATCAGGGCGACGTCGGTCTCGCCGTTGGCGAGCGACTTGGCAAGCCCTTCCCAGCTATCGACGGTGCGCAGTTCGACCGGCCGGTCGAGCCGTGCCGACAGATAATCCGCGAGCGGCCGGTAGGTGGCGTCGTTCTTGTCCTTGTCCGGCTGGAAGAGGCCGACCGCAAACTTGAGCGGCGGCTCGGCGGCGAAGGTAGCGAAGGTGGCGGCGGCGAGCACGGCGGTGGCAAGGAAGAGGAAAAAGCGCTTGAGTCGGTTCATCAGGGTTCCTGTAGGGAGTTGGGACGTGCTGGTTCGCTTTCTGTCCGTGGTCTGCCTGGGCAAGATCCGGTGGCAGGCACGCCGCCCGGACGGGCGCTCGCGGTGTCGGCGAGGGCAGCGCCGATACGCGGCACGAACGGTAGCAGATTGGCGTGCCTGGTGTTGAGTCGAAAAAGCGGCCGGAACCTTTCAGTCACTATGCCAGGAATGTCGTCGAGCCTCGCCGTGCCCATGCACTTCGATCTCGTCATCGCCGCGGACCATCCGAGCCGCCGCGCGGACTTTTCCCTGTGCGATGCCGCCGGCTTGGACGCCGATCAAACTGGCGCCGGACGAAGCGCTGCGCGTGCTCTTCGTCTTTGCCGAGGCGCGCGGCTCGCACCCTCGCGAAAGGGCGCAGCCCGGACCTCAATCCGCGCCAACCCCGTCTGCAGCGGATCGGCGAACTGAGCAGCGCGCAGCACGCGCACTTCGTCGGGCGCACTTGGGAACTGGTCGGGCTGGGAGCGGAATTCATCGGCTCCCGCCGGGGGGCGGAGGTGAAGCCGGTGGCGGTCGTCAGCGGGCTCGGCGGCATGGGCAAGACCGCGCTCACCGCCGAAGCGCTGGCGCTGTGGGAGTCGCGCTTCGAGTGGGTGCTGCTCTATCAGGCCAAGCCGAACCGGCTCGAGTTCGCGGCGCCGGATGCGGAGTTCCTCGTCCGCGCCTCGATCAGCGCGCACGACATCGCCCGGCAGGCCCACGTTGCCCAGGAGGGCTGGTCCGCCGCGCTGTTCGCCGAGCAAGGCGACTTCGCGCAGGCGATCACCCAGGAGCGCCGGGCCCTCGCGCTTCGCGAGCAGTTGCCCGGTCCCGGCGACCGTCCCGCGCTTCGCCGACCTGCTCGCCGACCCCGCCTTCGCTCCGCTGGCGCAGTGGCTCAGCCAGCGCCAGGTAGATCGGGATTATCTGCCAGCCGCCGTGGACGACTTCCTCGACCAGGCCCGGCAGGCCGCCCTCGCCAACCCGTAAACCGAAGTTCCGCTCTCTTGCAGAACATACCGAGGTAGGTATACTTTGCTGATGAACGTTCCTCCTCGAATCCAGCGTCCGTTGCACTGGGTCGGCTCGGCCAAGCGCAATCTGCTGGATTTCCCCGAGGACGTGGTCGATGAGTTCGGTTACGCGCTCGGGGTGGTGCAAATGGGGGGGCAACCGCCAACGGCAAAACCCTGGAAGGGAGAAGGAAGCGGCGTCTTCGAATTGGTGACGGATTTTCGTGGCGACACCTATCGGGCCGCCTACACGGTGCGATTCGCCAAAGCGGTCTATGTTCTTCACTGCTTCCAGAAGAAATCGCCGTCAGGCATCCGCACCGCCAAGGCCGACATCGACCTCATTCATCAACGATTGAAGACAGCGCGCAACGACTACGAGGTGCGATATGGCAAGGAAGACTGAAACGGTGGAAGTCGGTACGGGCAACGTGTTCCAGGACCTGGGACTGGCCGACGCGGGAGAACGGCAACTTCGTGTTCAGCTCGCCATGCGCCTCAACGACCTTACCAAGGATCGGAAGCTGACCCAGACCATGGTGGCCGAAATCTTCGGTATCCCCCAGCCCCATGTATCCGAACTGCGCAACTTCAAGCTGAGTCGTTTTTCGTCGGAGCGCCTGCTGCACTTCATTACCCTACTCGACAAGGACGTGGAAATCGTCATTCGACCCAAGGCGGCAAATCACACGACAGGCCTGGTTTCAGTGCTGGTGGCTGCCTGAATGGCGGGAAACATCTACCTGCCCATGATCAGCCCCCATGCAGCGGCGTCAGTCTCGGTCTTTGCGCGTTGGCGCTGCGCGGAGAGGATCCGCGACACCAGCAGCCGGCTGCACGAGGTTCCGCCGGGGCGAACCGGCTGAGATTGGAGATTGACACCGGCCATGCCCACGCACTTCGATCTCCTCATCGCTGCGGACCATCCGAGCCACCGCGCCAAGCAGGCGGCAGCGGATGACGCCGGCGGTCGCCGGCGACGCGCACTTCTGGCAACTCGGAAAATAGGAAAGCCCTGGGCACGCTGGTCGCCGCTCGGCGTGCCGGGGGTTGAGCCGAAGCAGCGGCCGGCGCCTGTCAGTCGTGGGCGGTGCCGCTGCCGCCGGTCAGGAAACGCAGCGTGCTTGCCGGCAGCTCGGCGCCGAGACCGAACAGGTCGGCATTCGAGAGATGGGCGCCTCCCTGGCGGCGCGAGTCCGCCCAGATCCAGGGCCGCCACCACAGGCTCCTGATGAACTGGCTGGCCCCTTCGCGAATGAGGACGCCATCCATCGTCATGTCCTGCGAAACGTCGGCGGCGACTCCCGACAGGGTCAGCAGCGCCTTGCGAAAAAGGCTGACTTCTTCGGGAAAGCGGACCGCCGACGTCGCAGCCAGCGCGTCGAGCAGCGAGGTCATCCACTCGAAGCCGGGGAAAGTGCCGCGGCGCACCTCCCCGATCGCCTGTCTGACGGCGACCTGAACCTGGGCGTCGTCGACCGACTCGCCGAGCGCGGCGATCGCCGCGCAGACGCGCCTGTCGTTCAGCGTCAGGGCGCCGAGAACGAGTTGCACGACCGCCTCGCACTGGCGTTTGGCGAGTTTCGTCGTCAGCGCCCAGTCGAGGATGGCCAGTCGTCCATCCGGCGTCGCCAGCAGGTTGCCGGCGTGCGGGTCGGCATGGAAGACAGCCCCGGCCTCGCCGCTGCTCCAGAAGGGTTGGGCCAGCAAGGCCCGGATCAGTCGTTCGGCCCGCTGTCGCATCTCCCTCGCCGGCAGGTCCTGGGACGTCACCTTGCAGCCATCGACCCTTTGCATGGCCGTGACGGTCGGCGTGGAAAACGGGAACACGCGGGGAATGACGATGTCCGGCGAGCCGGCATAGAACTCGGCTGCCTGGCGCAGATGGGCCTGCTCGCGGTCAAGGCGGGCTTCGTTGGCGAGCAGGTGGGCAACGCTCTCGAGGGTGTTGGCGTAGTCGAACACCGGCAGTCCGTGCGCAACACAGCGTTCTTCGAGGAAACTTCCGAGCGCCGGCCAGATGGCGAGTTCTTCGTCCAGCCGGTCCTGGACGCCCGGCCGCAGCACCTTGAAGACGCCCTGCTGCGGGGGGCTGTTCGCTGCCGGCCGCCAGACGAAGGGAACGACGACGGCGACGCTGGCCTCGGCAAGCGCCTTTCTCGCGATGTGCAGGCCCGCGACATGGCCCACCTCGCGTTCGAGCAGTGGGCGGACGGCCGCCAGCGAATCCGTCGGGACAAGCGTTTCGAGTTCCTGCAAGCGCCGGCGCAGGTCGCCGGCAAGGCGGCGGTCGTGGGCGACCACCTGTCCCAGCTTGTGCAGGGTGGGGCAGAAACGAAACAGGGCGAGCAGCCGCCGGGGACGGCTGGCGTTGATCGGCAGCGCCAGTTGGGCGGCGAAAATGTCTCGCTGGCGGACGGGCGAGAGGCGGTCGAGGAAGAACAGCAGCGCGTCGGCCAGCAGCGGACGAAAGCGTGCGTGCGTCGGCGGCAACAGCTCGCTGAGGCGCAGCAGGATGCCCAGCAGGCTGGAGTCGATATCGGGTGGCACGGTCATGGCATCGGAGGTCTGCCGCAAGGGCGCAAGAGGGGGCGAGGCGAAGGGCGAAGGGCGAAGCTGCAGAGAGGATCTGCGGCGGCCGGCAAAATCGTAGCAGACTTCCGTGCTGTTGGCGGTGCCGCCCGCAACCGGCGACTTCCGTGCTCGACGAGCGCTGCCGGTCAGGCCCGGCGCCGCAACCCCATGTGCGTCGAAATCATCCGCGGGATCTCCTGGTCGAGACCGCCATGGAGCTGGCATTCGAGCAGCAGATGCAGCATGCCGCTGGTGAACGCCCAGGTGTCGCGCGCGCTGTCGACCGGATCCAGGCCGGCGCGCAACATGCCCTGATCTGCCGCCCGCTGGTAGATACGTTCGATCTTCTCGAGAAATTCGCGCGCCGGGCGCGTGGCCTCTTCCTGGACGCTGGCGAATTCATCGACGTATTCGCAGCGCGAGATCATGATCTCGAACACCTCGCGCACCACTGCGCAGTCTTCGAGCACGCGAAAGAACTCCTTCAGCGAAGCCTCGATGGCATCGAGCGGGTTGGCGTAGGATTCCGAGAACAGGAACGCGTCGGTACGTTCGACCATCGGCCGGAACGCGTCTTCGCGCATGGCAAAAAACAGTTCCGCCTTGTCCTTGAAGTGCCAATAGACGGCACCGCGCGTGAGGCCCGCCGCCTGGGCGATTTTCTCGAGTGTCGAGCGACTCACCCCGCACTGATGAAACACCGTGCGCGCGGCGTCGATCAATTGCTTGCGGGTCTGTTCCGCGTCTTCCTTCGTTCTTCTGGCCATTGCCTCTCTCCCGGTCGGTCTCCATGTGCGGCGCTGGCAGGCATGGTAAGCGATCCTGCCATGTGTCCGCACTCCTTGACATACATACATGCACGTATGTATAGTCTAGCATCAGATTTCCGTGATGGAGCAGTTCCCATGTCGCGTCGCCCCCTGTTATTGCGCACCGCCGCCTTCCTGATCGTCGCCGCCGGTGCGCTGAGCGCCTGCTCGGACAGCCGGCCTGCCGCGCCGCCGGCCATGGCGCCGCTGCCGGTGACCGTGCTCGACGTTCAGCCACAGAAGGTGCCGACGTCGATCGAGGTCATGGCGCAGACCGAAGGCGCGCGCGAAACCGAGGTGCGCGCCCGGGTCGGCGGCATTCTCATGAAGCGGCTGTACCAGGAAGGCGAAACGGTCAAGGCTGGCCAGCCGCTCTTCCAGATCGATCGGGCGCCGTACGAGATCGCCCTCGCGGACGCCCGCGCCAGATCCGATCAGGCCGGACGTGAGATGAAGCGGCTGCATGGGCTGATCGAATCGAAAGCGATCAGCCAGAAAGAATACGACGACGCCACCTCGACCAACGCGATTGCCCAGGCCGCGCTGCGCCAGGCCGAACTGAACCTGGCGTGGACCACCGTCACCGCACCGGTCGCCGGTACCACCGGCCGTGCCGTGAAGTCCGAAGGCAACCTGATCAGCGCCGGTGGCGACGGCTTGCTGACCTCGATCTACCAGCTGAATCCGATCTGGGTCCGCTTCAGCCTCGGAGAAAGCGATCTCGCGCGGTTCGCCGGCGGTCGCATTTCCGAGCGCGAGGTCACCGGCGTCGAACTCCTGCTGGCTAATGGCTCGGTCTACACCGGGCAGGGGAAACTGAACTTCCTCGCCTCGACGATCGACACGACCCTCGGCACGCAGGCCCTGCGCGCCGAATTCGCCAACGCCGACAAGCAGTTGTTGCCCGGCCAGTTCGTCCGCGTCCGCCTGCTCACCGGCGAACGCGACGGCGTGTTCCTGGTGCCGCAGTCGGCGGTGCTGCAGAGCGAACAAGGTGCCCTGGTCATGCTGGCCGGTGCCGACAACAAGGTGGCGCCGCGGCCGGTGCAGACCGGCGAGTGGCGCGGCAGGGACTGGGTGATCCTCGGCGGCCTGCAGGCGGGCGACAAGGTGATTGTCGACAACCTGATGAAGCTGCGGCCGGGTGCGCCGGTGGCCCCGCACCCGGCCGCGCCGCCCGGCGCACCTGCGCCGACGCCGGCCAGGCAGGGTTGAGGAGCGGGCATGTCGAAATTCTTCATCACGCGGCCGATCTTTGCCTCGGTCATCTCCATCGTCATCGTCATCGCCGGTCTGCTGGCGTCGCTGGTGTTGCCGATCGCGCAGTACCCGCAGATTGCGCCGCCGACCGTGCTGATTACCGCCAACTACCCCGGCGCTTCCGCCGAAACGCTGGCGAGGACGGTTGCCGCGCCGATCGAAGAACAGTTGAACGGGGTCGAGGGGCTTGCCTACTTCACGTCCTCGGCGGCGGCCAACGGCACGATGACCATCACCGCCACCTTCGAAGTCGGCAGCAACGTCGATGTGGCCTCGGTCAACGTCAACAACCGCGTCAAGGCCGCCGAGCCGCGCTTGCCGGAAGAGGTGCGGCGCAACGGCGTGATCGTCCAGAAACGTTCCAATGACATTCTGCAGGTGGTCGCGCTGGAATCCGCCAAGGGCCGCTACAGCACGCTGTTCCTGTCGAACTATGCCTCCCTGAACATCGTCGACGAACTCAAGCGCATCAAGGGAGTCGGCGATGTGAGCATTTTCGGCGCGCAGGATTACTCGATGCGCGTCTGGTTGAAACCCGATCGCATGGCGCAGCTCGGCCTGACGGCCAGCGACGTCGCCGCCGCGATCAAGGCCCAGAACGCCCAGAACGCCGCCGGCAAGATCGGCCAGGAGCCGGCGCCGGACGACCAGATGCTGGTGTACACGGTCACCGCCAAAGGTCGCCTGCTGACGCCCGAGGAATTCGGCAACATCGTCATCCGTGCCAGCGGCCCGGGTGGCGTGCTACGCCTGCAGGACGTCGCACGCATCGAGCTCGGCGCCTACAGCTACGACCAGAGCGTGCAGCTCGACGGCCAGCCGACGATCGCCATGGGCGTCTTCCTGCAGACCGGCGCCAATGCGCTGGAGGTCGCCGAACTGGTACGCGCCCGGCTCGATGCGCTGCAGAAGAAGTTCCCGGAAGGCATGGGCTACATCATTCCTTTCGATACCACGCTGTTCGTCTCCGCCTCGATCAGTGAAGTGATCAAGACGCTGATCGAAGCGATGCTGCTGGTCCTCGCCGTCGTCTACATCTTCCTGCAAAGCTGGCGCGCGACCCTGATCCCGATGGTCGCCGTGCCGATCTCGCTGATCGGCACCTTCGCCGGGCTGTGGCTGTTCGGCTTCTCGATCAACACGCTGACGCTGTTCGCGATGGTCCTGGCGATCGGCATCGTCGTCGATGATGCGATCGTCGTGCTCGAGAACGTCGAACGGCTGATGGCCGAGGAGAAGCTGGCGCCACGTGCCGCGGCGATCAAGGCCATGCAGGAAGTGCAGGGGGCGCTGGTCGCCATCGTTCTGGTGCTCTGCGCGGTATTCATCCCGGTCGCCTTTCTCGGGGGAATCGCCGGCCAGCTCTACAAGCAGTTCGCGGTCACCGTGGCTGTCGCCGTCGTTCTGTCGGGCGTCGTCGCGCTGACTCTCACGCCGGCGCTGTGCGCCTTGCTGCTCAAGCCGCAGCACAGCGAGCACCAGGTCTTCAAGCCGTTCAACCGCCTGTTCGAGCGTTTCACCCGCTCGTATACCCGCACCGTCGGCCTGACGCTGAAGCACGCCATCATCGGCGGCGTGAGCTTTGCGCTGGTGATCGGCGCGACCGTCGCCTTCTTCCGCATCATTCCGGGCAGCTTCGTCCCCGCCGAGGATCAGGGCTATCTGATCTCGGCGCTGATGCTGCCGGACGGCGCAACGCTCAAGCGCACGGCGACGACCGGCGAAGGCATGCGCCAGATGGTGGCCGCCGACCCGGCCGTCAAGCACACCGTCGTCGTCTCCGGTTTCGACCTGATCGGCGGCGGCAACAAGCCCAACGCCGGTACCATTTTCATCCCGCTCAAGGACTGGGACGAGCGTCAGGCGACGGCGCCGGAACTGGCCGGCAAGTTCATGGGCTTCGGCATGCTGCAGCCGGACGGCATGGCGCTGGTTTTCAACCCGCCGCCGATCATGGGCCTGGGAACCGCTGGCGGCTTCGAGGTGTATCTGCAGAACCGTGTCGATGGCGACAGCCGGAAGCTCAACGAAGTCACTCAGGCCTTCCTCGCCGCCTTGCAGGCACGGCCTGAATTCACGCGCATCAGCAGCTTCTTCCGGCCGACCGTGCCGCAACTGTTCGTCGAGGTGGACGAACAGAAGGCGCTGGCCCTCGGCATCCCGCTGGCGAGCATCTACGAGACCCTGCAAAGCACGATGGGTACGCTCTACGTCAACGACTTCAACAAGGCCGGCCGCGTCTATCGGGTGCAGTTGCAGGCCGAAGCGGACTACCGGATGAAGCCCGACGACCTGAGCAAGGTGCATGTGCGCAGTGCGACCAGCAATACGATGATTCCGCTGTCGGCGATCAGCACCGTCAAGCCGGTCGTCGGTCCCGAGCAGGTCGAGCGCTTCAACGGCTTTGTCGCCGCCAAGATCATGGGCGACAGCCGGCCGGGAGTCAGTTCGGGCGATGCCATCCGGATCGTCGAGGAAGTCGCCGCGGCAACGCTGCCGAGCGGCTACGAAATCGCCTGGACCGGTCAGGCCTATCAGGAGAAGCGTAGCGCCGGCTCGTCGCTGCAGGCTTTCGCCTTCGCCATCGTCATGGTCTTCCTGATCCTGGCGGCGCAGTACGAAAAGTGGTCGCTGCCGCTGGCGGTGATCATGGCCGTGCCTTTCGCGCTGCTCGGCGCGCTCACCGCGATCTGGCTGCGCGGCATGCCGAACGACATCTACTTCCAGATCGGCCTCGTCGTGTTGATCGGCCTGGCATCCAAGAATGCCATCCTGATCGTCGAGTTCGCCGCCCGCAAACACGCCGAAGGCATGGCCATCGTCGATGCCGCACTGGCCGCCGCGCGCCTGCGCCTGCGGCCGATCATCATGACCTCGCTTGCCTTCGTGCTCGGTGTCCTCCCCCTGGTGAAAGCGAGCGGTGCGGGCGCCGCCGCCCGGCAGTCGATGGGCACCGGCGTTTTCGCCGGCATGATCGCTGCCACCTTCATCGCCACCATCTTCATCCCGCTCTTCTTCACGTGGCTGGAACGTGGCAAACCACTGTCGCCCGGCGACGACTCGCCCACCTTGCCGACGGAGAAGAACTGAAATGCCCGCCTGCCAGCAAACTCTGCCGGCGATTCGTCTCGCCGCCGCGGTGACCGCCACGCTTCTGCTCGCCGGCTGTGTCGTCGGCCCGGACTACGTCAGGCCAGCCTCGACGCTGCCCGAGCACTACCCGACGGTCGGCACCGAATCGCGCGCCACGGCCCCGGTCAATCCCGAATGGTGGACACTCTTCAACGACGCGACCCTGAACCAGTTGGTCGACCAGGCGCTTGCCGCCAACCAGGATCTGCAGGCCGCCGTGGCGCGCCTGGAAGCCAGCGAAGCCGCCGCGCGCGCCGTCGGTGCCGCACTCTATCCGGCCGTAGGCCTCGAGGCCAGCGCCAGCCGCAATCGCATCAGCGGCGAAACGGCGAGCGGCAAGGAAAGCGGCTCGCTGCGCTACAACAATCACCGCGCCGCGCTGACGCTGAGCTACGAAGTCGACCTCTGGGGCCGCGTGCAACGCAGCAACGAAGCCGCGCGTGCCGAGGTGCTGAGCAGTCGCTTTGGCCGCGACAGCATCCGCCTCGCCCTGATCGGTCAGGTCGCCAACGAGTACCTGGCCTTGCGCAGCCATGACGCACAACTGGAAGTCACCCGCCAGACGCTGGAGTCGCGCCGGGAGTCGCTCAAGATCGTGCAGGCTCGCCTGGAGGCGGGGTCGGCCTCGGGCCTCGAACTGGCCCAGGCCGAGAGCGCGCTGAGTGGCGCGCAGGGCCAGTGGAGCCAGGTCAAGCGCCTGCGCGCCCTCGCCGAAAACCAGCTTGGCCTGCTCACCGGCCAGCCGGGCCTGCGTATCGCCGCCGCCAGCCTGGAGCAGATCCCGCTGCCGCCGACCCCGCCGGCGGGTCTGCCGTCTTCGCTGCTCGCCGCGCGTCCGGATGTGCGTCAGGCCGAGGAGAACCTGGTCGCCGCCAACGCCCGCATCGGCGTCGCCAAGGCCGCGTATTTTCCGAGCATCGGGCTGACCGGACTCTATGGTGGCGAAAGCGTGGCGCTCGCCGATCTGTTCTCCGGCAGTGCCGGCATCTGGTCGGCGGCGATCGGCCTGGCCATGCCGATCTTCAACGCCGGCAAGACCGGGGCCGGGGTCGACCAGGCGACCGCCATCCAACAGGAAAGCGTCGCCACTTACCGCAAGACGCTGCAGACGGCTTTCCGGGAAGTCAGCGATGCCATCGTCAATCTCGGCGACTATGCCGACGAGGAAGCGGCTTTCGCAGCCCAGGTCGCTGCCTCAAGACGTGCGCTCGATCTGGCACAGACGCGCTATGCCAGCGGCTACGCCGCGTACCTCGACGTGCTCGACAGCCAACGCACGCTGAATGCGGCGCAACTGCTCTATCTGGCGAGCCGCAAGAACCGTCTGAGTGCCGCGGTGGACCTCTTCAAGGCGCTCGGTGGTGGCTGGCAGGCGCCCCTCGATAGCGCGGGCTAGCGCGCCGGCACGAGCTTCGAGGGCTTCCGCAGAGGATTCTCCACCTCGTCGGCGTCCTGTCCCGTTTTTCTGCCACTGCCTTGACGGCGGCGGGGTCAGCTCGCCTCAGCGAATCGGAGTATTCTGCACGCTTCTTGTCGCGAGGTTCTCATCATGACGCCACAACAACTGGTCCAGGAAGTCAGCCAGCTCTTCACCCTGCCCGACGTGGCAATTCGCCTGAACGAGTTGATCGCCGCACCGGATTCCTCCACCGGGGATCTGGTCGAGGTGGTACAGCTCGATCCGGGTCTCGCGGCGGCTGTGCTGAAGCTCGCCAACAGTGCCCACTACGGCCTGGCTACCCGCGTCGACAGCATCCCGCGTGCCATCGCCGTCATTGGCGAGCGGGAACTGCAGGTGATGGCGATGGCGACCTCGGTGACGACGACTTTCCGGGGCCTGCCGGCCGATCTGGTGGATATGGCGACCTTCTGGGACAACAGCGTCACCTGTGGGGTGATCGCGCGCCTGCTCGGTCGCCGCTGCCGTATCCCGAAGACCGAACAACTGTTCCTCGCCGGCTTGCTGCACGCCGTCGGCAGACTCGTCTTCTACGCCCGTCGGCCCGACGAATATCGCGCCCAGCTTGGCGCTGCGGAGGCGCCCGACGAGCCTGCGCTGGCCGCCGCCGAAAGGCGCGTTTTCGGCTTCGATTACGCGACCCTGGGTGCCGCACTGCTCAAGTCCTGGAACCTGCCGGTGATGCTGCAGGTATTGGTGGCCTGCCAACTGCGTCCCGGCGAGGCCACCGACTGCGCACGCGAAGCGGCGCTGCTGCATGTCGCCAACACCGTCGCCGCCGGCCTGTCGCCGACGCTCAAGGGCGTGGCGGCGAGCCAGGCCGGGCAGGCGGATTTCGATTCCGCCGCCTGGGCGCTGCTGGGACTGGACGAGGCCGTGCTCGCCGAGGTGGTGCAGGAGGCCAGCTCGCAGTCCCTGGAGATCCTGGCGATCATCAACCCGTGTGCGGCGGTGATCTATTGATCGGGGCTGCACCCAGGCGAGCCCGCCACCGACCTCGCCGGTGAGCGGGGTAGTTCAGGCAGACGCGCCGTCAGGGCGCCGGGAGAGAACACGATGAGCAGCGGTTCGCGAAAGGGTAGGGCGACGGTGGCCCGCAGTGACGTTCCGTCGGCCGAGGAGGCGCGGCTCGACAGCGCCCCGCATGCCGGCCACCCGTGGAAGAAGTGGGGCCCCTACCTCTCCGAGCGCCAGTGGGGCACGGTTCGCGAGGACTACAGTGCGAACGGCGACGCCTGGAACTACTTCACGCACGATCAGGCGCGCTCGCGGGCGTACAAGTGGGGCGAGGACGGCATCGCCGGCATCTCGGACGACCGCCAGCAACTTTGCTGGGCGCTGGCCCTGTGGAACGGCAAGGACCCGATCATCAAGGAGCGGCTGTTCGGGCTCGCCAACTCGGAAGGCAACCATGGCGAGGACGTCAAGGAGTACTACTACTACCTCGATTCGACGCCGACGCACTCGTACATGAAGTATCTGTACAAGTACCCGCAGGCGGCCTATCCCTACGACGAGATCGTGCGCACCAACGCGCAGCGTTCGCGCGCGGAAGCCGAGTACGAGTTGCTGGATACCGGCGTCTTCTCCAACGGCCGCTACTTCGATGTCTTCGTCGAATTTGCCAAGGCCAGCCCGGACGACCTGCTGATCCGCATTGCGGTGGCGAACCGGGGGCCGGAAGCCGCCGACCTGCATTTGCTGCCGCAATTGTGGTTTCGCAACACCTGGTGGCGCGGCCTGGCCGCCGGCGAGGCGATGCCGCTGCTGCGCGCCCTGCCGGCGAGCGCCGCGGCCCCGGGCGTGCAGGTCATCGAGGCCAGCCACCCGGCACTCGGGGTTTGCTACCTGTACGCCGAGGGCGCACCGACACTCCTGTTTACGGACAACGAGACCAATCAGCAACGTGTCTTCGGTACCGTGAACACGACGCCCTACGTGAAGGACGCGATCAACGACCATCTCGTCGCCGGCCGGGCCGACGCCGTCAATCCGGCGCAGCAGGGCAGCAAGGCCGCCGTGCTGCACGTACTGAGCGTCGCTGCCGGCGAGACGACCAGCGTGCGCCTGCGCCTGACGAAGCAGGCTCCGGACGATGGCTCGTCTCCCTTCGGCGCGGCCTTCGACGCCATCATCGGCGAGCGCCTCGCCGAGGCCGATGCCTTCTATGCTGACCTGACGCCGCCGAATGCCAGCGCCGACGAAGCCATGGTCATGCGGCAGGCGCTCGCCGGCATGCTCTGGAGCAAGCAATACTACCTGTTCGACCTCGACTGCTGGCTCGACGAACACGACGCCAATCCGATCAGCGGCGGCAAGCGCGCCGCGCGCAACCGCGACTGGTACCACATGGTCAACGAGCACATCATCTCGATGCCCGACAAGTGGGAATATCCGTGGTACGCGGCGTGGGATCTGGCCTTCCACACGATTGCCCTGTCGATGGTCGACGTTGATTTCGCGCAGGATCAGCTCAAGCTGATGCTGCGCGATTCGTACATTCACCCGAACGGGCAGATTCCAGCCTACGAGTGGAACTTCGGCGACGTCAATCCGCCGGTGCATGCTTTCGCCACGCTGTTCAACTTCGTCATGGATCGCAGCCGGGGTGAGACCGACCAGCGCTTCATCAAGAACGCCTTCAGCCGCCTCTTGCTCAACTTCTCGTGGTGGGTGAACCGCAAGGATCCGCTCGGCCGCAACGCCTTCAACGGCGGTTTCCTGGGCCTCGACAACATCGGCGTCTTCGACCGCAGCGCGCCGTTGCCCACCGGCGGCGTGCTCGAACAGGCCGACGGGACGGCGTGGATGGTCTTCTTCACGCAGAACATGCTCGAGCTGGCGATCGCCATCGCCGAGGAGGACGACGACTACGAGGACTTCATCCTCAAATTCGTGCAGCACTTCTACTGGATCGGCGGCGGCATGGACCGGGTTGGCGACCAGCAGGACGAGCTGTGGGATGAAGATGACGGCTTCTTCTACGACGTGCTGCTGCTGCCCGACGGCAGCGCCACGCGCATCAAGGTGCGCTCGATGGTCGGGCTGCTGCCGCTGGCGGCGGTGACGGTGATTCCCGAGAGCACGCTGACGCGTTTTCCGGCGGTGGCCGCCGAGGTTGGCGCTTTCGTCCGCCGCCATCCCGAGCTGTCGGCCAACATCCACCCCTTCGACAAGCCCGGCGTCGCAGGCCGGCGGCTGCTGTCGGTGCTCAACGAGACGAAGCTGCGCCGCGTGCTCGCGCGCATGCTCGACGAGGAGCGCTTCCTTGGCGACTACGGCATCCGCGCGCTGTCGAAGTGGCACCAGAAGCACCCGTACACGGTGACGGTCGGCGGCGTCGAGTACAAGGTCGAGTACCTGCCCGGCGAGTCGGACAACGGCATGTTCGGCGGTAACTCGAACTGGCGCGGGCCGATCTGGATGCCGGTCAACCTGCTGCTGGTGCGCGCCCTGCTGCAGTACTACGCCTACTACGGCGACGACTTCCGGATCGAGATGCCCACCGGATCGGGCCGCATGGCGACGCTGTTCGAGGTGGCGAAGGAGATTGCCGACCGCCTCATCCGCATCTTCACGCTCGACGCCAACGGCCGCCGGCCGGTCTTTGGCGACGTGGAGATCTTCCGCAGCGATCCGCACTGGCGCGATCACCTGCTCTTCTACGAGTACTTCCATGGCGACAGTGGCTCCGGCCTCGGCGCCAGCCACCAGACGGGATGGACCGGCGTCGTTGCGCGCCTGATCCACCAGTTCCGCACGCTGACGCCCGAGGACATCCTGCACCCCGGTCGTGGTCAGCAGTCGGAGGCACAGGTCGACGCGGCCGCCGCCGCGCAGGTTTAGCGCCGCAAGCCCTGAGCCGCTCGACCACGCTGCTGTCGCCGGCCGCAGCGCGGAACATCGCCGGCGTCAGCGCGTGCTTCTGCAGGAAAGCGCTCGAACTCGGCGCGCTTGCGGCCGGCGATGCGGTCGGCATCGGCGACGTTACCGTCGGTCAGTTCGAGAAGCGGCACCAAGTGTATGCGCCGAGTCGATTATCACCCACCTGTCCATCTCGATGCCGACTGCTGGAACCACCGCGGAAACGGGGCCGCGGTCACGGTAGTCTGACGAACTCGGACCCGAATTCGCTGTAAGCTATTCGGCCGGCGGTCGCGTGGCCGGTGATCTGTGTTTGCAATGGCATGGCTATTGAGATTCGGCGCCGCGCCGGCCGCGCTACTGTAGCGTGATTGCCCGATCGACCCTATTCCCGAGTCCAACCGCAGCATAAGGAGAGACTGACACATGGCAAGGAGCAGTTGGCAGACCGTGGACGGCGCCTTCGCCGCTGCGCCGGACGAGGCGGCGTTCTGGACCGGCAGGACCTTCGACGATTTCCTGTTCCGGCCGCAGAAGACGGATTCGCTGACTCGCCGCAATATCAGCGTGAACTCGCTGCTGACGGCGGGCGTGGCCTTGGATCTGCCGATCGTGTCGTCGAACATGGACAGCGTGACCGGCGCCGACATGGCGCGGGCCATGGCCATGCACGGCGGCATTGGGGTCGTGCATCGTGGGATGAGCATTGCGCGCCAAGCGTCCGAAGTCGCCGTGGTGAAGCGCAGCCAGAGCGCTGTCATCGTCAGTCCGCTGTGCCTGCCGGCGGGCACCCCTATCCGCCAGGCCAGGCGTTTCGCGCGGCAGAATGGCGTCACCGGCATCCTGATCGAGACGGCCAGCGGCTCGAACGTACTGGCCGGCTTGCTCTCGAACCGCGACACACCGGTGCACGGTGCTGACGAAGATCGACCGGTCGACGATTTCATGACACCGCTGTCCCGCTTGGTGACCGGCGCGCCGGACATCTCCACTGACGAGGCCGAACGGCTGATGTTCGAACACCGCATCGAGCGCCTGCCGCTGATCGATGGCGAGAATCGCATCCATGGGCTCATCACGCGCCGCGACATCGATCTCAAGCGCGAACGACCCGGCGCCAGCAAGGACAGCGCCGGCCACCTACGCTGCGCCGCGGCGGTCGGCGCGCGCGGCGATTACCTGGAGCGGGCCGCCGCGCTGCTCGAGGCCGGCGCCGACCTGCTGTTCATCGACATCGCCCACGGCCACTCGGCAATCATGGAGCAGGCGGTCGCCGGGCTGCGCGGCAAGTTCGGCAGCGTGCCACTGGTTTGCGGTAACGTCGCGACCGGCGCCGGCGCGCGCTTCATGCGCGATATCGGCGCCGATGCCGTCAAGGTCGGGGTCGGGCCGGGCCGCGGCTGCCGCACGCGGCTGGAAACGGCGGCCGGCGTGCCGCAGCTGCAGGCCATCCGCGAGGCCTATCTCGCCGTCCGTGACAGCGTGCCGATCATGGCCGACGGCGGCGTGAAAACCGACAAGGATATCTTCCTTGCCCTGATCTGCGGGGCGTCGACGGTGATGCTCGGCAGCGCGCTGTCCGGCACCGACGAGGCGCCGGGCCGCGTGATAGAGGATCCGGCGACCCACCTGAAGAAAAAGATTTACCGCGGCATGACCTCGCCCGAGGCCGTGCTGGAAACGCTGTACGACAACGGCAGCAGCGAAGATCTCGACGCGGCGCTCGAAACCCCGCCCGAAGGCCAGGAAATCCAGGTACCTTACCGCGGCAGCGTCAGCAGCATCCTGCAGCGCATCCGCGGCCACCTGCAGTCATCGGTGAGCTACGGCGGCGAGATCACGCTGGCGGCGGTGCGCGAGAAAGTACTGCTTGATCCGACCGCGTTCCTGGTGCCGCTGAGCGCGGCCGCGCGCATAGAATCCTACGAGCGCTGAGGCCCGCGCGTCCTCCGATTTGAACGCCAGCGGCAGGCGCCCGTCGAGGCGAGCGCCATGCACGCTCTCATGGCCGGTTGCTTGCGGGCCAGGACCCGTCCTTGGGCTCGCATTGAGCAAACGACGGTGCTGGCCGAGGAGGAGTCTGACGGCTCGCGCCGATAACCATCTGCTTCGGTAGGACTTGGCCGCCGTTCGACGCGGTCACTTTTTCACCATTGCCATGACCGCTCCAGGCCCTGAGCGGCCACCGAGTTTTCGTGGTTTGCCGTCGGCAACCGACCCGTTGCAGTCGCTCAGTCTCTTGAAAAGCAGCCGTTCAGCCGAACGGGCCTCAGGAAGGGCTCATCCAACAAACGGGTCAGATCGTGGCTTCGCACGATCTGACCTTACTCGTTAGGCGGCGCGGCGCCACACTTGCAGAGCAATTGGGTGGTATTGTACCATAACACGTACATGTACAAAGGAACAATCTGATGGACGCTATCACTTACAGCGCTGCTCGCGCGAACTTGGCTAAGACAATGGATCGTGTTTGTGATGATCATGAGCCGCTAATTATTACTCGCAATGGCGAACAATCGGTTGTGATGCTGTCCCTTGAGGACTACAACGCACTTGAAGAGACGGCATTCCTTCTGCGAAGTCCTGCAAACGCAAAGCGTCTTCTCTCATCCGTTGCGCAGCTTACCTCGGGACAAGGCATTGAGCGGGAGTTGCCCCTGTGAAGTGGATCTTTTCAGACGAGGCATGGGACGACTATTTGTACTGGCAGAAGAATGATCGCAAGATGGTTGAGCGGATCAATAAGTTGATCCAGGAAGTTAAACGCGAACCGTTTTCTGGACTTGGCAAGCCTGAGCCACTGAAACATGCGTTGTCTGGGTTCTGGTCAAGAAGGATTACTGACGAACACCGCATGGTGTATCGAGTTGAGGGTGATGCATTGCTTCTTGCTCAGTTGCGCTACCACTATTGAACTTCGCCGCCTAACGTTGGACGTAACGGGCACCGGTTCATTCCATTCCCACGCTGGCCTCGATCAGGAAGAAGCGGTCGCTGCGGCGCTGGGCCTCGTTGCGATGGGTTTTGTGCTCGTTGTCGATCAGGTCGAAGTCGATCTTGGCCGCCTGCACGGCGCGGCAGGTCATGTAGGCCTTGGCTTCGGGCGCCGTCAGGTCGTCGAGGTGTTCGTTCATCAACGCGACCAGCGCCGCCTTGCGCCGGAAAAGATCGGTGCTCGACTTGAAGTCGTCCGGCTGCTCGGCCATCAGCCCCTTGGCACAGGCCGCGAAATCCTGGCTGCCACACCAGCGCGGCAGTTTCAGCCGCCGCAGCGGACGGGCGTCGCCGCCGAGGTCCTGGTCGACTTCCAGCAGAACACGCAGGAGCTCGTCCTGATAGGTGAGCGCGTGCCGATACAGCGGAGCCTCGCAGCTGGCGCAGATCGGTTCCAGCCACGACACCAGCCATTCGAGCAGGCTGCCGCGCGAATCGCGCTGCAGCTTGACCACCGCCAGGTCTTCGGCTTCCATGCGCGAGACCGGCACGACTGATCTGGCACAGGTCTGGGCATCCCAGGCGGCGAGCAGATCGGCGTCGCTCAGCGTCGGCTGGGCGCCCCTCGGCAGCAACTCGCCGCGCACCTGGAGACGCCGCGCAGACTCGTCATAGGCAAAGCTGATGCGGCGATAGGCCAGCGGCCAGTCGGACAGCGAGCTGACGTTGAGCTCCAGGATCGGCCGGCTGGCGAGCGCGCGATGGGCTGCCCAGAAGCCGGTGTGCGTGTGCGCCGAGAGATACACCAGCGGGTGCTCGACCCGGTGCATGAGCTGGCGCAGGCTCGCGCGCGAGCTCAGGCTGAGCGAGCGCCAGTTGTGATGGCCGGCGAAGACCACGACATCGCCACGGGCAACGGCCTCGTCCACCCATTTGCTGACCGCCTCGACCTGGTCGGAATGGACGTGGCCACGGTCGCCGGGACTGCGTCCCAGCAGCGCGTCCCAGGCGTCTACCAACGGCCCGGCCTGGTTGGTATCGAGGCCGATGATGATCGTATCGCGCGTGGCGCCGGGAGCACGCGGCAGTTTGAGGCGCTGCGCGAGGAAGGATTCGGCGTGCGATGGACCGTCGAACAGCTCGGCCTCGACACCGGAAAGGAAGCTCTCGGGATTCGGGTCGCGCCAGCTTATGGTGTGGCTGCCGATGGGCGGCGGGGGCTCGAGGCCCGGCTTGGGCGGAGCGACATCGTGGTGCTCGGCAATGTAGCGCGCGATGAAATCACGCTTGGTGAAGGCTTCACTGTCGGACCTGAAGCTGCCGTCGTCGACCTCCGCGCCGCGCCGGCATGCCCGGTTCCAGCGCACGGCATTGCTCCTCGAGGACTCCGCCAGGTAGGCCCCCAGCGTGCTGTAGGCGTAGATGCCGAACATCAGGCCGTCGTGGTTGCCCGGCAGGATGGCACCCGGACGCCGCGCTTCAACGAAGATGCGGCTCATCCGCTCGGCCTCGCTGCGGCACGACAGGTCGAGGACGTCGCCAAGATGCAGAAAGGGCTCGTCGGGATGGCTGTGCAGCGCCCACTCCATCAGCCGGCGGCCGAACAGCGCCTGCTCGGGCGGGCGCTGCGCGACCTCGACGTAGGCGTCGACGGCGCTGTCGTTATCGTGCATCGGGAAACCGGTCGATTGATGCTCCTGCGTATCACCGAGAGCGGTGATGGGCGTCGTCAGGGGTGTGTAGCGGCCGCCGGGATCGGCATCCGGGGGCGGCAGCGGGGGAACACCGGCGCAACCGGCAAGCAGCGCGGCCAAGAGCAGCGTGGCCAGTGAGGAAGTTGGACGGCGGATCATGGCGGGAGCAGTCAGTAGAGATCGACCGGAAAGGCCTTGAAGAGGACGTTCTGCATACGTTGGGACAAGCTGCGGGCCGGCTGCGACGTCAGTTCGCCGGCGCTGCTGCGCCAGCGCAGCGTGCCGTCGTCGGCGCGGATCACCTGCCAGCTGTTGTCACCTGCCATGTCGCGCAGCATGCGTTCAGCCAGTTTTTCGGCCAGCAGCGGGCTGTCGATGAGGACCCCCATCTCGGAGTTCAGGATCTGGGAGCGCGGGTCGAGGTTCATCGAGCCGACGAAGGCACGCCGGCGATCGATCACCATCGCCTTGGTGTGCAGGCCGACGAATTCGGCGCGCAGCGGCGCGATATCCGCCAGCTCGCCACGGATCGCCGCATCCGGGCGCAGCTCGTAGAGCTCGGCGCCGGTTTCGAGGATGGGCTCACGCCATTGCTCGAAGTGGCTGTTGACCGCCGGCACGTCATGCGAGGCAAGGGAATTGGTCAGGATTCTCACCTTGACGCCGCGCCCGGCCAGTTGCCGCAGGTCAGCCATGAAACTGGCGTCGGGGATGATGTAGGCGTTGGTGATCAGAAGTTCGCTTTTCGCCGAATGCATCAGGTGGTGAATGGCGTTCGGCATGTGGTTACTAGTCCCGGCGTCGCGCACCGGGGAGTCGGTATGCACCTCGCTGCGGCCGGCAGCCAGCATGCCCGGCAGGCCTTCGATCTCCGCCGTCCAGTCGCTGCGGCCGGCGTTGATGCTCATCAGGCTGGGATTGGCCGTCACGGTCCCGATCGACGCGGTGCTCAATTCGCTCTCGGGCGGGATGTCGGCCCCGGGTGCCAGCCTCGGAATGGCGCGCACCCAGTCGCTGTTCCAGTAGCGGTCGAAGACCTGGCTGGCCTGCCTGGCCACCGGCCCGACGCCGAGAACGTCGAGATCGTGAAAGTTGAATTCGGGATTGAGGCCGAAATACTCGTCGCCGAGATTGCGCCCACCGATGATCGCCACCCGGTTATCGACCACCATCTGCTTGTTGTGCATGCGCCGGTTCAGGCGCTTGAAATCACTGGCCATGCCGACCCCGCGGCCGAACAGCGAGCGATCGTCCCACGGGTTGAAGACGCGGATCTGGATGTTCGGGTGCCGATCAATGCGTGCGAGAAGTTCGTCGCGCATCTCGACATGGGTCATGTCGTGCAGCATCGTGTTCAGGTCGTCAAACAGGATGCGCACCTTGACGCCGCGGTCGGCAGACTTGATGACGCGGTCCATCATCAGCCGGCCCAGCGTGTCGCCGAACCACACGTAATACTGCAGGTCGATGCTGTGCGTTGCCGAGTCGATCAGCGTCAGACGCCAGAGCAAGGCGCGGTCGCTGCGTTCGAGCAGGTTGAATCCTGAGTAATCGCTCCCGTGCTTCGCCGCAATCGCCGCCTCGGCCGGGGCAAAACGGCTGTCGGCGCGCGGGGCCGCTGCCGATTCGGCTGCGGGTCTTGGCCCGGCTGGCCGGGAAACGGGCTGGGAGACGGGCTGGGAAGCGGGCTGGGAGGCGCAGCCGATCAGCCAGAGGCTGACGAGCGCAACGGCCCGGACACCCGCCGATCTCGACCCCCCGCGTCGTCGCCCGCTCGGGGTCACCAACTGCTCCGGTCGCTGTAATGGCCATCGCGGATGCAACCGCGGCGGTCGAAGTCGCAGGTGGACGTGTAGGCGAGATCCCGCTCGCCGCCCTGCTCGAAATATACCCGTCCCTGCCCGGTCAGCGTCCGGTCGTGGAGGATGGGGTGACGCAGGTCCAGGTCGCGGACAGCACCGTGGTCGCGTTCGAGGTGACAGCGCACTGCGCTGACGCACCCGCGCTTCAGGTAGCCCATGTCGTCCAGCGCATGGCCGCGCGCCTGGTTGTCGTTACTCCGGCGATACTCCTCCTCACGGTCGCGATCCTCGTTCTTCCTGCGGTTGGCGGCAACAAGGCCGGTGACGGCAGCGCGGGCGATCGAAATCTGGCGTTTCCTCTTCACGGGATTCATCCATCCTGGATGACCGGTGCCGGTCAACGGCAGCCTGCCCGGGCACCTGATTATCTCCCCTGCTGCGATGTCTGCGCAATCCGCCAGTTCCCCCACGGCCGATTTGCCTGGATTGTGCTGGCGGCGATCAACCTGATGACGCTTGCCCTCACCCTGACCATTCAGTTACTGGCGCTCATCGCCCTCGTTCAGTTTGTACGAAGCGAGCGCCAGCCGGTAAACGCAGGCGCTACTGACTGACGAGGTCGGCACCCGGTCGAACGACAGTTTTCGCTGCATCGACGGAATCGTGCAGGGCTTGTGATGTGGTTTGGCTTGAAACCCCGTCATGCCAGAAATGGCCCCGTGGTGGATTTCGCGGTCGTCGATCAAAACAGACCGATCTTGCCGGATGACGGTACGGCAGCCGATGCCCCGGATCACTCCGGGCTGGGTTGCCAGCCCGCGATCTTCGCCTTGAGCGCGGGGATCGCGGCGGCGGCGCTGCGATAGCCCGCCATGATGGCTGCGTCACGCTGGGCGAAGCTCACCGGGTTGTCCGGTTCGAATTCCGGCCGAATGAGGATGTCGGCCTCGGCGATCTCGGCATCGCTGAGCAGGCAGCTTTGCAGCCGGAAGGTTTTGCGTACCGTGTCGAGGGCATTGCCGCGTAGCGCTGGATGCTTGCCGCAATAGATGTCGACCGCGATGACCACGTCCGCGCCCATGGCCCTGACGAAGCGGACCGGAACGGTAGTCAGCACGCCACCGTCGACATAGGTCCGTTCGTTGGAGTGCACGGGGATCACCACGCCCGGCACCGTTGCCGAGGTCTGGACGGCCTCCCCCGGGTCGCCATCGACGACGAGCAGAGCCTTGCCGGCACTGAGGTCGGTCACCGTGATGCCCAGCGGCACCGGCAGTTCGCGCATGCTCCGGTGGCCGGTCACCGTACGGATCCAGGACGCGTAGGCCTGGCCATTGATGACGCCCTCGCGACTGACGACAAGATCCAGCAATTCATAGCGGCTTGCCGACTTGGCCAGTGACTCGATTTCGCTTGCGCTCAAGCCGCTGGCATAGAGGGTGGCAGCCAGGGCGCCGACGGAAGTGCCGGCGACCACGTCGGCGCGAATTCCCGCTTCTTCGAAGGCGCGCAGGACGCCGAGATGAACGAATCCTCGCACGCCGCCGCCGCCGAAGGCGATGCCAACCCGTGGAGTGTGGTCGCCACCATGGCGTGCGACGACGGATTTGACCTCCTCGAGCGGCAAGGCCTTGAGACCATCATAGCGGTTGCTCCGGGCGCAGCCGGCGGTCTGGCCCAAGACCATCGCCGCCAGCGCGATGGTGGCGGCAAGCTGCAGGGAGCGGCGCAAGCTCAATCCATCCCCACGTTGGCTTCGCTCAGGAAGAAGCGGTTGCTGCTCGCCTTGAAGCCGGATTTCTGGCAGCTATGGGCATCCCAGGCGGAGAGCAAAGTGGCATCGGTCGTCGTCGGCTTGACGCCCTTCGGCATCAGCTCACCCACGCAAGGGGGCGATTTCCGCCCGTTCCCCGCGCATCTCGGTATCCGAACGCGGTTCGGAATCTGGCTTTTCGTGTTCACGGGATTCCTCCCTCCTGGATGACCGTTGCGGGTCAGGAGCAGCCTGCCCGGGCGGCTGATTATCTCCGCGACGGCGGCGTTTAGCAATCGGCGATAGCCTGCCAGGCTGACAGCGTGCACGCCGGATGGCAGGTCAAGGTCACGACGTCGGACCGTTCGCAGACACCCGATGACCCTCAGTCGAGCCTGTTTCTGATGCGGATGCAGCCGCTGCGTACCCACCAAACCTTCCGTTTTGCGCCACGGGAGACTACTATTCGGCGCTCCGCCCCTGGTCTGCCGCACCCTGTCCGCGGCCATCAGCGAAGCGTAGCGACAGCGACAGCCAGCGCAAGCCACCAATCAGCGCCCTATCAAGGAATGTGATGACCGAAAGCGATGAGATCCTGGCCATTCCCCTGTGGATCAATGGCCACGCCTACCTGACCATGGCGCCGGCCTTTTTTGATGTCCGCGATGTGCGGAGTGGCAAGGTGCGGCGCCGGACGCCCCTGTGCGGCGCTGCAGAAGCGCTGGCTACCGTTGAATCGGCGTGCAACGCGCTTCCGGCATGGGCTGCCCTGACGGCAGAAGCGCGAGCGACGCTGCTCGCGGCGCTGGCCGATGCGCTGGCGGGCTACGCCGAACACTTTGCCGGCCTGATCGCCGAGGAAACCGGCAAGGATGCCGCGGCCGCGGCGGCGGAAGTGAGC
>JAFLDO010000038.1 GCA_017302455.1 Accumulibacter sp.
TTGTCATCCCTGACTTGATTCCTTTTGTTGTCATCCCGGACTTAGCCTGCCCCGTCCCTAGAATCGGGATCAGGGATCCGGGATGACAAAAAACACATTCCCTCTTCCTTAACCTTCTAATGGAACCTTAAACTAAACCTCTTTTACTGTTTCACCAATATTAATAAACTCATCATCTTTTCAACTTTAGTAGTTAAAGCCCTAATCAATATTTAACGATATTCTTATACTATTATCTTGATTATTTCGGAAGCCCTTTTCATCTTGCATCTGTACAAAAAAGAAGATGAAAAGGATGAACACCATGGGAAATCAACCCGTAAAAACCCTTCAGACTGGCACCATCGCCAGAGGAACTGTTCACGCCGTCGATAACGGCTGGGAAATTTATACCGGAAAAAACTGGCTTTATTCAGGCTGCCAGAATTTCAAACAACAAACACCTGTGCAAAATACGCTTCACGATAATGTCCAGAACGGACTTGAATACGCCCGTGAACACGAAGCACTCCCCTTTTATCAGGAAGAATCGCGTTATCGTGATATTCCTGCATTTGAACTCGCCTTTCAAGATTGGCGCCATGAACCTGTCGTTGCCGGAGCTGAAATTGTTCCGTCTATTGATTCTGATAAATTACTTGTTCGTATTTCGGTTGTCCACCCGGTAACCGTTAAGTTTTGTCAGGTTGAACTTTTAGATTCTGAAACCCGTGAGCATATCATTACTGCCGGGGCAAGAATCATCAGCCGGACGGGGACCTGCTATGGGTTGCTGATTCCTGGAAGTTTACTTGACGGAAAAACAACTGTAAACCTGAAGTTCACTCTTGAAACCATTACCGAAATAAAGGTTTCTTATCTGGCTGAAAATATCGGGATTCCTGAACTCGTTCTTGCCTGATTAAACAGGCTTAAAGGCTTTTTAAAAGGCCGTGTAATTTGACTGACCTCAATTTGCACGGCCTTTTTTTGTTTTAACATTCATAGAGAGTTGTCATCCCGGACTTGATCCGGGATCCAAGTATTCTGACTTTTTACCAACCCATTTTATTTCAACGAAAACTGAATGGGTAAAGTAATCTGACTGATTACATTTTTACCACGGTGTTGGGCAGGGGTAAATCTGGATTTGTAAATCGTATAAATTGCAGCTTCATTTAAAACTGAATTGGCTCTTTTCAAAATATCGACCTGAGTAGCTTCACCCTTTTCATTCACTGTCACCCGTACCACAACTTTTCCTTCTATCCCCATCCGTTTTGCAAGTTCCGGATATTCTACATTTCTGATAATACTTCCCAGTCCGCCAACAGGCAGAGGCGGATTTTCCGGAAAGTCGACAACCAGAATGGAATCTTCCATCTCCTTGGTTGCTACCGGGATGGCATCACCAAGGGTATCAGGTAACTGGGGCAAAAGGGTTGAATTAACTTCTGGTATAACTTTGGATAAAGGTGTGCTCTCAAGCAGTGTGGCCTTCTTTTCGTTTTCAGCCAGTTGTTTTGGGTTAATTCCGGCAGGGATAAGCGGTATCTGAATACGGAGTGTAAAATTTTCATTAATCCTTACCATCCTCACGAATTCAGAAAAGCCGTTCTTTTTTATATTCAGCTTGTAAATTCCGGGTTGCAGATTGGTAAAGCTGAAATTACCAGATTGGTTTGTTCTGACGGATGAAACCGGAGAGTCTTCATCGGATAAAAAGACAGTCGCCGATGATACAGAACTGGTGGTTTCACTGTTCACAATCCGGCCAGATATTTTACCGCCGGGTTGATCAGACAAAAGCAGGCTTAAGGTTAAAAAAAGTAAATTCAACATGGTCTTTCCTTTTTTTACAAAGATCAGAGTTTACCTTTACCTTAAAACCAACCCACTGTGATGAAATCCTGATCATTGTATCCGTTTCATTACGTTTGTAAAAAAAGGTTCTCTTTTTTGAAAATGGAATAAAATAAGATCGGTAGTGCCTGTTCAATTTGATGTTAAATCTTTTCTTTATTACTATTGGGTACCTAATATTTCTTAATTATTCTCTGAACTTAATTCACTTTTTCCTGTAAAGAATTCCAAATGCCACATCAGAAAAACGAATCTGAAGATTTATACCAAAAGGCTCTTACCGAAGTCAGAAAAGAACTTTTTGAAACCTTTCAGAAATATAAAATCGTTGCAGATAATACAACAGATTGGGTATTTTGGATTTCGCCCGGTAATAAACTCATCTATTGTTCTCCCTCCTGTAAACAAATCACCGGGTATGAACCTGAAGAATTTGAGAACAACCCCGATTTATTGCTTTCCATCATTCTGCCGGCAGATCAGAACGGATTCACCGAGCATCAGGAATTCATAGAAAAATCAAGAGAAATCAGTGAAATAAAATTCCGGATCATAAAAAAAACTGGTGAAACCCGTTGGATTCAGCATATTTGCCGTCCTATTTATTCTGAAACAAACGTTTATCTCGGAATAAGAGGCAGTAACCGCGATGTAACAGCCTGGCAACAGACTGAGGAAGCGTTGCTTTTAAGTGAGACCCGTTACCGAACACTCGTTGAAACCGCAACTGATCTCATCAGTATTTATGAGATGAGCGGGAATTTCCTCTATACAAATCCGGCAATTGAAACGGTTTTGGGTTATTCACCTGAAGAAGCTACCAAACTGAATGTTTTTGATATCATTCCAGACAACTTCCTGCCTGATGTTATTGAAAGACAACAAAAAAGAATCGATTTCATTTCTGATACGCACCGGTACGAGATCAATCTGAAACATAAAGACGGCACACTGATGCCGTTTGATGTGAGTTCGTCCGTTTTTTATGACAAAGAAAATAAACTGCTGAACCTGTCGATTGCACGGAATATTTCAAACCAGAAAAAAATTGAATCGTCCCTCAAGGTTGCAGAAGAAAAATACAGATCAATTGTTGAGAATGTTCAGGAAGGTATCTTTCAGACCAGTCTGGATGGCCGGTTTATCATGGGAAATAATGCACTGGCCAAAATTTTAAAATATGCTGATACAGATGAACTGCTTGCCAGAATCACATCCCTTTCCGACCAGCTGTACGCAGAACCGGGTCACCGTGATATCCTGCTAGACGAACTCAAAGAAAAAGGATTTGTTAATGATTTTCTTAGTCTGGTTTATTGTAAGGATGGTTCTAAAATCTGGATTTCTGAAAATATTAAATTGATAAAAAAGCCCGACGGAAGTCCGGATTTTCTTGAAGGAACCCTGATTGATGTCACTTCAAAGAAGGAAACTGAACAAAAACTCCATGAAATGGTCAATGAATTCAGTTCGTTAATTGAAGGAATCCCAGATTCGATTTTCTTTAAAGATTTCACCGGGCGCTGGCTGATCATTAATTCAGTTGCGAAAAAACTTTTCCGGCTTGAACACATTGACTGGCAGGGAAAAACCGATCAGGAACTTTCAGAATTACAACCAGAAATGAAAACCTCATTTGAGGCGTGTATCATCAGTGACCGGAAAGCCTGGGATTCGGGTGATCGCATCGACATTATTGAAATTGTTAAAGATTCCGATGGAAATCCGCATTACTTTGAAACCACCAAAATACCGCTTTTTGACGAAGGAAAACCATTTGGGCTTGTGATTATTGGCCGGGATATTACCCAACACCGTCAAGCCCGTGAAACCATTCATGAACAGGGATTATTACTTGATCATGCCAGTGACGCCATCATTGTAACCGATCTTGAATTCAGAATTCAGTACTGGAATAAAAGTGCCGAAAAAATGTATGGATGGAAATTAGGTGATATAATTGGTAAACCCATCGACAATTTACTCGCCCGGCATCAGAATGGTACTGAAGAAAGACGATCAATAATCCATTCAAAGGGTGAATGGTCAGGAGAACTTTCACATCAGAATATTGCAGGTGCTGAAATTGTTGTTGAAAGCCGGCAGAATATAATTGTTGATTCATCTGGTTTGCCTAAATCCATACTTCATATCAATTCAGATATTACCGATAAAAAAAGGCTGGAACGCCAATTTCTGCGGGCACAGCGAATGGAAAGCATCGGAAGAATGGCAAGTGGTATTGCCCATGATCTCAATAATATTCTTTCCCCGATTTTAATTTCCGTTCAACGTTTTCAGGATCTCAATATTGGCGTTGAACACCAGAATTGGATCAACATGCTGGAAAATAATGTTCAGCGTGCAGCAACGATGATGAAGCAATTGCTGATGTTTTCACGGGGCGTTGAGGGGATCCATACAAAAACGGATATTCAAAACATCATCAGGGATGTTGAAAAAATTGTTAAATCAACATTCCCTAAAAATATTACCGTTATATGCAGTATTGATTCGGCTTTGTGGCCGGTATTAGGTGATGCAACCCAGCTTCACCAGGTTATTTTAAATCTGGCTGTTAATGCACGGGACGCCATGCCTGCAGGCGGACAGCTTTTTATTGAAGCTGAAAATGTAGTTTTTCATCAGGATTATATTTACCGGTTCACTGAAGCAAAGCCAGGTAATTACATTCTGGTGAAGGTAACTGATTCAGGAATTGGTATTTCACCTGAAATCATGGATAAAATTTTTGATCCGTTTTTTACAACGAAAGAACTTGAAAAAGGAACGGGTCTCGGACTTTCAACAGTTGCTGCCATTGCCAAAAGTCATCAGGGTTTTGTTAATGTCTACAGTGAGGTTGGTCAGGGGGCTCAGTTCAAATTGTACATCCCGGCACTAAGCTCTGAAGTTGAAGAAATTGCACCGGATAACAAGATTTTGCAGCATGATGGAAAAGGAACGACGATTCTCATTGTGGATGATGAAGAACCCATTTTAAGTATGCTTTCTGCAGTTTTATCTGATTATAATTACAAAGTACTTACCGCCACAGACGGCATTCAGGCGATTGGCTTATTTACCACCACGCCGGACATTCAGGTTGTGATTACCGATATGAATATGCCCAAAATGGATGGTGCCACCCTGATCAGAACGCTTCATGCCATCCGCCCTGGTCTCTCCATTATCGCCACCAGCGGACTTCCTGAGCGTGACATTCACCATGAAGACATCCGCCGGATGATTGTTTCCTTCCTCATGAAACCTTACCGCACCGAAGCCGTTTTGAAAGAACTTGCCAGAGTTTTAGCCAGATGAGAAATGCGGTTAACCACTGAGTGAGCAGAGTATTTCACAGAGTTACACTGGGGAATTCTTTTTTTTTATTTTTAGGAAAGTGGACAAATCCGCCACATGTAGCTGGGTTTCTTATTCATTACCACAGAGGACACCGAGTTTAATTCAGAGTTACACTGAGAAATTCATTTTTTTATTATCCGGAATTTAAAAACAAAAAAAAACACTGTGTCCCTCTGTGGTTAACTCTGTGTTCCTCTGTGGTAAAAGTGTTTGTCTTCATTCCTATTTCCCGTATTTTCGTAGAAAAATGAGGGTTTTATGCATCAGGTTGTCTTGATTCCGGGAGATGGAATTGGTCCGGAAATTACCGAATCGGTAAAAGCAGTTTTTAAGGCTGCAGACGTTAAAATGAATTGGTTGGATGCATCTGCCGGAATGGCCGGGGTCGACTTGTGCGGCGATCCTTTGCCGGAAGAAACCCTTGATCTCATCAAACTTTATAAAGTTGCTTTGAAAGGCCCGCTTACGACTCCGGTTGGTGGCGGTTACCGATCGGTGAATGTAACTTTGCGGAAAATGTTTGATCTCTATTGCAACATTCGCCCCGCATTCAGTATTGCTGCTGTTCCGACGCCCTTCACAACCGTTGATATGGTCATGTTCCGTGAAAACACCCAGGGTTTATACATCGGGCAGGAAAAGTGGCTGAATGAGGAGCAAACCATTGCAGAAAGCAAAGCCGTCATCAGCCGGGAAGCCAGTGAAAAAATTATCCGCGCTGCCTTTGAGTATGCAAAACTTCACAACCGAAAAAAAGTAACTCTGGTTCACAAAGCCAATATTCTGAAACTGACGACCGGATTATTCCTTCAGGTCGGAAAAGAAATGGCCGTTCTGTATCCTGAGATTCAGTTTGAAGATCTGATTGTTGACAATATGGCCATGCAGATGGTGATCAAACCCCATCGGTTTGATGTGGTTGTCACAACCAATTTGTTTGGTGATATTCTGTCAGATCTTGCCTCGGGTTTGGTTGGCGGACTAGGTGTTACCGGTTCAGCCAACATTGGAACCGACTACGCCATTTTTGAAGCAGTTCACGGTTCTGCTCCCGACATTGCCGGACAGGGAAAAGCCAATCCAACCGCGTTTTTGTTTTCTGCGTGTATGATGCTCGATTATTTGGGTGATGCAGAAAAAGCAGAGAAAATCCGCCAGGCGATCCTGAAAGCGTTGGAAAATAAGTCCGTCTGCACTGGGGATATCGGCGGAAAAGGAACAACGAGTACGTTTACGGGTGAAGTCTGTAGACTAATGGTTAATGGTAAATGATAAATGGTTAATGGTGTTACCCTGAGTGTCCATCGTCAGACGGAATTATCGAAGGGCGGCTTTTGACGGGGTTAATGAGTTAAATTCCCCTCCTTTTTTAAAGGAGGGGCTAGGGGTGGTTTTCTTTGTATTTGGTTTTGGAATTATTGTTACATTACTGGTCCGCTTTACAGAACCACCCAAAAAGACAGCCAAACCACCCCGGCTTCGCCACCCCTCCTTTTGAAAAGGAGGGGAGTTTTTCAATTGATAATTTACTGCTATCCCGAAAGCGTTCGGGATCTTCGCTATGCTCGACCTACTTTCCCCCTACCCTTGCCACATCCACTTCATCTAAAAGTTTCTTTCCTTCAATAATGTGCTCAATGAAATGATTCGCAAACCAGGGAATCAGAGAAACACCTTTTGTTCCGAAACCGTTAAAAATTCCGATTTCCTGATGTGCTTTACTCCACCCGATAAATGGTCGGCGGTCATTGACAGTGGGTCTTACGCCTACTTCATGTTCAATAATTTCAAACGGACATGAAATCATGCTTTTTACTTTTAAAAGCAACTCTTCCCTGCCTGCTTCGGTAGGATCAAACGACAATTCATCCCAGTTATAAGTTGCACCCACTCTGAAATATCCATTTTCCAGGGGAAGGATGAACCCGTTTCGGGAAACAATTCCATCCAGTTTTAAACCCGGGACCTCCAAAGTGAGGACTTCACCTTTGGTCGGAACAAACGGCAGATCAGGAAACCAGGGATTTGGCTGATTGTACCATCCTTCAGCAAGAATGAGTTTTTTGGCTTCAAATCCCTTCCAACGAACCGTGCCGGATTTTACCTTGACCTGATCGTGATGAAAGTCTGAAACAAACAATTCTTGTTTGGCAATCAATTTATCATGAATAGAACTTAGAAAACGATCGGTATTTAACCATCCGCCGCCTGGAATGACCAATCCGCCAAATGGGTGAATGATTTCCTTGGGAAGAATACCGGTTTCAAATAAGTATGGAGTAAATGGAGCAGGATCGTCATCTTCAATTTTATTCAAAAATTCAAATCGTTGGTCAACAGAAGTGAAGGTGCGGTAAATCGGTTTCTGGTAATAAAACTTCCGGTTCAATTCAAGTTCAATATCCCGGTAAACATCTTCTGCAAACGGGAAAAGGTCATCAGCCATCCAGGTTTTAACAAACCGTCGACCGGTAATCGGATTAAAAACCCCACCAGCCACCCGCGATGATGAGTTTTTACGAAAACAGTCTACCACAAGAACAGAAAGTCCGTGTTTTTGAGCCGTCCAGGCAAGAAGAGAGCCGGCAAGTCCCTGTCCGATAATGAGTAAGTCGAGCATGGAATTCAGAAGTTAGAAGTTAGAAGACAGAAGACAGAAGTCAGAAGACAGAAGACAGAAGTCAGAAGACAGAAGTCAGAAGTCAGAAGGGACAGGTCACTGACCTGTCCCAATATAAAGAAAAAAGTTGAACCCGTTGACAGCCCTTCGATACATCCATCTGGCGACGGACACTCAGGGTGACACCATTAATCAATAACAATTTACAATTACCCATTCACCATCCTGAAAGCATTTCCTAGCTTCGCCGGATCTGCGGTTCGTAACCGAACCTTGGACAGGATCTTCGCTTCGCTCGATTAACCATTAATCATTAACAATTAACCCTTATGTTTCCTTCCCATCAGCCAATACCCTGTTTTTAGGCGATGAATGACGTTCAGGATAATAAACCAGAAGATAAGATTAATTGCCGACAGAACAAGAGCCAGCGCAAGAAGACGTGTTAGAATCAGGGAAATGAAATGAAGAACACTGTCAAAGGTAACCGGAACACCCAGAAAGAGGATGAAATAATTCATCAAAAACGTCAGAAACAGCATTAATATCCAACCGGAAAATGTTCCTTTTAAATCTGCAAAGGATGGCGCCATGTGAGTTACAACAGCCAGGGCTGCATAAATGAGAAACCAGTTTAACGGATTTCCCCAAAAATCGGATGTACTTAAAAGCGAGACCATCTCAGATCCAATCAGGCTAAGCGTATCAAAATGAAGGCCAACAACTGATATCCAGTCTGAAGTATGTCCCGGTAGTAAATCCGGACGCCAGGTTATAGGGAAAGCCCCGGTCAGCATGAGTAAACCGAACAGAAAGGCAGATCCGGCAAATAAAGGGGCGAGTCCGATAAACCAACGTCCAATCCAATGAAACGGATTTTTGGGATTGTGAGTATATTTCACATATCCCAAAACCTGACTTTCAGGATCCGGAATAAAAAACCTGATTTCTTTAATGGGACACCGGAAAATAAAACATATGATGGCATGAGCACTTTCATGAACCGGTGTTCCCAGCCAGGCAGTGAGCCAAATTCCTTTAAAACCAGTAGTGCGAATAAACCACCCGGTTACAATCCGTTCAGACAAATAAATAAGAATTGAAATGGAAATCGGGACAACGAACAAAAGCGTGAGCTGTCTGAGGGTTGCGAACAAAGCGGGGAGAAGATTATCCGTCCACATCAAATAAGGGTTGCCTTTACATTTTTAGATAATGAATCCAAAACCAGCGAATAGGAATGTTGAATCAACTCCCTGATTTGTTTGTGATCAAGAGAACCCATAACCGACACGGTATTCCAGTGTTTTTTATTCATGTGAAACCCGGGAAAAATATCATCAGGAAATCGTTCTCTGAGATCAACAGCACGGTCGGGATCGCATTTGAGATTGACAGTTTTGGGTTCAGAAATACTCGTCAGGACAAAGATTCCCACAGACTGGTGACCGCGAGAAAGAGCATCGGCATCACCGCCAGCCAGGGCAGAAGCAGCATCGCTACGGCCGAGACCGCCGCCAGAAGCACGAGCACCGGCCCGATCCGGCGCAGTGCCGAGCGGGCCCGGTCGACCGCCACCCCCATCGACCAGTCGGCCAGCGCAAACACCAGTTGGTCGGCAGCGAGGATCCACGGCAGATAGCGCTTGTCCACACCGCCACGCGCCAGCAACTCGGGAAGGAAGATGACATAGACCACCCAGCTCAGCGAGAAGAAGAGCTCCACCACCGCCAATAGCCAGGCCGCCCGCGTATTCCGCAAGGAGTCTGAAGTATCCATCCTCCGAATCGTGGCACGGAAAGCGGCGCGAAAGCAAACCCCATGATCGGCAGCAAGGCTCATCACTCAGGATGCTGGTCCTCCTCGCCGGCTCTCCGGCAAGCCAACCGGTGGGCCGCCGCCGAGGCTCGCCAGGCCTTGCGGACGGCAGGCGACAGCGGCTCGCGCGCGGCCGACACTTTGATCCGACTCGCCTGAGGAGCGGTCGGCTCGCTACTGGCGCCGGTCGGCACCGCCGCGAGCGGCACGCCCAAACGGCAACTATTGCATCGAGTGCAAGCCGATGGTGTTGCCTTCGGTATCTTCGACCAGCGCGATGTGGCCGTACTGCCCGATGGCCATCTTCGGCTGGATGATCCGGCCGCCCGCCTGGGCCGCTCGCGAGGCTTCCTCGGCGACATCGTCGCAGGAAAAGTAGACCATCGTGCCGCCCTTCCCGGACCCGCCCATCGGGTGCCGGACGAGAGCCCCGGCCGCGCCGGCTGCACCCTCGATCCAGGAAAAGGCGTACATCTCGCCACCTTCACCGATCTCGGGCAGCGAGATCATTTCGCGACCGAAAACGGCGGTGTAGAAGGCTCTGGCACGCGCCATATCGGCAACGTAGATTTCAAACCATCCGACGGGGTTACCTGGTTTGTCCATGTTCCTGCTCCTCGGTTGATCACTGAAAAAGCACGACGATTCCGGAGATAGCCGGGTCAGCCACGCCCGGGCGGCCCCGCGCCGCCCCACGCTGCCCGCAAAAGCCGTGGCGAAACTGGCGGACCGGCGATCGTCTGCCGGACGGCGACCGGCCGGCGTCGCCGACACCGACCCACCGGGTGACCGCAGCAATGTCGTGGAGTTCCACAGACCTGGATCGAGATCGCCCAGGAAGCCTCGACCGAGACGCCGTGCTTCCCTGGTCAGAGACGACCCAACAGGACCTCGGCGACAAATCGGCTGCCAATGTACGCCAGCAGGAGGACCATGAAACCGGCCAGCGTCCAGCGCAGGGCAACCCGTCCGCGCCAGCCATAGACCTGCCGACCGATCAGCAGGGCGGCAAAGATTCCCCACGAGGCGAAGGCAAACAGGGTCTTGTGATCGAGGACCATGGCCTTGCCGAAGATCGCTTCGGAAAACATGACGCCGCTGACCAGCGCCACCGTCAGCAGACCGAAGGCGACGGAGATCATCCGGAACATCAAGGCTTCCATGGTCAGGATCGGCGGCAGACTGGTCAGGCTCTTGGTTATCGCCCGCTGATGCAGTTTGCGCTCCGCGAAACCCATGAATACGGCGTGCAAGGCGGAGAGGGTAAACAGGCTGTAGGCCAGCATGGCGGTGAGAAAATGCAGCTGGAAACCCCAGGCGCCGGCATGAGCCACTACCCGCAGTTGCGGAAACAACGCCGGTGCGGCGGCACTAAGCGCCGCGAGTGGCAGGACCATCGGCTGCAGGCCGTCCATGCGCGACCGGAAACTCTCCAGCCAATAGATCAGCACCGCCAGCCAGAGCATCAGCGACAGCGCGAAACTGAACGAAAAGCGCATCCCGCCAGCGCCGAACAAGCCCTCGTAGAGCCCGTAGCCCTGCACCACCAGCGCAACGAAAATGGCTGCCCGCTCCCATGGCTGCATCGGCAGGGTGACCAGCGGCCGGTCGGTCTCCCGCCAGCGCGTGTGCCAGAAATGGAGCCCCAGAGCAGCATAGAGGAGGGAGGAAACGACGTGTGGGAGAAGCTGCAGTAGAATGTCTGCCATCTCTGAAGTTTACACCAAGCCGGAAACCAAATGCTCGACAACCTGACCCAACGCCTTGCCCGCGTCATGAAGACGCTACGCGGCGAAGCGCGCCTGACTGAAGCCAATATCGCCGATTCCTTGCGCGAGGTTCGCCTCGCCCTGCTCGAGGCCGACGTAGCCTTGCCCGCCATCAAGGAACTGATCGCCGCAGTACGGGAAAAGGCCGTGGGAGAGGAAGTAATCGGCTCGCTGAGTCCGGGACAGGCGCTGATCGGCGTCGTCCATCGCGAGCTGACGCGGCTCATGGGCGAGGCACACAGCGGGCTGAATCTGGCCACGCAGCCGCCGGCGATCATCTTGATGGCCGGCCTGCAGGGATCGGGCAAGACGACCACGGTCGGGAAACTGGCCAAGATGCTGCGCGAGACGCAGAAGAAGAAGGTGCTCGTGGTTTCCTGCGACATCTACCGCCCCGCGGCCATCGAGCAGTTGAAGACGGTTGCCGGGCAGGCGGGCGCCGATTTCTTTCCGTCGACGCCGACCGACAAACCGGTCGACATCGCCCGCAATGCCGTCGATTGGGCGAAGCGTCACTACCATGACGTGCTGCTGGTGGACACCGCCGGCCGCCTGGCAATCGACGAGGCGATGATGAGGGAAATCGCGGAGCTGCACACGGCGATCAAGCCCATCGAAACGCTTTTCGTCGTCGATGCGATGCAGGGTCAGGACGCGATCACCACCGCCCGGGCGTTCAGCGAGACGCTGCCGCTGACCGGCGTCATTCTCACCAAGCTCGACGGCGACGCGCGCGGCGGCGCCGCGCTGTCGGTTCGCCACGTCACCGGTCGGCCGATCAAGTACGCCGGGATCGGCGAGAAGCTGACGGGACTCGAAGCCTTTCACCCGGAACGGATGGCCTCAAGAATCCTCGGCATGGGCGATGTGCTGTCGCTGATCGAGGACGCCAAGAAGGGAATCGATGAGGAAAAGGCACTCGAGTTCGCGAAGAAGCTGAGGTCGGGCAAGGGCTTCGATCTCAACGACTTCAAGGATCAGATCGGCCAGATGCGCAAAATGGGCGGCCTCTCGTCGATGATCGAGAAGTTGCCGGCGCAGTTCTCGCAGGCCGCCGGCCAGTTGCCGGCAGGTGGCGAGGAGAAGGCCGTGGCGCGTATCGAAGGGATCATCAACTCGATGACCCCCGCCGAGCGCAGCCGGCCCGAACTGCTCAAGGCAACGCGCAAACGCCGCATCGCGATGGGCGCCGGGGTTCAGGTGCAGGAGGTCAATCGCCTGCTCAAGCAGTTCGAGCAGACCCAGAAGATGATGAAACAGTTCTCGCGTGGCGGCATGGCACAGCTCATGCGCGGCATGAAGGGCATGCTGCCGGGGATGCGATAGGGTCCGGCAGGCATCGCTGAACTCCCGGTCGCGGGCTTGTGCAGGCTCGCCAGGGCGCAGGCCGCGACCGGACATCCCGTGGCAACCGCATCGCGGCACGGCCACCGCGACAGGTCACCACAGCGGCGAGATCAGCGCATCGCCAGCTTGCTCCGCGTGTAGGACCACTGCTGATCCCACGCCGCACGCACCATGTTTGGGTAGCCAGGCTGGCCAAGGCTGCCGTTGTAGCGACCGAGCGCGCGATAGAGGTCGCCACGCTCGATGTCGAGGTAGTGGCGGAGAATCGTGCACCCGTAACGCAGATTGGTGCGCAAGTGGAACAGGTTGTCGTCGCTGCGGCCCACCAGCTTGACCCAGAATGGCATCACCTGCATGAACCCACGTGCGCCGGCAGTGGACACGGCGTATTTCTTGAAGCCGCTTTCAACCTGGATCAGCCCAAGCACCAACTGCGGGTCGAGGCCGGCACGCGTCGCCTCGTAGTGCACCGAACGCAGAAACTCAAGACGACTTTCACGGTCGGGGATGCGCTTCTCGAGCCGCCGCGACATCTCCGCCAGCCAGTCGATCGCCGCCAGCGAATCCTGAAAGGAGCTCTTTGGCGGTGCGCGGTCGGAGACCGAACGCGAGAGTACCGCCTGAACGCTGGCGGACAGCGGCTGATACTGCTGCGCGCCGGCGTGCGCCAGCAGCGGCACGAGCAGCGCCAGCGTGGTCAGCCAGCGCACAACCGATCCTTCAGGAATCGACCCAGCGTGGCCGCCGGCAGCATCTGCGACTCGCTGTCAACGCGCCCCTTGTACTCGAGTTTGCCTTGCGCGAGTCCGCGCTCACCGACGACGACCCGGTGCGGCACACCGATCAGTTCCATTTCGGCGAACATCACTCCCGGTCGCTCGTTACGATCGTCGAGCAGCACATCGATACCCTCCCGCATCAGTTCGCCGTACAGCGCGTCCGCAGCGTCTCGCACCGCCTGACTCTTGGCGTAACCCATCGGCACGATGCACACCTCGAAGGGCGCTATGGCCGCCGGGAAAACGATCCCGCGTTCGTCGTGACCCTGCTCGATTGCCGCTCCGACGATACGGGTCACGCCGATGCCATAGCAACCCATTTCCATGACGCGGCTTTGACCGCTTTCGTCGAGGAAGGTGCATTTCAGCGCTTCCGCATAGCGCGTACGCAACTGAAAAATGTGGCCGACCTCGATCCCGCGGCACAGTTCGAGCGTTCCCCGACCGTCGGGCGAAGGATCGCCGGCGACGACATTCCGGAGGTCGGCGACAACCGCCGGCTCGGCCAGATCACGTCCGAAGTTGACGTCGACGAGGTGAAACCCCGCCTCATTGGCACCGCAGACGAAGTCGCTCATCGCCGCCACGCTGCGATCGGCGAAAACCGGCATGTCGCCAACGCCAAGCGGACCGATGTAGCCCGGCTGGCAGGCAAGCGCGGCAACGATCTCCTCGTCGCGCGCGAAACGAAAGTCGCCGACGACCTTCTGTGCCTTGATCTCGTTCAGATTATGGTCACCGCGCAGGAGGACCAGGGCAAACTGCCCCGAACTACCTGGCGGCAGATCAAGCACGATGGCAATCGCCTTGACCGTCCGGGTCAGCGGCATGTCGAGCAGAGCCGCCACGTCCTCGCAGCGCGTGCGACCCGGTGTCGCCACCTTGCGCATGGCTGCCGACGCCGGCGCCCGCTCCCCGGCGGGCGCGACGGCCTCGGCCAGTTCGACGTTGGCGGCGAAGTCGGAGTCAGGACAATAGGCGAGCGCATCTTCTCCCGAATCGGCCAGGACGTGAAACTCGTGTGATCCGGTGCCGCCGATCGCGCCCGTGTCGGCCGCGACGGCGCGAAACTGCAGGCCAAGGCGAGTAAAGATGCGCGTGTAGGTTTCGAACATGTTGCGGTACTCGCGCTGCAGGTCTTCGAAGCCGCTGTGAAACGAGTAGCCGTCCTTCATCAGGAACTCGCGTCCGCGCATGACCCCGAAACGCGGCCGGATCTCGTCGCGAAACTTGACCTGGACCTGGTAGAAATGCAGGGGCAACTGCCGGTAGCTCTTGACTTCCTTGCGCACGACGTCGGTGATCACTTCCTCATGCGTCGGACCGATGACGAAATCGCGCTGGTGACGATCCTTGCAGCGCAGCAGTTCCGGCCCGTACTTTTCCCAACGTCCCGATTCCTGCCAGAGTTCGGCCGGCTGCACCGCCGGCATCGACAACTCGATCGCGCCCGCGCGGTCCATCTCCTCACGCACGATTCTCTCGACCTTGCGCATCACCCGCAGCCCGATCGGCATCCAGGTATAGATGCCGCCAGCCAGACGCTTGATCATGCCGGCGCGCAGCATGAGCTGGTGACTGATGATTTCCGCGTCGGAAGGCGCCTCTTTGAGCGTTGACAGGAAGAACCGGGAAGTACGCATGGGAATCGGCCGGGCAAGGAGCAAAGCGCGATTTTACTCGACAGATGCGGGCGCCGTAAGGCCAATTGCAGCCACCGGCCAGCCTCGCGACGAAGATGGTTTGGGCGGGGGGCGCTCGCACCGGCGACACGACGGGTCGGCTACGGCAAGCCGCTCGTCCGGTGCACACGCCCGCAGCGGCTTCCCAGCGACGATCCGATTGCGCCTCGAGCGCTCCCCGGAAAGATCAGGCAACGCATTGATAAAAAGCCGGGAAACGTTGTCGAAGGAGTTCGTCGGTGGGTTCGGGCGAGGCTTCCAGGTCAAGTCCGTGAAAGACCACTTCCCTACACCAGCGCAGCGGTGATGGTTCGCTTTCCAAGCCTGGCGAAATGTGAAAAAATGCGTCCAACAAATCATATTGCAGGTTCTAGAAATGCTTGATCGTGAAGGCTATCGCCCGAACGTCGGCATCATTCTTTGTAACGCCAGGAACGAGGTATTCTGGGGCAAGCGTATCCGGGAGCATTCATGGCAGTTCCCGCAGGGTGGCATCCAGCGGGGCGAGACGCCGGAACAGGCGATGTACCGTGAACTGCATGAGGAGATCGGGCTGCTACCGGAGCATGTCTCTATTCTTGGGCGCACCAAGGATTGGTTGCGTTACGATGTGCCGACGCATTGGGTAAGACGTGAATGGCGTGGCAGTTACCGTGGGCAAAAACAGATCTGGTTTTTGCTTCGTCTCGTTGGGCGTGACAGCGACGTCTCGTTGCGCGCCTGCGATCATCCCGAGTTCGACGCCTGGCGCTGGAACACCTACTGGGTTTCGCTGGATGCCGTGATCGAGTTCAAGCGCCGGGTCTATGAACAGGCCCTCAACGAACTGGCTCGTTTCCTCAACGCCGATCACCGCCGCGAACGCCGTCCGCACCTTCATGAGCATGCCAACCGTCCGCTGATCGAAAGCGTAAGCAAGGAATGAACGCGCTCACTGCCGCCGCGACGCACCCAGCGGCCAGTCGCCCTCAGTCGTCAAGCGGCACAATCTCGGGCTGGCTCCTGGCCGTGGCCATCGCCTTGCCGTCGGTGTGCTGGTCGGCCAGTTCCGACCGTGACTTCGCGGAAAAGCCCTGGATAGAGATCCAGGCGCAGTTGCCACCGTTTCCACAGACCGAAAACCTGATCCCGTTCTTTGTCAGCGCGGCCAGTGACAACAAGTTTCTGATCGACGGCGAATCACTGGTCGTGGCCGCCGACGGCGTCGTCCGTTTCACCCTGGTGATCGTCAGTCCTTCGGGCGCGCAGACGATCAGTTACGAGGGCATTCGCTGCGCCACGGGCGAACGCCGGATCTATGCGCTTGGCCGCTCGGACAAGACCTGGTCGAAAGCGCGCAACGACGAATGGACAAGGATCAAGGAGAGTTCGCTCAACCGGCATCACGCGGAACTGTATTCCCAGTATTTCTGTACCGTCGGCGTCAACATCCGTGATGCCGATGACGCCCGCAGAGCTCTCCGACAGGGCGGCCATGAGTTGACTCGACAGCACTAGCCAAGCCTGGAAGGCGAACCCGCAGAACACGAGAAGCGCATGCGTACCGACCACATCATCATCGAGTTTGACAGGGCACTGCGCACCTTGTTTGCGCCGGCAACGACCACCCGCGAGGTACCGGGGAGCAGAGCGCCGGAAGCGGCAATGTCGGACGAGGAAAAAGCGCATGCCGGCGCCTTGATGCGCATAAACCATGTCGGGGAAGTGTGCGCCCAGGCGCTGTACCAGGGGCAGGCGCTGACATCTCGCGATCCGCAACTTCGCCTGGCGCTCGCGCAAGCGGCTGGCGAGGAAACCGACCATCTGGCGTGGACCGAGCATCGCCTGGCCGAGCTCGGCGAACGCACCAGTCTACTGAACCCGCTCTGGTACCTTGGCGCCCTGACCATCGGGACCGCAGCCGGCAAGCTGGGCGACCCATGGAGCCTGGGTTTTCTCGCCGAAACGGAGAGACAGGTGGAAGCGCACCTCGACAGTCATCTGCGCGATCTGCCGATACAGGACATCAAGTCGCGCGCTATCGTCGAACAGATGCGGAGCGACGAGATAGCGCATGCGGAGACTGCCGTACGCCTTGGTGCACGGGAGTTGCCCGCAGTGATGAAGCGGGTCATGAAGCTCGCTTCGCTGCTGATGACGCGCACCGCCTATCACCTGTAGTCAGGCCCGGGCACGCAGGCCGGCACGGCAGCGCCCGCGCCCGGTGCGGCAAGGCAGGGCAACTTCTCGGCTGCCATCGGGTCGCCGCTGGCGCTGATCGCTCGCCCCAGGGCTCCGTCAAGGTGGAACGGCCGCCGGGGCACGGCGGTCGCCGGCAGCGACGTCGCGCCTCAAGCCTCGACGATCTCGAAGTCGTGCGTGATTGCGGCCGTCTTGCCGAGCATGATCGAAGCCGAGCAGTACTTTTCCTTCGACAACTCAATGGCACGAGCCACAGCTTCCGCCTTCAACTGCTTGCCGGTGACGCGAAAGTGAAAGTGGATGCGGGTAAACACCCGCGGCTCGGCCTCCGCACGTTCGGCCTGCAGGCTGACTTCACAGCCGGTGACTGCCTGGCGCCCCTTTTTCAGGATCAGGACGACGTCGAAGGCGGCACACCCGCCGGTTCCGGCCAACACCAGTTCCATGGGACGGGGCGCCAGATTGCGTCCACCCGCCTCGGGGGCGCCGTCCATCACGACCACGTGGTTGCTCCCGGTTTCAGCGACAAACGACATCCCCTCGCCGGCCCACTTCACTCTGCACTCCATGTGCTGCTCCCTTTCTCCAGACCAACGCGACGCGGGCGTGCGAGTCCGGCGATGCGACCCAAGACGGGCCAGAAACGACCAGGGAACCAGGTCGCGCATGAACCGCTGCCGCCTGCTGCCGCGCTCACCAGCACCCGCGACAAGAGCGCGCAGGTCTTCCGCAGTAAGGCGCCATTGTAGCCCGAGGCGGCCGCCTGCAGGGCAGCCACCTCATGCTGCGTCGCAACATACAAAGCAAGAAATGGTTCCCGGATCTCGCTCAACACGGTTGCATACTATGAAATGCATGTCCTATTGTGTATGCAACCAATTGAACATTAATAATTTTGATGCCGACGACTAGGCATGACCCAACTGTCCGAAAAGAAAATGGCGCAGCGCACAAAAAATACTTGACCTTTCCCTTTGGGTGAACCATAATCCGTTCAACAGATGCATTTGGTGATTGGTGTTCTGTCTTGGTCATCTCCGGTTGTCTCCTCCACCCTCCTCCTTTGGTGTGGATTTAGCGCGATTCCAACGAATCGCGCTTTTTTTTGCCCTGAAAACAGCATCGCCGACGCGCGTCCGGTTCAGTGCCGGCGGCGAACCGTCCTCCCGGCGACCGATCCGCAATCTCCGGACCATCGTGGTCCCTGCGCAGCAAACAGTTCAGAAGATGACGCGTGCCAGCAGCAGGCCGGTAGTCACCGCAACGACGGTCGCTACCACGCCGGGGATCATGAATGAGTGATTCAGCACGTACTTGCCAATCTTCGTCGTACCCGACAGATCGAAGTTGATCGCCGCAATCAGCGACCCGTAAGTCGGGATAAAGAAGTACCCGTTGACCGATGGAAACATCGCTATCAGAAACTGTGGCGGAATCCCCAAAGCGATACCCAGCGGCATCAGCGCGCGGGTCGTTGCGGCCTGGCTGTAGAGCAGCACCGAAGCGAAGAAGAGGCCGAAGGCAAAGGTCCATGGCGCCACTTCCGCCCAGTGTCCGATCGCCGGCACGATGACGTCCTTGTGCGCGGCGATGAAACTGTCGCCAAGCCAGGCCAGCCCGAAGATGCCAATCACGGCCACCACGCCCGCACGCAGCGTCGCGGTCCGCGGGATCTCGTCGACATTCACTCTGGTCAGCATCAGCATGATCGCCGCTACGGCCATCATCACGACCTCGATCACGATCGGCATGCCCAGCGCGCTCTTCGCACCGGGCAGCTTGCGCAACTCGGGAAAGAACCCGAAGAGCACAACCAGCGCCACGCCGGCCAGAAACAGAAACGCGGACAGTCTGGCCGCCGGCTTCAGTGGCGGCCGATCGGAAGCCGCCTTCGGCACCGGAATCTGGCCCGCCAGCAAGCGCGCCTGATACTCGGGATCATCCTTCAGATCCTCGCCCAGAAACATTGAAATGAAGGCGGCGGCGACCACCCCGGCCAGCGTGGCCGGCACGCAGATCATCAGGATCTCGGGCAGACCCCAGGCGTTGAGCCCCTTCTCGGCGAACAAACCGATCATCGCCGCCGTCGCCGCCGCTACCGGACTGGCCGTGATCGCTTGCTGCGAGGCGATGGTGGCGACGGCCATCGGGCGCTCCGGACGGATGCCGTTCTGGTGCGCCGTTTCGTAGATCACCGGCAGTAGCGGATAGACGATGTGGCCCGTGCCGGCGACGAAACTGAAGCTCCAGGTGGTCAACGGGGCGACAATGGTGACGTACTTGGGGTTGGCGCGGATGATTCGCTCGGCGACCCGCACCAGGAAGTCGATGCCACCGGCAGCGTCCATCACCGACGCCGCCATGATCACCGCCAGGATGATCAGCATCACGTCGATCGGCGGCGAGGTGGGCGTGACTCCGAAGCCGACGATCAGCACCAGGAGTCCGACCGCACCCCAGAGGCCCAGCCCAACCCCGCTGTAGCGAGCGCCCATCCAGATGGCGCCAAGGACGACCACGAATTGCAGAATGATGGTGAGCGACATGTCCGTGTCTCCGTGTGAGCGCTACAGTTCCTGGTCGAACTTCGGACTGATCAGATTTTCGAACGAGAACACTTCGTCCCATTTTTCCTGAGTCAGAAGCTTTCGCTCCCTGACCACGATCTCGTGCAGCGACTTGCCGGTTTCATACCCTTCACGGGCGATTTCGGCACATTGTTTGTAGCCCAGCGAGGGTTTGAGGACGGTGACGATGCCGAGCGAGTTGAGGACCATGTCGCGGGCACGTTCAACATTGGCCGTGATCCCCTGAACGCAGTTGATGCGCAGGCTATTGACCGCGTTTTCCATCGTGAAAATGGACGTGAACAAGGCGAAGGTGATCACCGGTTCCATCACGTTGAGTTGCAACTGCCCCGCCGAGGCGGCGAGCGTAACCGTCAGGTCGAGCCCGATCACGAGGAAGCTGGTCTGGTTCACGACTTCCGGGATCACCGGATTGACCTTGCCCGGCATGATCGACGACCCCGGCTGCATTTGCGGCAGGTTGATCTCGTTGAAGCCGCAGCGCGGGCCCGAGGCGAGCAGGCGGATGTCATTGCAGATCTTGGTCAGCTTCGCCGAAGTGCGCTTGAGCACGCCGGACAACTGCACGTAGGCCCCGGTATCGGAGGTCGCCTCGACGAGGTCGCCGGCCAGGATCATCTTGATGTCGGTCAACTCCGACAGGTAGCGGGTGACGAGTTCGGGATAGCCCGGCGCAGCAGTCACCGAGGTGCCGATGGCGGTCGCTCCGAGATTCATCTCGTGCAACAACTGGCGCACCTCGGCGATGCGGTTGACTTCCTCGCCGATGGTCGTTCCCCAACCATGGAACTCCTGCCCCAGCGACATCGGCACGGCATCCTGCAGGTGTGTGCGACCCATCTTGAGCACCCGCCCGAACTCCTTGCCCTTGGCGTAGAAAGCGTCCTGCAGACGCCGTAGCGCATCCATGTAGCTGGCGAGCCGCAGGATCAGCGCCAGCCGGAAAGCCGTCGGATAGATGTCGTTCGTCGACTGCCCGAAGTTCACGTGATCGTTCGGGCTGACGAACTGGTACTCACCCTTCTTGTGTCCCAGGCTCTCCAGAGCCAGGTTGGCGATCACCTCATTGGCATTCATGTTGGTCGAGGTACCAGCGCCGCCCTGAATGAAGTCGGTGACGAACTGGTCGCACATCTCGCCGGCGATCAGCCGGTCACAAGCGCCGACGATCGCGTCGGCCACTCTGGCGTCGAGCACCCCGAGATCCCGGTTGGCCAGCGCTGCCGCCTTCTTCACGTAGCCGAAAGCCTTGACGAAATACGGCTCCGCCGACATCGGGATACCGGTGATGTGAAAGTTCTCCTTGCCGCGCAAGGTCTGAACGCCGTAGTACGCGCTGTCGGGCAACTCTTTCTCGCCCAGGAAGTCCTTCTCGATTCGTGCCATGGCTATCTCCTTGTTGTTGGTTGCGGGTAGGACCGTCGCGCTCCTGGCGAGCCGGTGGCTGTCTTTGCTGCTTTCCATTCTAGTCCACGGCCCAAGCGCTAAGTGCATGATCCGAAGTACATGATCGTGTCTCGCTTCCGGCCGGCGGCGCAAACCAGCGCGGCGCCGAAGAGACGACGCCCCGACAACACCGACCGTCAGCATTATGCCCGGCCGGCCGGCTGACCTACGCCCGCGTACCGGCGCAGCGAGGATGAGGGCCCGCCGCGCATCCGCAACGGTCGCTGGCGCGTATACCCGGATAAGTGCCTCGTCCGCCGACCCCCGATCTCAACGCCCGCGGCCTGGCGCCTCTCTACCAAGCGCTCACCCATAACCCCCGAAAGGGATCGACATGCCGATCATGACCAACGACGCGAGCCCGACGGGGCAACCCGGTCGCCGCGGGCGTCCCTTCCGCGCAGGGACAGTCCGCCGGGAAGGCAGACCAAGCCGACACCGACGGCGAACGTCCCGACCAGCGTCGCCCGCGGCAAACGCAAGCGCGCGGGGCAGCAGTTCCGGCTTCTTCACGCGCCCAGCCAATGTCGCCACGCACCCTTGGTGAGCCCGACGCGGCTTCCTCACCGCCGCCCGGCGTGGGCAGTGGCCGCCACGCCAGCGACGAGCACGCCGTGCGAGCGTCGGCAGACGGTAGATTGGCCAGGGCGTTTGGCGGCGTGCCGATCATCGGGCAGAATGCACCCATGCCAGAGATAGATCAGAGCAGGAAAATCGACGAGGCCGAGCCAAGCACAGCCACGACGGCAGGCGAACCCGGCCCAACGATGGGCGAATCGCGACCGCGGCGACCGTTCGCCGACGAGGAGCGTCTGCAGGATTGGATCGCCCGCATGGTGCGCCAGGACCAGCAGGCCCTCGGCGAACTCTACGAAACAATGGCCGGGCGCGTCTATGGGCTGGCGCTGCGCATCACCCGGCACGTGCAGACCGCCGAGGAGGTGACCGAGGATGCCTTCTGGCAGGTCTGGCGACAGGCGCCACGCTTCGACGCGACCCGCGGCAGTGCCGTGACCTGGATACTGACGATCACCCGGAGCCGCGCGCTGGATGCCCTGCGCCGCAGCGATCCCGCCGAACCACTCGACGAGGAGTGCCTCGCCGACCTCCAGGCGGGCAGCGACCCGCAGGATCTCCTGGCCGCCGTACAGCGCGAACACCGCCTGCATGCCGCCTTGCGCAACCTCGATCCGCTGCCCCGCCAACTGGTCGCGCTCGCCTTCTTTCGTGGCCTGTCGCACGAAGAAATCGCGAGCCAGACGTCCTTGCCGCTTGGCACTGTCAAGTCGCACATCCGGCGCGCGCTCCTTCGCCTGCGCCAGTTGCTCGGCGCCGATGACCCCCATTCCCCAATGGTGACCCCATGAACAGCGAGCCCAAGGATTACGCGGACGCCACCGATGACGATGGCGCCGAGCGGGAAATCAGTAGTCTGATCTGCGACGGACTGGCGGCCATCGAGCTGCCGGCAGCGCAGCGGGCCGGACTTCGCCAGGCGCTGCTTGAGCGGGTCGGGGAAAGCGTTCGCCGACATGCGCGCTTGCTCGTCGTGCGCAACGGTGACGGCATCTGGCGAGCGGTGAAGGCCGGAATCCGCGCCAAACTCCTCTGGGAAGGTCCAGAAGGAGCCTCGGTACTGATCGAATTCGCCCCCGGTGCAGGTCTGCCCGTACACCGCCACCACCATCTTGAGGAGGGCATCGTCCTCCACGGCCGACTGCAACTGGGTGATCTTGAACTCGGCCCGGGCGACTATCACGTCTCACCGGCCGGCAGTCGCCATGGTCGCATTTCATCACCCGACGGGGGGCTGGCGTACCTGCGCGGCACCTCGCTGGGACGCGCGAAAGCAGTCATCGGTGAGTTGCTTGGGGGTCTGGTGCCGGGCAAGGGGCCCGCGGTACACACCATTCGAGCCAACCAGGGTGATTGGCGCGGCATTGCACCGGGCGCCGAGGAGAGAATCGTCTGGCGTGACGGCGACACGGTCTCTCGGTTCATCCGTCTGGCACCGGGAAGCCGCCTCGCCCGCCACGCGCATGCCGGCAATGAAGAGTGCATGATGATCACCGGCGACGCCTTCTTCGGCGACCTGCTGGTGCAGGCCGGAGAGTTCCACCTGGCGCCCGCCGGCAGCGAGCACGGCGAGGTCAGCAGCGACAACGGCGCCCTGCTCTTCGTGCGCGGCCGCCCTCCGCTGCCTCTGCCGCCGGGACCGTGAGCCGGCGCCTGGTACTGATCAGCCGCTGGCGTCTGGAGACTTCCCGGGAGCGCCTCTGGGAACTGCTCGTCGATCCGCTTGGCTGGCCACGCTGGTGGCCGCATCTGGTCGGCGTCAGGCGAGTCGCCAGCGGCGACAGTGACGGTATTGGTACGGGATATGCCTTTCGCTGGCGCAGCGGCATCGGTTACACAGTCCGTATCGTGATGACCACCCGCCGGGCCGACGCCCCACGGGAACTCGAGGGGACAGCCAACGGCGACCTGAGCGGCATCGGCCTGTGGGTAATCGAAGAAGACCCCCCGAGCGCCGTACGCCTCACCTACCGCTGGGACGTCGAACTGAGGAAACCCTGGATGCGCTGCCTGGCGCCGCTGCTACGGCGCGTCTTCGCTCGGCGTCACTTCGCGGTAATGGCGGGCGGCGCCGCCGGGATGGCCAGGGAACTCGCCTGCCGCGTCTCGGATATCGAGGAGTGGTCGGCGATCAGCCCCGTACCCGACGCCACGAGGAACCGCTGAGCAGTCGTCGAGCGATCGCTTCCTGCCCGCCCGACACAAGGCAACGAATCTCGCTGACGACCCTTTTCCGCCCTGCCCCGGCGCCGCCGATCGATGGCATGCCGTGTGGATTGTCGGGCGCCAGGCGCTTGTCGGTGCAACCAATCCGCCGGTCATGCGTTGACATGTCTTGTCGACCTGGCCAAGGGTGAACGGCGTATCCTATGCAATCAGTCCCGCCGCACGCGCCTGCTCGCTACCCTGCTTCCAGCAGACCTGTCCGCGTCAAGCGGGGCGCACGGCATCATGCGGCCGCGACGACCATGCCTTGCGCGTGGTCCGAGCTTTTTCGATCCATCTCGACTTGCCTTCTGGGAGTAAGCAAATGAAATATGTCGCGATTCTGGGGCTGGCCTGCTGCACGCTGGTTCCGGTAGTCTCGTTCGCACAGGCTGAGCGAGTCCTCAAGCCCGAGGAAATCAATGAGAGGGCGCTGGTCGATCTGCTCTCTCCGGAAGCAACGGTGGCGCCAGCAGCACGCAAGACGCGTGCGATCAGCGTCACCCGCGACGAAAGCTCGCTACCGGCCGCCAAACCGGCGGCAGCGTCGTTGTTGATCATCTTCGAAACCAACTCGGCGAGCTTGACGCCGAAAGGCAAGCAGTCGCTCGACGTCGTCGGGCGAGCGCTCAACTCGGAGAAGCTGACGGCCTACAAGTTTGCAATCGAAGGGCACTCCGACCCGCGTGGCGGCGAGGACTACAACCTGCGGCTATCGCAGGCGCGAGCGGAGAGCGTCGTCGGCTATCTCGAACAGAGCCATCAGATCGAGCCGGCGCGCCTTAAGCCGGTCGGCAAAGGTCCGACGCAACTCCTCAATCCCGCCCGTCCGGAAGCCCCTGAAAACCGCCGCGTAACCATCAAGCGACTCGACAACTAGGCTGGACCGCGAAGGCAGCAAAGCGCTGGCGGCTCACTCGATCTCTTCGATCGCAAACAGCGCGGCGCCATAGCCGGACGAGCAAGTACGGCCCGCAGGACAGACCACCTTGCCAGCAAAAGGATTGGCCGCGCCTGCGGCTGACTGCATGGCGACTTTCTCGGCCGCCTTGCGCGGAAACTGGGCAAAGGGATCGACCTTCTTCAGGCCCGCGGCAGAAAAATCGCGCCGGTTCTCGGACACGATGGCGACGAAACGATTGCTTCCCGGTGGCCCGCTGGCCGTCATCGCCCAGCCCGGTCGAGGCAGGCTCAGTTCGCCATCACCCGCGATGCCGTTGTCGGCGTCGATCGCGTTGGGGAACAGCAAGTTGAACTGCCCGTCCGTGCCCACCATCAGGACGTAAACATAGCCGGCCTTCAGCGAAGTGATCCGAAAACGGAGCTTGTCCGTGCCGATCCTGACCTTCGCTTTTTCCGGCACCACCGCCACCCGAGCATTGGTATCGCGCTGCTGGTAGATCTCCTGCAGCATGTCGAGCGGATCGAAAGCCTTCGCGGCGTGCTTGGCCGAATCGGTCGCTCCGTTCTTTCCGAGCAGCATGTCCACCAGTTGCTGCTCCGTCACGCCCTTGCGGTCCGCGGTCTGCACCTGCGCGGCCGGCAGCGGCGATTCACTGGCGCCGGATGTGGCCTGAACGGCAGCCGCAGGCGCGGCAGGAGCTGCCACCGGCGCGGCACCAGGCGCCTCGGCGGGTGGCGGAACGGGCTTGGCCACCGCTGGCAGCGGCCCCTCCGGCTTCGGCTGCAGTACGTACAGCGCGCCGGCAGCGGCGACCAGCAGGGCGCCGACACCCGCCGCAATCAGCGGCATCCTGCTGGCTTGCTGGCTGCCCGCTTGCGGCGTCACCGGCGTTGCCTTGACCTCGCTCGCGGCCGGCTTGGCATCGGGAACCTGGCTCAAGCCCAGAAGGGCACGAAACTCGCTGACGCTCTGCGGGCGATCCTCCGGCTTGACGGCCAGGGCGCGATCGATGGCGTACAGGAAGGAGTCGCTGTAACGGCCTGCCGCCGCCTTCGCCAGCGGCACCATGGTGTCCTTGATCGAACGACCGACCGACGGCATCGGCGGCCGGCCGGTGATGGCGTTATAAACGACGGCTGCCAGGGCATAGAGGTCGGTCCAGGCGCCCTGCTTGACGTGCGGCACTTCAGCATACTGTTCCAGCGGCGCGTAGCCCGGCTTGAGAATGACGGTCAGCGCTTGCGTCCGGTCGCTGATGACGCGTCGGGCCGCACCGAAGTCGAGCAGGAGTGGTCTCCCGTCCGTCAGCAGGAGGATGTTGTCGGGGGCGATGTCGCGGTGAAAACAGTTGGCGTGGTGCAGCACTTCCAGTGCTTCCAGCAAGGGGTCGATCACTCCCCGCAGCCAGGCCTCGTCCGGGGGCCCGGGCATTTTCTGCAAGGACTGCTTGAGCGTCACACCCTCGTAGAACGGCATCACCATATAGGCCGTGCCATTGCCTTCCCAGAATCGATAGACCTTGACCAGTGACCGATGGTCGAACTGGGCCAGCATCCGCGCTTCATTGACAAAGCTGCGCAGGCCGATGGCAAAGGTCTCGGCGAGGCGCGAGGACTTGACCGCCACCGTCAGACCCTCGATGCGCGCCGCCAGCGACGAGGGCATGTATTCCTTCAGCGCCACCAGCCGACCCAGCGAGTGATCGTTGGCGAGGTAGACAATTCCGAAGCCGCCAATGCCGATCAGGTCGATGATTTCAAATTCATCGATCTTGGTGCCTTCCGGCAGCGCGTTGTTGTCGGGCTCGCTGCCCGCAGCAGCATCCGCACCCGGAGTCGGCGACGCCGCCAGCGGACGCTGGACCCAAGTCCTTTCGTATTCTTCTGATTCAGACATCGAAATCCCTGTTCTAGGCAACGCGGCCAAGCACGTCATTCTGCCGCAGTTTGCCGACCTGGCAAAGCAATCGGCTGATCATCCGGCCGGCGGGCAGAGTTCTGCCGGAACTACCGTCCCTCGATTATCCGCCGGAATCGGCAGTCCGGGGCACTGGCAGACATAGGGGATGTTTGCCGACACCACCTCCCGCCATTCCTGGCGACTCAAGTTGCGCCCGACCCGCGCGCAGAGTTCCGCCGTCCAGGCGCTGCGCGCAGGCCAAGAGCGCACCGGCTCGCCACCGCTCGCCGAGACGATGCGGGTACCGCCCTCGCCGCTGCCCACGGCAAGCACCGGGCCCTGATGGCCGCTCAGAGGGACACCGATCGCCCGGCCCGTCGTCGCATCCCACAGACGCAGCGTGCGGTCTCCGCTTCCCGAAATGATGAAGCTGCCGTCCTCGCTGAAAGTGACGCTACGCACCGACCCCTCATGTCCCTTCATCGGTACGCCGACCGCCAGTCCGGTGGTCGTGTCCCACAGTCGCAAGCTGCCGTCGCTACTGCCCGAAACGACATGCGTGCCGCTGTCGTCGAAGGCGACACTGAGCACCGCATCATCATGGCCGGCCATCGGCGCGCCAATCGCCTGGCCGGTCCGCACGTCCCACAGGCGCAGGGTGCCGTCCCGCCCGCCGGAGACGACGCGGGTGCCTTGACGGTCGAAGGCAACGCTGGTCACCCAGTTCTCGTGGCCCGTCAGCGGCGCACCGAGCGGCTGACCCGTACTCGCATCCCACAGGCGCACGCTTCCGTCCTCGCTGCCCGAAACAATGCGCTGGCCCTGGCGGTCGAAGGCGACACTGCGCACGGCATCATGATGCCCGGTGAGCGGGGCGCCGATCGGTGCGCCGGTCCGGCCGTCCCAAAGCCGAAGTGTCCGGTCGGCACTTCCGGAGACGATGCGCTCGCCCTGCCAGTCGAAGGCGAGACTCGAGATCGAGTCCTCGTGACCTTCCATCGGCGCAGCCAGCGACTGCCCGGTCCTCGCCTCCCACAACCGCAGGATGCCACCCGCGCTGCCCGAAACGATGCGCGTGACGCCGCGGTCAAAGGCAAGGCTGAACACCGACTCCTTGTTCTCGGCGATCGGTAGCACAGCGGCGGCCGGCCCTTGTCCGACGGTCCAGAGGCGTAGCGTTCCGTCGTCACTACCGGAAACGATGCGCCTACCGTCGCCGCTGAACGCGACGCTGCGCACCTGGCCCAGATGACCTCTGCGCGGCACGCCGATCGCCTGCCCGGTCGTGGCATCCCACAGGCGCAGCGTCCGGTCCGAACTCCCCGAGACGATACGCGCCCCCTGACTATCGAAAGCCACGCTGCGCACGCCACGTTCGTGCCCGGTCATCGGCGCACCAATCGGCTGACCGCTGTTCGCGTCCCAGAGACGCAGGGTGCCGTCCTCGCTCCCCGAAACGACACGCGTGCTGTCGCGGCTGAAGGCGACGCCAAGCACCGAGTCGCGGTGGCCGTTCATCGGTGCGCCGATCGGCTTCAGCAGTCGGGCGTCCCACAGCCGTACGCTTCCGTCGACTCCGCCCGAGACGATGCGCAGCCCGTGATGGTCGAAGGCAACACTCGTCACCCAGATATCCTCGTGTCCGACCATCGGCGCGCCGATCGGCTGACCGTTGCCGGCATCCCACAAGCGCAGCGTCCCATCGACGCTTGCCGAGACGATGCGCTTGCCCTCGCTGTCGAAGGCGACGCTCGACACCCAGTCTTCATGGCCGACCAGCGGGGCGCCGATGGCCTGTCCTGTCTTCGCATCCCACTGGCGCAGCGTCTTGTCCTGACTGCCAGAAACGATCCGCGTACCGTCGCGGTCGAACGCCACGCTATCCACCCTGCCCTGGTGGCCCCTGATCGGCGGACCGATCGGCTGGCCGGTCGCCGTGTCCCAAAGACGCAAGCTCCCGTCGCCGCTGCCGGAGACCAGGCGGCTGCCGTCGGGACTGAAAGCGACCGCATTCACCTGCGCACCCACCTCGATGATCCTTTCGAGATCCCCAAGGGCCAGCAACTGACTCAGTATCGCGCCCTCGGTTTCCGTGTCGGCGGCAATCCGCTGTGAGGCGAGCAGTTTCAACAAGCCGGGCACTGCGCCACCCGCACGTGTCCCCGCCAGCATTCCCTGCGCCTCGGCACTGAGCCGCAGGCCCGTGGCGCGCTGCGACTCGAGGTTGGCACGGTTTCGCTCGCTCGCCGCCTTGTCGGCCGACCACAGCGCCCAACCCGCCGATGCCACGGCAGCGACCAGCAGCAGCACCAGCACACCGCTCATCCGCGCCAGACGCGCACGGCTGCCTTCAGCCAGCTGCCGTGCTTCGGCCTCAGCATTGGCGCGCGCGCGCTGCTCTTCAGCCAGTTCCTCGGCGGCTATCCGCCGCTCGCGCTCGGTGGCCTCGCGGCGAGCCGCCTCCTCTCGCTCCAGTTCCTCCGCCGCATGCAGGCGCTGCAGTTCCTCCTGGTGCAGGCGTGCGTCACGCGCCTTGCGCACCACCCCGACCAGCCGGTCGTGGATCAGTTCGATCCGCTGCGTGCCAAGCTGCTGGTCCACACGCAGCAGGCGATGCCTGTCGGCAAGCAAGGACAGTTGCTCGCCGTTCAGAAAACCGTCCTGCAGCGCCTGTTCGACGGGATAGCTGCCGCGATAGCGGTCGCCCTGAATCAGGTGCGTCTCGATGAAACGTGCCACGCCCTCCGGCATGCCGGCGAGGGCCTCGTCATAGAAGTCCTCGAGGATGTCCTGACCGGCCTGATTGAGCAGTTCGAGGTCGATCTTCCCGCCAGGCGCACGACGTTGATTGAGCTGATAACAACACAGGCTCAGCAGCACCGGCTCGACCACCGGCGGTGCGCCGGCCGTGGTCGAATCGAGGTTGCCGACGAAGTCGACGACCCGTTCGGCCACCCCCGACGCGAGGACCGCCACACCGGCGCACCCGACGACTTCGACGGCCTGCTCGCGCGACATCGGCAACAGCCGCAGACGGTTGCGCAGCAATGACGGTACCTGCCGCTTCCAGCCCTGGACATCGGCCAGGAAATCCTCGCGAAAAGCCAGCACGATACGGTAGCGCTGCGATTGCAGGTCGAGGTCGGAGAGTGCTCGTCGTCCTCGCCCACCGACTGTCAGCTCGGCCGGTATGCGATTCTCGATCAGGTCGGCGAGGGCATCCAGGGTGGCCTGGCTACGCTGCGGATCCGCCTGCGCGCGCGAGAAGATCTCCTCGAACTGGTCGAAGACCAGTACGGGCGTCAGCGGGTAGTTGTCCCGGCTCCAGATTTCCAGTTGGCGACGATGCAAGTAGCACCAGAGCCCTTCGTCGTCGTTCTGGGCGGGAAAGTCCGCGCCCGCCACCGTCAGGGCCGCCTGCAGTTTCCGCGCCGCCTGCCTGAGCGGCGACAGCGGCGCCGCAGGATCGAAGTCGAGCCGCAAATGCACCGGCAGGAAATGCCCGGCGCGCAGCAGCGGATAGAGCCCGGCCTGCAGCAGGGACGTCTTGCCGAGCCCCGACTTGCCATAGATGACGGTGAGCGGCGCCAGGCGAACCATGCGCAGCAGTTCGCCGCTCTCTTCGTCGCGACCGAAGAAGAACGCACGCGACGACTCGTCGTATGCCGCCAGGCCAGGCCAGGGAGCCTGTGCATCGAGTTCGATCGTAAGCGTCGCCCCAGCGGGCGACGACGCGTCGACCGCGGCGCCGTCGGTGGAAAGTGTCGGTGGAGTCGTCATCGATCAGGCTCGCGGCTGTCGTTCGGCGCGAATCAGGCGCTTGAGCAGACCGCCCGTTCGTTCGTCGGGCTGCCCGACCGGCGCATGCCCGAAATCCAGCCCGTCCGTCCATTCACGCGGCACGCGTTCGTAGGCTTGCGGCTGGTAATCCCGATCAACGATCAGCGGCACGATGAAGGTGCGGCCCTGGATCCCCTTGCTCCGATCGACGGCCTCGCCCCATTCGCGGCGGAAGAACTTCTCTTCGAGCGCATCGGCCGGACGCGAAATCAGTGGCACGAAATAACGACAGGTGCGGATTCCTTCGAGGATGCGGTCACGAAAGTCGTTCCCCGGCTCCAGCGCCGTTCGGTCGAACCAGATCTCCTCGCGCGCCACGCCTGCCGACAGCAGCGATTCGAAGAACATCTCGGCGGCCGGCAGATCGGTCCATCGGCAATAGCTGATGAAGAACATGCAACTGGGCGAAACGGGCGCAGTCGCGGCGGCGGGGTTCGCTGACTGCTCGGCTCCGCCGTGTCGCTCCAGCCACCGGCGATGCAACTGCCCAACGAACTCGGGCGGCGAGATATCGGAAAGGATCTCGGTTTCCTGGCTGAACGTCTTCAGGAATCGTACCAGCCCCCCTTCCGGACGCAGTGGCTCGATCAGCCATTCCCGCCGCCGCTGAGTGTCCGACAGCCGGCGCTGGTTGGTCAGCCGCAGGAAGAATCGCACCAGCCACTCGGGAAGACTGCAGCCGATCAGCAACAGGTTGCGCTGCTGCAGTTCGCCGAGAAACCGCACCGGCACATGCCCGCCGCGCGCCATGATGTTGTGGGCGTACTCGAGAACGTCCTCGGCGTGGATGGCAAACATCGGCGCCGGCCTGGACTTGCCGAACACATAGAGCAACTGGACCTCGCCCTGGCGCGCTTGCCAGTCGCCAGGCAGGTCGGAACCTTCGCTCGTCGGCAGGTATGGCGAGTGGACGATCTCGTTCACCGCGCAGCGTCGCCGCAGACAACGGGCAAGCAGGTCGTCGGGCGTCAGCGTCACCAACAGCCGAAAGTGGGAAATCGCCGCGATCTGGCGGATCGACTCGGGGGCAGCGCCCTCGCCCTCGGCCGTCAACTCGTCGATGATGTCGTGGACATCCGCGTAGAGATCCTGGAGGTCGCAGTCATGCTTGATCCGGCTGACGGCGTCGTCCAGTTCGCGGAAGAGAGGCAGCGGTTCCGCCTCCGGGTCGCGACCGTGAAACTCGAGCAGGCGCCGCGCCACCCGAGCCTGCAGCCCATCGCCGCCGCCGGGGCCAGTGAACAACTGCCGACCGACAACCGGTACCACGAGACCGTCCTCGATCGACCTGAGCAGCCTGTCCCACGACCTTTCGTTCATCGAATCGCCGTCCCTGTTCCCGCCAAGCGTTGTGGACTCGCGTCGCGTGCGCGCTTGTTGTTGCGCAAATCGATCCGGAGACGACCCGTCCGGAGTCTGCCATCGACAAGACAGGCCCCCGTCTTGCCCTGACGCGTCGGCCGACGCATCGAGTTCGACGGCCCGTTCCGCCACAATTGCGGACGCGCCGAAAGCCTCTTGCGACTCCCGACGAGCCGCCACCGGCAAGTTTACTCCGTGTTGGCTCGTTTCCGCCGCTTCATGATCTGGCGCCGGTAACGAAGCCGGTGGCGCCTGGCCGATGCAGGTCGGACTCCTCGCCGCGGCCCGGTCGGTGCCGCCCGAACCAGCAACCGGACCGGATTGACCTGCCGCCTGGCGAGGACGGTGGGAACCGCCGTAACCTGCGCAGGACCCAAACACCGATTGACACGCGTTGCGACTGTGCAATAAGATGTTGGGCTTTCCGTTATCAGGCAAAAAAGGACGGCGCTTTTGATGAAGACTTTCTCCGCCAAATCGCACGAAGTGAAGCGCGAGTGGCTTGTGGTTGATGCGACCGACAAGGTGCTGGGTCGCTTGGCGACCGAAATCGCTCGTCGCCTGCGCGGCAAGCACAAGCCCGAATTCACTCCCCACGTAGATACCGGCGATTTTATCGTCGTTACCAACGTCGAGAAGTTGCGCGTCACCGGCAACAAGGCCGAAGACAAGAAGTACTATCGCCACTCGGGCTACCCGGGCGGAATATATGAAACCAACTTCACCAAGATGCAGCAGCGTTTTCCAGGGCGCGTCCTCGAAAAGGCCGTGAAGGGCATGCTTCCCAAGGGCCCGCTGGGTTACGCCATGATCAAGAAGATGAAGTGCTACGCGGGGGCGACGCACCCGCACGCTGCCCAGCAGCCGAAAGTTCTGGAACTCTAAGGGATCGCAATGGCTGATAATTACTTCTATGGCACCGGGCGGCGGAAGAGCGCTGTAGCACGCGTTTTCATGAAGCGCGGGAGCGGCAATTTTGTCGTCAACGGCAAGCCCGTCGATGAGTTCTTCACCCGCGTCACGGGCCGCATGATCGTCCGGCAGCCGCTGCAGCTCGTGGAACAGTTGACCGGCTTCGATATCATGGTCAATGTCGGTGGCGGCGGGGAGTCCGGGCAGGCTGGTGCGGTCCGGCACGGGATCACGCGGGCGCTCATCGAATACGATGCTTCGCTGAAGCCAACGCTGTCGAAAGCCGGTTTCGTCACTCGCGATGCGCGTGAGGTGGAACGGAAGAAGGTCGGCTTCCACAAGGCACGGCGTCGTAAGCAGTTCTCCAAGCGCTGATCGGCTTCGGCCGCATTGCAGGAGCCGCCTCTGGGCGGCTTTTGTGTTTTCCGAAGGTGGAAGCTATCATCGAACGATAGCGTGGAGGCTCGGATGATCAAAGTGGGAATTGTCGGCGGAACCGGCTACACCGGTGTCGAATTGCTGCGGCTCCTTGCCCAGCATCCAGGGGTGCAGATCGTGGCGATCACCTCGCGTGGGGATGCCGGAACTCCCGTGGCGAGCATGTTCCCGAGCCTGCGGCGGCGAGTGGAGTTGAAGTTCGAGGATCCGGCCAGTGCCAACCTGCAGAGCTGCGATCTCGTCTTCTTCGCCACACCGAACGGCGTGGCGATGGAACAGGCACCGGCCCTGCTTGACGCGGGGGTGCGAGTGATCGACCTGGCCGCCGACTACCGCATCAGGAACCTTGCCGAATGGGAGCGCTGGTACGGCATGCGCCATGCCAGTCCGGACTGGATCGAAAAGGCGGTTTACGGGCTCCCTGAACTCTCTCGGGCCGCCATCCGCAATGCCCGTCTGGTAGCCAACCCGGGTTGTTACCCGACAGCGGTGCAACTGGGCTTCATGCCACTGGTCGAAGCCGGCCTCGTCGACGTCGACCACCTGATTGCCGACGCCAAGTCAGGCGTCTCCGGTGCCGGCCGCAAGGCCGAGGTTGCTACGCTCTTCGCGGAGGCCTCCGACAATTTCAAGGCCTATGGCGTCCCCGGACATCGGCATCTGCCGGAGATCGCGCAGGGTCTGTCGACGATGGCCGGACGAGCGGTCGGCCTGACCTTCGTCCCGCACTTGACGCCCATGATCCGCGGCATCCATGCCACTCTCTACGCACGCATCGAGACGGAAGCCGACTTTCAGGAAGTCTTCGAGCAACGCTACGGGGGCGAGGCTTTCGTCGATGTCCTGCCAGCCGGCTCGCATCCGGACACGCGCTCGGTAAGGGCGGCGAACGTCTGCCGTCTTGCGGTGCACCGCCCGCAGGGGGGAAATACACTGGTGGTGCTGGCGGTGATCGACAACCTGGTGAAAGGGGCTGCCGGCCAGGCGATACAGAACATGAACCTCATGTTCGGGCTGCCGGAGACCGAGGGCCTGTGGCAACTGCCGGTGCTGCCCTGACGGTCGCGCGCCTGCCGCGGCACCTGGACGTCGCCCGCCGACCCGGTTGGGGCGAGGCCGAGCGGCGTCTGTTTGGGACGCAAGCAGGCCAGTGAAGGTAAAATAGGGCCCGCAGTTCACGATCACACCGGGAAACGTCCACTGACCGGTGATCGCTGGAACTCGCAGAGAGTACGGGGGTCTGACGGGGCGACAGGGAATTGTCGGACCGCCGCCTCACAGGGCGTGCCGGTTGAGTACCTCGCGGCTCATCGTGCTGCCACCAAGGCGTTGAAACGCAAACTCGCCACCAGCAAGCGCAGCCGGCTTGCGCAATCGCGGACATCAGATTCAGGAGGAATCAGCAATGAATGCAGCGACAGAAATGCCCTTGCCCTTTGTCTTTACCGACAGTGCGGCCGGCAAGGTCAAGGAATTGATTGAGGAAGAAGGCAATCCGGACTTGAAGCTGCGCGTGTTTGTCACGGGTGGCGGCTGCTCGGGTTTCCAGTACGGTTTTACCTTTGACGAGGTCGCCAACGACGACGACACGGCCCTGCAAAAGAACGGGGTCACCCTGCTGGTCGACCCGATGAGCTACCAGTATCTGGTTGGCGCCGAGATCGACTACACGGAGGGCCTCGAGGGCTCGCAGTTCGTGATCAAGAACCCGAATGCGTCTTCAACCTGCGGCTGCGGCTCTTCCTTCTCGGTGTAGATGACCGCATTTCGCTGGGAAGATCCGCTGCTGCTCGAAGAGCAACTCAGCGAAGACGAACGTCTGGTCCGCGACGCCGCCAGGAACTACTGCCAGGGCAAACTGGCGCCGCGAGTCCAGATGGCTTTCCGGCAGGAAACGAGCGACCCGGCGATCTTCCGGGAAATGGGCGAGATCGGCCTGCTCGGTCCGACCATCCCGACCGAGTACGGTGGCGCCGGCCTCAACTATGTCAGCTACGGACTCATTGCGCGCGAGATCGAACGGGTAGACTCGGGCTACCGCTCGATGATGAGCGTTCAGTCCTCGCTGGTCATGTTGCCGATTTTCGTCTTCGGCAGCGAAGCCCAGAAGCGCCGATTCCTCCCCGGCCTTGCCCGCGGCGAGTTGATCGGCTGTTTCGGCCTGACCGAGCCCAATCACGGCTCCGACCCCGGCTCAATGCTTGCTCGAGCACATCCGGCGGACGGGGGCTATCGCCTGTCCGGCACCAAGACCTGGATCAGCAACAGCCCAATCGCCGATCTTTTCGTCGTCTGGGCGAAGAACGACGCCGGCAGGATCCGCGGCTTCCTTCTAGAAAAGGGCATGCCCGGCCTCTCGACGCCGATCATCCACGGCAAGATGGGTTTACGCGCCTCGATCACCGGCGAGATCGTGATGGACGACGTTTTTGTCCCTGCGGACAACGAGCTGCCGGGCGCCAGCGGCCTCAAGGGGCCGTTCGCCTGCCTCGACGCTGCCCGCTACGGCATCGCCTGGGGCGCCCTCGGTGCCGCTGAGGACTGCTGGTTACGCGCCCGTCGCTACGTCCTCGATCGGCAGCAGTTCGGCCGCCCGCTGGCCGCCAACCAACTCATCCAGAAGAAGCTGGCCGACATGCAGACCGAAATCACGCTCGGCCTGCAAGGCTGCCTGCGCCTCGGCCGCCTCAAGGACGAGGGCAAGGCGGCGCCGGAAATCACGTCGCTGATGAAGCGCAACAGCTGCGGCAAGGCGCTCGAGATCGCCCGCCTTGCCCGCGACATGCACGGTGGCAACGGCATCGCCGACGAATACGGGGTCATCAGGCACCTGCTCAACCTGGAGGTGGTGAACACCTACGAGGGAACACACGACATCCACGCGCTGATTCTCGGCCGCGCCCAGACCGCCATCGCTGCCTTCTGATGGGGCTCGCCTGCCAACCGAAGCAACTGGTTGCCAGGCGACCGCTTGCCGGCAGACTACGCCAGGGAGCACCTATAAGGCACTTGCCCACCAGAGGTTGTCGATGAATGACGGCCAAGGAGTGCAAACTTGTCGTTGGTTCGCGCCCTCCTCTGTCCTCGCCTCCGACTAGCGCATTTTCCCCAGCGATCGAGCCCAGGCGCCGCCGCGCAACGGCCATGGTGGGCAAGCCATGCTCTGCGCCTCGTTCTCAAGGCATGAATATTCGCCCGAGAACGTCCGTGCCCATGGATGCAGAACCTTCCACTGAACCGCCGGCACCGCCCTCATCAATGAGGTCTTTCCTGGTTCGGGAGCATTCCGGATCACCTTCGGGCAGGGTGTGAATCTCGATGACTGCGGTACGGACTCCGTGCAACGCGGCGACAGCAGCAAGAAGCGCCTGGGTGGTCCCTGGCCCGCAGTTATCGAGACGCACTACACGGTCGTAGGCCGGCCCCAATAGGGCTTCCAATGCAACCACGTCGCCGAGCCGCTGCTTGTTCAGCGAATAGTAGGCGGGAAGAACCTTCACCTGAACTACCGTTTCCGGCACGGTGTCGACTGCAATTGCAGACAGCGCAATAACAAGGGCGAGCCCGCCGACGATCAGGCCCATCTGAAGATGCAATGGGATCAGGTGTGCGTTCATGTCTCTCTCCTCCAGTTCCACGGCGGCTCGTTCACCTTGAACGCCGCTCGGGTCTCGCGATCTCACGGAGAATTGTCAGCCCATGCACATGCACACCGCAAACGACCTTTTGTCATAGCTCGCATGCGTTTACGGAATGAACACAACGCCAAGAGTCTCCCTGCATCTAGTTCGTGGCTTCTGGGTAGCGGCTCGTCACCTGAGCTTTACCAGGGCAGCGGCGGAGTTGTTCGTGACGCAGTCGGCGGTCAGTCGTGAGATCAAGAAACTCGAAGAGCAGCTTGGCCAGCCGCTGTTCCATCGCGTGAACCGTACGTTGCAGCTTACGCAGGCTGGTGAGGAACTGTATCGAGCGGTGGACGAGGCGCTGGCGCTGATTGATGCAGCAACGGACCGTCTCGCCGGCGTTGAGCGATCATTGACCGTGACGACAACGATTCCACTGGCCTCGCTTTGGCTCGTACCCCGGTTACCACGATTCACGCAACGGCAGCCCGCAATCGACGTTCGGATTGTAGCCAGCAACGACGTGCTTGATCTCGTGCAGGCGCATATGGACATCGCCATCCGCTACGCAAGTCCCGGCGGGGCCGCTCCCCCTGGCAGGCCGCTGGTCGGCTACAGCACCTTTCCAGTCTGCACGCCGGCCCTCATGCGCGACCCGGCTCGCCCGCTACGAACCTTTGCCGATCTCGCGCAGCATGTACTGCTTGAATTTGAGACCACTGTACATGGCCGTCCCTGGTACGACTGGGAGCAGTGGTTCAGCGCGGTGAAGGTTGCCAAATTCAAGCCTGCCGGGCGGCAACGGTTTTCTCACTACGACCAAGTCGTCGAGGCGGCCATGGCCGGTAGCGGTGTCGCGATCGGGAAGCGACCACATCTGAATAGCAAGCTGCAGGCCGGCACGCTTTGCGCGCCCTTCGGTACGCACGGCGTGGCATCACTGGGCAGCTTCCACGTTGTTGTGGCGCCTTCTGCGACTGGCCGTGGCGCCGTCGGTGACGCATTCGTAGCGTGGCTGCGAAGTGAAGTGCGCCGTGATGAGCGGGCTATGGCCAAGAAGCGGGACTGAACGTCCGAGAACGGAACGAACCGGAAAGTATCATTGATGCAAACAGTCCGATTGCCTGCTCAGGGAAGGAGACGAAATGAACGATAGCATCCCGCAAACTCTTCGTCTGGGTGGCTGCCAATGCGGAGCGATTCGCTACGAATTGGCAGGTGACCCGCTCAAGCTCGTTATCTGCCATTGCCGCGAATGCCGAAAGCAGTCAGCCTCGGCATTCGGCATATCGGTGTTCGTCGCGCGCGAGCGCTTGCGACTAACGCGTGGCTCGCCAAAGTTCTGGATTCGCCCAACCGACAGCGGGCACGCACTGGAATGCGCCTTCTGTCCACACTGTGGATCGCGCTTGTGGCATCAGCGTGTTGGTGCCGCTGAAACCATCAGCGTCAAGGGCGGATCATTGGATGACGCGATCGATCTAAGAGCCGCCGTACACATCTGGACTTCGCGTATGCTGCCGGGAATCATCCTGCCAATTGACGCCACACAGTTCTCCGGCCAACCCTGACAGGACGGTGCCGATCGCCCCAGCACAGGCCACTCTCTGTCGTCGCCAACACGACGATGCGCCTGTTCTCCAGACGTCTGGTCAGTCCTGCTTGCCGCCGAACGGTTTGGACCTCACGCAGGCGGCGGCAAGCGCCGCCATCGCCTGACAAGTAGCCAGTTCGCACGCCTCGTTGCGAGCGACTCGGCGATCGGATCGGTGCGGGAGCACTCTCTCGCCGAGCCGTACAACCGAGCCATCAACGTTGTCAGCACAGCTCTCAGGTTTTCCAGACGGTAGCCGCGACTACATCGTTAAATCGCCCGGTACCGTCAGCTTCGATAGCTGGAATCGGCTCGGTCGAGTTTGCGCAGCAAGGCTGGCCAGGCGAGGCCGCCGCCTGCGCCGCGCGTCACCTGTTCCCATTGCGTCGGAGCACCGTCGATGATCTGTTGGCTGATGCGGCGAAGCGGTTGCCCGCCGCTCATCGCACGCACCTGAATCATGCAGGTGGTCTCGAAGAAATACATCGCCACGAAGGCTTCGGCCACCGAGCGGCCAACCGTCAACAGGCCGTGATTGCGCAACATGAGAAAACGCTTCTCTCCCAGGTCGCCGACCAGCCTCGGCTTTTCGTCTTCCTGTAGCGCGACGCCCTCGTAGTCATGGTAGGCCAGCGACGACAGCACGAAAATCGAGTGCTGCGACAAGGGCAGCACGCCATCCTGCTGTGCAGACACCGCGACGCCATTGATGCTGTGCACGTGCAGAACGCAGTTTGCATCCTCGCGAGCGGCATGCACGGCGCTGTGAATGGTGAAGCCCGCCGGATTGATTTCGTAAGGGCTGTCGACCACCTTGTTCCCTTGAAGATTGACCTTGACGAGACTGGACGCGGTGATCTCGCTGAACATCAAACCGTAGGGGTTGATCAGGAAATGATGTTCCGACCCTGGCAGGCGTGCCGAGACATGCGTGAAGATCAAGTCATCCCAGCCAAACATGGCGACGAGACGATAGCAAGCCGCAAGGTCAACGCGTTGCAGCCATTCTGCCTCGCTCACCTGCGATCGAATCTCCGATGTCTGATCGTTCATGGCTGGCTCCTTTCGTTGAAAGTACGCTAATATATAGACTGGTCTAGCTGGGAAGTCAAGATGGATGGCAAAGCGCAGCTCGGTAGTCGCGACAGAATGCTCGAGGCAGCAATCAGCCTGATGCGCGGCTCGGGTTTGACCGGCGCAGGAATCAACGAGATCGTCCGCGTCAGCGGTGCGCCAAAGGGGTCGGTCTATCACTTCTTTCCGCAAGGCAAGGCTCAGATCGCGAGCGAAGCGCTCACCGTCTATTCCAAGCGGGTGATGGCCTTCATCGATCAGGCGTTGGCGAGCGAGCGCCAGGAGGGCGCCAAAGTGAGTGCCCTGTTCAGGGCATTTGCCCGCCGCGTCGAAGAGGGCGATTTCCGCCAGAGTTGTGCCGTGGGCACCGTCACTCTCGATCTCGACGCGGATCTCCAGCAACTTCAAACCATTCTCGGCGACGCCTTTTCGCAATGGGCGGCTTTGATCGGCGAACACCTCGATCTCGGCGATGCGGTCCGCACCCGATCGTTTGCCGGATTGATTCTGACGTCCATCGAGGGCGCCTATGTGCGCTGCAGGGCGGAACGCTCGTCGCGAGCTTTCACCGAGGCCGGCGAATGGCTGGCGATACTTGCCGATCAGCAGAAGCTGAAGGCGATGCGACCGGCGTGAGCGGTCCTAGCGCTCAGTGCCAGATCGGCAGCGCGAAACAGGAGGCGTCGCGGCTTCATGGCCGGAACATCGGGAACGGGGTTTTCCAGCCGCGCCGCGTATCCGACACCTGCATGGCCAGTGAGGTGATGTCCACGCCCGATTGGCCGCCGTTGTAGAAGACCAGCAGATCCTCCAGGAAGGTCTGGCGGTCGGGCCACTTCTGCAGAAAGCGCGCCAGATCGGCGGCGAAGCGCGTGTCGGGCGACAGTTGCGGCAGCAGTTCAGCCAGTTCGTCGCGCTTGTCGGCCAGGCTGCCAGCCGTGGACGCGGCCATCTTTCGCGCCTTCTCCGGAGTTACGCCACGCGCGATGTGACGGTCGCCGAACTCGTGGTGCAATTCGCTCATTTCCCACAGCAGCGCGCCCGCCCGACCCAGTGCCGCCGCGTCATCGGCCCCTGCCTGGAACGGCAGTGCAAGCAGGCCAGCGACAACGCCGAAGACACGCCAGAAACGGCCAACGCCATGCATGCCCTCTCCTTTCATGGCGGGGTGGCGCCGGTTTCGACCCAGCGTCCCTGCACGCGTCGCTGCCAGTCTCGTCCATCCCGACTCCGCCAGGTGCCGCCGGTAGCGCAGCAGCCGCCGGCGCCCAACGCCTGACGGCCGAGCTCGACGCGGATGTAGTCGGAATCGGCAGTGACATCCTGCCGCTGGCAAACGCTCAGCATCGGGTAGAAATCCGTCGTCAGCACTCGCTCCCGCCGCCCATCCGGCAGCACCCGGAACACCTCGCAATCGTCCAGCGCCAGGTGTACCGGCAACCCTTGCACTTCGGCGCGGAAATGTTGCGCCGTGTCCGGTGGTGGCTCAGCCTGGCATCCGCCGAGAAGCAGCAGCAGACTACAGCTTCGCCACCAGCGCATCGAGGATGTCTGCATTCATCTATCCTTCGGGCGGTGGCAGACAGTCTCGCCGGAACGGCAGGCGCTCGGCCACTTCGACCCGGTAGTCGGCAACCGCCTCGCCCTGAAGCTGCAGATGGCGACCGATCAGTTCGCGCATCGTCGCGTCGCCAATCCAGTGCGCAGAACACACGGCGGTCGGCGTAAAGCCACGCGCAAGCTTGTGCTCGCCGCCGGCGCCGGGCTCGAAGCGACGCAGGCCATGGCGCAGGCAATAGGCGATTCCCTGGTAGAAACAGAGCTCGAAATGCAGACTGTGGAAGTTGCCGAGGCAGCCCCAGTAACGCCCGTAGAGCACGTCGTCGCTGCGGAAACAAAGCGCGACGGCGACCGGAATGGCGCCATCGCGGGCAATGAAAGCGACCATTCGGCGACCCAGGGCGGCCGCCAGATCGGCGAAGCAGGCGGCGGAAAAAACCGCGTGATTGTTGAACTTGGCAAAGGTGGCGGCGTAGAGAGCGTGCAGCAGCGGCCATTCGGCAGGGTCGATCTCGTCTCCATGCCGCGTCTCAAGGCGCAGGCCGCTGCTCTCGACGCGCCGCCGCTCGGCCTTCACCTTGCGCCGCTTGGCGGCGCTGAAAGTCGCCAGATAGCCGTCGAAATCGCCGCAGCCCGGATCGATCCAGTGAAACTGCACGTCGTGGCTGATCAGCAAACCATCACCTTGCAGCAGCGTCGCTTCGTTTTCGGTCGGCAGCGCCACATGCCACGACGACGTGCCCAGGCGATCGGCGAGTGTTCTCGCGCCGTCGACGAGAGCCTGCCGGATGCCGGCCGCCGCGGGTCCATCGGCGACGAGGAGGCGAGGTCCGGCTACCGGTGTGTGTGGCAGGCAGGTCATCAATTTCGGGTAGTACTCGCGGCCGAGCTGGCGATACGCCGCTGCCCATGACCAGTCGTAGATGAAGTCGCCGTGCGAATGGCTCTTGACATACAGCGGTAGCAGGCCGACGACCCGACCCAGTTCGTCGCTCGCCACGAGATGCCTGGCCCCCCAACCCCAGGCGTCGGCGGCAGCGCCGTGGCGCTCGATGATCGCCAGGAAGTCCGCATTGAGGAAAGGATGGCCCGCCGGGCATAGGCGTACCCACACCTCGCGCGGTATGGCGCTGGCCGCCGTGGCGGTACGGATCGAAAGGCGCAACGGCAAGTTCGTCCCGATCGATTCCTGTCGGCAATCCTCGGTCGCTAGGTGCGATCCCCGAGTAGCGCGTCGAGAACGAACGGCAGGATGCCACCCGCCCGGTAATACCTGACTTCGATCGGCGTGTCGATTCTGCACAGCACCGGGCGCTCGACACGCTGTCCGTCCGTCCGCTCGATCACCAGGGTGAGCTTCTGCATCGGCAGCATGCCGGGCCCGAGGCCAAGGATGTCGAAGGTCTCGTCGCCGCGCAGCGCGAGCGAGACCGCCGAGTCGTCACCGATGAACTGCAGTGGCAGCACACCCATGCCGACCAGGTTGCCGCGGTGGATGCGTTCGTAGCTGCGCGCGATCACCGCACGCACCCCGAGCAGGCGCGTTCCCTTGGCCGCCCAGTCGCGCGACGAGCCGGTTCCGTACTCTTCGCCGGCGATGACGATGGTCGGCGTTCCCCGCTGCACGTAGGTCATCGCCGCGGCGAAGACCGTCGTCTGCTGGCCGTCGAGCAGCGTATAGCCGCCTTCCGGGCGGCGCCCGTCGGCATCTGCCGGCAACATCAGGTTGCGGATGCGCACATTGGCGAAGGTGCCGCGCATCATCACCTCGTGGTGGCCGCGGCGCGCGCCGTAGGAGTTGAAGTCGGCGCGCGCGACCCCCTGTTCCTTCAACCAGGCGCCGGCCGGCGTCGCTTCACCGAAGGAACCGGCCGGCGAGATGTGATCGGTCGTCACCGAGTCGCCGAGCAGCAGCAGCGCGCGCGCGCCGCGAATGTCCCCAGCGGCCTGTTCGGCGAGTTCGAAGAACGGCGGCCGGGCGATATAGGTCGATGGCGGCCAGTCGTACGCCTCGCCGACCGGTGCGGGAATGGCTTTCCACAGATCCTGGTCGACGGTGACGTCGGCGTAGCGGCGGCGGAAGGTCTCCGGGTCGAGCGCGAACGGCAGGACGGCGTCGATTTCCTCGGACGTCGGCCAAACGTCGCGCAGGTAGACCGGCTGGCCGTCGCTGCCGACCCCGAGCGGCTCGCTGTCGAGGTCGATGTTGACGCGGCCGGCGATCGCAAAGGCAATCACCAGCGGCGGCGAGGCCAGGTAATTGGCGCGCAGATTGGGATGGATGCGGGCTTCGAAGTTGCGATTCCCCGAGAGCACCGCGGCCGCGACCAACTGGTGGTCGGCGATCGCCTGATTGAACGCCGGATCGAGGTCGCCGGCGTTGCCGATGCAGGTCGTACAGCCGTAGCCGGCGAGCGCGAAGCCGAGTTCGGCGAGCGGCGCCAGCAGACCAGCCGTCTGCAGATAATCGGTCACCACGCGCGAGCCGGGAGCCAGCGACGTCTTGATGTGCGGTCGCACCCGCAGGCCTCTGGCCACCGCCTTGCTGGCGAGCAGACCGGCCGCGATCATCACCGCCGGATTGCTGGTGTTGGTGCACGAGGTGATCGCCGCGATCAGCACGTCGCCATGCCCGAGAGCAACTCCCGGCAGACCGGTAGCGTAGCGCTCGGCCAGACTCGCCGCCGGGCGAGCGAAACCATCAGCCGACTCGGGCGCGCTGAGCAGGTCATTGAAGCGGCTCGCCATCTCGGGCAGGGCGATGCGGTCCTGCGGTCGCTTCGGCCCTGCCAGCGAGGGAACGATGCTCGACAGGTCGAGGCGGACGCTGCGCGAGTAGTCGATCTGGCCGGCGCGCGGGATGCCGAACATTCCCTGGGCACGAAAATACGCCTCGAACAGCACGCAGTCGTCTTCGCTGCGGCCGGTCGAGCGCATGTAGCTGACCGTCTTCTCGTCCACCGGGAAGAAGCCCATCGTCGCCCCGTACTCGGGGGCCATATTGGCGAGCGTCGCGCGGTCGGTCACCGACAGCGTCGTCGCACCGTCGCCAAAGTACTCGACAAAGGTGCCGACGACTTTCTCGCGGCGCAGCAACTCGGTCACCGTCAATACCAGATCGGTGGCGGTGACTCCCTCGCGCAGGCGGCCGGTGAGTTCGACGCCGACGACATCCGGCGTCAGGAAGTACACCGGCTGACCAAGCATCGCCGCCTCGGCCTCGATGCCGCCGACGCCCCAACCGACGACGCCGAGGGCGTTGATCATCGTCGTGTGCGAGTCGGTGCCGACCAGGGTGTCGGGATAGCAAAGTCTGCCGCTGGCCGTTTGTTGCTGGCGCACGCCGCTGAACAGATGCTCGAGATTGACCTGATGGACGATACCGACGCCAGGCGGCACGACCCGGAAGGTGTCGAAAGCCTGCATGCCCCACTTCATGAACTGGTAGCGCTCGAAGTTTCGCTCGAACTCGCGCGCCATGTTCTGCTGCAGCGCTTGCGGCGTGCCGTAGTAATCGACCTGCACCGAATGATCGACGACCAGGTCGACCGGCACGAGCGGCTCGATGCGTCGCGGGTCCAGCCCGCGCGCCTGCGCCACATGTCGCATCGCCGCGAGATCGCAGAGCAGCGGCACGCCGGTGAAATCCTGCAGGACGACGCGCGCGACGACGAAAGGAATCTCGTCCTTACGCGGCGCCCGCGGCCGCCACTCGGCGAGTTCGAGGACGTGCCGTTCGCTGACACGCTGACCGTCACAGTGCCGCAGCAGGGCTTCGAGGACGATGCGCAGCGACACCGGCAGCCTGGCGACGGCGGCGATATCGGCGGCCGCCAGCGCCGGCAAGGAATAGAAGAGGACCTCCGGCTGACCGGGAGGGGTAAAGCGGGACAGCGTATTGAACGGCGAACACAGCATCGAAGGTCTCCCCACAGGCACGCGCGGCGCGCAGGCACTCAACAACTGACATCACGCCACCGCGCTCGTTCCCCGCGCCGCTCACCCCCGACCACCGGCCGCTGCGCGTGCTCCGGGACCACTGGCCACCGTCTTCGCCGACCGGCGCGGCGCGCCTGCGCCCAGGCCCACCGGGTCGGCCCTTCGCCCGGCGCGCTCCAGCCGCGCGTCGACCGCCTCGCCACCTTTCTTGTCGCCCCCGGGGGCGTGGGTTACGATGATTGCCCCGCATGACCCGGAATTCCGCAATGCAAGCGCAACAATTCCAGGCGCTCGTCGCCCGCGTCGAACGCTTGGCCGAAGCCGACCCCAAGGGCTACGTGCTGCGCGTCGTCGCTATCGCCGCGCTGGGCTTCGTCATCCTCGGCCTCGTGATCGCCATGGCAATGGTCAACGTCGCGCTGATCGGTGGCGTCGTGCTGCTGGTCGTCTTCACCGGCGGCAAGGCCCTGCTCTTCTTCGCCAAACTCGGCAAGCTCGTCATCGTCCTCGCGATCCCCGTCTGGTTGATGTTGCGCACCACCTGGACGCTGGTCTTCGCGCGCTTTCCGCGGCCCGAGGGGCGCGCGATCCGGCGCGACGAGGCGGCGGCATTGTTCGCCCGCCTCGACGCGATGCGCGAGCGGACCGGCGGCCCTCGCGTGCATCGCGTGCTGCTCACCGACGAACTCAACGCCGCCATCGTCCAGCGTCCGCGCCTGGGCCTCCTGGGCTGGCAGGAAAATACCTTGATCCTCGGCCTGCGCCTCCTGCAGGCACTTTCCGAGGACGAGGCGATGGCGGTGGTGGCGCACGAATACGGCCACCTGGCTGGCCACCATGGCCGCTTCGCCGCCTTCATCTACCGCCTCCGCAACGCCTGGGGCCGCCTGCAGGCGATGTCGCAGCAATGGAACGACTGGGGTTCGCGGCTGATCGCCCGACTCTTCCGCTGGTACGCGCCGCGCTTCAACGCCTACACCTTCGCGCTGGCGCGGCAGCACGAATACCTGGCCGACCGCACCTCGGTCGAACTCGTCGGCGCCGGAGCGGCGGCCGACGCGCTGATGCGCACCGGCATTGCGGCGCGCTACGAGTCGGAGGGCTTCTGGCCGGCCATCCAGCGCCGCATCGCGGCCGAGGCCGAGCCGCCCGCGGGCCGCGGGCTGATGTGGCGGCAGAGCCAGCGCGAGGCGCTTGACGCCGACGCGCGACAACGCTACCTGGATGCCGCACGCCGCGAGGCAACCGATCCCTTCGACACCCACCCGGCGCTCGTCGACCGCCTCGCCGCCGAAGGCCGGCCCGACGCGTTCGAGTTCCCCCGCCCCATGCTCCGGGACCCCTCCGCGGACTTCAGCTTCAGCGGCCTGAAGACCTCGGTGCGCACGTTCCTCGACCGACACCCCGGGCTCGCCGAAGACCCGGCACGGCTCCGCGACCTGTGCGCCAGCGTGCAGGCGGCGATCGTGGACGTGCTGGTGGGCAAGCTGGTGAACGCCGCCCGTCGCTGTCGCGTCCCCTGCGTCACCGCCTCGGGCGGCGTCAGCTGCAACCGCGGGTTCCGGAAGCGCCTGGCGGCCGAGGCGGCGAAGGCCGGGCTCCGGGTGCGCCTCGCCGACCCCCTCTACTGCACGGACAATGCCGCGATGGTGGGGATCCTGGCGGAACGCAAACTGCGTTCGGGCGGGACGGGGGTGACGGGGCTCGACGAGGAGATCCGGCCGGGTTGGCCCCTCGAGGCCCTCCCCGGGGAGGGGACCGTGACCCCCAGCGCCGGCGGGACCGGGCCTAGGTCGAACTCTTCCAGTCGAACGCCTGCTTCTTGAGGGCGTACACGTAGCCCACGAAGAGGATCCCCAGGAAGCTGACCATCGACCCGAAGATCGCCCCGGCGTTCTCCGCGAGCATGTCCCGGTAGACGACCGCCCACGGGTAGAGGAAGACCACCTCGATGTCGAAGAGGATGAACAGCATCGCCACCAGGTAGAACTTCACCGAGAACCGCGAACTGCCCTCGCCCATCGGCAGCATGCCGCACTCATACGGGCTGTCCTTCACCGGGTTGCGCCGCGCCTTCACACCGAGCAGCACGGACACCAGGAGCATGCCCGTCGCGAACGCGACGGCGAAGGCCGCGAGGAAGAGAACCGGGAGGTACTGCGTGAGCTGGTCCGACATGCCGAGTGGAC
>JAFLDO010000039.1 GCA_017302455.1 Accumulibacter sp.
TCCCGATAGGCCCCTTGTCCCACCCTGTCGCCGGAGCCAGTCCTCCCGGCGACAGCGTGGGACTTTCGGCTTGTCTCACCCCGAAATAGCTCGGGACAAAGAATCCAGAATAGGGCGGGACGTAACAGCTGGGCGACATTCTTGGCATTGCGGTTGCGGACTGCTATTTTCAGACGTCTTTCCTGAATCAATATCAACCCATTCATTCCGACTTCCACGTCGACATCGATGCGTTCGTCGAACTACTCGACAACCCGAATGGGTGACGGCAAGCGAATGTCAGGAGAACTGCAACAGCGGTAGCCGATCGTTCAATGTCGGATCGCCAGCGAGGTAGCGCATGCGCGCCAGCGACCCGATGATCCTGCGCAACTGCAGCGAATCCTCCGCACTCGAAGCGATGGGCGGCAACTCCTGCTGGGTCAGCATACCGGCAATGCCTTCCGCAACCTTCAGCAAGACCTCGGCATGCGCGGAGTCGATTCCCTCGCCACACAGCCGCTCGACCCAATACGCGCCAAACCGGCTTTCGTCGAGCGGTGGTGCGGCAAACAGTTCGGTGAAGGTTTGGCTCAGCACGCTGCTGGACTCGGCAAGGAGGGCCAGACTCTCACGTTCGCGGTCGAAGCTTGTCAGCTTTGCCGGATCCCAGAAGACGTCCTTCGGGTCGACGTCGACCAGATGGTCATACTGCACATGCCAGCCGCGTTGGCGCTCCACCTGACTGAAGCGTGCCTTGCGTTCGGCGATGATTTTCCTTCGCCCGTGTTCGAGACTGCGCACCGGGTAATGCTTGAGAATGAAGCGAGTGGGGAATACACGTGCGCCGGGCACGCGAATGTGATGACCGCCGAGCGAACTGATGTCGACCTCCGGGCTGGCTTTCCAGGCCTTGACCTGGCGCTGGTTGAAGCGTTCGGCGCCTGAGTACATCGGCATTGACGACTCAAAGTCGCTGCCGATCGCCGTGTCTTCCGTGAGGCGGAAGTTGAAAAGCTTGAAGTTGATCAGGTTGTAGCCGGCGGCATCGACCCGGCCGATTCCCTCGCGCAGCGACAAGCCGGGCCAGGGAGCATAGCGAACCTCGTCAGCATCGACATGCAGAAACCAGTCATGGTGCAACCGACGCGCAAGCTGTTCCTTGAGCTTGAGAAGCGCCGTCCAATCGTAGACCTCGCGCTCGTCCTCGAAGAACCGTGCCGTCTCGATATCGATCACGCCGCGACCGATCAGGTCTTCGACGCGCTGTGCCGTGCCGTCGGTCGAGGCATTGTCGATCAAATAGACGTCAACACCCTGCTCGATGAGCTTGCTCACGGCTTCGCGGACGATGTCAGCTTCGTTGTAGACGGCCATGATGGCGCAGACGTCGATCATTCCTGGTTACTCCGAGTAAGTGGTGCTGCAGGCAGAGGCGTACCAACAGCACGGCGTATTCTGCCGCTTTGACGCCGCAGGCGCAGCTAGATTCTGCCATCTCCCCTGTTCCCTGATCACACGCGTTCGCGGAGAAGGCCAGCGTCCCTCCGCAAGCGTCACCCGGCGGCCCGGCCGGCGACTCTTCCGAGGCTCGCCCGCACCGCTCGCCGGGTGGCCAGGGAATGGGATATTATCGACTTCCTGCCAACCAACAACGATTGTTCCGCGTCTCCCAAAACGGCTGAATGTTTTGAAGCCACCTGGGTCGCCGGTCTCTGGAGCGTTTCAGATAGGCCCTGGGCACATCCATCGTCGCCGTGAATATATCCATTTACACCGTCGTCTATTCCCCCGAGCAACTGGAGCAGGCGGCTACCTGTCTGGTGCTCGACAACACCCGCAACGAACGGCCCGACTGGCGCGAGTACTGGCCCATCCGCCACTTCCTCCTCACCCACCCCCTGGAGGACGACCGGTACTACGGGTTCTTCTCGCCCCGCTTCGCGGAGAAGACCGGGTTGTCCACACAGCAGGTGATTGACTTCATTCTGGCGTCTCCACCGCAAACGGATGCTGTGTTGTTCTCTCCGCAGGTCGACGTGGGAGCCTTCTTCCCGAACGTGTTCGTCGGCGAGGACCAGGCGGATCCGGGGTTTCTCGAAACCTGCCAGCGTTTCGTGAATAACGTTGGCCTGGACCTTGATTTGTCATCGGTGGCGATGGACTCGTCCACGATAGTCTTCAGCAACTACATCGTGGCGCGTGCCGGTTTCTGGCGGGTCTGGTTCGCTCTCGCGGAACGTCTCTACGAAATTGCCGAACAGGGAACCGGCGAGTTGAGAGATCGTCTGGCTCAGCCCACCAATTACCGCGAAGGTGTCCAGCGCAAGGTCTTCCTGATGGAGCGTCTGGCGTCGCTGATACTCGTCACCAACCCGGGCCTGCGCACGCGGGCATTCAACCCCTTTGCGCTGGCCTGGTCGATGCAGTTGCACCGCTTCCGGGATGAGGCGATCATCTGCGACGCTCTGAAAATCGCCGACAGGAGATCCGACTTCCCCGAGTATCGGGCTCTCTACGAAAAGCTTCGACAACGGGTCATCCTGTCGGCCCTCGCTGTGGACACGCTGGGCAAGCTGAGGTCCGATCCCCTCGCTGGAACACTCAATTCGGAAGTCCTCGGTCTGCTCCCGGCCAGCCTGCGCTGCATCGCCGAGATCGGTGCCGAGGACAAGCAGTTGTCTCTTGCCTACTGCGATGCCAATAAAGATACGGAGTGGATTTCGCTCGCTGCCAGCATCCTTCGCCGCCCAGAGCAGGAACTCGCCCCGAACGCCTGGGACGCCTGCATCCTCGATGGGATCCTCGAACGTCAGGCCGACCCTGCTGCCGCCCTGGCGAGCCTGAAAACCGCGCTGACCGCCGAGGGCGTCCTCGTGGCTACCTTCCAGAATGCCCAGCACTGGCGCTATCAGGCCCGGCTTGCCTTGGGTGACACGTCGACCCACCCGGCGGGCGAAGCCATCGGCGACCGACGGTTCACCCGTGCGGAGGTTTTCAGGCTCCTGGACCAGTGCGGCTATCGTGTCGATACCGGCGTTGCCCGCGTCTATGATCCGCCCGAAGCGGCAAGGTACCTGGCCAACATCCGATCGATGGCCCTGTTGAGCGGCGGCGACCCCGACACCGCCGCTGAGGATGCCCGGATTCTGCAGTACGTCGTGCGCGCCGTTGTGAAGCGCTGACCAGGCCGATGCACGACAGCGGCAACTCACTACTCGATCCATGCGGCCGCGTGCGTCTCCTCCGGCATTGCGGCTACGCGCTGGTGGCCACCCTGCTGTGCGGATGCCTGAGCAAACCCTACGGCTCGGACCTGCCCGTACTGCAACTGCCCGCCCAGTACCAGAATGCAGCACCAGGCGAAGCGACCGCAGCGGTTTCCGGCGCGAGCCCGGCGGTGGAGTCCCAGGACCCCGCGACTTCGAGCCCGATCGCTGCCCCGCCGACCGCGGACGAAACGCCTGTCGATTGGTGGCGTGACTTCGGAAACCGCGAACTCCAGGCGCTCGTCGATCGGGGCCTGGCCAACAACCCGGACGTTCGCATTGCCCTGAACCGCATCGTCCAGGCCAAGGCCCGGGCCGACCAGGCGAACGGTGCGAGGTATCCCGCTCTCGCGGCTCCCTTGACGATCGCTGAACAGGCCCCTGGTGGAACGACGGTGGGAACGGCGCCGGCCGGCAGCGTCTCGAGTGCGGGGGGCAGGAATACCTCGCAAAGGACCTTCCAGGCCAGCATCCGGGCGGACTGGCGCCTGGACATCTGGGGAGAGCAGAGCGCCCTGGCCGATTCCGCCAACTTCCAGCTCTGGCGGGCAGTCTATGAGCGGGAAAACGTTCAACGGAATCTGGCCGGCAGTCTTGCCGCCAGCTACGTGGAATTCCTGTCGCTCAACGATCGCCTCAGGATCGCCATGGAAACCGAGGACGTCCTGAGCGCCACCCTGGCCAGCATCGAAAAGCGAGTCAAGGTCGGCGACGCCACCCTGTCGGAACTGGAACAGCAGCGGGCAGCCATTTTTGCCGTACGGGCAAGCATCCCCACGCTGGAGCAACAACGATTCGATGCGCTTGCCGCGATCGCCTTCCTTGTCGCCACCGTTCCCGGCAACCTGACGCTCTCCGATGACGGTCTCGACTCCCTGGCCATTCCAGGCGTGGCCGCCGGCGTCCCCTCGAGCCTGCTGCTCCGGCGGCCCGACGTGCGCGCGGCAGAGGCCCAACTCCTGGCTGCGGATGCCGACGTCGCCGTTGCCCGGGCGCGCATCCTGCCGCCCATGGACCTCTCGGCGCAAATAGGTTACAGCAGCGTGGCCCTGTCGCAACTATTTGTCCCGCGCGCCTTGTTCTGGAGTGTAGTGGACAGCCTCACCGTAAGCATTTTCGACGGTGGCAGGAAACGCAACGAGCAGGTCTTCTCGCAGGCCGTCCAGGAAGAGATGGTGGAGAGCTATGCGCGCACCGTCTACCGCGCGATGAAGGAAGCGGAAACCGCTCTCGCCGCTGTCCGCCTGTCGGAACGACGGCTCGCCGCCCAACGCGAGGCCAGTCAGGCCGCGCGCCGCGCCTGGGAGATCAGCACCCGGGTTTACGCGGTGGGGGGAATCGACTATCTCAGCCTGCTCGAGACACAGCGCAGCTATCACCGCTACCTGGACGACTACCAGAAAGGCCGCATGGAGTTGTTCCGTGGCTACATCAGCCTGTTCCAGGCATTGGGCGGCGGCCTGAAAGCGACTCGCCAGGCGCCGGCCGGCGACAACGCCGCCGTGGGTTCGCCACGCGCCCTGCCGGCGGCCGCCGATGGAATACCGGTGGATGACGGTGCGGGAGTCAGTTCCGAGACCTTCTGGCAGGTCGAACTTGGCGGGCTCCACCATCGCTCGACCATAGGCGCGACCTGGCGCGACCTGCACAGCCGTTATGCCGATCTGATGGCAGGCCGTGCGATCCGACCGCGGCTGCAGGGGCGCATCGACGATGACCGCGATGGCCAGCAGTCCTGGTATCGGCTGTATGTGGCAAAATTCGCCAGTCCGCCGGAGGCGGAACGATTCTGCCTGGCCCTCAAGTCCGATCAACAAAGGTGTCGTGTCATCTCGTCCGAGTCCGACGAAACGCTACTGGCGCCCACCGCAACATCGCCCGCCGAGCGCGCGGGGCCATCCTCCGTAGCGAAGGGAACACCTTGACCGAACGCCTGCTCGTCACAGTCCGGCTCTCCGGGACACCTGCAAGGGCCAGCCGCGAGCACAGCACTTGCGCGATCCACCGGTAATGGCCGAAAAATTCGCCCACAGCGTTGTCCAGTGTCTGGCCGCCATCGCCCAACACCAGGGCATCCGGATCAATCCGGAGCGGCTGATCCACGACTTCGCACTGGCCGATGAAGAGCCGAAGGCAGCGCTGGTGTTGCGGATGGCTGCGGACATCGGCATGAAGGCGAAGGCGGACAACCTGAGTTGGCAACAGCTCGTCGCCCAGCAGGGCGTGTTTCCACTGCTGGCCCGTCTCAAGACCGGGGCCGGCGTGATCGTGGTTGGCGTCAAGAAGGAAGGCGACGCCGAACAGCTGGCCATCGTCGATCCCCTGGCCGATGCAGCCAGCGTGACCCTCCATACCGAGGCAACGTTCGGCGAAGTGTGGGGCGGTGACGTCATCCTGCTCAAGCGCGAACATTCGCTCTTCGATGCCCAGCAGCCCTTCGGCCTGCGCTGGTTCATCCCGGAGATCCTCAAGCAGCGCACCGCCTTCCGCGACGTGATCATCGCCGGCATGGCGATGAACGTCCTGGCTCTCGCCGCGCCGCTGTTTTTCCAGCTCGTCATCGACAAGGTCCTGGTACACCAGAGCTCGTCGACCCTGGCCGTGCTCACCATCGGCGTGACGGTCGCCCTGCTTTTCGATTCGGCGTTCGGCTACCTGCGCCAGATGCTGCTGCTGGCGGCCACCAACAAGATCGACATGCATGTCACCCGGCGCACCTTCGGCCACCTGCTGTCGCTGTCGATCGACTTCTTCGAGCTCTCCACCGCCGGCGTGATCACCCGGCAGATGCAGCAACTGGAGGGCATCCGCCAGTTCCTCACCGGCCGCTTGCTGTTTGCCGGGCTTGATGCCTTCGCCCTGGTGATCTTCCTGCCTCTGCTGTTCACCTATTCCGTGACCCTGGCGCTGATCGTTCTGGCATTCACGCTCGCCATCGCCGCCATCATCGCCATTCTCCTGCCCACCTTCCGCCAGCGCCTGGATCGCCTGAATCTCGCCGAGGGCGCCCGCCAGGCCCTGCTCGTGGAAGCCATCCACGGCATGCGCACGATCAAGTCGCTGGCCATCGAACCGGTGCAGCGCAAGGCCTGGGACCAGATGTCGGCGGAAGCCATCAACGCCCACTTCCAGGTCGGCAAGCTGGCGATCTCCGGAAACTCGCTGACCGACTTCCTGGGCAAGCTGATGCCGGTGGTCATCATTTTCATTGGCGCCCAGAGTGTCTTCGATCAAACCATGACCGTCGGCGTGCTGATCGCTTTCCAGATGCTGTCCGGACGCGTGGTCGGCCCCTTGATCCAGATGGTCAGTCTGATCAACGAGTACCAGCAGACGGCGCTCTCCGTGCGCATGCTGGCTGAGATCATGAACCGTCCGTCGGAGGGACGACTGGGTGCCGGCGGCCTGCGGCCGCAGTTGAAAGGCCAGATTACCTTCGAGGACGTCACCTTCCGCTACCCGGGTGGCAGCGTCAACGCCCTCGACCGGACCAGTTTCACGATTCCCTCCGGCGCCGTGGTGGGCATCGTCGGCCGCAGTGGTTCGGGAAAAACCACCCTGACCAAGCTGATCCAGGGCCTCTACAGCGTTCAGGAAGGACTGGTCCGCTTCGACGGTATCGACGCCCGCGAGATCGACCTGTCACATCTGCGGCGGCAGATCGGCGTGGTCCTGCAGGAGAACTTCCTGTTTCGCGGCACCATCCGCGAAAATCTCGCCATGGCCAAGCCCGATGCCAGCATCGAGGAGATCGTCGCCGCCGCCCAGGCCGCCGGCGCCGACGAATTCATCGACCGCATGGCCAAGGGATACGACACCCTGCTCGAGGAAAACGCGTCGAACCTGAGCGGCGGACAACGACAGCGACTCTCGATCGCCCGCTGCCTGCTCGCCAAGCCCAATATCCTGATCCTCGACGAAGCGGCGAGCGCGCTCGACCCGGAGAGCGAAGCCATCTTCATCCGCAATCTCTCGCGAATTGCCGTCGGCAGGACAGTGATGATGATCTCGCACCGCTTGTCGACCCTGGTCAACGCGGATGTCGTTCTGGTCATGCAACAGGGCCGCTTGTCCGACTGGGGCAAGCACGAGGAACTGCTGTCCCGCTGCGAAACCTACCAGCATCTATGGAACCAACAGACAAGCCATCTTTGATCAGCCGCCGGCGGTCCAGACGGGCAGTCAATGAGCCCATCGTGGATTTCCTCCCCGATGCGGACGAGATCGAGCGGCGCCCCCTGCCGCGATCGGCCGGCGTGACCCTGCATCTCCTCGCCGCGGCGCTGCTGGTGTTCCTCCTGCTGGCGACGTTTTCGGAAGTCGACCTGATGGTCACTGCCCGCGGACGTCTGATCACCCCGCTGCCGAACATCGTCGTCCAACCCCTGGACACCGCCATCATCCAGGAAATCAATGTCAAGTCCGGACAAATCGTCAAGAAGGGGGAACGACTCGCCACGCTCGACCCGACCTTCACCGGCGCCGACGAATCGCAGCTCAAAACCCGCCTGGCGAGCCTCGACACGCAACGGGAAAGCCTGGAAGCCGAACTGGCGGGGAAAAGCGTCGCCGCTGGCGCCGCCTTGAGCGATGACCAGGAGATCCAGAGCCGCCTGGCCGGCGAGCGGCAAGCGAGCTATCTGGCGCAGACGCGACGACTCGATGAGAATATCGGCCGCATTCGCGCCGCCCTGGAAACCAATCGCCGGGATCAGAGTTCGATGACCTCGCGCGTGCGCGTGCTCGGCGAAATGGTGGCCAGCCTGGAACCGCTGGTGGACCAGAAGTACGTGGTACGAGCGCGCCTCCTCGATGCCCAGGACCGACTGTTCGAGGCCGAGCGCGGCGCACAGATGGCACGCAGCCGGGAGCAGGAGCTGCAGAAGGAACTCCGGGCGCTGGAGGCGGAACGCCTCTCCTTCCAGACCGGCTGGCGGCAAAAGGTCATGGAGGAGCTGCTCGCGCTCTCGCGCGAGCGCGATACCGTCAATGAACAGTTGCAGAAGGCCGACAAGCGACACCAGCTGGTCGTCCTCAGCGCGCCATCCGACGCCGTCGTCCTGGAGATCGCCAAGTTGTCGCCCGGCTCGGTGGCCAAGGGCGCCGAGTCCCTGTTCACGCTGGTTCCCCTGGGAGACGACCTGGAGGCCGAAGTCCAGATCGAGTCCGCCGATATCGGTTATGTGAAACGGGGCGACCGCGTGCATCTCAAGGTCGATGCCTATCCGTTCCAGTTGCACGGTGCGCTGGACGGGACGCTGACCACCATCAGCGAAGATGCTTTCCGCCGCGACAAGGCAACGGGCGGCGGCATCGACGCCTACTACCTCGGCCGCATCGGCCTGACCAGAACACGCTTGAACAGGCTGCCGGAACACGCCCGCCTGCTCCCCGGCATGACGGTGAGCGCCGAGATCGCGGTCGGCAAGCGGTCGGTGATTTCGTACCTCCTGTGGCCGCTGATCAAGGCCCTCGACGAATCGATCCGCGAACCGTGAGCCGGGCGCTCGCTTCCCGCCGGCCGAGCTGCCTGCCCCAGCAAAGGGGTGACGGCGGCGTCAGGCCCGGACCTCGCCCTGCCTGGAAGCCGCTACACCAGCCGAGCACGACGAGAAGGCAAGGAAAATCCGACCACGACGAAGCGCAGCGACAATCACCCGGGCGAGCGTATCTCGGGCACACCCCAAAGGCGTACGCCTGACGGTGGACTCTCGACCGCCCGGACGATGGCGGCGACCATCTGCCCGACGCTGACCAATCCCAAGCGACGCGCGGCATCGCGCGTGCCGGGCAGGTGCTCCAGCAGGTAGTACGCGGGGAGCAGGAGCATGGGCCAGTGATGGCCGGGACCGAGCACGTACCACGGACGCAGAACGCTGGCCGCGATGCCGCTGGCGCGGATCAGCACTTCGCCTTCCGCGCGCGCGGCGACGTAGGCGCGCATCACCGGCGCCGGCTGCGCGACGCTGAGATAGACGAAGTGCGGTACCCCGGCCTCGACCGCCGCGGCGAGCGCCGCGCGTGCGGAAGCGAGATCGATGCAGCGGAACGCCTCGGCCTTGGCCGGACTCGGATGCGGTACGCCGACCAGATGAACCAGCGCATCGACGACACCGATCTGCGACGAATAACTCGAGGCATCGAGCGCGTCGCCGACAACGACGCGACAAGCCGGTGCCAGCCGCTGTACCGAGGCCTGCCGCGCCAGCGCGGAAACGCGATGGCCGCGCGCCACCAGTTCCGGAATCAGACGACTGCCGATGTAGCCGGTAGCACCGGTCACGAAGACGTGCATGCTGACCTCCCAAGAGGCACTGCCCGACAAGCCCGCCGGGCCGGTTCACGGATCTGAACACCGCGCGCCGTGTTACGCAGGTTCACTCCTTCGATACGCGCCGAGCCCCAGGGCAGATGCAAGAAGTCGTCTGCTCGGGCGTTCCCGATCGACCGGCTTCCTGTCCCCGGCCTGCTCGCACAGCTTGTCTTTCCTGGCCCAAAGTAGAGACTCCTGAACACACGTTTGCCCCTGCATGAGGAACACCACGATGAGCCAGACGCCGGTTGCCAAACTGTTCAAGAACGGCGCCAGTCAATCCGTGCGTCTTCCGGCCGAGTTTCGCTGCGAGGGCGAGGAGGTTTATGTCACGCGTGACGACACTACCGGTGACGTTGTGCTTTCGAAGCGCCCCAGCGCCAAAGCCTGGAGCGACTTCTTTGCCCTGCTGCATTCAATCGACGTCCCAGCCGACTTCATGGCCGAGCGCCCATTGAATGTTGCGCCGAAAGCGCGCGGCGTCTTGGATGACGACCATTCCGCAGATGACGACGCCGACCTTTAGCCATGCTGCACATCCTCGATACGGACACGTCCAGTTACCGCATCCAGGCAAGTTCGCCACCCAAGCCGCCACAATCATGAAAACTCGGACCCACACTCCGACTTTTCATGCTAAATTTTAGCATGCTTCGACGCCAAGTTCATCTTGATCACCTGCTCCAGCGTTTGTCGCGCTTCCCGGTGCTTGCTCTCCTGGGACCGCGCCAAGTGGGCAAGACGACCCTGGCCGGACAACTTGCCGCAACCTGGGACGGCCCGGTAAGACACTATGACCTTGAAGACCCCGACGATCAGGCGCGCCTTGCCGATCCTGCCTTCGCACTGCGTCCGCTGACAGGCTTGGTCATCCTGGACGAAATCCAGACCCGACCGGATCTGTTCCCATTACTGCGGGTGCTGGCCGACCGCCCCGATACTCCGGCACGCTTCCTGATTCTTGGTAGCGCTGCACCGGAGCTCTTGCGACAATCCGCCGAGAGTCTGGCGGGCCGCGTTGCCTTTCAGGAGCTTGATGGTTTTGGACTCGACGAACTTGCTGCCGCAGATGGGCAGCATCGCATCGAGCCAGACTGGCTTGACGTCCGTTGGTTGCGCGGCGGCTTCCCGCGTGCCTTCCTGGCCAGCGATCTCGCCACCAGTCGAGAGTGGCGCGAGGCGTTCATTCGTACCTACCTGGAGCGTGACCTGCCGCAACTCGGCATCAATCTGCCGGCACTTACCCTGCGCCGCTTCTGGACCATGCTGGCGCATTACCATGGCCAGACGTGGAACAGCAGCGAAATTTCCCGCTCGCTTGGTGTGAGCGACAAGACCGTGAGCCGCTATCTGGATATCCTCGAAGGCACGTACATGGCTTACCGCCTCTTGCCCTGGCACACCAATCTGGGCAAGCGGGAGGTGAAGGCACCCAAGGTTTACCTTTCGGATACCGGCATCTTGCACAGTCTCCTGGGAATCGGCGATACAGACGCCTTGTTGGCGCACCCCAAATGTGGCGCCTCCTGGGAAGGGCTGATCGTGCGTGAGATCATTCGCCGAAGCGACGCACGACCGGGCGAAGCGTTTTTTTGGGGCGTGCATACAGGCGCCGAACTCGACCTGCTGATTGCCAAGAACGGCAAACGCCTGGGCTTTGAAATCAAGCTTACCCGCTCCCCGAGAGCGACGGTTGCCATGCGCTCCGCCCGCGACGTGTTGAACCTGCAGCACCTCTATGTGATCTGTCACGGAGAAGGCCCGCCCTGGCCACTCAGCGAAGGGATCACCGCTGTCCCGGCGAGGAATATCGATGCCGTACTCGCTCAGTAGTTTCCCCCGTCAGCCTCATCCAGACCCCGACCCCCGGCGGTATGGGTCAACTGACTTCGGCGAGCGCCAGGGCCAACGCTGGGTCGTCCAGGCCAGCGACGCCCCATCTGGGCGGCAGGAGCGCTGGCCGCAGGCAGTTGAGCGGCATCTTCTTCCTCTCATGCCGATCTCCGAGCACATGGGCGGGGTCTCGTGAACGGGCTGAATGCGGACTGGAGGATGCTGCGAACGACCTCAGCCTTGTTGCTCGTCTGCAGTTTCTGCCTCTTTCTGCCGAGTCTGTATCACGAGCTCTTCGCCGATGACGAGATCTACCTGGCTTTCAACAACCGCATGGTGCGCCAACTGCCGTGGACCGACCTGCATCTCTTCCTCCAGAAACCGGCCAATCGCTGGGAGTTCCTGCCGCTGCGCGACTTCACCTACTGGCTCGACTTCCGTCTGTTCGGCGATGAACCAATGGGCTTCCACTTTTCCAATCTCGCCTGGTACGCGCTTTCGGCGATCGCGTTCTTCTGGCTGGTCCGGGAACTCATCCTGCTCTTTCGACCGGCCTGGGTGAACCAGGCCGGGGTGTTGGCTCTGTGCGGTACCGTGCTCTTCGTGGTCCACCCCGCGCATGTCGAAGCCGCCGCCTGGGTCGCTTCCCGCAAGGACCTGATGGCTGGTACGTTCGGCTTCCTCGCGGCGGCGACTCTTGCGCGCGGGCTGCGGGCGGGCTGGCCCGTCGGAAACAGCGTACTGGCCGCCCTACTGCTGCTATGCGCGTGTTTCAGCAAAGCCGCGGGAATGACCCAGGTGCTCTTCCTGACCCTGTTGCTTGCTGCCTGCTGGCGCCATGCCACCACCGTTCCTGTCGGACGGAAAGTCGCCAGCTTGCTGCTGCCCTGGGCAGTCGTCGTCGTCGCGGCAGTCGTGCACATGCAGATGGCCGAGTCCACCGGCATTCGCATCGAGAACCACCCTGGCGCGCTGATCGTCCTCGACCGCGCATCGCGGATTTTCAGCACCCTCGGCAGCCTCCTGCTGGTGCCCTATCCGCTTGGCCTCTACCACGATGTGTATCGGCTGGGCGAATGGCATTGGCTTGGTTCCGGGCTCGGCTTGCTGCTCGTGCTGCTGGCCCTGCGCACGCTCTGCGTCCGGCGGGCACTGTGGCCCCTCGGCATCGTCATGGCCGTATCCCCCTGGCTGGTCTATCTTCAGTTCCTCCCTTTCACGACCTGGTCGATGGCCAGCGAGCGTTTTCTCTTCGTGTCGGTTGGCGGACTGGTTCTGGTTCTGGTTGACATCCTCGGGCGGGCCGGGCTACCACGGCGCATCATTCCGCTCTTGCTGCTGCTGACGGTGCCGATGGGTGTGATCACCTGGATGCGCATGGCCGACTGGGAACTCGGGGGCACCCTGCGTACCAGGGAGTATGAGCGCCAACCGCATTTCCATAACGCCATTCGGGACCAAGTCATCTACACGCTGCTGCCCAAGCGCCAGTATGCCGAAGCCGAGTCCCTGGCGGGAACGATTCCCCGTGATTACGCGGCAGCCGCACTGACGGCGGCAGTCAATGCCGAGCGCGCGTTCCGAGAACGGGAAGAAGGCCGCGCAAGCGAAGCGACCGACCCGCACGCCGACGGGGCTTACTGCCAGGAAGTGGCGTCACTGCGTAAGGCGCTGACATCCGGCTATACGCATATCGTGCGCGAGCGAGACATCTCCTACAACAATCTCTTGCGCTCCATCGAACGACAGGCGGAGTTTCGCTACGCAGATTACCCGCGGATCTGTGACGGCGCCGCTACGGCTGGCCACTGATCCGGTAAAGGCGCCACGTAGCCCTGCTGTCGTCGATGGGTTCGATCTTCAGGCGCTGGCGAGCAAATTCATGCAGATTCGCGTCGCCGTTGATCAGCACCCGGTTGAAGCCAACCAGGTGGTCCGGCTTCGACCGATAGGGAGACCAGACCAACTCGCGGGTCGGGTTGACATGAGCCGGGTTTCTGTACTGAACGATACCGCTGTAGTGCTCCGTGAAGCTGAAGTTGGTATCGCAGCCGCGCAATGCCTGAGCGTAGGACGACAACTGCAACCCGGGCCTGCCCTTGACGTAAATGCTGCCACCATCCATGTCCACGCCAAAGACGCGGTCTGCCTTGTTGAGTTGTTGAACACTTGCGAGAAACCCGCCCATCTGTTCCTCATCCCAGTCTCGCCACGACTTGATCGTGGCGAGCGAGAAGATCAGCGTAAGGCCGAGGCCGACCGTTATCCCATACACCCTGGCCATGCGCGGAGCCGGCAGAGCCAACAGAAGCAGCACAAGAGCGCAGGGCAGCCAGCGCTGGTTGAAGAATATCGTGTTCATGTAGTTCCACGGCAGCACCCAGTAGGCCAGGAGAAGCCCGAGGGCGGCAAGGAACAGCGGCCTGTCGATTTCAGCGTCCAATTGCCGCCAGCGGGTCACCACCGCGAGAAGAATCCAGGCAGCGAGAATGATCACGAACATCTGTTCGAGACTCCCCTGCAGGCCTCCTTGCGCCGCATTGGCGAAATACTCCAGTTTGGCACGTTCCAGGGGCATCGTGCTCCACTCCGGCATGGTCGACACACCGCTGGCCTGCCGGTTCATGGCCAACTGCGGATACCAGATACAGGCGAGCACCCACGCCGGAACCAGCGATGCCAGGGACAACCGCCATGAGCCGGGCTGCTTGTCGACGAATCTCGCAATCACCCAGACACTGGCCATCAAGAACCACAGCGCATGCGCATAGTAGAGAAGCAGCGCAGTGCCAGCCATGCCCGCGGCCTGCAACCAGCCCGGGCGGCGGCTGGCGACCACGACGAACAGGCAGAAGACGGGCCAGCCGACGAGGAAATTGAGCAGGCCCCAGTAGAAGAGGAAGTTGAACACGAGAGGCACGCCGATCAGCCAACTCTCGATCTGGCGCCTGCGGCATCTGGCCAGAGCATAACTGCCCAACAGCCAGCCTGCCGCCAGAGCACTCAGTGTCAGGCGCCCGGCGACAAGCGGGTCCGCGACCAGCCAAAAGCTGTAGATCAGGCCATAGACCAGCGTATTCGGGTAATACCAGGGAGTCACGACGAGTTCGGGCCGGTTCCCGGCGAGAGTCTCCTCGAAGAGAAAAATCTGGCTCAGATGCTGCGGGAGATCGGTCGAGGGAGGAACGCTGACGACCCAGAAGGGGAGTATGGCGACCACGATGGTCAGCAGAAGGAGCACCGGCGGGCCCCACCGTGGGCCGTCGGGCACGCTCAACTCACTCGGCAGCTTGGGCATGGGCAAAAAGAATGCAAGAATGTCGTCTTATCCGCTAGCGGACATTGTCTTGTTGCGTTGCCAAGGATGTTTCAAGTCTTCTCGCATGCTTTCGTCACGCCTCAAGTCGATGCCGCCGGCAGCCCAACTGTTACTCATTCTGGGCGCCGTCCTGCTGCTCGGCGCGGCCGGCATACACACGTCCAGCGACCTTCCTCGCCAGTATAGCTGGTCCCGCACGCTGGAGCTTTTCTGGCAGGCCATCATCGATGCCTATTTCATGGTCATGGCATTGATCGTCCTGCTCGCGGCAAGGCTGGAGGCCGCACCTGGTGGAACCACGACAACCCCTTGGCGTTTATCGCATTTCCTGTTTGCCGGAACGCTGACCGTCGGCGTCGCTTGTCTCCTCTTGAGCGCTTCCACGAGCTACACCGTCTGGGACCGCGCATGCATCATCCCGGTCGCCCTCCTCCTGCTTAACTCATTACGTGATCGCGACCTGCCCGCTGCACTGCTCGGACTGTCGTCGACGGTGTGCATCCTGATGCTGGTCAGTTACGTCTTCACCGTGTTCAAGTCGCAGTTGTTCGTCACGGGCATCATCCTTGACGAATGGCTGATCGCCGGTGAAAGAATGATTTTCGGACAGCCTCTGTACCTGACCATCGCCCGTTGGGCAGAGCGAAACCCGCTGGTCGTCCACCTCAGCGACTGGGTGTATTACCTCTTTTTTCACCACATGGCTCTTGTCGCCCTGTTCCTCTTTGCACGTGGCGAACAAGGCGAACAATGGCGTTACGTGGCAACCCTGTCCCTGTGCTACCTCCTTGGCGGACTGTCGTATTACCTCTTCCCGGCCTTCGGACCGGTCTATTACGATCCGGGTGCGTTTGCCTACCTGAAGACTGGCGCGGTGTTCACGGCCGATATCCAAAGCTTTCTTTGGCAGGCGACCAACGCCTCAATGCATGGAACCCTGACCGAGATCGACACCTTCGCGTTCATCGCGTGCATGCCGAGCCTGCATATGGCCCATGAATCGATCATGTTCTTCTATTCGCGGCGGGCACCGCTGATGCTGGCTTTCTCCGGACTGTTCTGGTGCTCGTCAATCGTCGCCGTGCTGGTCCTGGGCTGGCACTATCTCTTTGACGTACTCGGCGGAGTTGTCCTCGCCGGCATCGTCATCGCCGCGGTCCGCTATCGGCGTCCAGCGGTCATTGTCCAGGACTAGCTCCCCGTTGCGCCCGGAACAGGATCGTCAGTTCCGAAACGACGCCGTCGTGGTCAAGCAAGCAGAGCGGCCTGTGCAATGGCGCTTGCCGCCCTCCTCCTTGCCATCGCAACTCGGCCCTTACCGGCCTGCCACGTCACTCGACGAGATGGTCCTGAAGAACACGGTTTCTAGCGACACGCTGGGTTTCACGTCCTGCAGAACGCCGCCGCAGGAGTTGACCCGCGCGATCAAGGCAGGCAAGTCGGCCGCGCCGGCATCGAGAGTAAAAAGGCCCGGCCGCACTTCGCTGCAGCCCTCGATCGGCGCTCCACCGCGGTAGCGCAGAACAAACCGGTCGGCCTGATCGGCGGCGAGTTCCTGCGGCGAGCGGATGGTCAGCAATTGCCCGCGATGGATCAGCCCGAAGCGGTCGGCAATACGCTCTACGTCATGCAGCACGTGCGACGAGAAGAACAGTGTGCCTCCCTGTTGACGGTACTCGTCAAGAATATCGACCACATCCTTCCGACCGACTGGATCGAGTCCCGAGAGCGGTTCATCGAGGATCAATAGCCTAGGTTTGATGGCCAGGGCATGCGCCAGCGCCGTCCGTTGCAGCATGCCCTTGGAAAACCCGCGTAGGCGGCTGTCGGCAACCGCCGCGAGATCGAAGCGCTCCAACCAGTGCATGCAGTGCTTGCGCTCGTCACCGATACGCAGACCGTGCAGGCGCAACCCCATCAGCAGGATTTCGTAAGGAGTCAGGAAATCCTGCAGGCTCGGATTTTCGGGAACAAAGCCAAGCCCCCGGCGCGCCTCCGGTTCGCGCACGTCGCAATCAAACAACGAGGCGCTGCCAGCCGTCGGCAGCAGGGCGCCGATCAGAATTTTGATCAACGTGCTCTTGCCGGCCCCATTCGGTCCTATGAAGCCGAAGGTCTCACCCGCGTCGATACTCAGAGAGATACCTTTCAGGGCGACCTTCGAAGGCTTTCTCCAGCCACCAGAATAGGTCTTGTGAATACCCTCCACCAGGATCGCGTACGTCACCGCGGTCTCCCCGACTCGGCCGCGCGTGGCTGGACGACCTGCGCCTTGCCGTTGGCGTCGATCACGTACTGCATCAAGAAAGGATCCGATGGAATAGCCGGCAGGATCGAGATGTCCACGAGTTGCTGCAGGCGAACCGGCGGCTTCCCGGTCAGTTCGTCGTAACGGGCGATCGCGCGGTCGAGCATCAACAGGTTCTCCAGACGATTCGCGCGCTTCTCCAGGAAACCGGCGAAAGACCTGTGCCGGGTTTCCTTGGCCATTGCCCGGTGCAGGCGAATGGCAAACTCCCGGTCCTCGCCCTTGCCAGCCCACTGCGCGGCCACCTGTTGAAGCTGAATCTTCTCGATATCATCGGACGCATGGTCTGCGGCAATCTTCATCCATTCCGCACCCATCTGGGGATTCTTCAGAAAGTGGATGGCATTGAAGGCGTAATAAAAAGCTGGCTGCCAATCAAAGGGCCGCGCGTCACTGGCTTTCCTCAGGATATCTTGCGCGGCTGCAACCTCACCATTCCAGGGCAAGATCGCTGCGGCAATGTAGTAGTTGTCCTCATGGGCGGGATTGAACCAGGAGATATCGGACTGCACGATGGCGAGAATTCGGTAGTTCTCGGCGTCCATTTTCTCCGTAGACGCAACCAGCGCCCTGAAACCGGCCAGATCAGCAGCCAGATAGCGGTCCCCTGCTGCCATCAGCACTTGGGCAAACCGCGGTACGGCCACCTCCATCTCACCCGACGATGGGGGACGCGGACGGGCATACAGGGCCGGGACGAGGGCCGCGTAGACCACAAACGATAGCACTCCCAGAGCCAGTCCGGTACGCCCTCCGACTACCGCCATTTCAGGAAAACTCCCGTTTGGAGAAGGCATGGACCGAAAAACCGATCATCGCCAGGCAATACGCGAGAGCCATAAGCAGGCTCAGCATGATGGCCTGCATGTCTGGGAGAAGGCCGTACATTGGCCAGACGCGCCAGTCAAGGCGCGACAAATCGGGCAACACCCAGCGAATGGTGTCCAGCGCTGGCCCAAAGCGGACGACCAACTCGGTTTGTCCTTCGGCCCCCTTTTCCAGAAAATCGAAAACGGCACCCACCGCCCGCCCAGCGATGGCAAACAGCGCGCCGAGTACCAAGGCGAGCATGGGGACAGTCGACAACGTGGCAATCCATAACGAGAATGCAGCCACCACCGCTACATCAACCCACACGCCGAACACTGTCGCCCAATAGGGAACGCCCAGACTGACCCGGAACTCCTGATCATAGTGGACCCCCAGCGTGATCACCGCAGTCCAGAGCAGCAAACCGAGCAAGAGCGCTGCCACACCCGTTAAGGCCAGGACTCCGAGATAGCGGCCAATCAGATATGTCGCCCGATGAACGGGATAGCTGAGAGTCAGGACGACCGAACGCTTCTCAATCTCGCGGCCAACCAGATCCTGCGTCAGGATGATGGCGAACAACACCAGACTGAAACGAAACCCCGAAAGCCCAACATCAAGCGCGACCGTCAGAGGCTGGCGGGGAGAGAACGATGCGGACAGGTACGCAAGCGCGACCAAGGCCACGCCGAGAGCGAAGACCGCAAGAAACGTGCGATCGCGAAAACCTGCCCGCCACGAAGAAAGAAAAAACTGCAGCACTTACGACCCCAAAAAAAGAAAGGCGCACATCGGAGGCGCCTTTCTTGGTCCGATGATCCCGCCGATCAGGTGCTGGCCGCCGCCTTGGTATTGGCATCGGCTCTGGCAGCACTCGCCTCGCCTGCGGTACAGCCCCCCGGAATGCCACACGCACGAAATGCGGCAACCGCGCCACCGTTGGTATGACCGCCAAAGCTATTCTTTCCTTTGACCGAATTGGCTCCGACGGCAAACCACGCGCCGGACGTGCCATCCGTTCCATCCACCTGCGTGTTCGCCGAGCACTTGGGCGCGATGGGCCTCATCATGTAGTTGGTGCCTGCCACGCCACTTGCGGGCACTATTCCCGGACCAGCAGCCGGAGCCGATGCCCCCGGACAAATGGTAGCGGCAAACGCAGAAGCCGAACCAAGCAACGTGACTAATACGGCGGAAGAGAGCGTAATCTTTTTCATGGGACCTCCAACAAAAAGGGAAAGGACTTACTCTGGGGACGAGTTGACGACGGCCGAGGTCAGGATATTTCTCGCGTCCGACTGGGCCGCTTTATCCTCGCCTTTGCGCGTGTAGTCAGAGAATTGGGGAATGGCGATCGCGGCCAGAATACCGATGATGGCCACAACGATCATCAGTTCGATCAGGGTAAAGCCTTTCTGCAGCTTCTTCATGGTCTTGAACTCCTTCCAGTGAGAACAACGGACAATCCGTTGCGATTGATGCAATCAAATTCCATGCCAAGGCGCAAGCAGGCTGAGAGGCGCCCGGGTTGGTACGGAGCCCCAGCCGCACCTTTCCAATAGCGTCACCTGCCTGACGAAAATTGTCAGCCGCCTTGCCGTTTGGCACGGTTTCTTCGAGCTTTACCCACGGATTTGGATAGCAGGCGTAGCGTCACGAGGGCACCCTGCCAGCTGGTTGCGGATGCCGGCAGAGGAATACAAGGAGCTGCCAAGGAGCTGCGACGTCCTTCATATACGGCTGGAGGCGACGCCCGGCCACGGCGAACCGCCGTGCACCGGGAGGATACCGCTGGATGACTGACCCGCGTCCGGGGAAAGTGCTTATTCTCCGGAGTTCACGAGAAGCGCGGCCGTCAGGAAATTGCGCGCATCGGATTGCGCCGCCTTGTCTTCGCCCTTCCTCGTGTAGTCCACAAACTGCGGGATGGCGATCGCAGCCAAGATGCCGATGATCGCAACCACGATCATAAGCTCGATCAGGGCAAAGCCCCGCCGGGATTTCATAGGGATCAAGGGCTTCTTTCGTGGATACATCGCACATTTCATGGCGTGGCCACCAGCAAGTTTCTTGCCATCTCGCAACCCGCACCAAAGCCACGGCGGAGCGGTCCCTTGTTGCAGTAACGCTAACGCTGCCGAGGACCGAGTGCCGGAACCGGCTATCTCGCGGGGCGAGGCTGCCAGCAACAGCTGGTTGCAGCGTGCACTTCCTGGAATTGACCGGTATCAATTCGGCACAAGCACCCCGCCAATACAATAGAGGGCGAGCAATCCCCGTCCGCATTCGTCCAGACCCCTCCGTGAGTTTCCACGCCACATTGCGCCAGGGCGCGAGCAGCGTCTTCCTGCGCATCGAAGAAGCTCTCGATGCTCCCTTTGGCGGCCAGGACAACCCCTTGCGCCACCTTGGCGCGATCGGCTTGTATCTGCTGTGGATCGTCGTCGGCACGGGCCTCTATCTGTATACCGTGCTCGACACCGGCATCGACGCCGTCTACAGCTCGATCGGCTACCTCTCGCAGGAGCAGTGGTACCTCGGCGGCGTCCTGCGCAGCCTGCATCGCTATGCTTCCGACGGCTTCATGCTGGTGATGCTGCTGCACCTCGTTCGCGAATGGGCGTACGGGCGCTACCACGGCTTTCGCCTCTATTCGTGGATGACCGGCATACCACTGATCTGGCTCGCCTACGCCGCGGGAATCGGCGGCTACTGGATCGTCTGGGACCAACTGGCGCAGTTGTCGGCCACCGCGACCACCGAGTTGCTCGACTGGCTGCCGATCTTCAGCGAACCCGCCGCACGCAACTTCCTGGCACCGGACTCGATCAACGACCGCTTCTTCACGATGTTGATCTTCGTCCATATCGGCGTGCCGCTGCTGCTGATCCTCGGCCTCTGGGCGCATGTCCACCGCATTGCGCACGTCGACTACCTGCCGTCGCGGCGCGTGATGCTCGGCACGCTGGCGGCGCTGGTCCTCCTCGCGCTGCTCCGACCGGCACTCAGCAACCCACCGGCGAATCTGGCGGTGATCCCCGGAGCGCTGGATTTCGACTGGTTCATCCTGTTCATCCATCCGCTGACCGACATCAGTTCGCCGGCGATCGTCTGGTCGCTGCTCTTCGGCGTCACCGCTCTGCTCTTCGCTCTGCCCGTCCTGCCGCACCCCGCGCCAGCGCCGGTGGCCGTCGTCGACGCCGCCAACTGCACCGGCTGCGACCGCTGCCTGGCCGACTGCCCCTATGCGGCGATCGCCATGCGGCCACACCCGCGGCGACCGGGGCTGAAACTCGCGGTCGTCGACGCCGATCTGTGCGCGGGCTGCGGGATCTGCGCCGGGTCCTGCCCGTCGTCGACGCCCTTCCGCCGACGCGAGATTCTCGTCACCGGCATCGACATGCCGCAGCAACCGGTCAATGCGCTGCGCGAGCAACTCGAGATGGCGCTGGCACGACTCACTGGCCGCACCCGCATTGTCGTCTTCTCCTGCGCACGTGGCGCCGACGCCAAGACGCTGGCCGCCACCGACACCGCCGTGATCGATCTTCTCTGCACCGGCCAGTTACCTCCGGCCTTCGTCGAATACGCGCTGCGCGCCGGGGCCGACGGCGTCCTCGTTACCGCCTGCCGCGCCGGCGGCTGTGATTTTCGCCTCGGCGAGCAGTGGACCCAGCAACGCCTGCTCGGCGAGCGCGAACCGCATCTGCGCCGGACCGTTCCGCCATCGCGTCTGCAAGTCGTTCTCGCCTCGGCGCACGACGACGACAGGCTGGCCGATGCGCTGGCCGACTTCAGAAGCCGCCTCGACTCGCAGCCGGCGACGAGCGACAGACTTCCCCCCTATCGGCGTAGCGCGCCCCCGCAGGCTTGAACCCGTGGCCGTCAGCGACGGAGCGACGGGCGAGTTGACACGACCAGGAAGCTTGCCTAGCCTAAAGCGATAGGGTGGGAGTCCACACAAAAAGGAGAAGCGTCGTGCAAACCTACGAAAAGGACATCATCGCCTGGGCAAATGAACAGGCAAGGCTCTTGCGCGCCGGGCAGTTCGACCGACTGGATATCGAGCATATCGCTGAGGAGATCGAAGACGTGGGCAAGAGCGAACAGCGTGAGTTGGCCAGTCGGATGGCGATCCTGCTGGCGCATCTTCTCAAGTGGCAGTTCCAACCTGACCGCAGAGGAGCGAACTGGCAGCGGACGATCAGGGCGCAACGGCAAGGGATCAGCAAACGCCTAGCCAAAGCGCCAAGTCTCCAGGCCGTGTTGTCCGACGACGACTGGAATGCGGAAATCTGGGCAGACGCGGTGGCTCTGGCGGCCACCGAAACCGGCCTGGCGGATTTCCCTGAGTGCTGCCCATGGTCTTTTCAGGGGCAAGTCCTGTGCGGCGAGTGGCTCCCCGGCGAACCTGCTGCCGACCGGTAGCCAGCGCCCACAGCCCGAGGTTTACGTCGGTTACGTCCGCGGATTTGACACGTGTCAATTCGCCGCGGTGACGCTGTCAATATAATCAATAACTAATAAGCAGCGCCGACACCGGTCGGGAAGGCCAGTGGGCGCCTTCCACCCAGGCTTGCGCAAGGGCGTGCGTCGCGTCTTCCTGCGCATCGCAGACGCTCTCGAACTTTCACTCTCTCTGCGGAGCGCTTCACACCATGCTCAAACCCACCGCCATCGTCGGCCAGGTGATTCTCTACGGCGCGTTTGCCGCTTTCATCGGCGTTTTTGCCACCTGGCCGAAGTACCAGCAAATCCCGAACGACGTCGCGCTGATCAAGCTGTCGATCAGCCACCTCGGTGACCGCGAGTGCCGCAAGCGCACGCCCGAAGAACTGGCGAAGATGCCGCCGAACATGCGCGCGCCGATGGATTGTCCGCGCGAGCGCTCCGACATCCGGCTGGAAGTCGATCTCGACGGCCAGCCCGTTTTCCGCACCGTGATGCATCCGACCGGCCTGTACAAGGATGGCGTGTCGACCGTCTACAAGCGCTTCGAGGTCAAGGCGGGCACCCATCAGTTGGCCGTCCGAATGGACGACAACCTCGTGAAACCGGGCTTCGACTACGTCAAGGACGAGCAGATCACGCTCGCTCCGGCACAGGTGATGGTGATCGACTTCAACCCGGACCGCGGCGGCCTGTTCTTCAAATGATCGCTGCCGCAGCGACTGTCAGGTAAGCACTCACGCCTCACCCATTTTTCGAGCCGACATCGACCATGGTCAAACTTCTGCAACGAATCGTGCGCTGGTTCTTCATGCGCATCGAGAACGTCTTCAACATCGCTTTCGGCGACAAGCTCAACCCCTTCTACCATCTGGGGACGATCAGCTTCTGGCAGTTCTGGCTGCTGGTCGGCTCCGGCCTCTACCTGTACATCTTCGCGGACACCGGCGTGCATGACGCCTTCGACTCGGTCGAGCGGATCACGCACAACCAGTGGTGGGCCGGCGGGATTCTGCGCAGCATCCACCGCTATGCGACCGACGGCATGATCCTGACGATGCTGCTGCACATGCTGCGGCATTTCGCCTACGACCGCTATCGTGGCTTCCGCTCGTTTTCGTGGCTGACCGGCGTCGCGCTGCTGTGGCTGGTCTACATCGCCGGCGTCAATGGCTTCATGCTGGTCTGGGACAAGCTGGCGCAGTTCGTGGTCATCGCCACCGCCGAGTGGTTCGACATCCTGCCGATGTTCAACGGCACGCTGATCCGCAACTTCCTCTACCTGGAAACCGTCAATAGCCGCCTGTTCACGCTGCTCGCCTTCATCCACATCGGCGCACCGCTGATCGTCGCCATCATCATGTGGGTGCACGTGCAGCGCGTGCCGCGCGCGCACATCAACCCGCCGCAGCCGATCGCCATCGCCGTGACACTGATGTTCATCGCCCTGGCGCTGGTCAAGCCGATTCTCAGCCAGGGTGGCGAAGCCGACATGGCGGTGGTGCCGACCAACATCGAGTTCGACTGGTTCGAGTTGCCGGTGCTGGCGCTGGTTTACATACTCCCGCCACTGCACGTCTGGTACTGGGTGCTGGGTTTGACTGCCCTGCTCTTCCTGGTTCCCTGGCTACCCCCCAAACGATTGGGTTCGGCCAAGGCGCTGACTTCGATCACCTTCCACCCGGACCACCGGTCGGTCAACGCGCGCTTCGACGAAACGCTGCTCGACGCCGGCCTGCGCCAGGAAATCGACCTGCCCTACGAGTGCCGCAACGGCGGCTGCGGCGTCTGCAAGTGCACGGTGTTGCAGGGCAAGGTCGATCCCGGCCTCTACCAGCCGAGCGCGCTCTCGGCCGAGGAGTTGGCCCAGGGCAAGGTACTGATGTGCTGCGCCACCGCGCTCGAGGACGCCGTCATCGAGTACGAGGCCGGCGCCTTCGCCAGGAGTTTCCAGGAATACACCGCCCGCGTCGTCATGATGGAGAAACTCACCCACGACGTCATGCGCGTCCTGCTCAAGCTCCCGGAAGGGCAGCAGATCCGCTTCAAGGCCGGCCAATACGTCAACATCATTCTCGACGATGGTCAGCGCCGCGCCTTCTCGTTTGCCAATCCGCCGCACGAGGACGAATTCGTGGAACTGCAGATTCGCCTGATGCCCGGCGGCCGCTTCACCACGCACGTCTTCGAGCAGATGAAGGAGGGAGATGAGGTCCGCTTCGAGGGACCGATCGGCGACTTCTCGCTGCGCGAGTCGGATCGGCCGATCGTCTTCGTCGCCGGTGCAACGGGCTTTGCGCCGGTCAAGAGCATGGTCGAGGATGCCTTCAAACGCGGGCTCAAGCGTGAAATCCACCTCTACTGGGGCGTGAAGGGCCTCAAGGACCTCTACCTGCCCGAGCTGCCCACGCGCTGGGCGCGCGAGCACGCCAACTTCCACTTCATCCCGGTACTCTCCGAAGCGGCGCCCGAAGACCAGTGGAGCGGCCGCACCGGCCTCGTCCATGAAGCGATTCTCGAAGACTTCCCCGAACTCAAGCAGCACGAGATCTACGCCTGCGGCTCGGTGCGCATGATCGAGGCGATCTTCCCCTTCCTCAAGCAGCACGGGGCCGAGGACGGTGCCTGCTTCTCGGATGCCTTCAGCCTCTCGGCACGCTCGATGGCGTATCAGCCCCGGAAGTAGATGGGCGGTGAACCATGGCGCGCAGGATGGCGTCGGTCAGGAATCCTCGTGACGCCGCTTGCAAAACAACTGGGCCAGCCGCTGTCGCGCATCATCGGGCGACTTGAGCAGACATCCGAGAAGGGTGTCAGTCAATCCGTTTCGCGTCGCTTCGAGAAGCGCAAGCTGGAGGACGTACAAATGGTTGTCGACCTACCTACCGCAGGAAGGCCGGACGATCGGATAGCGGCGGCAATCGATCGGTAAACTGGGTTGTTGCTGACATCCGCAAGCACATCTGAAAAGTCGTCGCAACGCAGAGCGCTCGATCTTGGAGAAAGCGACGACACGTCCACACACGCCGGCAATGAGGGCGTGCCTGGGAATCCTCTGCGAGGAGACAACCAGGTTCCTGTCGCCGCATGCTGGTCTAAGGACTTACCCGAGATGCTTGTGTGCATCGGCGCTGATCCGTCCGATCGCTGCTCTTGCGGTGTCGCCGTGATGGATCAGAAGAACTGCTTGGCGAAGTTCGCCAGCGCCAGAGCCAGCACAGTGGTGACAATCCACTTGACCAGAACCAACTCGGCTTTGACCTCGGCGATGTCCAGCTTGGTGGCGATCCTCTCGTCAATCAAGCGGGCCTGCTCTTCCGCGAGAATCTCCGCCTGCGCCTCGGGCATGCCGGCCTCCATCAGGCGCTTGACGACTTTGTGGGTGTCAAAAGTGAGGGTGCTCATGGGCGTCATCCTACGCTACTTGACAAGCCGCCGGCAACGGGCGCTACACCTTGTTGGCGATGCCAGATCGTTTGAGGATGGCGCTTGCAGCGTTACTTCAGACCACGGCATCGGCGTTCATTGGGCTGGATGGAGAAGAAACTCAGGCACACTCCATCGAGTACGGGTGGCGCACCAAACCCGCGTCAATTTCGGTTCGCGGGCATCCGGCAACACGGCACAACAGTGCCCGACTCCCTTGCAATTCCAGAAACGGAGTATAAAATATCCTTAGAAGGAGAAACCGATGAACCTTGCCTATGCCTACCCCGCCAGCCGCTTCGAACCGGCAACGCTTGTCGATCTCAACGCGCGCGCCGAGCGCGAGCGCCTTTCGAAGTCGGCGCTGCAGGGTTTCTTCAATCTGGCAAGTGCCTGGCGGTTGCGCGATGAAGACGCGCGCGAACTGCTCGGCGGCCTGTCGAGCAGCGCCTTCTACGAGTGGAAGAAGAACCCCGACCGGCTGCTCGAAGTCGACCGGATCACGCGCATCTCCTACCTGATCGGCATCTACAAGGCTTTGCACATCCTTTACGGCGACAAGCTGGCCGATGAGTGGGTCAGCCTGCCGAACAGCAACCGGGTTTTCGCCGGCCGCTCGCCGCTCGCTTTCATGCTCGGCGGCGGCCTGCTGGCCATGCAGACCGTGCGCAAACTGCTCGAAGCGCGGCGCGGCGGCATATGAACCCGCCACTGCCGAGCCTGTCGCACCTGCGCCAGATCGATACGGTGCGGCTGATTCCGTCGCGTTTTGCCGAGCGCGAGGACTCGGTACTGACCGCTATCGCCGAGAACCTCGACCACCTGCGCGACCTCTTCGAACTCGACAACGCCACCAACGAGAGGCTGATCGGCGAGCGCGGCGGCCTGCCGGGAATCGGCGTCGACGAGCTGGTGTTCGGCGTGCCGAACTTCCGCATCGTCAATGCCGCCTTCACCTACCCGCGCCCGGAAGGCAGCCGCTTCAACGACGGCGAACGCGGCGCCTGGTATTGCGCTTTCGAACTGGAAACGGCACTGGCCGAAATCATTTTCCACAAGACAGTCGAGTACCAGGAAATCGACCGCTTCGACGACAGCGTCAACTACCAGGAGCTGCTCGCCGATTTCAGCAGCGAGTTCCACGATCTGCGCGCCGCGCCGGCCTTCGCCGCCTGTCTCGACCCCGCCAGTTATGTCGCATCGCAGGGTCTCGCGGCACGCCTGCTCGACGCCGGCTCGCTGGGAGTCATCTACCCCAGCGTGCGCCGCGCCGGCGGCACCAACCTCGCCTGCTTCCGGCCGGCGCTGGTCGGCAATCCACGCCGCGCCGCGTCGTTTCGCCTGACCTGGGCGGGCAACCGGCAACCCCAGGTGGAGAGACTGGACCGCCAAGAAACAAGAGGCTTGTGAAACAATCGACCGAACATGTCAACCCGACCACAGCCATGACGACCGCGGCCAACCACACAAGCAACGCGCTGCTCGACAGACGCCCGGAAGCGCGGACCTTCAGCGTCCAGGACCTGCTGGAGGTGGTGGCAAGCGGCCGGCTTCGCATTCCCAGTTTCCAGCGCGGCCTCAAATGGGACCGCATGGATGCCAGGCTCCTGCTGGAAAGCCTTTTTCGGGGTTATCCGGTGGGAACGCTGCTGCTCTGGGAAGCAGCGGCGCCGGCGGGCGAAGTGCGTTTCGGATCGCTCACCCTGCCTGCTCCGCAGATGCCGAATGCCTTGTGGGTGGTCGATGGTCAGCAGCGAATTGTCTCCCTTGCCCGGACATTGCTCGCTGCCGACCCGGACTCGGATGACTTCGCCCTGTACGTCGACCTCGATGCGGCGGACTTTGTTGCTCCTCCTGCCATCGGCAAGCGCCGCGCCGATCCGTCGCGCTGGCTGCCAATGACCGTCGTTCTTGACGCGGAAAAGCTGATGCAATGGTTGCTCGACCACGCCGCCGCGCCCGGCAGTCGGCAAAGGCGCGACACGGCAATCCAGTTGGGCCGGCGCCTACGCGAATACGAGATCCCCGCCTACATTGTCCGCAGCGACGACCAGGCCATTCTGCGTGACATCTTCAATCGGATCAATTCGGCCGGCAAGTCGCTTGACGATTCCGACGTTTTCGACGCGCTCAACGGCTCGCGCTTGCAGAGCCGGCCAGCGACCATCACACAGATTTCTTCCGAGTTGGAAAAACTGGATTTCGGGCGAATCGAAGAAAGACTTCTGCACCGGCTGCTGCGCGTTCTGCTCGGGCTACCGGTCGTGGAAAGCGCCCGCAGCGACCCGCCACGCCTGACTGACAAGGAAGCCGAACAGGCGTACCGGTTGACGGCGGCCACCGCAAGCCAGATTATCCAGTTCCTCAAGAGCGATGCAGGCATCCCCCATTACGACCTGCTGCCTTACAAGCAGGCGTTCGTGACCCTGGGCAGGTTCTTCCAGCTCCATCCCCAACCGTCGCCGCGATCGCGCGAACTGCTGGCACGCTGGATCTGGCGCGGCGCGCTGAATGGCGCTCACCAGGGAGACACGGTTTCGACGCGCAAGGTCCTGGCGCGCATTCTCCCGGAAAGTGAGGAACGCTCCGTCAATGGGATGCTGGAGATGGTCAGCGGAAAACCATCGGCAATACCCGACGTCGCCGATCGCTTCAATTTCCGCTTCGCGGCGAGCAAGCTGCTGGCCCTTGCCCTGTTTAGCCTCGAACCACGCGACTTGGTAACCGGCGACAGGCTGGCCGCCGGGCAACTCATGAGCCAAGTCCATTCGGGCCATGACTCATCACCACTGGTGCAGATCTTTCCAGTGCGTGCCGGCAAAACTGAGGAAGCGCTGCAATCGGCAGCCAACCGGCTCATCCATCCGCCACACCAGAGGGGCGTACGCCGCCTGCTGGTCGGAATCGATGATTCCCGCCTCCTGCTGTCGCATGGCATCAGCGCAGCCGTTCGACGGGCGCTCGATGACGGCGATAGCGCCGCTTTCCTGAAATTGCGCGCCGAGTGGATGCGGCCGCGCGTAGAGCTATTCTTCGCTCGCCATGCCCGCTGGGACGAGCCCGATCGGCCGAGGATCGCGTCGCTGATCGTCGACGACGAGGAGGGCTGAATGGAGCACAACCTTGGCGTATGGATAAACGACATCCACGTCGGGCAACTGAACCTGACGCGCAACGACGGCTGCGAGTTCAGGCTCGTCGAATCGTACAAGCGAGCCTATCCCAGGCCGATACTTGGGCAACAGTTTCTCGACGATCCTGACCAGGTGCATGCCTCCCGATCACGCACACCGCCATGGTTTTCCAATCTGCTACCGGAAGGTCCCTTGCGCGAAATGATTGCCCGCCAGGCGGGTGTTTCGGTCTATCGTGAGTTCTTCCTCCTCCATCACCTGGGAGAGGATTTGCCCGGTGCCGTTCGCATAATGGCCGACGAGGCGTTGCCGGAAACCACAGACGCAACCCTTCAGGCGAGCGAAGGGCACGCAGGAGAAAGCGACTGGCATTTTTCGCTGGCCGGAGTACAGCTCAAGTTTTCCGCCCGACGCGAAGGGCGCGGACTGACCATCCCGGTCAGCGGCACCGGCGGCGACTGGATCGTCAAGTTGCCGGACGCCCGCTTTCCGGGTGTGCCCGAAAACGAGCAGGCAACCATGCTCTGGGCAAAGGCCAGCGGCATCGATATCCCGGAAATTCGGTTGATTCCGGTTGCCGAGATCTCTGGCTTACCGTCGGAAGCCAGTACATTCGGAGGTCAAACGGCTCTGGCTGTCCGCCGCTTCGACCGCCCGTCGCCGGGCAAGCGCGTTCACATCGAGGACTTCGCGCAGATTCTGGGGCTCTACCCCGAGCAAAAATACGCCAGCTATAACTACGAAACGCTGGCCAACCTGGTATACAAACTCGCGGGAGAATCGGAACTGGACGAATTCATCCGGCGACTGGTTTTCGTCATTGCCTCTGGTAACGGCGATGCCCACCTCAAGAACTGGAGCCTGATCTACCCAGACGGCGCCAACGCCCGGCTTGCGCCCGCTTACGATTTCGTATCGACCGTTCAGTACAAGGCCGACGACCAGTTGGCGCTCAACCTCGCGCGTTCGAAGCGCTGGCAGGACGTCACTCACGAATCGTTCCTGCGCCTCGCGCGCAAGATTGGCGACGACGAAGCGCTGATGGCTACCCGGATCGAGCGCATCGGAGAAGCGATCATGACGGCATGGCACGCCTCACGCGGAGACTTCGGTTACACCGCGCAGGCGCGCGACCGCCTTTCCTCTCACCTCGCACGCGTACCGCTGTTCTCCGCGGGCACCTGACACCTGCCCTCTGAGGCAGGAACCGACTGCACAGCGGCTGCTTGGCATTGCAAATCCGCCGGACGACCCCGCTCTCCTTGCCTGCGCACCGGAACTTGTCGATACTCGTCCTGCCCAAGGGCCACACTTTCCAGGAGACCCAGCATGAACGAACACGAACAGAAAGCCATCCTCACGCTCAGCCTGATGGCTGCCTTTGCCGACGGCAACAAGGACGAATCCGAGCGCGCCGAACTCAAGCGCATCGCCGACGCACTGGCCGGCGAAGCATCGATCAACCTTGCCGCCCTCTATCAGGACGTGCTGCTCAAGCGCGTCTCGATGCCGTCGGCAGTCGCCGCGCTGACCTCGCCGGAAGCGCGTCAACTCGCCTTTGAGATGGCCGTCTGCGTCTGCGATGCCGACGGCGTGCAGTCGCCTGCCGAACAGGCATTTCTCGCCGACCTGCGCCACGCGCTGGCTCTCGATGTGCAGCAGTCGGCCGCGTATACGCGCCAGGCGGAGGCGATCGCTGCGCTGCCGGTCGGTGCCTCGGCAACCGACAGCGCCGTTGACGAGGCACCGGCCGCGCCAGTGTTCGCGGTCGCTGAGCACGCGTCGACGATGAGCGAGGCCGAGATGGAGAAGGCCATTCTCAATGCCGCGATTCTCAACGGCGCGCTCGAACTGCTGCCCGAATCGCTGTCGACGATGGCGATCATCCCGCTGCAGATGAAGCTGGTCTATCGCATCGGCAAATCCTACGGCTTCGAACTCGATCGCGGGCATATCAAGGATTTCCTTGCCACCCTCGGCGTCGGGCTGACCTCGCAGTATCTCGAACAAGCCGGCCGCAAGCTGCTCGGCGGCCTGCTCGGCAAGATCGGCGGCGGCATGCTCGGTGGCCTCGGCAAGCAGGCGGTGAGTTCCGGCATGAGTTTCGCCAGCACCTATGCACTCGGCCATGTCGCCAGGCGCTACTACGCAGGTGGCCGCAGCTTCTCGGCGCAGATGTTGCGCGAAAGCTTCGACAGCATGCTCGGCGAAGCCAAGGGTCTGCAGGCGCGCTATCTGCCCGAGATGCAGGCACAGGCACGATCGCTGGATACGGCGAAGATCATCGACATGGTCAGGCGGGGTTGAGTCCTCCGCACCCGTTGCGACCGGCGGCGGTCACCAGTCCACCGCCACACCTTGCCGACTGACCCTCTGCCTGGATGCCCCGCGCCAATGCTGAACTTCGACAATCGCTTCCTGCGCGACCTGCCCGGCGACACCGATCGACACAACGCGCCGCGACAGGTGTTCGGCGCCTGCTGGTCGCCGGTTGATCCGACACCGGTCGCCGCGCCGACCCTGCTCGCCCATTCGCGCGAGGTCGCCGCAGCGCTCGGTCTCGACGAACCAGCCATGGCGGCGCCGGAGATGCTGGCCGCGCTGGCCGGCAACGCCTTGTTGCCGGGGATGGCCGCCTACGCCAGTTGCTACGGTGGCCATCAGTTCGGGCAGTGGGCCGGCCAGTTGGGTGACGGCCGCGCCATCCTGCTCGGCGAAGCCGTCAATGGCCAGGGGCAGCGTCTCGAGCTGCAGCTCAAGGGCGCCGGACCGACGCCGTACTCGCGGCGGGCCGACGGACGCGCCGTGCTGCGCTCGTCGATCCGCGAGTTCCTGTGCAGCGAAGCGATGCATCACCTCGGCGTGCCGACCACCCGCGCCCTGAGTCTCGTCGCTACCGGTGAAACGGTCGTGCGCGACATGTTCTACGACGGCCATCCGGTCGCCGAACCCGGTGCCGTGGTCTGCCGGGTCGCCCCCTCGTTCACCCGCTTCGGGCATTTCGAGCTGCTCGCCGCACGCGGCGAGCGCGAGTTGCTGCAGCGCCTCGTCGACTTCACGATCGCGCGCGACTTCCCCGAACTCGTGACCGGCGCCGAGCCGAGCCTGGCCGCGTGGTTCGGCGAAGTCTGCGAACGTACCGCCCGCCTGATGGTGCATTGGATGCGCGTCGGCTTCGTCCATGGCGTGATGAACACCGACAACATGTCGATTCTCGGTTTGACGATCGACTACGGGCCTTACGGCTGGGTCGACAATTTCGATCCGGGCTGGACGCCGAACACCACCGACGCCTCGAGCCGGCGCTACTGCTTTGCCCGGCAGCCGGCGATCGCGCGCTGGAACCTCGAACGGCTGGCCGACGCGCTGGCCATGCTGACGCCGCGGCCGGTCGAGCTGGCAGCCGGCATCGAACGCTACGACGAAGTCTATTCGAGCGAGTTCTGCGCGGCCTTTGCCGGCAAGCTCGGTCTGTGCGAATGGCACCATGACGATGCCGACCTGCTCGAGGAACTTTTCGAACTGATGCGGCTGGGGGAAATCGACATGACCGAGTTTTTCCGCTGCCTGGCCTCGCTGGACATCGACAATCCAGCCATTGATGTTGTCCAGAGCGCCTTCTATCGTGATGACCTGCGCCTGCGCTTCTCCGCGCCTGTCTCGCGCTGGCTCACGCGCTACGCGGCTCGGGTTCGCCAGGACGCTCAGCCGGCGGCACGCCGAGCAGCGCGCATGAACGCCGCCAACCCACGCTACGTGCTGCGCAACTACCTCGCGCAACAGGCCATCGACCGCGCTGAACAGGGCGACACGCAGCGCATCCATGATCTCCTCGACGTGCTGCGCCACCCCTATGTGGAGCAGGCAGGGTGCGCAGCGTTCAGCGCCAAGCGACCCGATTGGGCCCGGCACAGGGCCGGTTGCTCGACGCTTTCGTGCAGTTCCTGAGGCCATCGAGCGCTGCGCGCGCTAGAATGGAGCCCCCCGGAAACACCGGTTTTGCCAAACGAGGAATCACATGCCTTTCACGCCCGATCTGGTCGATGAACTGAATACCCTGGTCCACTTTGATCTGGCAAGCACCCAGCAAGGAATCAAGATCCACAAGACGGCCGCCCCGGCAATCATCGCGGCAACACAGCGACTGCACTCCAAGGGCTTGTTGACGCAGATCGATGGCGGCTATCTCACCAGCCTCGGCCGGGATGCCGCCGAACACGTGCAAGCCGCACTGACGATTCTCACTTCGCTCCCCGCGAGCAGCAAGGACTAGCCTTTGAGCCTGACCTGGACGACCCGCGCCAGGCGAGGAATGGCGAACTCCGATCCGGAAACCAGAATAGGCCAGTCATGAAACGCATGCCTTGCCGGCACTTGCTGCTGCTCGTGCTGTTCACCATCGGCGCCATCGCCAACGCTGCCGAGACGCCACGGCCGCGCGTCGGCCTCGTTCTCGGTGGCGGCGGCGCGCGCGGCGCGGCGCATATCGGCGTTCTCGAAGTGCTCGAGAAAATGCGCGTACCGATCGACTGTGTCGCCGGCACCAGCATGGGAGGTCTGGTGGCCGGCGCCTACGCCGGCGGGCTGACACCGGAGATCATGCGCGAGGAACTGGCCAAAGCGGACTGGGACGACCTCTTCCAGGACGACCCGACCTTTTCGCAACAGAGCTTTCGCAAGAAGGCTCGCGACAAGAGATTCCTGCCGGCGTCGGAGACCGGAGTGAGCGCGGACGGCATGCGCTATCAGAGCGGGATCGTCACCGGGCAAAAGATCAAGCTGTTCTTCAACCAGTTGATCTACGACTATCTTGGCGAACGCGAAATCGCTTCGCTGCCGCTGCCTCTGTCGATCATCGCCACCAACATCGTCAATGGCGAGCGTGTGGTTTTTCGTGAGGGCAGCCTGTCGAGGGCCATGCGCGCCAGCATGTCGGTCCCCGGCCTGATGTCGCCGGTCGAGATCGACGGCGAGAAGTTGGTCGATGGCGGTCTGGTCGACAACGTACCGATCGGCGAAGCGCGGGCACGCTGTCAGGCGGACATCGTCATTGCCGTCAATGTCGGCTCGCCATTGCTCAAGGCAGACGAAATCGGCTCGCTGCTCAGCGTGTCGGCGCAGATGGTGAACATCCTGACCGAACAGAACGTCAGCCGCTCGCTGGCGACGCTCAAACCCACCGACATCTATATCAAGCCCGATCTCGAAGGAATCACGGCCGGTGACTTCAAGCGCACCGCGGAAACGGCTGACCGCGGCGCCAGGGCCGCCGAAGCACTCGCTGACCGCCTGCGTCCGCTGGCGGTCAGCGAGACCGCCTATGCCGCCTGGTCGGAAAGCATCCAGATCGCCCGGCGCGACGCGCCAAAGATCGATGCAATCGAGATCGCCGGTCTCCAACGGGTCAATCCAGCGGTCATCGAGCGCCATCTGGAGACCCGGCCCGGCGAGGCAATCGACCCCAACGTGGTCAGAAGCGACCTGCTGCGCGCGTACGGCGACGGCTACTACGAGAACATCGACTACGCATTGGACAACACGCTGCGCGGCCGCAATGTGCTGCGCGTGACGCCCGTGGAAAAGAGTTGGGGACCCGATTACCTCCGCTATGGCGTCAACCTCGACACCAACTTCAAGGTGGACTCGACCTATACGCTGCGCCTCGGCTACAACAAGACCTGGCTCAACAGCCTGGGCGGCGAGATCCTTGCCTTCGGGGAGATCGGTTCGCGATCAGGCGTCGGCGTCGATTACTACCAACCGCTCGACGAGCGCCAGCGCTACTTCTTGGAAACCGACTTCCGGTTCGGCAACCGCTCCACCGGCATTTACGAGAACAACGACAAACTCGCCGACTATCGGATCACGCAGACCGACGTACGGCTGAGCGGCGGCATCAACATCGGCCTGCTGGGCCAGATCCACGCCGGCTGGCAGCAAACCTGGTACAAGGCTCAAATCGATACCGGATCGCCACTCTTCCCGGCGGAGTCGAAGGACTACAACGGCTGGTTTGCCGCGCTCGCCCTGGATCAGACCGATCGCCTCTACTTCCCGACCAAGGGCTGGTCCGTCAACACGCGTTATTTCGACTCGCAGACCGAAGACTACAGCAAACTCGACGCCGATCTGAGAGGCTACACGAGCCTCGGCGACTGGGTTTTCGGTACCCGCCTCAGCTATCAGGGTTCACCGATCGGCAAGCTTCCCTACTACGATCTTGGCAACCTTGGCGGCATGCTCAACATGACCGCCTTTGCCGTCGGCCAGTTGAAGGGCGACGACATGAGCTACGGTAGCGTACGGGCCGAGAGGATCATCGGTCGGCTACCGCTGGGCTTGCGCGGTGACATGCGTCTGGGTGTCGCACTCGAGGCCGCCAAGGTCGGCCGACCCTTTACGGAAACCGAGTTGAAAGGCTGGATCAACTCCAGCGCCATTTATCTCGGCGGCGAAACCCCGCTTGGTCCGGTATATCTGGGTTACGGTTACTCGAGTTCCGGCTCGACCGGCGGCTACTCGAATCTCTATCTGTTCCTCGGAACACCCTGATGACGGGTTGACCCGACGAGGAATCAACGAGTCGGAGCTTTTCCGGCACCGCGCGGACGCGTGTCGCGCTTCTCTCTCGATGCCCTGGTAAACATCGCCACGGCCTTGGACAGGCGCGTGCATGTGGAGTTGGACGTGGCGGAACCCGGGCTGCCGGCTGATGCGCTGCTCCCACCTATCGACCGTGCACGGCTTCAACGGTTTCCTCCGCGACCGTTGGCACTTCAACGCCGACGTAGGGCCGAAAACCTATGGCTGCCCTGAAGGGAAGACAGCGTCAGCGTGCGGGCACAAGTAGTAGACTCCGCCGCAGGACGCGTCCGACACGACAGTCCGACTTCAGACGGGAGATATCTCTCGTGGCAATCAACCAAGCACAAGGTGCTCTCCGGAGGAAAACACATGAAAGCACGCCTGACAATGTTCGTTGCAGCCATCTGCCTCGCTGCACCACCGCTCGCCGCCCAGCAGTGGTCCTGGGACCCGATGAAGGATGTCGAGAACGTCCTGCCCCAGGGGGTTCCCAATGAAGGCAAGGTCATCCAGGCCAGGCATCAGGTTCGGGAGATGTCACAGGACGCACTGAGCGCGCTGTACGAGATCGCGCCGGGTGCGCAGCGTGCGATCGAGCGTTCGGCCGGCTACGCAGTGTTCAGCACCTTCGGCATCAAGCTCTTCTTTGCCGGCGGCACGACCGGCAAAGGCATGGTGGTCAATCAGATGACCGGTCGCCAGACCTTCATGCAGATGGCGCAGGTGCAGGGCGGGCTGGGATTCGGCATCGCGAAGAGTCGCCTGATCTTCGTCTTCGCCAGCGAGCAGGCCTTGCGCAACTTCATTGACCAGGGCTGGGAGTTCGGTGGCCAGGCCAACCTCTCGGCGATGGCTGGCGGTCAGGGCACCATGTTCACCGGCGCCGCCTCGGTGGCCCCGGGCGTTTACCTGTATCAACTGACGGAGACCGGGCTCTCCGCAACGCTCAGCGTGTCGGGGACGAAATTCTTCAAGGATTCGGACCTCAACTGAGGGACAGTGGCGGCACCACAGGTGTATTGATTCGCCAATCGACAGGTGGCCAGGGACGGCGCCGCAGCTCCGACTGCAGCGAATTCCTCGGCAAGCGCTGGCCCTGCAATGCCGAGGAAGAGCCGGAAACCGATGGCTGCCCTAAAGGGCAGTAGCCCAAGCGCCTCGCGCCGGGTACGCTGTACGACCATGCTGACCGCTGGCCTGAATCAGGTGTATGTGGGTGTCGTCGACGATGATGAGAGTCTTCGCCGTGCGCTTGCACGGCTCTTGCGCGCGGCGGGGATGCAGCCAGTTGCCTATGCCTCCGCCGAAGAGTTTTGCGCGGACATGAAGCGGCCGCGATTTGCTTGCCTCGTGGTCGACATTCAGCTACCGGGGAGGTCCGGGGTCGATCTCCGCAATCAACTTGCGGCCGATGGCATCGCGACACCTGTCTTCTTCGTTACCGCCCATGACGGCCCCAGGGTGCGCGCGGAAGCGATGGCCGGCCCGTGTGCGGGCTATTTTCGCAAGACGGATGCCGGCAGCGAGATCCTCGCCGCGATTCGCCGTGTGCTTGCATCGCCTGCCCCCGGGCCCGGCCAAGGAAGCCAAGCTTGAGTAGTACTTTTCCAAACAGGCATTCGCTCAATCAGCGAAGAAATCTGCCCTGCAGAGCGTCTTGCAGGAGGCTTGGCTGACTGCAGCCTCAGCGGAACTCGGGCTCTTTCTAATTCCGAGTCGGTCTGGCGCGCGCGTTTGCGGAACGGACGGATCGTCGGTCCATATGGTCTATAATAAGAGCTCATATGATCCTTCAAGGAGTGTGATCATGGCGAAGGCGACGCTTGGGCGCGGTCAAGTCGGCAAGCCGGATATCCAGGCGGCGGCCAAATCGCCTGCCAGGTCCGCATCTCGGGTCGAGCAGGTGCGAACAGAATATGTCGTTTCGGCGGGTCGTCCGGCGGCTTCGCTCGCCGCCCAGGGCGCCGCGGGTGCATGGGTGCTTTATCGCAACCAGTTCCTGAGCAGTTCGGCTCAGACTCAGATCAGCGAGATTCGCAAGGGGGCGTCGGCCAGCAACCTGATCGGCATGGCAGAGGCGCTGCGCGTGCCACGCGAACGGATTTATCAACTGATCGGCCTCTCGGCCTCGACAGCCAAGCGCAAGCTGGCCCGCAACGAAACGCTGGACCCGCCGATGACCGAACGCCTCAACCGCATTGGCGCCATCGAGAAACTGGCCGAGGATACTTTCGGCGACCCGGTCATGGCCAGTGCATGGTTGCAGACCAGCAATCTGGGACTGGGCAACGTGGCGCCACTGTCACTGCTCGATACCGAAATCGGTTGCCGCGAAGTGTCGCGGATTTTGAATGCCATCGCCTACGGCGGCGCGGCCTGATGCGCGCCTGGCACATCGCCAAGGCGAGGCATGCCCTCGACCGTAGCGGTGCTGGCGGGCTGGTCGATGGCGGACGTTGGCACGCGCAGGGCACGCCGGTGATCTACGCTGGCGTGAGCGTCGAAATCTGTGCAATGGAAAAGCTCGCTCATACGGGCACTTTCCTGCCGGTCGATCTGTTGTTGGTCTCACTGACGTTGCCGGACGATGCCACGCTCTACGAAACGGCCGATATCGAGGCGCTGGACGGCTGGGAGGCGACGCCGCCCGGTCCAGCGTCCGTCGATTTCGGTACGGATTTCTTGCGATCAGCGCGGGCGCTCGGGCTGATCGTCCCGTCGGTCATCGTGCCGGAGGCGCGCAACCTGATCCTGAACCCCTTGCATCCCCGGTTTGCCGAAGTTCAACTCGCGGTGGAGCGGCCTTTCGTTTTTTGACCAACGGCTACGGCCGCTCGCTTCTTGACCGCGGACCGGCAAACGCCTCTGATACGTCGTCCCAACCGCGGCGCCGGCTGCATAGCGCCTCCAATGGGCTCACCGGCTGTGAAGAGCGAGAATGAGAAGCTGGCCATGATGGCGTTGAGACGCGCGGCGACCGAACGCAGGTCGTCGCTGATCGCGGTGGTGACCTCGACCTTGTTGCTCGATTCGCCCAATGTCCGGAACAGCGTATCGAGCGTCTGCTGCAGGAGCCTTCGACGTCAGCGAAATCCTCATGCGTACCGCAGCCAGGACGACCCGAGATGCGACGGTCATGGCACTGAGCTGCCCTCACTCGCTTGCACGACCCATCGCCTTCTTGCGGGCAGATGGCGCAGCGCCTTACCAGCGCGGCAAGCGTTCTGTCAGGAGCCGCTCGGATAGGTCCTCGTAATGCGAGATGTCGTTGAACAAGCGCAAGCGGGCGCGAACCTCGCTCATGAAGTCGAGAAGGCTCAGCGCTGCGGGACTTTGCTCGAGGCGATCGCGATAGCCCCGCATGTCGAAGCCCAGGAGGCTACTGACCAGCAGTCGGTTGGTTCCCTTGTGGGATACCAACAGGACCGTGCCGTGGCGATGCCGCTCGACTATCGCGCGCAACGCGGGCAATGCCCGGTTGAGCACATTGACACCCGATTCTCCACCCAGGGGAGCGATAGCGAATGGATCCTCCTGCCAGACGGCGTACTCGGCCGGGAACGTGCTCTCGACCTCCGATCGACGCAGCCCTTCCCAGTGGCCATAATCGATTTCGCGCAACCCAGCCTCGGCTATCGGCTCCAGACCGTGGGGAAGCGCCAAGGTGCGCGCGGTTTCCATGGTGCGCCCCAACGGACTGGCGTAGACGGCGTCCAGCTTCTCTCGTTTCAGCCGCGCCGCCAAACATGCCACCTGCCTGCGGCCTTCGTCGGAGAGGGGCACATCAGAGGAACCGGCGAATCGGTCTTCGGCGGTTAGGTCGGTGGCACCGTGGCGCACCAGATAGATTCGGGTCGGCATCGAGTTGCCCTGTGTTCGTCAGCCCGCGTCCACTTGCCGCCGGGTGCGCTACGCGCGGACCGTGTAACGCGCATGGGCCGCCGCCACCGCCTGGGCGATGGCCGAATCCACTTCGGCTTCCTCGTTGAAGGAAGCTTGCAGGTCTTGCAGACGACCATCTTCCAGACCATAAATCCAGGCATGCAACATAAGGGGCTGGTGACGTTTCCAGGCGTCGCCGACCAGCGTCGTGCGGGCAACATTGCGCACCTGATCGATCACGTTCAGTTCGCACAGGGCGCGCCAGCGGGCCGTGTTGTCCGGCAGCGCCGCGAGGAAATCGATGTGCCGATCGCGCACATCCTGGATGTGGCGCAACCAGTTGTCGATCAATCCCAGGGAGGGCCCTTCCAGAGCCGCGCGGACACCGCCGCAGCCGTAGTGACCGCAAACGATGATGTGGCGGACTTTGAGCACATCGATGGCGTACTGCATTACCGACAGGCAGTTGAGGTCCGTATGCACCACGACGTTGGCGATATTTCGATGCACGAAAACTTCGCCCGGCTTCAGGCCGGTGATCTGATTCGCCGGCACCCGGCTGTCCGAACACCCTATCCACAGGTAGTCAGGGTCCTGCAAGCCGGCCAGGCCGGCAAAGAAATTGGGGTCAGCTGCTCGCATGTCCTCAGCCCAGCGGGTGTTGGCGGCAAACAGTTCAGGCAGATATTTCATACTGGAGTCTTTCCATGAGTGGACGCATAACGGCGGCGACGTGCCGGACACCGAACGCCGCGCCACGATACGGCGAACGAAGAATGAGCGCAACTGCCTGCCGGCAATCCGACCGGCTGCTGAACGCTGGACGCTGGTCCGGGCAACCGAGCGGAGTCGGTCAGCCCAGCGCCCAGCCAATGCGACAATACCTACAAGAACTGCTTGGTGACCTCGACCAGTTCCTTGACCGACTTGACCGAGTGATCAAACATCGCCTTCTCCTCGGCATTCAGCTCGATTTCGACGATCTTCTCGACGCCGCCGGCGCCCAGGATGACCGGGACGCCGACATAGATGCCCTTGACGCCGTATTCCCCGCTCAAGCAGGCGGCGCACGGCAACAAGCGCTTCTTGTCCTTGAGATACGCATCGGCCATGACGATGGCAGCGGCGGCCGGGGCATAGAACGCCGAACCGGTCTTCAACAAGGCGACGATCTCCCCACCGCCATTGCGGGTGCGCTTGACGATCGCATCCAGCCGTTCCTGGGTCGTCCAACCCATCTTGACCAGATCGGGCAAGGGAATGCCGGCGACGGTCGAGTAGCGCACCAAGGGCACCATGGTGTCGCCGTGGCCGCCCAGCACGAAGGCGGTGACATCCTCGACGGAGACCTTGAACTCGTCGGCCAGGAAATGGCGGAAGCGCGCACTGTCCAGCACGCCGGCCATGCCGACGACTCTTGCCGGTGGCAGGCCCGAGACCTGCTGCAGTACCCCGACCATGGCGTCCAGCGGATTGGTGATGACGATGACAAAGGCCTCGGGGCAGCGCTGCCTGATGTTTTCGCCGACTGAGACCATTACCTTGGTATTGACGCTGATCAAATCGTCGCGGCTCATGCCCGGCTTGCGCGGCACGCCGGCCGTGACGATAACCACGTCGGCACCGTCGATGGCAGCGTAATCGCTGCCGCCGGCCAGGGCGCTGTCGAAGCCCTCGACCGGCCCGGCCTGGGCGAGGTCGAGCGCCTTGCCCTGGGGGACGCCGTCGGCGATATCGAACAGAGAAATGTCGCCCAACTCCTTGATGCCGGCGAGCAGGGCGAGCGTACCGCCAATCTGACCGGCGCCGACAAGTGCAATCTTCTTGCGTGACATGCTGAACTTTTCCTCAATGAATGTGCTTCAGACTTGATCGCTCGGGCAGCGCCCGCGGCAGCAGATTGCCCCGGGGGCGCGGCCGGCAGGGTCAGCGACGACCGTTCAATGGGCCTCGTGCGCCAGTTCCCATTTCTCGGGCGAACGCCAGAGTCGCGAGCGCAGCAATTCGCGTTCGAAGATGAACTCCTTGGGCAGGCGGTCAAAGAACATGTCGAACTGCTCTTCGTGCGCATGCGCCTCGGCCGAGCCTGCTTTGCGGCCGACCGACATCAGGTCATAGAAGGTGTCGCTCGGATAGTCGAGGCCGTTCCATTCAAGGTCTTCGTGGCGCGGCATCCAGCCCATCGGGCTTTCGATGCCGAAGCCGCGGCCGTGCACCCGATCGACGATCCATTTCAGTACGCGCATGTTTTCACCGAAGCCCGGCCAAAGGAATTTGCCGTCTTCGCCCTTGCGGAACCAGTTGACGCGGAAGATGCGCGGCGGATTGGGCACTTGGCGACCGACGTTCAGCCAGTGGCTGAAATAGTCCGCCATGTTGTAGCCGCAGAACGGCAGCATCGCCATGGGGTCTCGACGCATCGCCGCCTGGCCGATCGCCGCGGCTGTCGCTTCGGAACCCATGGTGGCGGCCAGATAGACGCCGTGACTCCAGTTGAACGCCTGGAACACCAACGGCATGTCCTTGCTCATTCTGCCGCCGAAGACGAAAGCGCTGATCGCTACGCCAGCCGGGTTCTCCCAATCCGCGTCGATACTCGGACACTGGCTGGCCGGCGCCGTGAAGCGCGCGTTGGGATGCGCCGCCACGCGGCCGCAGCCGGGCGTCCAGTCCTCGCCCTTCCAGTCGATGGCATGCGCCGGCGGCGGGCCGTCCATGCCTTCCCACCAGACATCACCGTCGTCGGTCAGAGCGGCGTTGGTGACGATACAGTTCTTCTGTATGGTCAACATGGCGTTGGGGTTGGAACTCATGTTGGTGCCGGGAGCAACGCCGAAGAAGCCGGCTTCGGGATTGATCGCGCGCAGCCTCCCGTCCGGCGCCTTCTTGATCCACGCGATGTCGTCACCCACCGTGGTGACCTTCCAGCCCTCGAAGCCCGTGGGCGGAACCAGCATGGCCAGATTGGTCTTGCCGCAGGCACTGGGGAAAGCGGCGCCGAGGTAGGTCTTTTCTCCCTGCGGCGATTCGAGGCCCATGATCAGCATGTGTTCGGCGAGCCAGCCCTCATCGCGGGCCATTACGGAGGCGATGCGCAGTGCCAGGCACTTCTTGCCGAGGAGCGCATTGCCGCCATAGCCCGAACCGTAGGACCAGATCTCGTAGGTCTCCGGGTAATGCACGATGTACTTGCGCTTGATGTCCGCCTCGCACGGCCACGGGACGTCCTGCTGCCCCGGCGCGAGCGGCGCGCCCACGGAGTGAACGCAGGGGATGAAGAAGCCGTCGCTGCCGAGTACGTCGAGCACGGCACGGCCCATCCGGGTCATGATTCCCATGTTCACCACGACATAGGGGCTGTCGGTGATTTCGATGCCGATCTTGGCGATCGGTGAGCCCAGCGGACCCATGCTGAACGGGATCACGTACATCGTTCGTCCGCGCATGCAGCCGTCGAACAGCCCGTTCAAAGTGGCACGCATTTCCGCCGGCGGGGCCCAATTGTTCGTTGGGCCCGCATCCTCCTTGTTGATGGAGCAAATAAAGGTTCGGTCCTCGACCCTTCCGACATCGGAAGGGTGTGAGCGTGCGAGGTAGGAAGCTGCCCGCTTTTCCGGATTGAGGCGGATGAAGGTCCCGCCTTCGACCATCAGGTTGCACAAGCGGTCGTATTCGGCTTTCGAGCCATCACACCAGACGACCTGCTCCGGTTTGCACAGCACCCGCACCTCCTCGACCCAGGCAATCAGTTTCGGGTTGTTGGTCGGAACACTGACGGGGTTCGTTGCGTTGCTCATGTTTCTCCTCTTTCCTCGGTAGTGGTAATCAGCCTGCAGCACCCGTCGCATGTAGCTCGCCAAGCTCGATCACGAGACGGAACCTAGCGACGGCCTAAAGACCTTGTTGACGAGAGGATATTACTATGCTCGCCTACCAACAGTCAACTTATAATAAGCATGCTTACTATTTTCTGGTATTGGCTGCGGTCAGGCAGGTGCGTTGTGCAAGCGGCATCCACAGACTCCCCCATGTTCTCGGCGGTTCCCCGCTCGCTCGTCGCATGCCGGGGAAACTGGGATAATCTGCGGCTAACGCCTGCGCTGCGCACAGCACCGTCGTGCCGGCAGCCAAGGGCCATTCCCTAGATCGTCACTGAGGCCGCATCCATGTTCATCGATGATTCCCAACGAGGCCCGGGCTTCCTCTTGACCGAGTCCGCGCGACTGCTGCGCAAACTGATCGATCGACGATTGCAGCCACTCGGCTTGACGCGTGCCCAATGGTCGATATTGGCGATCCTGTCGAATCAGGAGGGGCTTTCCCAGTCGCAGATATCGGCCAAGCTCGAGATCGAAAAATCCACGGCCGGCCGCCTGATCGATCAGGTCGAGAAGAGCGGCTGGATCGAACGGCGTCCAATTGCCGGCGATCGGCGCGTATGGGGAATCCATTTGACCGACCGAGCGCGACAATTGCTCGTGCAGGTCGAGACCGTCATTCTCCGTAGTCGTACGGAAATGCTGCAAGGCCTGTCAGCAGCACAACAAGACTACTTGTCCGAGATCCTGCAAACCGTAAAGGCGAGTCTCTCCGGGGCCCTTGAACTTGACCGGTCAGAACCTCACGCGCGGAGATCCGAAGACACTATCGGCTGAATTCTTGCTGCCGGCGCCGATAACCGGCCGCTGCAGGGGAACGCGGCCTGAAGTGGCCGCGTTCCTCATGTCTGTCGACGTATCCCACCGGTGTTGGACTAAACTAACCGGACCTGACCCACCGGAGATATTCATGCAGACGTCCAAAATTCACGAACCCAAGACCCAGCTGTCGCGGTTGGTCGAACACGCCGCCAAAGGCGAGTCGTTCGTGATCGCCAAAGCCGGCCAGGTCACGGTCCCGGAAGCCGGCATATTCAATTCGCTGGGCCGCGACAAAATGGTGGCGGCGTACACCACAAGTCCGGTTCGTCTGGTCTGAAAGGCCGCGAATACTTCGGTCACGTCCGCCTTACCCGCCGCCCTTCCCGCATCAGCGGCAGTCTGTCCAGCAACCGGCTGGACCAAGGCGATTTCCCCGCAATGCAACTCCAACTGCAATTCTTCACACCACAAGGAACCGTATGAAATTGCTCAACTCCAGAATCCTGCTGGCCAGCGCTGCGTCGCTGCTGGTCCTCGGCGCCTGCAACTCCGACCAGAATGCCAAGCCCGCTGCCGTTGCCCCGGCAGCGAAAGAAGCCGCCGAGGCAACCGTAAACGGCGTTGTCATCAGCAAGAAACGTGTGGACATGATCGTCAAGCAAGCTGGCGGCAACGGCCAGGCGGACAGCCCGGAGGCCAGACAAGGCATCGTCGACAAGCTGATCATGCAGACGCTGGTTGCCGAGGAAGCCGTCAAGAAGGGCCTGGACAAGTCGCCTGAAGTGATCGAACAAATTGACCTGATGCGTCAATCCGTTCTGGCCAGCGCCTACGTTCAGGACTTGATCAAGAACGGTGCGGCCAGCGACGAAGTCCTGAAAGCCGAGTACGAGAGGATCAAGGCCACGATCACCGGCTCCGAATACAAGGCACGCCACATTCTCGTCGAGAAGGAAGCCGAAGCCACGGCCATCATCGCCAAGCTCAAGAAGGATCCCGGAGCGTTCGCGAAGCTGGCCATGGAGAAATCGAAAGATGCCGGCTCCAAGGCAAGTGGTGGCGAGTTGGGCTGGTTCGACCTGAGCAGAATGGTTCCGGAATTTGCCGCTGCTGTCAGCAAGCTTGAAAAAGGAGCCATCACACAGGAGCCCGTCAAGACCCCGTATGGCTATCATGTCATTCAGCTGGAGGATTCCAAGCCCATCGAGGCACCTCCTTTTGAGGAAGTCAAACCCCATCTGGCGCAGCAGGTTCAGCAGCAAAACCTGAAGAAACACCTTGACGATCTCAAGGCGAAGGCCAAGATCGAGTCAGCGACCACACCGGCAGCCGCGCCGGCACCGGCGCCAGCCGCCGCACCCACAGCACCCGCCGCACCCACAGCTGCCAAGTAAGCCCGGCCAAACTGCTCATTCGTCGCGGCACGCCTGGCGCGGCGAATGAGCCGGGTGCCGGATGTCAGTTCCCAAGCGATGGAAATCACTCTTGACGTTCATGGGAGACATGAAATGAAAGCGCAAATGCACAGACGCAAGCAAGTCATCGGGGATCGCTTGTCGATCCTGGTGCTCGCCGCGACGAGCCTCCTGCCGCCAGCACCGGTTCTAGCGGCTACCGGCCTCAACGGCCAAGTGCTCGCCGCCGGGGGGCTACGTCGGAGGTTGGCTGCAGTTGCAGACCGAGATTGCCGTCGGCCCGGCGGGAGACGTCTGGGCCATCAACAACTGGCAGGACATCGACAGCTGCTACGCCGGTGCAGCCGAGGCGCTGTCGACGCGCTGCTGTGGACAGGGCGTGGTGATCTTTTTCGGCATGGCCAAGCCGGTGCGCGCGCCGCAGATCGGCCCGGCACGGCCGCTGTAATCGTCACTTCCCCGGCCTTACAGCGGCCGGGAATTCATTCAACGCTGGAGGAATGCATGATCAAGCCCACCACGATCCCCGGGTGCGCCGCCACTGCGCTTGCCACACTGCTGGCGGCCAGCCCCGCCCTCGCCGAACTGACCGCCGAGGAACTGGCCAAGCTGGCTCAGAACCCGGTCGGCAATCTGGTCAGCGTGCCGTTCCAGAACAACACCAACCTCAACTTCGGGCCGGAGAAGAAGACCCAGAACGTCCTCAACATCCAGCCGGTGATTCCGATCTCGGTGAGCGACGAGTGGAATATCATCACCCGCACCATCGTGCCGGTGATCTCGATGCCTTCGCTCTACCCCGGCGACGACCGAACCAACGGTGTCGGCGATACGGTGCTGACGGCCTTCCTCTCGCCGGCCAAGCCCGGACACTTCATCTGGGGAGCCGGGCCGGTGGTGCAGATTCCGACCAACAACCATTCCGAACTCGGCAACAAGAACTGGGGTCTCGGCCCGTCGGTGGTGGCGCTGCATCTCGAAAAGGGCGATCCCTGGTGTTACGTCCGCCCCTAAACGGGATTGAAGGGCTTTGAATATCGCGCGTACTTTGAGCAGGAAGATCGAAGGATCTCCTGAGCGAAGGCGGAATGAAGAAGGACGGAGAAGGGCTGGAACACCTCTG
>JAFLDO010000004.1 GCA_017302455.1 Accumulibacter sp.
CGTCGAGGGCGAGTTCCCGGCCAGCGGCACGGCGTCCAAGGACTTCCTCAAGCGCGTGCGGGCGCGGCGGGCGATCATCGAGGCATCGGCGACCAGCGCGGCCGGCGTCGAGACGGCTGCCTTCACGGCCAGCCACGCTGCGCTCGCGCAGGCGCAGCGCGCCTTCGACACGGCGCTGCAGGCGGTGAGTGCGCGCTTTCAGGCGGGGTCGGCGCTGGCCGCCGACGTGGCGACGCTCGAGCGCCTGGCGGCATTGCCGGTGGCGGTGCCTCCGACCAGCTTCCCGGTCCTGACGCCCTGGCAGCATGCCCGCCTGCACGACGCGAGCCGCAAGTCGGCGCGCGAAGCCGCTCTCGCCAAACTCAAGGCCGTCGATGACGCACAACTGGCGCTGCGCAGCGCGCAGGCCAGCTACGACCAGGCGCTGCACGCGGCCATGCAAGCCGAGCCCGACGCGACGCCGGCCCAGCTCGACGCGACGACGCTGAGCGTGCAGCGCGCAGCGCTCGACGGCAAGGCGGCCGATCTCGAAGCGGCGCGCACGGCAGTCGACGCCGGCGAGAGGGCAAGCCTGCAGGCCTGGTTCGCCGCCGTTCCAGACGCGCTCTGGGAAGCGCTGGAAAGCCTCGACAGCGCTCTGGCGCGGCTGACGCTGTTGTCCGGGCCGCCGGCAGCGGCCACGCTGCTGGCCGACCGGGATGCTGCCGAGGCCGCCCTGGTGAGTGCGCTCAGCGCGGCACGGCTGACGCAGCGCAAGGCGGCCGGGGCCGGCGCGGCGCACCTGCGGGCCAGTGCCGCGCAGTTGGCCGAAAGCGAAACGCAGCGGCAGCGTGCCGATGCGGTCGCCCGCAGCGCGTCCTTGTTCTGAGCACGGAGAAGACCATGAATGCGAACGACACCCCCGGACTCGGTTGCAGCGGGCTGCCGCTGATCGACCGTTGTGCGGCGAGCCTGCCCGACAATCCCCAGTGCGCGCCGAACTACCACTTCGGCATGCTGCTCGGCGTCGCCGACCTGCGCGCCGAGCAGGGTTTCCACGTCGGCCGCCTGCGCCGCCATCAGCGCCTGCTGCATGGCAGCGGTGTCGTCGCCGGCTATCCGGTGCGTTTCGACGCCGACGACTTCGAACTGCACGTTGGTCCCGGCTACGCGATCGACGCGTTGGGGCGCGACCTGCTGCTCGACAGCGAGCAATGCGTCAGTCTGCCCAAGTGGTGGGAAAAACACGCCGGCGACGACGAATTCGACGATATCGCCTCGGCCAAGGATGCCCGTTTCGACCTCGATGTCGTCGTCTGCTACGGCAGTTGTCTCGACCAGCCGGTCCCGGCGATCGCCGAGCCCTGTGCCGGCAGTGCGGCCGACATCGCCTACGCGCGACTCTGTGAAAACGCGCAACTGGCGCTGCTGCGCCATGTCGACGCGCCGCCTGCAGCCTCGCCGGCCCCCTATCACCTGCTCGGCCGCTGGCTGGGTCTGACCGCCGCGGCCACCGGCAGCGAAGGCAAGCCGCTGCCTGCCGAGCAGTGGCTCAACGACAGCCTGGCCGGCGTGCAGGCCTTGCCGGCCGCCGAGCAGGCGGCGGCGCGCGCCACGCTGCTGCGCGAGGTCAGCGCGCGCGCTGTTGCCGACATCTCGCCCTTCGCTCCGGCGCACGCGCCCGACGAGGCGGATCTCTGCCTGACCCTCGCCCGCCTGCGCGAGGTCCATGTCTGGCAGGACGCCAGCGGCTGGCAGGCCACGATCGGCAGCGTCGAACTCGCTACGCGCAACTCGCTGTTGCCGACGAGCCTGCTGCAGACCTTGCTGCTTGCCGAACCGCCGCCGGCAACGGCCGCCGCTGGCGCCGTCGTCGTCGCCGATGGCGCGACGCTGAGCGGCAGCGACGTCAAGCTCGTCTTCAGCCAGAAGCTGGCGCCGGCCAGCGTCCAGGCGGCGGCTTTCGGTGCCAGCGAGTACATCGACGACGAAGGCTGGAAGACCTTCACGCCGGCAGCGCCGGTATATGACGAAAGCGATCCCGCGCGACCCGGTGTGACGCTGACGCTCGACCGGGCGCCGGCCGGTTCGCGGTTGCGCATCACGGTCGTCGGCACGGGCAGCACACCGCTCCTCGGCGCCAATCTGATCCCCGCCGGTGCGCTGCATCCGGGCAGCGACGGTCGCAACCTCACCACCACCATCTTCAGGGGCTAGTCATGGGCAAAAACGAAATCACCGGCGAGACCGTCGAGATCAGCGTCAAGGACGGCGTCGCCTTCATCGAGCAGGCGAGCCCACTGACCCGCCTGCATTACTTCGACGGCCAGTTCCTGCGCGCCGACGCCTTCGCGCTCGAACAGGATTACCACCGCACACGCACGCGCCTGGCCAATCTTGCCGGTGGCTGGGGCGTGGTGCATGGCCTGGGAGTCGCCATCAGCGGCGCGCAGCTCACTGTCGGCGCCGGCTTGGCGGTGACCGCCGCGGGCAACTTCGTTCTCGCCACGGGCGAGATGCAGGCGGCAATTGCCGACTTGCTGGCCACCGCCGCGCCGGCGCCGGCGAGCGGCAACGCCGACTTCGCCGATTGTCTGGAAGCGGGCAAGGGCGGGGTCACGGAAACCACCGGGCTGGCCATCTACGAGATCACCGTCGGCCCCGTCGAAGGGCAGTGCGGCAACGAGCCGGTCTTCGGCAAACTGTGCGAGAGCGCCTGTGCGAGCGACTCGCGGCATCCGTGGTGGCGCGAAGGCGTCGTCCTGCGCCTGCGCCCGGTCAACCTGAAACTGCCGGCGAGCAGCGCCGTGGCGATGTCGCTGGTGCATCTGCGCAATCGCGTCGCTTCCGGTTATTTTGCCGCCGAGCCCTGGCTGACGGCGAGCGCCGTCAGTGCCGCGGGTCTCGCCGGCAATCTCTGGTGCGAGCCGGCCGCTCTGTATGGGCGCGACGAAGTGGTGATCGGCCTGCTCGTTCGCGAAGCCGGCATCAATCGCGTTCTCGACGCCTGGAGCGGCCGCCGCGAGCGCATGGATACGCAGGCGCGCGGCTACTGGCAGGGACGCATGACGATGCGCCCGTGGAACGTCTTCGTGGCGCAGATCCTGCAATTCCAGTGTCAGCTCAGCAGCCTCTTCGACGCCGGCAGCGTGGTCATCACGCCGGCCGACGACTGCGCCGAGTTACGCCTGCTGCTCGACAAGACGCGCAAGGAACTCGAAGCCCTGCAGAAGAAGTATCGTGACAGCGCCGAGAAGATCGTCCAGTCGTTTGCCGACAAGCCCAGCAAGAAGGGCGCGCTGGAAGCTGCCAACGAGGTGAAGATTGCCTATTCCGAGCTTTACGACCTGAGCAGTCAGCTTGCCGGGGCCGAGTTGGGCAAGGGCGTCCTGCCGGCGCAACGCATGCTCATCAACGCTGGCTTCATCGAGTTGCCGCCCGCCGGTTACCTGCCGGTAGCGGCCGGCAAGGTGGCGCTCGAGGAGCAACTCGCGCGCATCTTCGGTGAGGGGGTTGCGCTCCACTACCACGCGGTGCGTGCCGACGAGATTGCCCACTTGTTGAGCGAAGCGCAGCACCTGCAGCGCATTTCACTGACGCATGGCATCGACCGACCCGGTGAACTCGAGGAGGTCGAGATCTTCGTTCCCGACGGCCAGGTGGTCGACCTGCAGGCGCAGGCTGCCGGCACCTGGTGGCAGGTCGATATGCGGGCAGCGGCGCTGACGGTCTTCGACTTCGGGAGTGACGACGGCAAGTACGAAGCCGTGGACAAGGCATTCGCCGCGCCAGCCGAAGCCGCGGCGGCGGCCGATGGCACCACCGGTGCCGCCGCCGCGAATGCGGACTTCCAGGACCATGCCGGCAGCAAAGCCGACACGTCGCTGGCTACCCTGACGCTCTCGGGAATGGCGCGCAGCGAAGCGCGCGACGATGGCAGCTATGGTCTGACGCTGACCACCTCGACAGATCCAGCGGAGATTGCGGATCTTGCCCTCGACCGCAAGCAGAACCTGGGACGGCGTGTCGGTGGTTTCAGCGTCTATGTCGCCGGGGACGTGAGCGGCGATCCTTTCGATCTTGGCATCGGCGACGCGCTTGACGTCAAGGCGGAGCTGCGAGTGATCGCCGATGGCCGGGGCACCGCCGGCGCGGTGGCTGGCCAACTGACGGTCCTGTCGCGCCGGTCTGTGGACAGTTATGTCGAGTTGCTGGTGCAGATCGACATGGTGGCGATTACTACGGTGCATGGCGGAACGGAGACGCCGCGGCCGGACACCCGCCGCAGTACTTTGCGCCTGGCGATGCTGCGTCGGGGCGACGGCGACACCGGCAGCTTCATCCTCGACGATCAGCGGCACGACCCGGCGAGTTCGCCGGTGTTCGTCGACTGGCAGGACTCGCCGCGCCGCGCCACCCTCTCGGTGAGCACCGCCAGCGAGGCCGGCAAGGCCGTGTTGCAGCAACTGGTGCGCGCGCTGGTGAGTACCGATGCTTCGCTTTCCACCAGCGCGATGCTGGTGGCGCGTCAGGAGTTGCTGGTGATGAGCGCCCTGGCCGGCATGCCCTCGCCGGCGAGCGCGCTCGGTGTGTCGGTGATGAACACGCTGCTGGCCATTGCCGAAGTGACCGACGATGCCGCTTTCCTGGCTCGCGCGCGCCGGCGCCTGTTTCCGACGCTGGGCGTGCTGCCGGCGCAGCAGGTGCGCGCGGTGCAGGACTGGGTGATGTTCCGGCGTGCGCGTACGCATCTCTGCGGTCCGCTGTGCGCGCCGCTCGTCGTCCCGGCGGTCGAGGCCTTCCAGGTCTGGCACCTGCGGCTGGAGACACTCAAGGATGTCGACCTTTTGAAGGCCGCCCTCGACAAGGGCGATGCCGAGATCCTCGCGCGCTTCAAGTTCCAGCGCGTGGGTATTCTGCGCTTCCGTGACGAGAGCACCTTTGCCGAAGAGTCCGCCGACCGCGTGTTGGCGATGTGGCGGCTGGCGGCGCCGGCGCCGCAGGTGGTCCTCGGGCGAGTCTGGGAAAGCGCGCCGGCGACCGGGCAGGGCTGGCAGAACCACTTCCGCCTGCGCAACATGCTGCAGCAGATCGCCAGCCTGACCAAGCCGCCGGCGGCCGGCGAAGGGGCGCTGGCGGCTGTTCCGCCACCACCGCCGCCGCTCGCCGATCGCGCGCTCGATGGCGGCATGCTGGTGGTCAGCGTGCTCAGCGGCGAGACACGCAACGCACTGCTGATCTACGGTAACTGGGATGCCCCGAACCATTACCTGACCAAAGAGGCTCCGCGCAGTCCCATGGAGTTTTCCGACAACGCGCCGCAAGGCTCGGCACTGGCCAACTTCATCGCCTCGCTGAACGCCGACCAGCCAGTGCGTGGCGTCACTCTGGCAACGACCAAAGCAGCACCCGATGCCGGCGCTGCGGCGCGCCTGAAGACCGTGGTCGAAGCACTGGTGGCCGCCGGCAAGCCGGCTCCGGCAGCCGCCCGTCAGGTCGTCGAACAGATCAACACGCACGACCGCGGTCAGCTCAGCGAGATCGGGCTCGTCCCCGACGACTACGACGAAGTCATCTTCTTCGAACTCAACGACGGTTGATGAGGCCGACCAGCGATGCCTGCCGCCGCCCCGCCCGCTGCTGACTTCAAGAAACCGGCGACGCCGTCCGCGGCGGCCGGCCAGGCCGAACACGGCAAGAACCCGGCGGCCGCGGCAAGCAAGCCGGGGGAGCGGCAGGCCGACGCTGGCAAGCAGGCTCGGCAGGGGCCCGCTGGCGCGCCGCCGGCAACGGCGAAAGCCGGCGCGGCGGCACCTGCCAGCGGCAACCAGCAACGCTTCGACCGCATGGCCGTGCGCGCCAAGCTGGCGGTCAGCGAGCCGGGTGATGCCGTCGAACGCGAAGCCGATGCGGTTGCCGAGAGAGTCATGCGCATGCAGGAGTCGGTGGCTGCGCCGGCAGCGGCGCGTGGCGCTGCCCCGGCGAAACCGGCGGAGATCAAGCGCAAGGAAGATCCCCGGGCACGCGACCCCGCGCAAGGTGCTGCGGCGTCTGCCCCAGGCACCGGAGCAGCGGCGGCAAAGGTACAGACCGGCGCCGGTGGCCAGATCGCTCCAGGGAGCAAACCGGAAAAGGCGGCAGGACCTGGCGTGGCGCCTTCACTACAGCCGCCAGCAAACGGCCCCGCTGGCCGTCAGGAGGCGGCACCGATCTCCCGTGCGGTCGCCCAGCAGGAGCCGCAGACCACAGGCAGCACGCCACCCGCCGAGGAAACCGGGGGTGCCGAGCCGGTACGTGGTGCCGATGTCGGCAGTTCCATCAAGGACCAGCGGGGCCAGGGCGAGCCCCTGAGTGAGGACGTGCGTGCCCGCATGGAAGGCCAGCTCGGGCACGACTTCAGCCAGGTACGCATCCATCAGGACTCACGCGCCCACCAGTTGTGCAGGCATTTGGGCGCGCTCGCCTTCACCACCGGTAACGACATCTTCTTCGCTCGCGGCCGCTACCAGCCGAACAGCAAGGCAGGGCTGGCGCTGCTCGCCCATGAGCTCGCGCACGTGGTGCAGCATCAGGATTGCGGCCCGGTGATCGCACGCAAGATCGATCCGGAGATCGAAGACAAGTACAAGCCACGCAACCAGACGGCGACGGATGCCGCGCTCAAGGCGCTTGACCAGCTCGACATTCCCGCCGTAAAGGCGCGCCACCTGCCGCTCTACCAGGGCAATGCCTCAAGTGGAAACCTCAAGCGCAAGCGCGGCTACAGCCGTGGCAATCCTGCTCAGGTCGGCGTCTGGAATTCGGGCATCACGATCAGCGAAGCCACGATTCGCCAGAAGCTCAAGGACAGGGGCCTCAAGAATGTGCCCGACGATGCCGGCGAGTCTTTCAAACTCCAACTGGGCAACAAGAAGAAACCACAATCCAAGAGTATTGCGCAGTTGCAGAAGCTGCTGAAGATCCCGACCTGGACACGCCATGGCATGCCGGTGACGAATGGCTTCCAGGTCGATCACATCGTCGAGCTGCAGGTCTCGGGCGAGAATGGTACCGGCACGGGCAACAGCCTGGGGAACATGGAGTTGCTCGACCAGCCCAGCAACAGCAGCTCTGGTGGCGCGATTCGCGGCGCGATCTACAGCAAGGTTGACGCCTACCTCAACAGCTTCAAGGCCCCACAGCCCAAGCGCAAGACCTTCCTCAAGCAGCACGATCTCGTTTTCGGAGGCGTCGGCGCCAAGCTCAAGTCGGGCGCCAGCGCAGCCGACAGCGCCTGGTGGAACCTGACGGAGATCAAGGAAGCCAAACCGCTGGAAACCGCCGAGGCGACGCCGGATGTAGACGAAGAGGGCACCGACAAGGAATTCCTCCTGGCCGATGCGCCTGGGGGAATCATCATCCAGCGCATCAGCCACAAGAGCGGCCCGGGCAGCTTCGCGATCAGCGGCACGGCGCAATCCGCCATCTCCGGCCTCACCCTCAAGACCATCAACATCACCGAAGCAGCCAAGCAAGGCAGCGGAAATGTAGGCTCGATCGACGCCACCTGGAAGCTGCCCAAGAAGTGGTCCCACGCCAAGCCGGATGTGGCGCTCACGCTCAGCGGTGACGGGAAGTATCGCGGCTACCCCGCCAAGCTCGGCAAGCAATCGCTCCACTTTGAAAACCTGAGCCCGGTCGAGTTCGATGATATCCAGATCGATGATGGCAAGATCCTGGGCGAAGGGAAGCTGACGCCCTCGCTTCCCCTGCTCAATGCCCCGATCATGGTGCGGCTCGATGGCGACGACATCGAGTTCTACATCGAATTCAGCTCCGACCAGATCAATCTGAGCGCACCGGGCGTGACGGTCGATGAGGCCACGGTGCAGGCCGCCTACTCCGTAGCGCAAGGCTTCAAGCTGGGCGGCGAGATATTCTTCACCATCACCAATGTGGCCGACGGCTCGCTCAAGGCCACCTTCGCACAAGGCAGCGGCCTGTCGGTCGAAGGCAAGGTCGACTTTCAGAGCGAACTGTTCGACAAAGCCACCATCGCCGCCTCGTGGAGCGAGAAGGAGAAGTTCGGCGCCAGGGGCGAACTGGAAATCTCCAAGCCGGGCAAGATCAAGGGCATCAAGGCGGCCAAGCTCACCGTCGGCTACACCCAGCAAAGCCAGACCTTCACGGCCTCCGGCAATGCCGAGACCGATATCCCCGGCGTCAAGAACTTCACTGCCGACGCCAGGTTTCAGGACGCCGAGAACTTCAGCATCACCGGCAAGGCCGAGCTGGAAAAGCTGCCCGGCATCAAGAGCGGCAATCTCGACATGACGCTCGCCAAGGCCAAGGGTGCGTGGTCGCTGGAAGGCAAGGCCAGCGCCGTGCCCGACCTGCCCAAGGGTCTCAGCGGCAGTTTCGAAGGTAGCTACAAGGATGGCCTGGTCGACCTCAACGGCAAGCTCGGTTATGAAGACAGCAAGGTGTTCTCGGGTAGCGAGATATCGGTCGGCGTCACCAACGGTGGGGCGAGTGACGACGGCAAACCGCTTGCCAAGGGTGGTGGCAAGACCTACGTGGTGTATGGCAGCGGCAAGCTCAAGGCCAAGCTGACCGACACCATCACCGGTGAGGCCAACATCAGGCTCGACAAGAGCGGCAGCGTCTGGATCAGCGGCACCATTACGAAGGCCGAGGCCAAGCTCTTCGAGCGCTTCCCCAAGGAAGAGGATTCCCGCAAGACGCTCTTCGAAATGACCTCACCCAAGATCCCGGTACCGGGCTTGGCCATCTCTGTGGGTAGCGTGGCCGTAGGCCTCAATCTCTCGCTCAAAGGTGGCCTGTACAGCGATGCCTGGGTGGGGCCGGGCGGCTTCAAGAACATCAGCATCGGAGTCAAGGAATTCAATCCGGCCGAGACGACGATCGACAAGCTCAAGCTGTTCGGCGATGCGAAGTTCGAGGTGCCTGCCTATGCCGGGCTGGCCGCCGACCTGGATGCGCGACTTACCCTTGATGCCGGCATCGCCTCGGTGGGTGGCAGCGTGGGCGTCGAGGGCAAGGCGGGGATCGCACCCAAGATCGAGGCCAGTCCGAAGTTCTCCTGGAGTTACGACGATGGCCTCGACGTGGAGAGCGCTGTCACGGCCTCGCTGACGCCCGTGCTTTCGCTGGGCATCAACGGCAAGCTGTTCGCGGAAGCCAACCTCATGGTCAAGACCATCACCTTGTGGGAAAAGAAGTTCGACGGCCGCAAGTTCACGCTGGATCCCAAACTGTCGCTCTCCGCAACGATCTCGGCGGGCTACAACACCAGTGCCGGCAAGGTGAGATTCGGCCGGCCGGAGTTCAAGACGCCCGACATCAACGTCAGCGAACTGATGGGCAACATCATGGGCAAAGGCGACGAGCGCGTCGAAACCCATTATGACGAAGAACTCGGTATCTGCCGCCGTCGCGAATCCGGAGCGACCTCCCTAGCGGGAGCCGCCGATGCTAACCCAAACGGTGTACCAGCACCGCGCGATGCCATTGCCGCCCCCGGCATGCGTAGCGCCGCGCCAAACCCCCACGCCACTGCGCAACAACTCGATCGCGCCCAGCTTCTCGAACAGATCGGCGAAGGTGTCCCCCTGCCCGACCGCATTCGCAATGACTTCGAGCAGGCCATGGGCGTCGACCTGAGCCCGGTACGCATCCATACCAACCCTGGCGCCTTCGACACGGCCCGATCGCTGCAGGCGCGCGCCTTCGCTTTCGACATCCACATTGTGTTCGCGGCGGGTGAATTCCAGCCGCACAGGCCCGAAGGCAAGTCACTCCTGGCGCATGAGCTGACCCACGTACTGCAGTCGCGTGATGGCCTGACCGACATTGCGCGCGCCGTCGATCCGGAATCGTCGACCACGCACGAGGGCCGAGAACCGATCGCCCATGAGCTGGCGCACGTAGCGCAGCAGCAGGGCGGCGGCGATCCGATCGTTCTGCGCTGGCCGGCGGTGACGCGCACGCCGGCGCAGACCTCCGAGACGCCGGCGAGCATCCGGGCGATGACGCTGTCCGGCTTCTCGATGCTTACCGAGAGCCAGCTCGATTGGGCGACGAGCCCGGCCTTGCAGGCCGATGCGGCGGCGCTGGCGGCGTTCCGCGACCTCGATCGCTTTGCCGAGCGGCCGAACGTCCTCGCGGGGGCCGGCGATCTCAATGTCGGCGACATCATCACCAAGGGCATCCCGGCGATTTACGCGCCGCTCGAAAAATACGCCGAAGGAGCGGCGACCGACCACACCGCGTGGCTGCGTTCGACCAGCAACATCAACGAGGCCGAGAGCTGGGGGCGCGATCTGACGACGCTGGAAGCCGCCTGGCCGGCGGCCAACCTGTCGCTGGTCATGCGCGCGCCGCCGAATCCGGCAGCGAGCAAGGGACCGTTCGAGAAGCTCGTAGATCCGGCGGCGCCCGAACTGACTAATTTCGTCAGCTACCTGACGAGCTGCACGCCGGTCCTCTCGGCCAACGACGGCAGCGAAGTCGATTCGTTTCTGGATCTGCGTCGCGAAGGTGCCCTGCCGCATACCTATCACGGCCGCATCAACTATGCGCGCACCTATCACCATTTCACCAAGGGAACGCTCGACGGTCTGGTCGGCAACGAGGCTTGGCCGCCAGTGGCACAGTGGTCCTGGTCGCCGTTGCGGCGGCCGTTGACCGTCGTGCTCTACCCGGCAGTCGATGACAACGGGGCTTTCCATCGCAATCTTGGTCTGCAGGCGATGGTCACGAGCAGCGACATCCTGACCATCGTCATCGAAGGGCATGCGACGGTCGGCGGCTATCAGTCGCAACTGGCGCCGGTCGCCGCGCGCTATGGCATTAACGGCCAGATCCACCAGGCTCTGATCGGCGGGCACGGCAACTCGACGGTACTCAATCTGGCCGGCAGCGCCGGCGCGGCGATGACCGTCGACGCCCTCGGCACCAGCGGTGCGACGGGCGCCAACACGACGGCCCTGATGACGGCACTGACCGGCTTGATGAGCGGTAATCCGGCGCAGCGCCGGATCGTTCTCGATGCCTGCCTGACCAACTCGCACGCCGTCGGCACGGCGCTGCGGGCCTTGCCGGCGGACGCCGCCGCCGACGTCAACACGGCGATTGGTGCCGACCCCAGCCTGCGCGACGTGGTAGCGACAGCGGCCGGTCCAGGCGCCACGGTGCTTGGCGCCGACGCGTCGTTCGCGCCCTCGCAAACCACCTTCCTCACCCCCGGATCGACCGACATCGGCCTGAGCGTGCCCGGCGACCCCGATCTGGTCGCCGACAAGCTGGTTTACGTCGAATTCGGGACCGAACCGACCGGCTGTCTGCGCGCCGTACTCGAGTGCTGGGCCCGCGACCAGATCGCCGGCACGCACGCCTGCCGCGATGCCATGTTGCGCCGGATCGGCGCCGGGCGATCGACGCACGTCGCCGCGGCGGCGACAGATACCTGGCGCGAAAGCGTCATCCAGCCGCTTTACGATCTGGCCGCCAACCACTATTGGGGCAGCGGCGAGGCCATCCGTCAGCTTGGCGAACTGGCCGACCGGATTTTCGTCCTGTACATGGAGAACCACTCGTCTGCCGCCCAGATCGACAACGCGCTGGCGGTGATCGCCGGCAATGTCGCGCACGTCAATCAAGTATTCGGCCGCGTCACCGCCGACCCGACGAGTACCGGGAACATGCGCGTCGCGATCACGCTCGAGCAGGTGTGGATGCAGTACAACCACGCGCGTCGCGGCCAGTTCATGACCGAACTGGCCCGTTACGGCAGTTGCGCGCTGGCTTCCCCACACGTCGACATGAGCCTCGTCATGCCGCAACTGGCCGATCTGTTGCTCTTGCCACCGGTGGCGGCCCAGCTCAAGGTCGCCTTGCTGGCGGCACGTCATGCGCCGGTGAGCTCGCCACCGCCGTCGCCGCTGCCGGCGCACATCGCTTACCTGCGCGGCCTGCTCGGCGCCGGTCCGACGTTCCCGGCGGCAGCCGGTATTGATGCCGCGCTCGGTCCGCTGGGCTCCGAGGAAGACATCCTCGCGGCCATCGGCCGGCCGCTCGCGGGGGCTCCCGATCCGACCCGCCCACCCAATGCCAACATCAATCTCGGGCGTGCCGACGTGCCCGACCAGAACGAGTTCGCGGTGACGCCCCTGCGCCGGAACGGTGTGGTAGCGACGGTGCGCGACGATCTGATGGTACGCAGCCGCCCCACCACCGCGACGAACGCCAACATCTTTGCGCGCCTGCCCGGCGGTACCCGCGTGCAGGTCATCGGTGAATTCCAGACCTGGTACGTCATCGAGCAACCGGGCAGCACCGGCTTCGTGGCCAAGCGCTACATCACGCTGCTGCCCTGACCGGTCTGCGAAACGCCCCGGGTCCGGCAGGCCAGCGGGAGGAGAAATCCGGATCGGCCCCGCATCGGCACGCGCTCGCCCGGTAGCGGGATGTGCGTGCCGCCCTTGCGGCGTTCGCCGGCCTCAGAGCCGTTCGAACGGAATCGGCTTGCCGGTGAGGAATCCCTGGATGAGCCGGAAGCCCATGTCGCGGCAGATCTCCGCCTCGGCTTCGAGTTCGATGCCTTCGGCCAGTGGCACCGAGCCCAAGTCGAGCACCAGCTTGACGAGATCGCTGACGACGCGCCGCTTGCGGTCGCCGGCGAGGTGGATGTCGTGCAGCAGTCCCATGTCGAACTTGACGAAATGGGCCGGCGCTTCGCCGAGTTCGCTCAAGCGTGCCTGACCGGCGCCGAAATCGTCGTAGGCGAAGCGCACGCCGATATCGCGAAAGCGTGCGGCGAGATCGATCAGGCGCGCGGTTTCGGTCACCGCGGTCTCATGGATCTCGATCACCAGATCCAATTCTGGCTGGTGGCGGCGCAGATGGACCAGCGAGGCGAAGAACTCCCTGCTGAACGTTTCTTTCGGATGCGTGTTGGCAAACAAGGGAAAGCCCGGCAAGCGTGGTGCAATCTCCGCCAGGCTGAAGCGGCGGAAGGCGACGCTGAGCTCGACTTCGCGATCGAGTGCGGTGGCCAGCGAGAAGAGGCGAATCGGTGCCGACGGCAGTCGCGGGTGGTTGGCGCGACCGAGCAATTCGTAGGCGACGGTCTTCCTGCTGATCGAATCGACGATCGGTTGCGCGGCGCCCGACACGCCCTCGCCATCAAGGAGATCGAGGAACTCGGGCTCGTTGGGAACGAAGAGTTCCGAAAGCGCCAGGCCGTTGGGCACCAGCATGGTTCCCATCTGGTCGATGCGCGTCTGATCCAGCGCACGCATGCGCACGCGGAATTCGGCGGTTCCGAAATGCACGATGTCGTTCTCGTCGAGCAGGCACGAGCCTTCGATGCGGCGGCGACCGACGAAACTGCCATTGGTACTGTTCAGATCGGTCAATCGCAGGCGACCACTGATGTCCGCCGTCATTAGCGCGTGATTGCGGCTCAGGCCACGCGAAGCCAGCACCAGATCGTTCTTGGCATCACGGCCGATACGGAACGGCAATGGCGTGATCGGATAGGTGAAATGCGAGCCATCCGCGGCAATCGACTCGAGGAACCACTGCCTTTCCACGCTAAGCTCCGCTGATCATTGTGAAGGGGTAGTGACGGTTCCTGCAGTTGATCGTGAAGGCCATGTCAGGGTGTTGGGCTTCCGGTGGATGACGTACCGCTCGCGTGGCTGGCGGCACTTTGCCGGACAGGTGCCGGTCCGCCAGCGCCTGCCGTGATCCATGTCACCCCGATAGGGCTGCTGCCTGGCTGATCGCCGACCGACGGGAAGGCGGTTGTCCTGACGCGCGCCAGTATATTCGGCCCTGTCGACCGCCGTCAATCGCTAACTTGCCGACGCTTTGCGGGGAACCGGACGGGGGGGCAATACCGGGGCGCCTGAGCGTCCCGTCTGGCCATGATGGCGGTTTGACGTTGGGCGATCGTCGCTTACAATCCGGCACGCTTGCACGCTGTCGGCGCTCCCCCGCTGCCGTCGCTCTTCCCCAACGTTTGGTGACGCTTTCGCATGCAAAGACTCCTTGCTCTCGCCGGCCCGCTGCCGTTCATCGCCCTCGCCATCGTTGCTGCGGGCTTGTCGCTGGGCGTCGCGGCCTGGCTGTTTGCCGAGGTCTTCGCGGCGCCACTCGAGCCGCTGGCCGCCGTCTGGCGCTACCCGCTGACCGGCCTGGCCCTGGCCACCAGCTACTTTGCCTATGGCCTGACGTTGCTGCTGGTTGCCCCGGCATTGAACCTCCTGCTCGGGGGACGACTGCAACCGTATCGGGGCTCGGCGGTGTCGCTGACGGCACTGCGCTGGTATGTGCATTGCACGCTCACCCTGGTGGTTCGCTACTCGTTCCTCGAGTTCGTCACCCCTTCGCCGTTTGCGCAACTCTACTACCGGCTGATGGGAATGAAGATCGGGCGCAACGTCACCATCAATTCGACCGCCATTGCCGACCCCTCGCTGATCACCCTCGGGGACGGCGTCACCATCGGTGGCAGCGCCAGTGTCATGGCCCACTATGCGCAGGGCGGCTACCTGGTCATTGCGCCGGTCCGCCTCGGCGCCGGCGCGACGATCGGACTGCGCGCGATCGTCATGGGCGGCGTCGAGGTCGGCGACAAGGCCAAGGTGCTCGCCGGCTCCTTCGTCCTGCCGAACACGCGGATTCCTGCCGGCGAGACCTGGGGCGGGATTCCCGCGCAGCGGCTCGAACTCGAGCGCGGCGAGGAAGCGCGCGGCAACGGCCCAGGCGCCAGCTAGTGTGATGCCGGAACTGCCGTCACTGGAGGCCATCGGCCTGCGCTTGCTGGCGATCGCCGGCGGTCTGATCGCCTGGTTCGTCAGCCAGCGCCTGATCGGCGAGCGCCAGCTCGCCGCGGACGGGGGCATCTACGACCACCTCCACCGAGTCACCGCTGGTGCGAATGCCTGGCTGCATGCGCATCGCCGCACCGCCAACGCGCTGCTCATCGGCAGCTCGCTGGGCGTCGATGCGGTGACCCTGTTCGTTCTCGGCTACGCTGTCCTCGGTCCGAGTTTTGCGCCGTTCTGGGGCCTGCTGGGACTCTTCGTCCTCCGCCAGCTCAGCCAGGCCGTGGTCGCCCTGCCGGCACCGCCGGGAATGATCTGGCGCCATCCCGGTGTCCCGTCGCTGTTCGTCACCTATGCTGTCGGCAACGACTTCTTCTTTTCCGGGCACACCGCGCTGGCGGTCTACGGAGCCCTGCAGTTGGCGACGCTCGGCATCCCGGCTCTCACCGTTATCGGCATCGTGCTCGCCGGACTGCAGATGGCCGTCGTGATCGTGCTGCGCGCGCACTGGACTCTCGACGTGCTCGCCGGATTGTTTGCCGCCTTGTTGGTCGGCGCACTGGTCTGGCCGGCGTGAGCCACGAGGGGAAGCTGCCCGTTTCGCCGCTCCCGGAAGGCGCACGGCGCGCCATGGTCGTCCTGTACACGGATTTCGGTAGCGATGATCCTTATGTCGGGCAGATGAAGGCGGCCCTGTTGCACCATGGCCAGAGCACCCTCCCCATTGTCGACCTGCTGCATCGCGTGCCTGACTTCGATGTGCGGGCCGGCGCCCACCTGCTGGCGGCCCTGGCGACGAGCTTCGATTCCGGAACCGTCTTTCTCGCGGTCGTTGATCCGGGCGTCGGCAGTGATCGCCCGGCGGTAGTGATCGAGGCCGACGGCAAATGGTACGTCGGCCCGGACAACGGCCTTCTCGGTGTCGTTGCGGCGCGGGCACGCGTGCTGCGTACGTGGTGCATCGTCTGGCGTCCTCCCGGGCTCTCGGCGTCTTTTCATGGGCGCGACCTGTTCGCGCCCATCGCCGCACGTATCGCCACCGGCGATCCCCTGACGACAGAGCTCGTCGAATGTGCTGGCCTCGAGCACCCGCAAGCGGCCGACGATCTGGCTGCCGTCATCTACGTCGACCACTATGGCAATGCGCTGACCGGCCTTCGGGCGGCCACCGTTGGGCGGCAGGCGTGGCTCGCCGTCGGGACGGCGCGAGTCCCGCCGGCGCGGGTGTTTGCCGAAGTGCCGGTGGGGCAGCCGTTCTGGTACGAGAACAGCGTTGGACTGGTGGAGATTGCCGTCAATCGGGGCAGTGCCGCGTCGGAACTGCGTCTGGCCGTGGGATCCCCGGTGGTGCCGGAGGCGTGACCGCTGCGTGCAGTCACACCGTCGCTCCGATGGTGCCCGCCTGCGCCGTGAAGATTGGCGACGAGTCCGTGGAGAGGCTCTCGAGTAGATGACATCCGGGCGCGCCGCTGGGCGGTTGTTGCCGGCGCGACGCGGGGCATCGGCCGTAGGCAGCAGTCCATCGTCCCCGGTTCGTCGGGCTCGCGCCAGTTGATCGACGGGCTGGCACGACATCAGCGGTGAGGCCGGGCGGCAACTTTCGGCGACGGCATAGCGACGCGGCGTCGTCTGTGGCACTGTCAGACAAGGGGTGATCTGCGGTGCGGCTGAACCCTCAGCCAATTCCCAGTGCCTCCTGCACGACGTGCGCGGCGCGCACCGCGAGTTGCCGCGTGTCCATGCCTGCGAGCGAAGATTTCGTGAGCGCGCCAATCGCCCCCAGGCTGTCCTTGGTGTTGTGCTCGAGGTCTCCATGCGCACGGGCGCCGGCCACCGTATTGGTCACGTCCACGCCCTCTTGCCTGAGCGTGATGGCCATGAAGGCATCGCCCATGTTCTCCTGGAAGTTCCGATAATCGGCGCGGGACTTGATGGCCTGGAAGGACTGACGCACCGCGTCCGCATCGTAGTAGAGGCCATCGTCGCCGGCGCGAACGCACGCCTGCAGCGCATCGAGCTTGTCCGCCTCGCCGAGCATGAGCCGGCGCACGTCGGGATGTGCGATGGCACCCTCGTCGCTGCCTGCCCATTCGCGAATGGCGTCGCCGGCCTTCCCCGTGCGATCGTCGAGCGCGGCGACCGCGACGCCCCAGGCGTCGGCGCCGGACTGTTCGGCGTGGTGTACCACCATGTGGCCCGCCTCGTGCAGCAGTGTCATGCGCTCGGTCTGGCGGAGCTCGTCAGCGCCAAAGAGGCGGCGAAGGTCGCCGAAGGCGCCTTGCATGACGTGGTTGTTCGCGGTGTTGAAGGCGATGAGCGCGAAGCGTTCCTTGTTGCCCGTCTCCGGATCGACGCCGGTTGCCGCCAGAGCGGCCGCCGGCGCCATGTCCTGGCCGACGAGCATCTTGTTTCTGGCCACGCCACGCCCGAAACGGCTGCCCTCCTGGGCGCTACCGTTGACGTGCGCACGCGCGAAGCGTTTCGCCAGAGTCGAGACGCTTGCCGAATCATTCACGTCCATGTCCACGAACGTCAGGCCGAACTGCGCACCAACCGTACGTTGGAGCTCGGCGAGTTCCCGCTGGCGTGCCGCCGGCGAGAAGAGTCGCGCGGTATCGAGCGGCGGCGGCACCCTCCGCCGCGCTGGCGGACCGATGGTGGCCGGAGCCGGTGCGCCGGTGTCGGGCCTGGTGGCGGACACTCGCTTCATGCGCGGGCGGCCGCCGCTGGGGCGACGCCGGGCCGGCCGTGTTTGCCTTGTCGGCACGGCGCGCGCTGCGCGGGGAAAGCGGGGCAAGCGGGGCAAGCGGGGCAAGCGGGGCAAGCGGGGCGATGGCGGGTTGGACCCGGTTTCTGTGGGGGCCGTGCGCGTGTGTCCCTAATGGACTCGGACCTCGGAAGCAAGGTGGTCTCGTGGCGGGGCCCTGGCGTCCTACTCGGAATGCGCCGAGAGGAGGACTTTCGGTGCGAGTTCGACATGCTGCCTTTCGTTGCCCAGCCAGATCACACCATCCTGAACGGTGCATTGCAGGCGCATGGTACGTTCCGCCAGACCGGCCAGCGATTGTCCTTCCCCGGGACTCAGGGAGAGCACGCGCAGATTCTGTTGGGTCGTGAGCTTCTCGGAATTCTGCCGCCACCAGATGTCGGCGGCCCGACCGCCATAGCTGACGACAGTCACCCTGCGAGAGCCGTTGCAGGCGCGGCGAATGCTCTTCTCGGCCGGCAGGCCAACATCGATCCAGCACTCGATGTTGCCCGTCGCATCGATATCCCAGAGGTCCGCCTCATCGTCGGTTGACAGGCCACGCCCGAAGACCAGCGTTGCAGAGGCGTGCAGGATGAAGGCCAACAGACGGATCATCATTCGCTCGTCGGTTTCCGACGGATGACGGGCGATCGTCAGCGCATAGTCCGAGAAATGCCCTCGGTCGAGGTCGGCAAGTTGAAGATCCACCTTGAAGACGGTTGATTTGATTGCCATGGGGCACCCGGGAAAAAGTCAAGTATCGCATGTCGGGCTGCCCGCGCCGGGGACAGTCGCTGCAAGGATCGTGGCGGCTTGGCTCGTCTGCACGCTTTCGGCACCCTGCCGGGCAGCGTTCCGGTCCGTGCTTCACTGAGGCTTGCGCGTCTGCACCTCAGCCCACAGGGCCCTAGCAAACGCCTTCCAGGCCGGACCGCCGTGACTTTCGATGCCGACGCCCGCACTTTCCTCCATCGTCCTCAGCATGAGTGCCGCGAGACCGAACAGGTCGACCTTGGCCATCAGCCTGTGGTCGACGGGGCCGGACTCGGCGAGTCTGATGTCGCTGGCCGAGTGGTCCAGGGCTTTCCTGGCCAAGGCGCGCACCTGAACGTCGTCCGTCCAGTCGACCCCGAGAGCAAGGCCCTTCCTCTCGATCTCGAGCTCGATCTCCCTGGTGTCTGCGGCATAATCCTCGAAACCAGCCATCGTGTTCTCCATTCAGTCGAAATCCCTACTCTCCAGGGGACCGGTGTGGCCCCGGATCGTTCGCAATGGCCATCAATGCGGCGGCCCTGCGGCGCCGATCGGCTGAGTAGCGGGGTTCGATCGGCGCGGATGCCTGTTGCGGCGCTGGTTACGTACGGCGCAGCAACTCGGCCTGTCAGCAGACTACACCGGCGGCGGTGCTTCGCGGTCGCCTTCGCCAGCATGCGGATCGCCGCAACCGTCATGTCCGAGCGTCGGAGTGTCTCAGTTTTGCATCGTCGACACGCAGGGGAGCGTGCAAGCCGCCAATCGGGGTTGACAGGGCTCCCTCAACGCGGGGAACAATAGCACAAGCTTACATGGCCTTGGCCGACATAGTTGAAGTTGCTTGTGACGATTGGTGGCCGGGGGTGAAGCTCGTGCTGATCAGCACGCTGGGCGCTCAACAACTGCGCCGGCATGGCCGGCGCCAACGCGCTTGCTGGCCGCCAGTGGCCAGATGGGCTCGCTTCAGTGGGAGAAAGTCATGGATTTTCTGGATGACCCCGCAGCTCGGTTCTCTCCCGGTTCGGCAGGCAACTTCTCGATTCCCGATTCCTCGGAGATGGAGTTCCTCCGCCGGCAGGTGGCCACGATCGAAGCGTATGTGGAGCACTTTCCCTCGGATGAGCGGGACTTTCACGCGTTGGCATGGATCGAAGCCCATGCCAGCGAGTATCGCCATGAGTGGCAGACGCAGGCGGCGGCCGGACGGCCAGTGCCAGCAGAGCCTCCCCGTCGGGTACCCCCTTCCTCATCGACAAGAGTGTGATGGCAGCGAGCCAAATCAAGGACCGACTCGACTGTTCGATGCGACGGCGGCGCAAGCGAACTGCTCTGCGCAAGGCGCCCGATCAGTGCATCACGTTCTCGGGCGCCTGCGGTATCAGCGCCATCCGCCATCCGCCATGCGGCAATGCGATGGGCTGGCCTCCTACTTGGTCATGACGAGAGCCGGCGGCTGCCAGGTACCCTCTCCTGCCGGCAGGATCGACGGCGGCGTTTCCTTCGGCCAGTAGAGGCGCATCACCAGATAGATTTCGCCGTCCGGCGCCGGCAGCCAGTTGGCTTCCTTGTCCTTGCCCGGCGAATCCTTCTGGATGTAGAGCGTAAGCGAACCGTCCTTGTTCTTCTTCATGCCCGACATCATCGGCGAATTGATCAGGTAGCGGTTGATCGGGTTCTTGACCAGCAGCTGGTTCTTGGCGTCGTACATGGTGACTGACCAGAAGGCGTTGACCGGCGGGAACTGATCCTTGGCGAAGCCCAGGGTGTAGTTGTGCTTCGAACCGTCGAGCACCGTACCGTCTGCCAGGGTCTTGGCCATCGGATACATGGCCTCTTCGGCGTTGTTGCCGTAGATGCCGGCCCGTGCCGCGGCTGCCCGCAGCAGCCAGTCGCCGTTGTAGAAGGCGCGGTCGCCGAACAGGGAGCTTATATGCCAGCCGTTGATCGTCTTGCCGAGGCTGGCGACTTTCTCGCTGACCTTCTTGTCGCCTTCCTTCATGCCGAGCAGGATTGCGGCCTTGTGTTCGAGCGAGAGATCCTTGAAGGCGAACTTCTTGCCGGGGCCGATGCCGATGCTGGCCAGCTTGGCGCGGATCGCTTCTTCCTCAGGGCCGGCCGGGGCGAACTGCAGCGCGAGGTCGAGATAGTCGAAGAACTCGGTCTTGACCAGATCCTTGTCGAACTTCGGCCAGTCGACCGCAGCGGCGGCGGGCGGTGCCGGCTGGTTCAGGAATGCCGACAGCGACTGAATCTTGTAGCCGGCCTGGACTGCCTCGACGTTGGGCATGTCCTTCCCGTCGACAAGCTGCGTACGGAACGCGGCGAGCGAGAAGTCGGTGGTCGAGTGGAACACCCTCTTGATCCCCTGCGGGGTCTCGCCCTTCCAGCGCGGGCCGACGATCAAGTAATCGCCGGCTTCGCTGCCGGTGGCGCGGCTGCCGATGTAGCCGTAGTTGAAGGTGTTGCCGTCGTTGAGCATCACCGAGTAGTAACGCTTGGGATCGACGGCCGGCACCGAAATCACGACCGGTTCGGCACGCAGATCGAGCCAGGCCAGCGAATACGGAGTGTCGCTGTTGGGCGTCGGGATCGCCGTGTCTTCATAGGTGAAGACACGATGCTCGTTGTAGATGTTATTGAAAGGCGCCTTCCATTGCCCCGAGTTCTTGTCGAGGACGTACTCGTACATGACGCCGTAGTTCATGATGAGCGGCAGGCCGTAAACGAAGCCTTCCTCGGCGATGGCCTTGACTTCCGCGATGCCGGGGACGTGGATTTCGGCCTTCTTGTCGGCCACTTGGGCGGCGGTGACCGGGTCGGCCTTCTTTGCGCAGCCGGGAAGCCCGATTGCGGCGATGGCGCCGCAAAGCAGGGCGGTTAGCGTGATGTGCCTTGCTGGATGTGGATGCATTTGATTTTTCTCCATGGTTGCCTGCATGCGCGACAGATGCGGTCGATGACGCCGTTGAATACTGCCAAATCCGTTGCGTCCTCGCAATTGGCGTTCGACACTGGTGTTCGACACTTGGCTGGAACTTGAGCTGACCAACAGCAACCATACTCTTTTGACTACCGATGGCGGAGCAATGAATGCCGGATAGCAGCCGATCTTTCGCGGGTTGTTCTTGGGTCAGCTTGGCCGAGTCGCTGGCTTGGGCTTTTCGGCAGGTCTCCGAAACAGGCCGCCTTTCGGATGAATGCCCGGCGGGATAGGCGACCGTCCGCAACTGGCCGCAAGCTGCCCCACATCGATACGCCTTGGGCACCAACTTGCGCAGCCTCTGCCTTGCCTCCGCAACAAACGCGAGACCGGCGTCCTGTGTCTTGGGGCAGCGGCTCGCCCGACAGTTGGGATCTGCTAACACCGCGACCATTACCTTGCCAATCCTTGCCAATCATTGCCAATGATGCGCTGGTAGCGGCCACGGTGGACGGCGTCGGTCAGGGCTTCGGCCGTGGGCGTGAAGGCGCGGCGGAGCAGGGCGCCAGAGTGCGACTGGCTGTCGGTGCGACACGAAACCACATGAAGCGGCGAGGCGGCATTTCGACGATCGCACTCGACGGCAGCCTGGCGTCAAGATGCGTTCCTGACCTGCATTGCGACGGCAGCAGCCCATCCTTCGTCACGACTCGCCGATATCGGGCCGATCGGTCTTGCCGGCCCGGGGCACACCGTCATGACGCGCGTCCTCAGCTCCCGTACTGCTGGTGTGTAGCCCCGGCAGTTTCTGATCTGTCAGCCTCGAAAGACCACTCGATTTCGCCCTTCTTCCTTGGCCACATACAAACGCCGATCGGCTACCCGTACCAGCTCTTCGACAGTGATCTCCCCCACCGCCGCCAACTGGCTGGCCGCTACCAAGCCGACCGAGACGGTCACCGGAATCCGCTCTCGATTGAAAACAAAATCGGCGTTGGCCACCGCCAGCCGCAGCCGCTCGGCAAACTGCAGGCCGTTCTGCAAGCCGCCGATGGAGAATCCGTAAAACTCCTCGCCTCCATAGCGGCCGATCTCATCCTCATGCCGCTTGGTGGCCCGCATCACTTCCGCGAAGCCGAGCAAGACGTGGTCCCCGGCCTGATGGCCATGGGTGTCGTTCACCGCCTTGAAATGATCCAGGTCCAACAACAGAAAGACAAAGTCGTTGATGTGACCGCGGCGGAGATTGCCGATATTGATCTCGATGATCCGTTGGAGGATGGTGCGTTTCGGCAGCTTGGTCAGTTCGTCGAAATAGCCGATTTTCTCCAGCAGATCCTTCTGCTCCATCTCCTTGGTGACCTCGGTCAGGCAGCCAATGGAGAGACAGATCCGGTCCTCGACAAAGACCTCGATGTTGGCCTGGTCCTTCAGCCAGATCGTCTTTCCTCCCGGCAAGGCCAGCTGATAGACGAACTCGACCGCCCCCGCCTTCTTCACCTCCTCGCGCAAGCCGTCCTGAGCGCCACGCAACTCGGCCCGCGTGACGATCTCCTCCTCGACCTTGTGCTCCCGCTCCGCGTACCGGTAGAGCCGCCGATCGACGATACTCTGCCGAAAGACCTCGTCGACTTCCCCCCGATTGCAGCCGAGAAGGGCGAGAAACCGCGCTCCGACATGTTCATACCAGATGATCTTCTCGTGCTCGCGCCAGGCGGCGATATAGGGGATGATCGGCGAGGAAATCTTCTCCAAGGCTGCCATGGCGGTGACGCATTCCGTCAGCCGCTGGCACAGCCGCGGCGAAAACCCGCCCGCGAGAATCTTGCCGCCCGGCCCGGCCAAATCGCTTGCCCTTGTGTGCCCTTCGCTGTTGCTCATGATCATCCCCTCCGTTTCCTCGCCGGCTCCGGCTGCCAGGGCGGCGCCGGCCTTGAAGAGTATAGCGCCCACGGTCGATTACCTGCCGGCCGCCATCAGACGTGCGTTCAGCTTCGACCAGCGCCATAGCAGGGGCTGTTCAATCTCTGGCGCCTGTCGGCCGGAAACCGTTCGGTGAACTCCACGTCTGCACCATTGGAAAAAGCCGAGCACAGAATTCTTGTTGCACGCGCGCGAGGTGCGGCGAGTAGCGGCCGACGACGGCCAGATCGCCGATGGCGAGTTGCAGCGTAACCGGGCGCGAGAGCGTTATGGCGTCACGGAGACGTGGTGACCCAGGGTAACGCGATGCTTCTGAATCTGCTTCACAAAAATTGCGTCTGCGCTGCAGCCAGCAGGCGGAATCATCGGACTCTCTCCAGAGCCTGCGGTGTAAAGTAGCAAGCCTGCGCCGTCTGGCATCACAAACCAAGAAGCCGGCTCATGGCCATCAAGAAATCCGACTGGACAAAGTGGGGCGGCTGCAGCCACCGGAGCGGGACCATTCGCCTGAATACCGAGTTGGTCAAGAAGCCCAGGGACTTGCTTGAGTACGTCGTCGTACACGAAATGCTTCATCTCCTTGAGCCGACGCATGGCGAGCGCTTCGTGGCGCTTCTGGATCGGCACTGCCCGAGTTGGCGGGAGGCGCGTGCGGAACTGAATGAGTTGCCGCTGGCTGCGGAACGATGGAATGAGAGGTAGCTGAAGGCGGCATTTTAGCGGGCAAGCAGGCGTTGGCGGGCTGGCCGCTCCAGACCATGAGCGGCCGCTGAGTTCTGGTGTCTTGCTGACGGACACCGCGCCGCAAAGGTCATTCGTCACTCGAACGACTCAACGGCCAGTCTTTGTGTCAAGCGGTCGCCTGGGCAGCCAGATCACTGCCAGCCTCTCGGCCAATTTCGTCACACAAGCAGCGCTGAGCGAGGGGTAGGTGTCCAACAGCCAGCAGACCATGGGCGATTGAGCGGATAGCTCATCGGCTATTCCGGTCTGAGGAAACTACCTCGCACTTCAATTGTCGCAGTGTGGGAACTGACCCTATTGTCATGCAAGCCAAGCCTTGCAGTTCAATCGGACAGATCGACATGAGGGACAGTGTGCGAGTTTTTGACCTCGAGGGCTTATCTTGGAAACGACCTTCTTATGGATTTTGTCTGCTGCCCTGATTTTGTTGGGCCTGGCGGGCACCGTGCTGCCCGTGCTGCCGGGGACCGTGTTGGTTTGGGGTGGCATCGTGCTCGGCGCGTGGATAGATGACTTCACTCGTGTGGGCATGACCACCGTGGTGGTGGTCAGTGTGCTGGCAGTATTGGCCTGGGGTCTGGACTATGTAGCCGGGCTCATGGGAGCCAAGAAAGCCGGTGCCAGCAAAATGGCCCTGATGGGCGCGGCGGTGGGCACGGTGCTCGGACTTTTCATGGGTTTGGTGGGTGTGCTCTTCATGCCCCTGGCCGGTGCCGCCGTGGGCGAGTACCTGGCGCAGAAAGACCAAGCGCGCGCCGTCAAAGTCGGCGTCGCCACTTGGGTCGGGATCATGGTGGGGCTCATCGCCAAAGTGGTGCTGGCTTTCATCATGGTGGGCATTTTTGGCGCGGCCTTGCTGATTTGAATCCGCGTCCCGAGGCCAGCGGCCGTTCAGCGCAGCAGTGTGACGAGCAGTACCAGCACGCCAAGCGCCAGATTGATGGAGACCCAGTTGCGGATCTGTGCCAAGGCCGTACCACCAGCGACCCATTCAGACGCCGCAACCGCACGGTCCAGCGTCTTGTAAAGGACGAAGCGGATGTGCATGAAGATTGCCACCATCGCGACGCCAAGCACCGCCATGAAGGTCCAGGCCAGCGGCATTTCGAAACTGCCACCGGACTGGACCACTTGCTTGGCCACGCGGCCGAGCATCCACACACCGGTGGCCAACGTCAGCAACGAGGCGGCAAGTACGGCCTGGAAAAAGCGGCCGAGTACAGCGTGCATGAGTCGTAGCCGCACCGCCGGTTCGAACTGGGCGACGGCGGGGCGCAAGAAGAAGTGCGCAAACACCATGCCACCGATCCACACGATGATGGACAGCACATGCAGAGTCTTGAGGGTCGCATAGATCATTGAAGAAGCCCTTTCAAATTGAGACCCCGTGCCGGATCTACTCGCTCCCCAAAATCCATACCACGAGCCCGATCGGCGCTGCGGTCCCGCGAGCTTGCGCCAGGGTGTGCATCGACACCCGCTAGTTAGTCAAGGTCGCTGCTGCTTCGCATGGCCGCTGCAAGATCGGCGCCGTCATGTGTGCTCGCTGGCTGCGACCGGGCGGAGGATCACCATCACCACCAGCGTCACCACGGTCAGCGGTACGAAAAAGCCCATCATCACGCTCGAGAAGACCGGCAGCGCATCGTGCTGCTGCGCCGCCAGGATCAGGTAGGCCACGTAGGCAACGTAATAGCCGAGGAACACCCCGCCTTCCCAGCGCGCGATCTCGCGGCCAGTCATGAAAACCGGCAGGCAGGCCAGAGCCACCGCCAGCATCACCCAGATATCGAAGGCCAGCAGCGATGGCGCCATCGCCAGACCCAGGTTGCCCGACACCAGCCCCGATAAGCCCAGGCAGCCCAGGATGTTGAAGGTGCTGCTGCCGACGACGTTGCCCACCGCGATGTCGCGTTCGCCCTTGATCGCGGCTGCGATGCTCGTGGCCACCTCGGGCATGCTGGTGCCGGCGGCGACGATGGTCAGGCCGATGACGAGGTCGCTAACGCCCATGGTCTTGGCGAAACTGACCGAGGCCTGTACCAGGTAGTCCGAGCCAAACACCAGCGCCACCAGGCCGGCGGCGATCAGGCCGATCTGTGCCGCCCAGTGGCTGTCCCAGGCACCGGCCTCGGCGGGCTGGATCTCCTCGGCAAACTCGTCCTTCGCGGCCTGGGTCTCGCGGCGAGACTGGACGACCAGGAACACGGTGTAGGCCACCAGCAGGGCGAACAGGAAACCTCCGTCCAGGAACGAGAGCCTTCCATCCAGCGCGAGTGCCAGCAGCAGGAGGCTTGCGCCGAGCATGATCGGCACCTCCTGCCGGATCAGCTGGATATTGACCACCAGCGGCGCGATCAGGGCGCTGATTCCCAAAATGAACAGCACATTAAAGATGTTGCTGCCCACCACATTGCCAATGGCGATGTCGGTCTTGCCGTCGAGCACGGCGCCGAGGCTCACCGCAACCTCGGGCGCGCTGGTGCCAAAGGCGACGATGGTGAGCCCGACGACGAGCGGGCTGATACCGAAGGACATCGCCAGTTTGGACGCGCCGCGCACCAGCGTGTTGGCGCCGATGACCAGCAAGATAAGGCCGCCGAAAAACATGAGAAGGTTCATGATCGATCACCGGAGCTATAGACAGTGGTCCAACGCAGTGCCGCCCGCCTGACGCAGACAGCGACAAGGGTCGAGTTCCGCGCAGTCATCGCGTCGCACCAGTACGAGGACAGTATATCCGTCATGCGATCACCTGACTTGCCGGCTGAGGACCGGAACCGCTGCCGCGGCGGTGCCACATCGCGATGAGCAGATGCAGCCCTGCGCCCAGCAGGATCAGCAGCACGCTGCCAAGGCCCCAGATCACCCAAGTCAGCACGGTCAGGCCGCCGGCCAGCGCCGGCGCGGTGTGAAGCAGACTCTCGACGACCGGCGCGAAGCCCGAGAGCAGCGAGGTCATCGTCTGTGCGACCTCCGGCGGTACCCAGGGCGCCAGCCACTCCGGCAGACGCAGACCCTCGACAGCCGATGCGACGCCGGTCACCGCGCCGACATTCGAGACCGACCACATGGCGACCGCATGCACCGCCCAGGCCGCCAGCGACCATAGTGCAAAAAGGCCGAACACCAAAAACCAACTGAGTGCGTAGGACACGATCGCCTCCTGTCTGTAGAGCAGCAGTTCCTATTCTTGCACTATTCGAAGTTCGAATAAATCAGTTACAGTGCGATGAATTCATCCGTTTTTTCGATGTAAGTTCGAAGGCAGCGCGGCTGGCAGTGCTTGCTGCGGCACTGACCGCTACGGGGCTGCGTGCGATCAGCCGCGCTCCGGCTGCACGGGTTTCACCGCGGTGCGGACGAAGACTCGATCGTGGCGCGCAAAGTCTCATTGTTCGATGAGGCAGCACTCCACCGCCTCGGACCCGGTCTGCGTCTGGTCGCCCCGCACGCCGGACGTCTCGCGCAAGCGCAGGATATTCACCGAGTTGGGCACGTCAGGGCGTGTGCGCCCACGACACGGCGGTTGCGGCCTGGACCACCCATAGTCGTCGCGCCAGACCGTGTTACGCCAGCATGTAGGGTAGATGGATGTGCCCACCCAACACGAGGTCGGCCTCGAACACCTTGGCGTAGCACGCGTACGGGCGGGTCAGCCGCGCCCAAAGGTCGAACAATGCAATGTCGTGGTTGCCGGGGATAGCCAGAACTGGTGCCCCCAGTCGGTCGACGAAGACCTTGGCCGCGCGAAACTGGGCCGGCCGCGCACGCTGCGTGATATCACCCGACAGCACCACCATCACCGGCCGCTGCTGCGCTGCCAGGGCAACCAGAGCTTCAACCACCTTCGGTTGTTCGGTGCCGAAATGGGTGTCGGAGATCTGCAGCAGGACGCTCATGGCGCGGCCTCTGGCGCGTCTGTCGTGTTCGCTGCGCCAGTGGCCTGGAGCAGGTACAAGGCCTTGTCGAGGACACGAACGTCGATCGGCGCGCGCATGTGTGCCACCTCACCGTCAAATGCCACCACGACCTTCCTGCGGCCGGGTGCCAGCGTGGGCTTCACCACCATGCGGTGGAACTTGAAGCCCTCCACACCGGCAGCTTCCCCCAGCCTGCCCATCGCGCCATGCAGCATCAGCCCGATCATCGACAATGTGTCGACGGGCCGCAGCATCAGCGCGGCCATGCTGCCTTTGCCGGGCGTGCCGGCCGGGGTATCCACCGGCTCTGCACCGAACTGCTGAAGTTGCAGCCGGTTGTTACCCACGAAGAGCGTCAGCGTCTGCACGTCGCGAACCGAGGATGCTGTCTCGATAGGCGGGCGTAGTCGTCGCTGTGCGCGCAGTAGCGTGGCACAAGCCGCCACGAACGCCACCCAGCGGCTACGGCCGAACGGCCGCTTACGCGCTGACCGCCCCAGCCTTGCGCCGCCCGGGCGTGGGCAGCGCCGCAAGGGTGTCACGCTGCCGGATGTGTCACCAATGACCGAGAAAAGCACTCAGGCCAATCCGAAGATTGGCCTGAGTGCTTGATTCTGTTGGCACGCCCGGAGCGATTCGAACGCCCGACCCCTTGGTTCGTAGCCAAGTACTCTATCCAGCTGAGCTACGGGCGCCTTGCCGTGGTGAAGGGCGCCATTATACAGAGCGCCTGCGCCTGCCTCAAGTACTATGTTGAGGATTCCTGGCCGGCCAACGCCATGGCCAGTTAATGGTGACGGCGCCCGCCTCGCCAGTCAGTCGAGCGCGCGCCCGACGATCTCGAGGACATCCGCCGACAGGCCATTGGTCGCGCGCAGGGTTTCCAGCGTGCCGCGTGCGTGCTGCTGTCGGGTGGCGTCAAACCGGCGCCAGCGATCGAAACGCCGCGCCAGGCGCGCCGCCACTTGCGGATTGATGGAATCGAGCTGGGCGATCTGTTCGCCGAGGAAGTGGTAGCCGCTGCCGTCGGCGGCGTGAAAATGGACGTGGTTGTTGCCGAAGGTGTTGAGCAGGGCGTAAACCTTGTTCGGGTTGCGCAGATCGAAGCCGGGGTGAGCGAGCAAACCCCGGACGATCGTCAGCGTCGCCGGAAGACGGCTCGCCGCTTGCACCGACAGCCACTTGTCCACGACCAGCGCCTCGCCGTGCCAGCGCTCGTAGAAGGCCGCGAGCGCCTGCGCGCGCTCGCCGCAGTCGTCCTGCGCGAGTGTTGCCAGCGCCGCGAACTGGTCGCTCATGTTGTCGGCCGATACGAACTGGCGCATGGCCAGCCCTCTTGCTTCGCTGTTCTGCAACTCGCCAAGGGTGCTCAGGCAGAGGTTACGCAAAGCCCGCCGGCCGGCGGCTGCGGGTGTCGGTCGGTACGGCCCGCTCATGGCGAGCGCGTCGTAGCATTGCCGCAGGGGGGCGGCGAGTTTTTCGGCGAGGAAGCGGCGCAGTCCGTTGCGGGCATGGTGAAGTGCATCCGGGTCGACCACGGCCATTTCCTCGGCGAGGGTCGCTTCGCCGGGCAGCGTCAGCACTTCGGCGGCGAAGGCTGGATCCTCGGGGCCGCGCGCGAGAACCTGCGCGGCGGCGTCGACGAAGCTTGGCGGCCAGTGCACCGGCCGTCCCGCAGCGATCTCCCCGGCCGCGGCAAGGATCAGCCGACCGGCCAGGCGTTGCCCTGCCTCCCAGCGGTTGAACGGGTCGCTGTCGTGGGCGAGGAGGTGGGCGAGATCTTCATCCCGCCAGGCGTAATCGAGAATCACCGGTGCCGAGAAGTTGCGCAGCAGCGAGGGTACCGGCGGGCTTGCCACGTCCTCGAAGACGAACCGCTGTTCGCTCTCCGTCAGCGAGACGACGCGCGTCGTCGCGTCGCGTCTGCCGCCGTCGCAGTCCGAGGCCAGGTGCAGCGGCAGATCCTCGCCGGTCGGTCCGACCAGGCCGATCGCGATCGGGATATGGAATGGCTGGCTGCTCGCTTCCTCGACGCCGGTCGGTCGCGACTGCGCGAGGGTGAGGACATAGCGCCGTGTCGCCGGGTCATGGCTGCCGACGGCCCGGACGTGCGGGGTGCCGGCATGCGCGTACCAGCGCTTGAACTGCGTGAGGTCGACTTCCGAGGCGTCGGCCATTGCCGCGACGAAATCGTCGCAGGTCACGGCCTGCCCGTCGTGGCGCGCGAAATACAGGTCCATGCCACGCCGGAAGGCTTCCTTGCCGATCAGCGTGTGGATCATGCGCACGACCTCGGCGCCTTTCTCATAGACGGTGCTGGTGTAGAAATTGTTGATCTCGATGTACGAGTCGGGACGTACCGGATGCGCCATCGGGCCGGCGTCCTCGGGAAACTGCGCGGCGCGCAGCCCACGCACATCGCGAATCCGGGTGACCGCGCGGCTGTGCATGTCAGCGCCAAACTCCTGGTCGCGGAAGACGGTCAGCCCCTCCTTGAGCGACAACTGGAACCAGTCGCGGCAGGTGACCCGGTTGCCGGTCCAGTTGTGGAAGTATTCGTGGGCGACGACGCGGTCGATGTTCTGGTAGTCACCATCGGTGGCGGTGTCGGCGCGCGCCAGAACGTACTTGGTATTGAAGACGTTCAGCCCCTTGTTCTCCATCGCTCCCATGTTGAAGTCACCGACGGCAACGATCATGTAGTGGTGGAGGTCGCACTCGAGGCCGAACACTTCCTCGTCCCAGCGCATCGCCCGTTTGAGCGCGTCCATCGCGTGCGCGCACTGATCGAGCTTGCCGGGTTCGACGAAGACCGCAAGCTGGACGCTGCGCCCGCTGCAGGTCGTGAAGCTGTCGCGCAGCACGTCCAGTCGCGCGGCGACCAGCGCAAACAGATAGCAGGGCTTCGGGAATGGATCTTCCCAGCGCGCCCAATGACGGTCAGTCCCTTCGTCGCCACTCGCCACAGGATTGCCGTTGGCGAGCAGCACCGGCAGCTTGGCCTTGTCGGCGTGCAGGGTGACGGTGTAGCGCGACATGATGTCGGGGCGATCGGGGAACCAGGTGATTCTGCGGAAGCCCTGCGCCTCGCACTGCGTGAAGTAGCCGTCCTTCGAGCGATACAGTCCGCAGAGGCTGCTGTTGTGGTCGGCGTCGATACGCGTCAGCGTACTCAGCAACAACGAGTCCGGAGGCTCGGCAATGTTCAGTATCGTATCGGTGCAGCTGTAGGCGTTCGCGGCGAGGGGTCTGCCGTCGATGGCGACCGAGATGGTTTCGAGGCCGTGGCCATCGAGTTGCAGCGCTTTTCCGGGCGCGGCGGCCGGATTTCGCCGCAACTGCAGGTGGCTGTTGACCAGCACCTCGTCGGCGAGGAACTGCACGTCGAGGTCCACGGCATCGACCAGGAACGCGGGCGGCGTGTAGTCTTGGCGACGGACGATCTGCGGGGTTTCGGTTTTCATCGGTGGGTTCCTTTTTTCTGCCGGTCGCGTCTCCCCGGCGCTGCCGATCTGCCAAGGCGCCGGCGAGCACCCGCGGTCAGGGCTTTTTCAGCAAGCCGGCTCGGCTCAGTTGTTCGGCAACACCTTCCGCAAGTTTGCGGTAGCCGCTGGCGTTCGGATGAATGGGGTCAGCTTTCAGTGCCGGGTCGGAGAGGACGGCGGCAAGGACACCCTCGACGACCGGCAGCTTTTCTTCCCTGGCCAATTCGGCGTAGATCGTCGAGTCGGGCAATCTGCTGGTCGCCACGCCGATCAGCGACAGCTTCGGCACGGCGACCAGAACGACCGGGATGCCGGACTGCCTGATGGCGGCCACGATGGCGCGCAGGTCCTCCTTGACGGCTTTTTCCGGCCGCCGTCTCAGGAAGTCGTTGCCGCCCAGTTCGACGATCACCAGCGCTGGCCGGGTTTCGCCCAGCGCCGCCCGAATTCGCGCCTGCGCCGCTTCCGCGGTGTCGCCCGGGATGCCGGCGTTATCGATCTGCCAGCCGCTGATTGCGGCCAGGCGAGCCGGATAGTCCTCGCCGGGAGCCGCGCCACTGCCAAACGTGATGCTGTCGCCGAAGGCGAGAACCCGGCTGCCCGGTGGCAGCGACGCCAGCCGCGCCGAATCGTGGCAGCCGGCCAGCAGCAGGCCGGCGAGCAGCAGCAGGCGCAGGCTACGCATCGCCGTTCAGTCGCGCGGGTAGCGTCTTGCGCGACTCACGGCAACTCGTCTCGATGCAGAAGGAAGACATACTGGTCGCCGGCGCTGGTGTCGAGCCACGTGAAGGGGGTGGTCGGGAACGCCGCCTCGAGTTCCTCGCGGTTGTGGCCGATCTCGACGACCAGCAGACCGTTGGCCTTGAGATGCTTGCGCGCTCCGGCGAGGATAGCGCGCGTCAGATCGAGGCCATCTTCACCGCTGGCCAGCGCCAGCTCGGGCTCCCGCCGGTACTCGTCGGGCAGGGTGGCCATCGAACTCGCCTTGACGTAGGGGGGGTTGGCGATGATCAGGTCGTAGCGGCGCTGCTTGAGGCCGGCAAAGAGATCTCCCTCGACGAGTCGAATTCGCGTCGCCAGGTCGTAGTCTTCAACGTTGCGCCTGGCCACCACGAGGGCGTCCGGCGAAACATCGACGGCGTCGATCCTGGCGGCGGGGAAGGCGTGCGCCGCGATGATGGCCAGGCATGCCGAGCCGGTGCACAGGTCGAGAACGGCGCCGACTGCCTCGGGATCGTCGATCCATGGCGCCAGTTGCTCGCGCAACAGCTCGGCAATGAAGGAACGCGGCACGATCACCCGCTGATCGACGTAGAAACGGTACTCGCCGAGCCAGGCTTCGTTGGTCAGGTAGGCGACCGGCAGGCGTTCACCGATGCGGCGTTCGATGATGCGCAGGAGACCGGCGCGCTCGGCGCTGGTGAGCCGCGCGTCGAGGAAGGGCTCGAGTCGATCGAGCGGCAGGTGCAGGGTGTGCAGCAGCAGATACGCGGCTTCGTCCCAGGCGTTGTCGGAACCGTGACCGAAGAACAGTTGCGCCTCGTTGAAGCGGCTGACGGCAAAGCGCAGCAGGTCGCGCAGTGTCGCGAGTTCGGTTTGCGCCTGGTCAAACATTGGCGGGCAGCAATTGCTCGAGGATCCGCCGATAGATGGCGGCCAGTTGCGGCAGGGCGACCAGGTCGACGCATTCGTTGACCTTGTGGATGGTGGCGTTGACCGGGCCGATCTCGATCACCTGCGGGCAGATCTCGGCGATGAAACGACCGTCCGAGGTGCCGCCCGCGGTCGACAGCTCGGCCTCGATACCGGTTTCGGCGCGGATGGCGGCGAGCGAGGCGTCGAGCAGGGCGCCGTGGCCAGTGAGAAAGGGCCTGGCGCCCAGCGTCCAGACGATGTCGTAGTCGAGCCCATGCCGTTCGAGGAGCGCACACAGTCTGGCCTGCAGTTCCTCCGGCGTGCTGGCGGTGGCGAAGCGGAAGTTGAAATCGATGTCGACGCTGCCGGGGATGACGTTGCCGGCGCCGGTGCCGGCGTGGATATTGGAAACCTGCCAGGTGGTCGGTGGAAAGAATGCGTTGCCGCGGTCCCATACGGTCTGCGCCAGTTCGGCGATGGCCGGCGCCGCCAGGTGGATCGGGTTCTTCGCCAGGTGCGGGTAGGCAATGTGTCCCTGAATACCCTTGATGGTCAGCTTCCCGGAGAGCGAGCCGCGGCGACCATTCTTGATCATGTCGCCGAGGGTGTCGACCGCAGTCGGTTCGCCGACGATGCAGTAGTCGATTGTCTCGCCGCGTTGCCGCAAGGCGTCGGTGACGACGACAGTGCCGTCGATGGCGTCGCCTTCCTCGTCGGAAGTGAGCAGGAAGGCGAGCGAGCCGCGATGATCGGGGCGGGCGGCGACGAAATCTTCCGCGGCAGTGACGAAGGCGGCCAGTGAACCCTTCATGTCGGCGGCGCCGCGCCCGTAGAGGACGCCGTCCCGGCGTACCGGTCGAAATGGGTCGCTGTGCCATTCGTCGAGTGGTCCGCTGGGAACCACGTCGGTGTGACCGGCCAGACAGAGCAGCGGCCGCTGGCTGCCGCGGCGTGCCCAGAGGTTGGTGACGCCGGCGCGGTTCATGAAATCGCATTGAAAACCGAGGGCTTCGAGGCGCCGGACGATGATCGGCAGGCAACCGCCGTCGTCGGGGGTAAGCGAGCGACAGGCAATCAATTGCTCGGCCAGCGCAGCGGTGGGGTCTGGCGGCGCTGCGCGCGTGTTGTCGGTAGTCATGGTCGGACCCCGTCTATGGCTCGTCACTGTCGTTGAGGCTGAGCGTGAACTCTTTGTAGGAAGGGCCGTCCGGGTCGGTAATCGATAACTCATAGGGTGTTTCGCTGGCCTTCTCTTCCCTTCGCGGATGGGTAGGCACCAGCTCGTTGTTGTTGATCAGCCACGACAGGTTCGTCGGTGAGTCGGCATTGTTGAGTGCTTCCTCGAGCGTGATCACGTCCGAGCGGTAGAGCCGGAAGAGATCCTGCTCGAAGGTCTGCGAACCGGGAGCGAGACTCTGTTCCATCGCTTCCTTGAGCGCCGGGATGTCGCCGTGTTCGACCAGTTCCTGCACGTGATAGCTGTTGAGCAGCACCTCGACGGCCGGCACCAGCTGGCCATCCTTGCGCTTGACCAGGCGCTGCGAAACGATCGCCTTCAGGCTGACCGAGAGGTCCATGTACAGCGAGGTGCGCGTGTCGATCGGGAAGAAATTGATCATCCGGTTGAGCGCGTGGTAACTGTTGTTGGCATGCAGCGTGCCGAGGCACAGGTGGCCCGTCTGCGCGTAGGCAATCGCCGCCTGCATCGTTTCCTGGTCGCGTATCTCGCCGATCAGAATGCAGTCCGGTGCCTGCCGCATGGCGTTCTTCAGGGCCTGGTTCCAGCCCAGCGTGTCCATGCCGATCTCGCGCTGATTGACGATCGATTTCTTGTGCCTGAACAGGTACTCGATCGGATCCTCGATGGTCAGGATGTGCCCCGTGCAAGTGGCATTCCGGTGGTCCAGCATCGACGCGATGGTGGTCGATTTCCCGGAGCCCGTCGAGCCGACGATGAGGATCAGGCCACGCCGTTCCATCACCAGGTCGCCGAGAACCGGCGGCAGCGACAGCGAATCCAGCGGTGGGATGTTGCCGAGGATGTAACGCACGACGATGGAGATCGAGGCGCGCTGTCGAAACAGGTTGACGCGGAAGTTGCCGAGCTTGGCGACGCCCAGCGAGAGGTTCATCTCCTTCGTCGCTTCGAAGATCTCGATCTGCTCGGCGTTCATCAGTTCGCCGGCGATCTTCTCGATCATCGCCGGCTCCATCACTTGCTGATTGACCGGCACGATGGTGCCCCGGATCTTGATGTGGATCGGCGCGCCGGCGCAGATGAAGATGTCCGAAGCCTGGCGCTCGGCCATCACCTGAAAGAGCTTTTCGAGGATCATTCGCTTGCCGCTGGTTCAGGTGGGTCGATCGGGGCGAATTCAGTCGCCACGCAGCAGGTCGTTGATGCTCGTTTTGGCGCGCGTCCCGGCGTCGACCTTCTTGACGATCACGGCGCAGTAGAGGCTGTAACTGCCGTCCTTGGCGGGCAGGTTGCCGGACACGACGACCGAACCCGGCGGCACACGCCCGTAGCTCACCTGGCCCGTTTCGCGGTCGAAGATGCGGGTGGACTGGCCGATATAGACACCCATCGAAATGACCGAGCCTTCGCCGATGATGACGCCCTCGACGACTTCCGAGCGAGCGCCGATGAAGCAGTTGTCTTCGATGATCGTCGGGTTGGCCTGCAGCGGTTCGAGCACGCCGCCGATGCCGACGCCACCCGAGAGGTGCACGTTCTTGCCGATCTGCGCACAGGAGCCCACCGTCGACCAGGTGTCAACCATCGTACCTTCATCAACATAGGCGCCGATGTTGACGTAGGAAGGCATCAGCACGACGTTCCGGCCGATGAAGGCTCCGCGACGGGCAGTGGCCGGCGGCACGACCCGGAAGCCGCCGCGCGTGAAGCGCTCGCTGTCGTAGCTCGCGAACTTGCTCGGCACCTTGTCGAAGTAGCGGAGCGGTCCGCCGTCGACCAGCACGTTGTCCTGGAGTCGGAACGACAGCAATACGGCTTTCTTGATCCACTGGTGGGTGAGCCACTCTCCGTCGATCTTTTCGGCAACGCGCAGGCTGCCCTCGTCGAGTCGGCCGAGGACTTCGGCAACGGCTTCGCCGATGGCAGCCGGAGCGCTGCCCGGCTGTAGTGCGGCGCGGTCTTCCCACGCCTTTTCGATGGTCTGCTGGATTGCCTGCATAGGTGTTGTTCCTAGAGTTCTGAAATGAATGAACGGATCCGTTCGGCGGCCTCGACGCAGTCTGCGAGTGGCGCGACGAGCGCGATTCGCACGAAGCCATCGCCTGGATTGACGCCCTGGGCGGTGCGTGCCAGATAACTTCCCGGGAGAACGACCACATTATAGTCGGCCAGTAGCCGGCGGGCGAAGTCGCTGTCGCTGATCGGCGTTCTCGCCCACAGGTAGAAGCCGGCGTCCGGCAGCGCGGTGTCCAGCACGTCGGCCAACTGCGGGACGACCGCCGAAAACTTCTCCGCGTACTGGCGGCGGTTGGCAACGACGTGCGACTCGTCGCTCCAGGCAGCGACACTCGCCGCCTGTACTGCCGGATTCATCGCGCTGCCGTGGTAGGTCCGGTAGAGCAAGAAGGAGTGCAGCGTCGCCGCGTCGCCGGCGACAAAGCCCGAACGCATGCCGGGAACGTTGGAGCGCTTGGACAGACTGGAGAACATCACCAGTCGCTCGTGACCGCGGCCGAGCAGCCGAGCCGCCTGCAGCGCGCCGAGTGGCGGCCTGTCTTCGGCGAAGAAGATCTCCGAGTAACACTCGTCCGAGGCGATGACGAAGCCGTAGCGGTCGGCCAGCGCAAACAGCTGTTGCCAGTCGTCGAGGCTGAGCACCTTGCCGGTCGGATTTCCCGGCGAGCAGACATAGAAGAGCTGCACGCGTCGCCACTCGGCCTCGCTCAGTGCCGCGAAGTCGAACGCATAATCATTGGCCGGCAGGGTATTGAGAAAGCGCGGTTCGGCTCCCGCCAGATAGGCCGCTCCCTCGTAGATCTGGTAGAAGGGGTTGGGGCTGACGACCAGCGGTGTGTAGCCGCGGGAGGGATCGATGACGGTCTGGGCAAACGCGAAAAGGGCCTCGCGCGAGCCGTTGACCGGGATGACCTGCGTTTGCGCGTCGATCCCGCTCAGAGCGTAGCGGCGTTCGAGCCAGGCGACAATGGCGGCGCGCAGTTCGCCACTGCCGAGCGTGGTAGGATAACTTGCCAGCCCGCCGAGGTTGGCCGTCAGCGCGTCCCGGATGAAAGCCGGTGTGGCGTGCTGCGGCTCCCCAATCGACAGCTTGATTTCGTGCAGGCGTGGGTTTGGCGTCACGCCGGCAAAGAGCTGTCGCAGCTTCTCGAAGGGATAGGGTTGCAGCTTGCTGAGGTGGGGTTTCACTGGCGCATGCTTCGGGTGGCGGGACGCTGGATTATAAGGGGCATCGAGTGGTGGTGAAAGGCATCCGGCGGCCATGAAAGACGCCAGCATGCTGCCGGCCGCGAGCGGCGGCGCCGGGCGCGAGCAGCGTCGGGCCGTCGCCGCCTTGCTGGTCGGTGCGCTGATCTGGGGCTTGATCTGGTATCCGTACCGGGTCTTGCGCGACGCCGGCGTTGATGGTGTTGCCGCCACGACCATCAGTTATGGGCTGGCCTTCCTGCTTGTCTGGCTGGCGCGTCGTTCGTCGACACCCGTGGTGCCGTCGTGGCCCCTGCTCTGGCTGGGACTGTCTGCCGCTGTCTGCAACCTCGGCTATGTACTGGCGACGCTCAGTGGTGATGTGCTGCGCGTTCTCCTGCTGTTCTACCTGGCGCCGCTGTGGACGGTTGTTCTGTCGCGCCTGCTGCTTGACGAGCGACTCACCGGTGCTGGTGCGCTGGCCATCGCGCTGTCGCTGGGCGGCGCGGTGACGATGCTCTGGCAACCGCGGCTCGGTCTGCCGGCGCCGCAGGACGCGGCCGACTGGCTGGGTCTGGCGGCTGGCTTCGCGTTTGCGTTGTTCAATGTGGTCTCCCGCCGGGCTTGCAACATCAGCGTCGAGAACAAGGTGCTGGCCGCTTTCGCCGGGGTGGTGACGCTCGGCGTGCTGCTCCTGCTGGCCGGCGTCGGCAGCGCCCGGGTGCCGCCCTCGGCGTCGCTCTGGGGCCTGCTCGCTCTGCTCGCCGTCGTCCTGGTGTTGGCCAATCAGGTGGTCCAGTTCGGCCTGGCGCGGGTCGCCGCCAACCGGGCGATCGTCATCATGCTCAGCGAAATCGGTTTTGCCGCCGTTGGCGCGTGGTTGCTCGCCGGCGAAGCGATGGCGCTGCGCGACTGGCTGGGCGGCGCGCTGATCATCTCCGCCAGCCTGATAACGGCGTGGCGCGGGGAGGATGGCACGCGGGCCTGAGGCGGAAGTCCGCTGCGCTGCGGCAAGGCGTACGGCCTACGTCGCCCCGCAGCACTTCTTGTATTTCTTGCCGCTGCCACAAGGGCAGGCGTCGTTGCGGCCGAGCTTGGGCGTTTCGTGCCGGATGGTCTTTACACTGCGCCGTGCGATCCAGAAGCGGTAGATGTCGGTAACCACCTGCGGCAGCCTTGCCTCGCACTCCTTGCGCATCTGCTCGAGTTCGGTGCCCGCCAGCCACTCCTCGCCGGCGGCGGCGGCCGCCGCTTCGGCGTCGCCGGTGAGCATGAACAGCGGGAAGAGTTGCTCGTCAAGGTAACAGATCTCTTCGCTGTCTTCCTTGTCGTCTGCTGCACCCAGGGCGTCGAACCAGTCGATCGGGGCGCTGTCGACCCCGTGCAGATAGGCCTGACACCAGGGGACGTAGTCGCTGTCATCGCTGGCGTCGCCTTCCTTGGCGTAGAGCAGTAGCACGGGTGGTTCGCCGCACGCCAGCCCCGCCGCCAGTTCGGCCGCCAGGCGGCGCAACAAGTCGGTCGCCTCGCGGCCAGTGTCGTCGGCGCTCGTTGCGGCATCGCCGAGCACTTCGCCCAACCACTGTGCCTCGGCCATCGGCTGTGGGCCCGCGAGGGCGGCGCACAGGTAGGCCTGCGCTTCATCGAGGCGCATCGCCTGCTGCAGAGAAGGATCGGCGAGCAGTTGTTCGAGGCGCAGGAGGTCGGCGTCGTTGAGGGGTGCCGCTGAGGTCATGTTGTCAGCCCCGGGTGCTGTATTGACTGGGAAGGTCGGCGAGTTGAACCGTCGCTGTCGGCGCCCAGCCTTCCTGGCGATACTCCGCGACGACCGTGGTGAAGATGCCGCCGCGCACGTAGAACTTCGCCGTCAGCTTCATGTAGCGTGGCCGGGTGGCGCTCACCAGATCGTCGAGGATGCGATTGCTCACTTCCTCGTGAAAGCAGCCGGTGTTGCGGAACGACCAGATGTAGAGTTTCAGGCTCTTCAGTTCGACGCAGGCCTCGTCCGGAACGTAATCGAGAAGCAGCGTCGCGAAGTCCGGCTGGCCTGTCTTCGGGCACAGGCAGGTGAATTCCGGGATTTCCATGTGTATGTGGAAATCTCTCTGCGGCGCCGGGTTCGGAAAGGTATCGAGAGTTTTCGCCGGCTCTGTGCTCATTGGGGCTCCGGATGCTATCCTGCGGGAAACGAATCGGACAGCCACAATGCTATCATAGCTGTTGATGCCTGAGTCTCGTACGTCTGTTCGCTTGTCGCCGCCTGCTTGGGTGTGCAGCATTGCCGGGCAGAGTCACCGCGTTTTCCGATTTCTCCCGGCGCGTTTGCGCGGACCGCGCTCCAGTTCTCGTTCATGCGCCTGACCAAACTGAAACTTGCCGGCTTCAAATCCTTCGTCGACCCGACGACGATCGCCCTGCCCGGTCAACTCGTCGGTGTGGTCGGTCCGAACGGTTGCGGCAAGTCGAACGTGATGGATGCCGTGCGCTGGGTGCTCGGCGAATCGAAAGCCTCGGAGCTGCGTGGCGAGTCGATGCAGGATGTGATCTTCAACGGTTCCGGCAGTCGCAAGCCGGTGTCGCGGGCAGCCGTCGAACTCGTCTTCGATAACTCGCTCGGTCGCCTCGGCGGACAGTGGTCGCAGTATGCGGAGTTGTCCGTCAAGCGCTTGCTGACGCGCAGTGGTCAGTCCGAGTATTACATCAACAACCTGCACGTTCGACGCAAGGACGTGACTGACCTGTTTCTCGGCACCGGTCTCGGGCCACGGGCGTATGCGATCATCGGCCAGGGGACGATCTCGCGGATCATCGAGGCCAGGCCGGACGAGTTGCGGGTCTTTCTCGAAGAGGCGGCCGGTGTGACCCGCTACAAGGAAAGGCGGAAGGAAACCGAGAATCGGCTGGCCGATACGCGCGAGAACCTGGCGCGCGTGGAAGACATCCGCCTCGAGCTGGGTTTGCAGATGGAGCGCCTCGAGGGTCAGGCCAGCGTTGCTCGTCAGTATCGTGAGTACAGCGACGACCTGGTGCGTCGACAGCACCTGCTCTGGCTGCTCCGCCGCAACGAGGCCCAGGCCGAGCGCGAGCGTCTGGCGCGCGAGGTGGCCCAGGCGGCGAACGATCTCGAGGCGCAGAATGCCGCCCTGCGTGACCTCGAAGCGCGTCTGGAGGCGGCGCGCGAAGCGCATTTTGCTGCCAGTGACGGCGTCCATGCGGCGCAGAGCGACCTGTTTGCGGCCAATGCCGAAGTCGCGCGGCTGGAGGCTGAAATCCGGCACCGCCGTGAATCCCAGCGCGAGTACGAGACGCGTCTTGCCCAGTTGACCGACGACCGCACGCACTGGCAGGCCCAGGCCGAGAAACTGAGCGACGACGACGAACGCTGGCGGAGCCTGCTGGCGCTCGCCGAGGAACGTGTCGAGCAGGGGCAGGCGCGCCTGGCGGCGCGGCATGAGCGCTTGCCGCTGGCCGAGGAGAGCCATGCCGTGGCGGTCGAGGCGGTGACCCGGCAGCGCGCCGAGATCGCCCAGGCCGAACAGCGGCTGCAGGTCGAGCAGGCCAATCGTGGACACGCGCAGCGTTCCCTGCAGATCATCGGTGGCCGGCGAGAACGCCTGGCCCTCGAGCGTCAGGCGATGCCGATACCCGATGACGTGGAGTTTGCCGACAAGCAGGAGCAGGTGCATGGCTTGCGTGAGCGGATCGGCGAGTTGCAGGAGATTCAGCAGGCCCAGCAACAGGATCTGCCGCGTCTTGAGCAGAACCGACGTGCGGTGCTGGCTGAGGTGCAGCATGCACAGAAAGAGCGCGCCGAGGCGAATGCCCGCCGGATGGCGCTGCAGCAGTTGCAGCAACGCCTGCAGACCAACGGCAAGCTCGACGAGTGGCTGCGCCGGCATGGATTGCAGCATGGCGCGCCGCTCTGGAAGTCGCTGCACGTCGACGCGGGCTGGGAGGATGCCGTCGAGGCGGTTCTCCGCGAGCGGCTCGGAGCGCTGGTGGCGACGCAAGCCGACCCGGCGTGGAGCAAGGACCGTCCGGGCAGCAAGTTGACTCTGCTGCTACCGCTGGCTGACGGCGAAGCGCGCGACGGCCACGGCGGTGCGCGCGACGACCGCCTGCTGGCGCGCGTTCGCTGCGACCATCCCGAGCTGTCGGCAATTCTTGCCGACTGGCTCGATGCGGTGCTGGCCAGCCCCGATCTGGCGACGGCCCTGGCGCGTCGGGCGGATTTGTCGGGGAATGCCTGTTGCGTGACGCCGGGTGGTGACATCGTCACTCGCCAGAGTGTGACGCTCTTTGCCCCGGACAGCGGCGAGCATGGCCTTCTCGAACGTCAGCGGGAGATCGACACGCTGACCGGGGTGATTGCCCAGCGCGAGGAGACGGTCGATCAGGCGCAGGCGCGGCTGGCGGCGATCGAGCAGAGTCTGGCCGATGCCCAGGACGCCGTGCAGGAGTCACGTCAGCAGCTGGGTTTGCTGCAGGATCGCGCGCATGCCATTCAGGTCGAAGCACTGAAGCTTGCGCAGGCCCGCGAACGCTTCCGCGAACGGCAGGCGCAGATCGACGAAAGTCTGGCCGAGATGGCCGTGGAGGAGGAAAGCGAGAGCGAACGCCGGTTCATCGCCGAAGCGGCGATCGACCTGCAGAGCGAGCGGGTGCGCGAGTTGCAGGCGGTGATGGTCGGCGCACGGGCGCGCCTCGAACAGGCCGAACGGGCACTGCGTGACGAGCGTGACCAGATCAATGCCGAAGAACGCGAGTTGCGCGAGGCGGAATTCTCGCAGCGGGAGTGTCGCAACAAGCTGGCGGAGCTGAGCAGCAGCCGCGCACTGGCGCAGCAGCAGCTGGAACGGATCAGCGATGATTTGGCGCGTTGCGAGGAAAGTGCCACCGCCATGCAGGCCGAGGATCTCGAGCCCGGGCTGCAGGTCGCGCTCAACCATCGGGTCGCTCGCGAGCATGCGCTGGCGCAGGCACGCGATGCGCTGGAAGCGGCGGCGAACGGCCTGCGCGCGCTCGACGAGGGGCGCATGAAAGTCGAGCAGAGCCTTGATCCGCTGCGCGATCGGATTGGCGAACTGAAGCTGCGGGAGCAGGCAGCGAGTCTCAATTTCGAGCAGTTGGCGAGCCAGCTGGCCGAGGCGAATGCTGACGAGGAGTCGTTGGCGGCCGACGTCGTAGGGGCGCGTGCCGGTCCCCTGCAGGCCGCGATTGCTGCGTTGCAGCGTTCGATCGACGCTCTCGGCGCCGTTAACCTGGCTGCCCTCGATGAGCTGGCGGCGGCGAGCGAACGCAAAGGCTACCTCGATGCCCAGTCGGAGGACCTGACCCAGGCGATGGAGACGCTGGAGAGCGCGATCCGGCGCATCGACCGGGAAACGCGGGATCTGCTGCAGGCGACCTACGATTCCGTCAACCGCAGCTTCGGCGAGTTGTTTCCGACGCTTTTCGGGGGCGGCGAGGCGAAGCTGATCATGACCGGCGACGAGATCCTGGACGCTGGCCTGCAGGTCATGGCGCAGCCGCCGGGCAAGAAGAACTCGACGATTCATCTGCTTTCCGGCGGCGAGAAGGCTCTGACGGCAATTGCGCTGGTATTCTCCATGTTTCAGCTCAACCCGGCGCCCTTCTGCCTGCTTGACGAAGTCGATGCACCGCTGGACGATACCAATACCGAACGTTTCTGCGCGATGGTGCGACGCATGTCCGGCCACACGCAGTTTCTGTTCATCAGCCACAACAAGTTGACGATGGAAATGGCGCAACAACTCGTCGGGGTGACCATGCAGGAATCCGGCGTTTCGCGCATCGTGGAAGTCGATATGGAAGAAGCGCTGCGCCTGCGCGAGCAGCTCGTTTAGGAATTGAAATGACCGACTTGCAAATGGGTCTGATCGGCCTCGGTGGCGCCGCCGTGATTGGCGTGCTGGGCTACAACAAGTGGCAGGAGCACAAGCATCGCAAGCTCGCCGAGCAGTTGCTGAACGTCCGCCAGGCGGACGTGCTGCTTGACGAGTCGCCACCCGGCGGCGCCAGCGCCGACGACTACGCCGGTGTTGATGGGGGAGCCGAGGCAGCCGACCCGGGCGCCGGCGGCGGGGCGAGGTCTGCCGGATCCGGTCACGAACGGGTCGAACCGCTGTTGCGGGTGGAACCTGCGCAGGACGACGGGGCGTACGAAGCGTCGGCGCCTTTCGCCGAGGACTCGGCGCGCGTCGCCCCGGCCTTCCTGTCGCCGCGCGAGGCACCGGTCGCGGGCCGCTCGGCGTCGCCACAGGCCGTGCCCGGTCGCCCTGACGATGCGCCGGCCAACGCCGGGGGTCAGGCGGCGCCGCTGTATCTGCTGTCGCCGATGATCGACTACATTGCGGCGATCGAGGTTGCTGAGCCGGCAGCCGCCTACCGGATTCGCGAGGGGCAGCGTGCGGCCCTGGTACGGATTGGCAAGGCCGTGAACTGGATCGGCTACAACGAAGACTCGCGCGAGTGGGAGCCGATCCTCGAGGACAGCGACAATGCCTACCGGCACATTCGAGCCGGGCTGCAGCTTGTCGACCGCAAGGGCCCGGTTCGCGACGGGGATCTCTCGGTTTTCCATGTCGCCCTGCTTGACCTGGCGACCGAACTGATGGGGGTCGCCGAGTTGCCGTTGCGCGAGCCCGCCTTGCAGGCGGCAGCGCAGCTCGACGAGTTCTGTGCTGGGGTCGATATTCAGATCGGTGTCAACGTCATCAGTCAGGGGCAGGTCTTCCCGGGTACCAAGCTGCGCGCCCTTGCCGAGTCGGCCGGCATGGTCATCGACGCGGACGGCCGCTTCGCCCGTTGTGATGACGAGGGCAACGTGCTCTACGTGCTGATCAACCAGGAGACGAAGGGCTTTTCGAGCGAGTCGATGCGGACCATGACTACGCACGGCGTGACCTTCCTGCTCGATGTGCCGCGCGTGGCCAACGGCGATCGCGTGCTGACGCAAATGGTCGAGCTGGCGCGTCGTTTTGCCGAAGCCCTGCACGGTGCGCTGGTGGATGACAATCGGCGCCCCTTGTCGGAAAGTGCTATCGAACCGATCCGTCGTCAGGTGGTGCAGTACCAGACGGCGATGGCCCATCGCCAGCTGCCGGCCGGTGGCCCGTTGGCGTTGCGCCTGTTCTCCTGAGGCAGAACCCGCCCGATGGGTGTCAGCGAACGTCTTCACAGCCTGCGCGCGGAGATCGAGCGGTACGATCACGAGTACTACGTCCTCGACGCGCCGTCGATCGCTGATGCCGACTACGACCGCCTCTTCCGCGAGTTGCAGGCGCTGGAGGCCGAACACCCCGAACTGGTGAGCAGGGACTCTCCGACGCAGAGGGTTGGCGGTGCGCCGCTGGCGGAGTTCGCGGCGGTCACACATGCGACAGCGATGCTGTCGCTGAACAATGCCTTTGCGGACGACGAAGTGGCGGCGTTCGACCGCCGTGTGCGTGAGGGGCTGGCGACGGACGGTGAGGTCGATTACTCGGCCGAACCCAAGTTCGACGGTCTCGCCGTCGGCCTGTCGTACGCAAAGGGCATCCTGGTCTGCGGCGCGACGCGTGGCGACGGTTCGACCGGCGAGAACGTAACGGCCAATCTGCGCACTCTGCGCAGCGTTCCGCTGCGTCTCCGCGCCAGCGACTGGCCGGCGGCCCTTGAAGTGCGCGGCGAAGTGCTGATGTGGCGCAGCGACTTCGAACGGCTGAACGCGCGCCAACGCGAGAAGGGCGAGAAGGAATTCGTCAATCCGCGCAACGCCGCTGCGGGCGGCCTGCGCCAGCTCGACCCGCGCATCACGGCTCAGCGTCCTTTGCGTTTTTTTGCCTACGGGATTGCTTCCGGCGAGCGTGCCGGCTTGCCGGCAACGCATTCGGCCCAGCTCGACCAGCTCGAGCGCTGGGGTTTTCCGGTTGCCCGGGAGCGGCGCCGGGTCACCGGCCTGGCCGGTCTTCTCGCCTACTATGCCGACATGGGCAGCCGGCGCGCTTCTCTGCCCTACGATATCGATGGCGTGGTCTACAAGCTCGACGATCTGGCTGCCCAGGAACGCCTTGGTTTCCTTTCGCGCGCGCCGCGCTTTGCCGTCGCGCACAAGTTTCCCGCCGAGGAGGCGGTCACCGAACTGCTCGATATCTCGATTCAGGTCGGCCGTACCGGGGCGCTGACGCCGGTGGCGCGCCTCGCGCCGGTCTTTGTCGGCGGCGTCACGGTGAACAACGCCACGCTGCACAACGAGGACGAGATTCGGCGCAAGAACGTGCGCATCGGCGACGTGGTCGTCGTGCGCCGCGCTGGCGACGTCATTCCCGAGGTCGTCCGGGTAGTTCCGGATAGGCGTCCCGCCGGGGCGCGCGAATTCGTCATGCCGACAAGCTGTCCGGTTTGCGGCTCGCGCGTCGTGCGCAGTGCCGACGAGGCCGTGGCACGTTGCAGTGGCGGTCTCTATTGCCCGGCACAGCGCAAACAGGCGCTGCTGCATTTTGCCTCACGGCGTGCCCTCGACATCGAAGGCCTCGGCGACAAGCTTGTCGAACAGCTCGTCGACAGTGCAATCGTGCGCACGCCGGGCGATCTCTACCGGCTCGGCTTGCTGGCTCTCGCCAGTCTCGAACGGATGGCCGACAAGTCGGCAGGCAATCTGCTGGCGGCGATCGAGAGGAGCAAGAGGACGACCCTGGCGCGTTTCATTTTCGCGCTCGGGATACGCAACGTCGGGGAAGCCACCGCTCGGGAACTGGCGCGTCACTTCGGTAGCCTGGATCGTCTGCTGGCTGCCGATGAGGATTCGCTGCGGCAGGTTCCTGACGTCGGTCCGACGGTTGCTCAAAGCATCCGCCAGTTCTGCAGTGAACCACACAATCTGGAAGTCATCGAACAGCTGCGTGCCGCCGGTCTCGTGTGGAGCGAAGGTGAGCCAGCGGTGCCGGCCGGTGGCGTCTTTGCTGGCCAGGTCTTCGTCTTGACGGGAACTCTGCCCTCGCTGACACGCGAAGCAGCCAAAGCGATGATCGAAGCGGCGGGGGGCAAGGTCAGCGGTTCGGTGTCGAAGAAGACGAGTTTCGTCGTCGCCGGCGCGGAGGCCGGCAGCAAGCTCGAAAGGGCGCTGCAACTGGGCGTGCAGGTAATCGACGAAGGCCAGTTGCTGGGCCTGCTCGAACAGACCATGGGTCCGTCGACGCCATGAGGCTGCCGCGCAAGGCTTCCGCTGCTCGGTCGCGCCGCCGCGGCAACGGCCGGCGCGAGCATCCGCCAAGTCAGGAGAAGACATGATCGACCCGCAGCAGGCGATGGCCATCCTTGCCGCCGCCGACCTCGTCCACTCGGCCGAGAGGGTCGCCGCCGCGGTCAACCGTGTGGCGCGCGAGATCAGTGAAAGACTTCGCGACAGCAACCCACTGCTGCTGTGCGTCATGCAGGGCGGCGTCCCCCTGGCCGGTCAGTTGATGACGCGACTGACCTTCCCACTCGAGTTCGACTACGTGCACGTCGGGCGCTACGGCCAGGCGACCAGCGGCGGCGAGCTGGCCTGGCGTGTCGAGCCGTCGATCCCGGTCAGGGGAAGAACCGTGCTGATCGTCGATGACATTCTCGATGAAGGAGTGACTCTGGCCGCGATTCGCGAGCGACTGCTGCAACTTGGCGCCGACGCTTGTTACACGGCCGTGCTGGCGGAGAAGATGAATGGCAGGCACAAGCCGATTCAGGCCGATTTCGTCGCGCTGACGGTTCCCGATCGCTTCCTCTTTGGTTACGGAATGGATGTTCGCGGCGCCTGGCGCAACCTACCGGCCATCTACGCCATTCGGGAGGACTGACATGCTTGCGGTGATCGGTGGCAGCGGTCTGACCCAACTCGCAAGCCTTGAGCTGGTGGAGCGTCAGCGGCGACGCACCCCTTACGGCGAGCCGTCGGCGGCCCTGAGCTTCGGCCGGATCAGCGGCTGTCCGGTCGTCTTCCTGGCGCGTCACGGCGACGACCATGGCATCCCGCCGCATCAGGTGAATTATCGGGCCAACATCTGGGCGCTGCGGGAGTGTGGGCCGGTGGGTATCGTCGCGGTCGCCGCCGTCGGCAGCATTCGTGCGAACCTCAGCCCTGGCGATCTGGTCATGCCGGATCAGATCATCGACTACACCTGGGGTCGCGAGTCGACCTACCATGAAGGACCGGAGAGGGCGGTCCGACATGTCGACTTCACCGAACCCTTTGATCGGCGGCTGCGCCAGCGTCTGGCCAGGGCCGCCGCAGCGATCGGTATCGACCTCGCTCACTCGGCGGTCTATGCCGCGACGCAGGGCCCGCGGCTGGAGACGGCGGCCGAGATCAATCGGCTCGAGCGCGACGGTGCCGACGTGGTCGGCATGACCGCCATGCCTGAGGCGGTTCTGGCGCGCGAACTGGGTGTTCCGTATGCGGCGATCAACGTCGTCGCCAACTACGCCGCCGGGCGCGGCGACAGTCGCGAGGGCATCAGCCTGGAGGCGATCCATGATGTTCTGGGGGAGTCCATGCATCAGGTCCTGGCAGTCATCGAAAGGCTTCTGACCAGCGATGATTAGACCCGTCCTCAGGATGGGCGACCCGCGCTTGGCGCGCAAGGCCGCTCCCGTCGAACAGTTTGCGACGCCGGCGCTGCACGCGCTGATTGCCGATATGGAAGAGACCATGCGCCATCTGGACGGTGCAGGTCTGGCCGCGCCGCAGATCGGTGTCGGTCTGCGGCTGGTGATCTTCGGGGTGGATCGCAATCCTCGTTATCCGGAGGCCGAGCCGGTACCGCGGACGGTATTGATCAACCCGGTGCTCTTCCCGCTTTCGTCGGCGACTGAAGAAGCCTGGGAAGGCTGTCTGTCGGTGCCCGGCTTGCGCGGCTGGGTGCCGCGCTGGAGCCGCCTGCGTTATACCGGCTTCGACGCCCGCGGCCGTCCGATCGATCGTAGCGTCGCCGGCTTTCATGCGCGCGTCGTGCAGCACGAATGTGACCACCTGGACGGCATCCTTTATCCGATGCGGATCCGCGACATGAGCCGTTTCGGTTTTGTCGAGGAGCTGTTTTCCGAGGGCTCCACCGGTGCAGTTGAATAGCAACTTCTTGAGGAGGGGGCCAGGCGTGGCGCCGCGATACCGAATTCTCTTTGTCTGCATGGGTAACATCTGTCGCTCGCCAATCGCCGAAGCGGTTACCCGCGCCATCGCGCAGCGCGAGGGCCTGGCGACGGCCTTCGAGCTGGACTCTGCGGGCACGCACGGGCATTACCACGCCGGTGAGGCGCCCGATGCGCGCGCCCGCCGGGTAGCGGCGAAGCGCGGCTACGATCTGTCGAGGATGCGCGCGCGTTCGGTCATCGACGCGGATTTCGGTCGTTTTGACCGGATTCTGGCGATGGACGAGGCCAACTTGTCGCTCCTGCGGCGCCAGTGCGCAGAGGAAAGCCGCTCGCGACTCGGTCTGTTTCTTGACTACGCTACCGGACTCGGGATCTCCGAGGTGCCCGACCCCTACTACGGTGCCGAGTCGGGTTTCGAACGCGTGCTCGACCTCTGCGAGTTGGCGGCAACTGGTCTTCTGGCGGCCTACAAGCGCGGAGAACTATCCCGGTAGTGCCGGCAGGCGGCGCCCACTTGTCGGCTGGTTTCGGCGAAATACTGACCAGTGGTGAACGCGCGGTGCCCTTGCTTTGGGCCGTGCCAGGAAACTTCCTGGTGCACCGCAGCAAATCCTGCTATAGTGAGGTGGCTGGCTTGCCGGCTAACGGTCTTGCAGGATCCATATGTACATCGTAGACGACCCGACCCTTGCGCTCCTTACCCGTTTCGTAGGGGAATCCTCCGATCATGGCCTCTCGGATGCGGAGTTCTTTCGCCGGCAGATCGCCGCGATCACAGAATACGTGGAGGCCTTTCCCGCGCACGAGCGCGAAGAGCGGGCGCTTGCCTGGATCGAGGCCAACGCCCGCCAATACCGTCAACACTGGCAGAAACACGCCGTGATCGACATTCTGGCGAGGACGCGCTGTCCCGATTGTCCTCTTGCCGGCGGTAAAGAGCGTCATCCGTGTGCCATCCACACTCGCTGGCTGAAGCTGTTGCAGCGCTACGCTGCGGATGAATTGTCTTCACACCAGTACGTGGAAAGCAGCCTGACGCTGCTGCGGGCACACAAGGACCTGCTCAGGGTGAGTCGACTGCATGCGTCGCTGCGGTCGTTGCCTTCGACGACGTTCTGTCGAGGCTGACAGGCGGCACGCTTCCCGGCAGGTGCCGGGTCTTCCACTCGCCAATCCACGGTTCCTTCCAGTGACGCCTGCCCCAGGCGTCTGGCACGGGTCAGCGGCGTGCACAGGGCACACATGCGCGGGCAGCATTGGCGGTGCGTCGGAGAACCGCGGCGCCTGACTCCGGCTTGCTTCCTGCACGACCGCCGCGGCAGAACTTCGATCACGCGGGCTCGTTTTCGGCTACCATGTTCCTGCTGGGGTTTCCCCTGGCTTTTTCGGCAGGTCAGCAACTCACCGTTGTTATCCGATGACTTTGACAAGGAGGTTTTTTGATGCTACGTCGATTGGCTGTTGTTTCAGCACTGGCCGTTGCCGGTCTTGTTGGTACGGCCTCGGCCGCTGAGTATGGTACTCCGGCGGAGGCCAAAGCCATGCTCGAAAAGGCGGTTGCCGCCGTGAAGGCTGACAAGCCCAAGGCCTTGGTGATGTTTACCAAGGGTGAAGGCGGCTTCAAGGATCGTGACCTGTATCCGTACTGCGGTGGTCCGGACGGGAACTTCACTGCGCATCCGACTCTGCTCGGCAAGAGCCTCAAGGATCTCAAGGACAAGGCCGGCAAACCGCTGGGCGAGGAAGTCTACGCCGCCGCCAAGGAGGGTGCGATTGCCGAGGTCAGCTACATGTGGCCGCGTCCCGGTCAGACCGATCTCGTCACCAAGGTCGCCTACGTCACCAGGATTGGCGATCAGGTCTGTGCGGTGGGCTACTACAAGTAAGCCTTCGCCAATGTCGTGGGCATGCTCGCGCCTGGTCCGGGCCGGCGACCCACAACGGTGGATCCGCGAGATCGTCCCCGAACGGCGGGGCGCTGCTTGCAGCGTGGCAGTTGCCGTTCGGGGAGGTCAGTAAGCAAGGCCGGTTACGTCGGCGCACGCGTAGCGCGGACCGCCGATCTGGCAGGCCCGGCACCGCGGTGCCTCAATAGACTTCGGGGATGAAGGTCTGGTCAGACAGAGGTGGGCGCACGTAGCCGCGCTCGTCCTGACGCGGCGGCAGGACGATTGGTTCGGGTGTCAGGTCCTCATAGTCGATCATGTTCAGCAGGTGCGTGATGACATTGAGGCGAGCCCGCTTCTTGTCGTCGCCATCGACCACATACCAGGGTGCCTGCTTGATGTCGGTGTGCGCAAACATGGCGTCCTTGGCTTTCGAGTATTCCACCCAGCGCGCCCGCGACTCGAGGTCCATCGGACTGAGTTTCCAGTGTTTCTCAGGATGGAAGATCCGCTTCTGGAAGCGGCGCTCCTGCTCCTCGTTGCTGACCGAGAACCAATACTTGATCAGGATGATTCCGCTACGCACGAGCATCCGTTCGAATTCCGGACAGGTACGCAGAAACTCGCGATATTCCTCTTCCGTACAGAATCCCATGACCCGTTCGACGCCGGCCCGGTTATACCAACTGCGATCGAACAACACCATTTCGCCGCCGGCGGGGAGGTGTTGGACGTAGCGCTGGAAGTACCACTGGCTCTGCTCCCGATCCGTCGGCGCGGGCAGCGCCGCCACTCGGGTGACCCGCGGGCTGAGGCTCTCGGTAATGCGTTTGATCGTACCGCCCTTGCCGGCTGCGTCGCGTCCTTCGAACAGGACCACCACTTTAAGCTTCTTGAACTTGATCCACTCCTGCAGTTTCACCAGTTCGATCTGCAGTTTCGAGAGAGTCTCTTCGTACAGCTTGGTCTTGAGCGCCGGCTTGCGGACGTGTACGGTCTCGCTCTGGCTGGCCTTGGCCTGGGCTGCGTCTGCCTTCTGCCCTGCCGGTGCTGCCTTGGCCACCTTGGGATTGGGAGTCTTGGCCTTGGTCGCTTTGGCGGGCGTGCTGCGCTCCCCATTCTTGCCATCGCCTTTCACAGCGTTCTTGCTTGCCGTCTTGGCGGGGACTTCCTTGACGGGCTCTGCTTCCTGTTGCGCGGTCACGTTCTCGATCTTGGCTGAATCGCCTTCCGGTACGACCTCTTCCTGGACAGTCTTGACTTCACTCATTGATGCCTCCTTGGTGTGGCTGAAAACGGGTAATAGATAAAACGGCGTCGTGGCAGAGCAGCGTGGCGCAACTGGCTGGTGCGGATGTCGTGCGGAGCTGCACGTCACGGTGCCCGGTGGAGGGGTAGGGCGCGACCGCGCCACATCCCGCCACACCGTAAGCTCACGGTTCAGTGAACGACAGGGACGCGCTGATCGCTGAAAAGGCGCACAGTACCCACGCTGGCACGGTCGGATCGCCGGCACACGCGGACGGGCAATGAACTGTCGGAGATCCCACCGCCTGGCGAGACGCCAGATTGGGTAGACGGGTGGGCTGTGGGGGACGGGAAACGGTCACGCCGCGTCAGGGTGGCGCGCGCCAAGGGACTGCAGGGGGTGGGCAGCCCCTGGTGTCCGGGGGGGCGAGCTTGCGGCCGTACTGTCGATGCGAGCGGCGGCCTCGATAGGTTCCTGAGTCGTTGGCATGGTTCCATTCCTCTTTGCGCCGGATGGTCCGGGGGCGCCAATTATCGCGCATTTTCTCGCAGGAATGCACAATTCTGCGCACGAAACGTGCAGTCCGGCGGGTTCTGCCGGCGACCGCCGGTGGTGCCGCGGGCGCCAGACGATTCTGCTGGCGACGCGTCGAACGACAGTAACGGATTGGTGCTTACGCGCGGCCTTGGCGCTCACCAGAGTTGACCCGCTCCTGCTCACCCGGACTGACCCACTGCCCGGGCTTGCCGCGCCGCATGTGAAAGAGAGAAGAGGTCCTGCCACAGGTAGGACGGTCTGGGCTGCTGAGATGGCGAGAGACGTGGCCCCGTTGATGCGCAACGGCTCCCGGTGGCGGTCGGTGTTCCTCGTGTGTTATCCGGAGCGATAGCGCCTCAGTCCGAAGGCGCGTCTTCCTGACGGTGCGGCAGAGAAGCCCCTCGCGGCGCGCGCAGTCCCCAACAAATTCGTCCCGGACCTCATAAGCCCTCCCACAGTCAGGAATCACTCCGGCCGCCGTATCTTCCCGCGCGACATCACGACCTCGTGCGGGGAGAACTCACCATGGAATTCCGGCAATGCCAGGCGTGCCAGGCCCCCTTTCGGCCACGCCCGCAAATTGCAGAGCAACGCTTTTGTTCCGCTGCCGCCTGCCAACGTGAACGGCGACGGCGTTGGCAGGCAACCAGGCGCCAGAACGATCCGGACTATCGCGAGAACCAGAAGCGGGTGCAACAGGCCTGGGCGGAGCGCCACCCGGACTATTGGCGGAACTATCGACGCCAACACCCGGAGTACGCCGAGCGCAACCGCGCCCAGCAGCGGCAACGCGCGCAGGACAAGGCGGCCGGGCAGATTGCAAAGATGAACGCGTCAAAGGTTGAAATGCCCCTTCCTTCAGGTACTTACCGTTTATCCCCGGTGGTGGACGCGTCGCTTGCAAAGAGTGACGCGTGGATGGTCGAAATCACTTTGATTACAGCAGCTTGCGCTTCACCGTGAAGGCCTGCTGAGATTGCAAAAGAAGACTCTCTCGCCTTGCCGCCGCCTGGCCGGTACGCTAGGTCCGACAGGAGGTATCTCGCATGGATAAGTTGGCTGCTGCGGGGGTTCTGAGCCTCGACTTGCACCGCCTCGATTTGCGCTATGCATCGCTTCGCTTGCCGGACCCTCCGGCGATCACGCGTCTGGCCAGGTCAATCGCGGCCGATGGTCAATTGGTTCCCTGCATTGCGGTCGCCGGGGAGGGCGAGGCGTTCATCCTGGTCGACGGCTATCGACGCATCGCCGCGTTGCGTCACCTCGGGCGCGATACGGCCGAGGTCGAATGCTGGCAGGCGGATCTCGCGCAGGCGCTGTTGGGCGTGTTGGCGCGGACGCGCAGCCGATCGTTTGCGCCGATCGAAGAAGCCTTCCTGTTGCGCGAGTTGATTTCGGGCGGGCAGTTGAGTCAACACGAAGTCGCCCGGCGTTGCGGGCGCGATGTGAGCTGGGTCAGTCGCCGTCTGCAACTGCTCGGGGGGCTGTCGGACGCCTTGCTCGAGGCCGTACGCCAGGGGCAGGTGTCGACCTGGGCGGCGGTCCGCATCCTCGGACCGTTGGCGCGCGCCAATAGCGCGCACGCCGAACAACTGCTCGCGACCCTGCGCACGACGCCCCTGTCAACTCGGCAATTGGCCAACTGGTTTGCGCAGTATCAACGCGCTGCGCGACCGGTGCGCGAGCGCATGGTCGAGTCGCCGCAGCTGTTGCTCGAAGCCGTCGCCGCTCGGCAGGAAGAGAAGGTTGCCGAACGTCTGCGCGAGGGGCCGGAAGGCGAGGTGCTCGCCGACCTGCGCATCCTGGAAGCCGTCGGTGCCCGTCTGAAGCGGCGTTTGTCCGCCTTGAGTTCGCCATCGACCGCTATGCCGCCCGCCGTCACGGCGGCGGTGGCTTCTTTGCAACCGGCGCTCGCGTCGCTTCAGCGCCATCTGACCAGGATTTGCCCGCATGATATCCCCCGAGATTCGTCAATCCGTCCAGACGCTGCATCAGCAAGGCCTGGCTGTTCGCGAGATCAGCCGGCTCTTGAAGCTGTCGCGTAATACGATTCGCCGCATCCTGCGAATGCCGGTTCTTGCCGACGCGCGCGAGCCCGCGTGCCCGGCGCCGGTACGCCTCTGGCTCCCTGCCGCTTTTGCGCGCGTGCGCGGCTATGGGGTCCGCCTACAGGAGATGCTGCAGGCGGAACTGGGCCTCCATCCCGGCTACAGCACGCTCACCCGATGGATCCGGGAAGCCGGTCTGCGCTCGCCGCCCAAACGCGCTGGCGAGTATGTCTTCGCGCCCGGCCAGGAGATGCAGCACGATACCTCGCCCCATCGCGTGATCCTGGCCGGCAAGACGCTGACGGCGCAATGCGCGTCGCTGATCCTGGCCTATTCGCGCTGCCTGTTCCTCCAGTACTACCCGCGCTTTACGCGCTTTGAAGCCAAGCAGTTCCTGCTCGAGGCCGTGCGCTTCCTGGCCGGCTGCTGCCCGACCTGCGTCATCGACAACACCAGCGTGATCGTCGTCGACGGCGCCGGCGACGATGCCGTGTTCGCGCCCGAGATGGTGGCGTTCGCGCGCACGCTGGGATTCGCCTTCCGTGCCCACCCGGTGAACCAACCCGACCGCAAGGGGCGCGTCGAAAGACCTTTTGCCTGGGTCGAAGGCAATTTCCTGGCCGGGCGGACGTTCGCCGATTTCGCCGACCTGAACCAGCAGGCGCGAGCCTGGTGCGAGAAGGTGGCGAATGCCAAGCCGAAGCGTGTCCTGGGGATGGCGCCAAGCGCGGCCTACGCGATGGAGAGGTCCTGTCTGCAGCCGCTGCCGGCGGTGTTGCCGCCGGTCTATCAGGTGGCCGAGCGGGTGGTCGATCTGTACGGCTTCGTGTCGATCGAGACCAATCGCTACTCGGTGCCCGAACGTTGGGTGGGCAAGACGCTGACGGTTTATCTGTACGCCAGCGAACTCAGGATCTGTGCCCGCGAGCAACTGGTCGCGGTCCACCCGCGGCTGATCGGCGTACGCGATGCCAAGCAGAAGCTGCCCGGGCATCACCCGACGCCGCAGCGTCAGGATCGTACCCCGCCGCCTGAAGCCACCTTGCTGCAGGGCCACCACCCTGTGCTCGACGCGTACGTCGCGGCGCTCGTCAAGCAGGCGCACGGGCGCGGGGTGCGGCCCCTACGCCGCTTGCTGGGGTTCCGGCGAAGCTACCCGGAAAGTCCCTTCCTCGCGGCGGTCGCGCAGGCGCTGAAGTTTGGTCTCTTCGACCTCGGCCGCCTGGAGGCGATGATCCTGCAGCAGGTGGCCGGGGACTTCTTCCGCCTCGACCGCGGAGACGACGATGCGTGAGCCGCTCAAGGCGCTGATTGCGCAGATGCGCTGGTCCGGAATGGAGCGCGTCCTCGACGAGGAACTCGACCTCGCCGAACGGCAGGGGACGCCGGTCCCCGAGGTGCTCTTTCGCCTGCTTCGCGCCGAAGAAGCGGCGCGGCGCGAGAAGAGCCTGGCCTATCGTCTGGCCCAGGCCCATCTACCCTGGCCGTGGACCTTGCAGTCGTTCCCCTTCGCCCGTCAGCCGAGCGTGAACAAGGCGCAGGTCCTGACCCTCGCGGGGCTCGACTTTCTGCGCCGCGGCGAGAACCTCCTGCTGATCGGCCCGCCCGGCACCGGCAAGTCGGGAATCGCCATCGGGCTCCTGCGCGAAGCGTGTCTGAATGGCTACCGCGCCCGTTTCTATAACGCACAGGCCTTGCTCGACGAACTGTATGCTTCGCTCGCTGACCGCTCGACGATTGGGCTTCTCAATCAGTTGTGCCGCCTGCCGTTGATCGTCATCGACGAACTCGGCTACCTCAACCTAAAGCCCGAGCAGGTCAACGCGTTCTTCCGCCTGATGGACCAGCGCTACAATCTGCGTCTGTCGACGATTGTCACAACGAATGTCGACCTGCCCGATTGGTACGAGTTGTTTCAGAAGAAACCGCTGGTCGATGCGCTGCTCGACCGCCTGCAGCATCGCTGCACCCTCCTGCGCTTGAGTGGTGCGAGTTTGCGCAGCGAGCCGGCTGGCTCCCAGGCAACCCAAACGACGGCCCCGACAGCTGCCTCCACCCGCGCGACGTCTCGCAGGAAGACCTCGCCAGACGACTCCGCGTAGCGCTTGAAGCCACCGGTGAACGGCGGTCGCTTGCTCGCCCAGCATCACCGTTGCTCCTCGATGACCGCCGCGTGGGTCGGACGCCTCAAACGCCGGTCTGCATGGCAGTAAGCGCGATACTGCCGCCCTTACTGCCACGCCCCAGCGTATCGCCCCTCCGCTGCGTCAAGGGACGCTGCGCCAGGCTGCGAAAAGCCGCAGCCTGCCCTTGACCCAGCTCCGGGGCGCCTCTCCCTCACCCCCCAAGGCTTCCGCCAGCCACGAAGAAAAAACCCTCCGCACGGCTTGGCGAAGGCCACTTCTTCAACAGCTTCAACCCTTGCACGCAGCCGCGCTTACCACCTAGGCCTGCGCTACCGCTGGCTCAATTCTCGTGAGCAAAAAAGGGTCAGGTTTCGTGAGCGTCAAGGCGCGCGGCGACGAAGATCGCGCCCGGGCGTTCGTCGGGTGGCTTGCGGCCTGCTGCTTCGCGCGCGCCAGTGCGGTCGGTCAGGTCGGAGTGTTGTGCTGCCAGTTGAGGACCCGCTTCCCGCTCCGCTGGCGGTGTTCGCGGCGAACCGACAAGGACGCGATCGCAGATAGGGGTGGGCGACTAATGGGTGACTGGTGGGCGGCCACCTGCCGCCACACTACGCAGGCGCAACAAAAACACCGCATCGGCGAAAAGCGCGACGCGGTGTTTCGGGGGATTGCGGGTTTGCGGTGTCAGCCCAGCTTGGCAAAGGCCTCGACGACTTCCGGCGGCGCTTGAACCATTTCGATCAGCACACCTTCTCCGGCGATCGGAAACTCGGGGCTGGCCTTCGGATGCAGGAAAGTGATGTCGAACCCGGCGGCACCCTTGCGGATGCCACCCGGCGCGAAGCGCACGCCATTGGCGGTCAGCCACTCAACCGCCTTCGGCAGGTCGTCGATCCACAGGCCGACGTGGTTGAGGGGTGTGGCGTGAACCGCCGGCTTCTTCTCGGGGTCAACCGGTTGCATCAGATCAACCTCGACCTTGAACGGGCCTTTGCCCATTGCGGCGATGTCTTCGTCAACGTTCTCGCGTTCGCTGACGAAGTTGCCGGTGATCTCGAGGCCGAGCATGTCGACCCACAGCTGACGAAGCTTCATCTTGTCGGGGCCGCCGATGGCGATCTGCTGGATACCCAGGACTTTGAATGGACGTTGTTGCATGTGATGTTCTTTCTATTGACAGGATCGAAATAAACGTTATGCCCGTGTTGTCTCAGTCGCGGGCAGAACGGCGTATTGCGGGGTTCGCAGCCATCTCACCACCGCGTGAAAAAGCCTCGACGTTCGCTTCGATAGTATCAGGGTCGTACAAATAATTCACCATCAGTCCATACGACTGTCGCCGGCCGCGCGCCGAGGTGTCCGCCAGATAGTTGAGGCGCTCGATGCGCGCCCCGTTGCCCAGATGGAAACGGGCAACCGGGTCGTAAGGACGTCCGCCTTTGTCGGGAGTCAGCAGGTAGCGCGCGGCAAGCCGCATCAGGCCATGCTGCAGGGCGCGTGCCAAGCGGTCATCATCGGCCCAACCATCGTCGGCGAGCAGCGTCGCCAGATCGCTTGCGTTGTCGATCTTCGTCGTCCCGGCCGCCTGGTGTCGCCTGATCCGCTCCAGATCGGCTTCGCTGAAAGCCTTCTGCCAGGCTTCCGGATTCTTCTCGGCCCAGCGACGGAAGGAGGGCAGGGGGGATAGGGTCGCAAAGTTGATGAGACGCGGGTAGTCGCGCTTCAGATCGTCGACCACGCGCTTGAGCAGGAAGTTACCGAACGACACGCCGCGCAGACCGACCTGCGTGTTCGAGATCGAATAAAAGATCGCCGTATTGGCGCGTGGCGCATCGAAGACCGGCGCATGCTCATCGAGCAGGGTCTGGACGTTGTCGGCGAGCTTGTCGGTCAGCGCCACCTCGACGAAGATCAACGGTTCCATCGGCATGCGTGGGTGGAAGAACGCGTAGCAGCGGCGATCGGAATCAAGGCGGTTCTTGAGGTCGCTCCAGGAACGGATCTCGTGCACCGCTTCGTACTCGATCAGTTTTTCGAGGAGCGTTGCCGGCGAGTTCCAGGTGATCCGTTGCAACTCGAGGAAACCCACGTCGAACCATGCGCTCAGACGGGTTTCGAGTTCTCGGTCGAGCGAGCGCAGGGCGGGATCCTGGCCAATCAGACGGAGCAGATCGGCGCGGAGATCGACCAGGAACTTGACGCCTTGCGGCAGGGCGGTGAATTGCGTCAGGACGCGCAGGCGAGACGAACGCATGGCATTGCGTAGCGCCGACTCGGCAGTCCACCGGTCGTTGCTGTCGATGGCTGCCTGGTAGTCGGCATGTGCCTTGGCGACCAGCTGCGGATCGGGGCCGAATTCGGTGGCAATGACGCGCAGGAACGTCGCGCGACCTTCGTCATCAAGACGCAGATAGGCTTCCGCGAGCCGCCCGGCGCGCTGCCTCGCCGAGATTTCGCCGCCGACGCCGCTGGCGCATTCATGCAGCAACTCGCGGATTCGCACTAGTTGCTTGCCATCGAGACCGCGGAGGCCGGGACCTTCGGCGAGCAGTGTGCGCACCTTGCGCAGCCCCCGGACAACAATTCCTGCAGGCATTTTCTTCTCCTCCATCCGCGACCGGCGGCGCCTTCGGGTCAGATGCGTCGGCGATGCGCGGAGACGACAAAAACGATTCCGAAGAGGACCATCGGCAAGGACAGCCACTGCCCCATGCTGATGGTGTGAGAGAGACCAAAGATACCATCATCCGGCGAGCGGAAATACTCGGCGACCCAGCGCAGAAGCCCATAGCCGATGAGAAACACGCCGGAAACGGCGCCGCGCGGCTGCGTGTTCCCTGAATACAACCAGAGGACGACAAACAGCGCGAGGCCTTCGAGGCCCGCCTGATAGATCTGCGATGGATGGCGCGGCAAATCGTCGACCCAGGGGAAGACCATGGCCCATGGCAAGGATGAATCCGCGGGACGGCCCCACAACTCGCCGTTGATGAAATTGCCGATACGCCCGACGGCGAGGCCGAGCGGCACCAGCGGCGCGATGAAGTCGGTGATCTCGAGCCAGCTCCTCGCGGTCTTGCGCGCGTACAGTGCCATCGCGACGAGCACGCCGAGGAAGCCGCCGTGAAACGACATGCCCCCTTTCCATACGGCGAGGATCTGCAGCGGGTGCGTCAGGTAGTAGCCCGGCTCGTAGAACAGCACCTGACCGAGCCGCCCGCCGATGATCACGCCGAGGACGCCGTAGAAGAGCAGATCGTCGAGTTGCTGGACGGTCCAGGATGCCTGCGAAAGCTGCGGATGCGTGCGGATGCGGTGTCGGCCGAGCCACCAGAACTGAAGGAAGGCCAGCAAGTACATCAGCCCATACCAGTGCACGCTCACAGGGCCCAGCTTGAGTGCGACGGGGTCGAACTGCGGATGAATCAACACGGCACCAACACCCTGGGGGCTTTCGGATAGAATCTCGATTATACCGCGCCACCCTCTGGCGTGTTCTCGATTGGAGATCGGCAATGCCCCACTATCGTTCCCGCACCTCGACCCATGGCCGCAACATGGCCGGCGCGCGTGCCCTGTGGCGGGCGACTGGAATGCAGGACGGCGATTTCGGCAAGCCGATCATCGCCGTCGTCAATTCCTTCACCCAGTTCGTTCCCGGTCACGTGCACCTCAAGGATCTTGGTCAGCTGGTTGCCCGCGAAATCGAGGCCGCCGGTGGCGTCGCCAAGGAATTCAATACCATCGCCATCGACGACGGTATCGCCATGGGGCACGACGGAATGCTCTACTCGCTGCCCTCACGCGACCTGATTGCCGATTCGGTGGAGTACATGGTCAATGCGCACTGCGCGGACGCCATGGTGTGCATCTCCAACTGTGACAAGATCACTCCGGGAATGCTGATGGCGGCGATGCGGGTGAATATCCCGACGATCTTCGTTTCCGGCGGCCCGATGGAGGCCGGCAAGGTCAAGTGGGGCGGCAGGGTGATTGCTGTCGATCTCGTCGATGCGATGGTCAAGGGCGGCGACAGCAACTGTTCGGACGACGAAGTGGACGCCTTTGAACGGTCCGCCTGCCCGACCTGCGGTTCGTGTTCCGGCATGTTCACCGCCAACTCGATGAACTGCCTGACCGAGGCGCTCGGCTTTTCCCTGCCGGGCAACGGCAGCCTTCTTGCCACCCATGCCGATCGCCGGCAACTGTTCCTCAGGGCTGGCCGCCAGATCGTCGACCTGTGCCGGCGCTACTACGAGCAGGACGACGTTTCGGTCTTGCCGCGGTCGATCGGCTCGTTCGCCGCGTTCGAGAACGCCATGGCGCTCGACGTGTCGATGGGTGGTTCGACGAACACCGTCCTGCACATTCTGGCGGCGGCGCAGGAGGGCGGGGTCAACTTCTCGATGGACGACATCGATCGCATTTCGCGTCAGGTTCCGTGTCTGGCCAAGGTGGCGCCAGCCACGCCCGATTACCACATGGAGGATGTGCATCGCGCCGGCGGCATCTTCGCGATTCTCGGCGAACTCGATCGTGCTGGCCTGATTCATCGTGAGGTGCCGACCGTGCACGTGCGAACCCTTGGCGAAGCGATCGACGTTTGGGACGTGATGCGCACGCGCGACCCGGACGTGTTCGAGTTCTTCAAGGCGGCGCCGGGAGGCATCCCGACCCAGACGGCTTTCTCGCAGGGCCGCCGCTACCCGGAACTGGATCTGGATCGGACGCACGGTTGTATTCGTGACAAGGCCAGTGCCTATTCGCAGGAAGGCGGGCTGGCTGTGCTCTATGGCAACATCGCGAGCGACGGCTGCATCGTCAAGACCGCCGGTGTTGACGAGAGCATCTGGGTGTTCAGCGGCAAGGCGCGGGTATTCGAGAGTCAGGATGATGCCGTGCAGGCGATTCTCGGTGATCAGGTCAAGGCGGGAGAGGTGGTCGTCATTCGCTATGAAGGTCCGAAGGGCGGACCCGGCATGCAGGAAATGCTTTACCCGACGTCCTACCTGAAATCGAAGGGTTTGGGAAAGGTCTGCGCGCTGCTCACCGACGGCCGCTTTTCGGGCGGTACGTCGGGGTTGTCGATCGGGCACGCTTCGCCGGAGGCGGCGGAAGGCGGGGCGATCGGGCTGATCGAGGAAGGGGACGTGATCGAGATCGACATCCCGCGTCGCATCATCCATCTGGCGATTGCCGATTCGGAAATGGCCAGGCGCCGCGCCGCGATGGAGTCCACGGGCGAGGCCGCCTGGCGGCCGGCGGTCGAGCGCCGGCGGCTGGTTTCGCGGGCATTGCAGGCTTATGCCCTGATGGCGACTTCGGCGGCCACTGGCGCGGTCCGCGATCTCGATCAGCTGCACAGACGCTGACCAGAGGTGGCGCTGTCAACGCGCCTCGTTCTGGTGGCGTTCAGCGAGAGGTCACGTGTGCTGCCACCAGCCAGGCGGACAAGACGCTTTCCAAGGCGGCGAAACTGAAATAATATCGTGGCGTTTCAAACCACCTACCTGAACGGAGTTAAGAGCATGAAAGCAATCTACGTGAGCCTGCTGGCTGCTGCCGGCATTATGTCCGCTGGAGCTGTCTCGGCTGCTGACGAATCGGCGCTGGCCAAGTCCAAGGGTTGTCTGGCTTGTCACGCCGTGGACAAGAAGGTCGTCGGTCCGGCGTATCAGGAGGTTGCCAAGAAATACACCGCCAAGGATGAAGCCATGTTGGCCGAGAAGGTCATCAAGGGTGGCAAGGGTGTCTGGGGTCCGGTACCGATGCCACCAAATGCCTCGGTGACACCCGAAGAGGCCAAGAAGCTGGTCGGCTGGATTCTCAGCTTGAAGTGATCGCGTGACGAAAAGAAGACCGGCCAAGCGCCGGTCTTCTGTTTCAGGGTGGGCCGCGGCAACCAATGATGCATGCCAAGTGATCATATGCCGGTTGACAAGCTCCTGATGTGCTTGGACAATCCGCCGTTCGCCACCCCAACATAAACACAATATCGGAGATTGAACATATGAACCATTTACGTGTACCGGGTGTTCTTGTCGTTCTGGCCGCATCTGTGGCCGTGATTGGCTGCGGCAAGAAGGAAGAACCCAAGGCTGCGGCACCTGCTCCGGCCCCCGCCGCGGCGGCACCTGCGCCGGCGCCGAAGCCGGAGATGGTGGTCAAGATTGGCCACGTTGCACCGCTCACCGGAACGATCGCCCACCTCGGCAAGGACAACGAGAACGGCGCGCGCCTGGCGGTCGACGATGCCAACGCCAAGAAGATCGAAATCGACGGGAAGGTCGTCAAGTTCGAACTGCTCGGTGAAGATGATCAGGCCGACCCGAAGACCGGGACGGTCGTCGCCCAGAAGATCGTCGACGCCAAGGTTGCCGGTGTCGTCGGCCACCTGAATTCGGGCACCACCATTCCCGCTTCGGCGATCTACAGCCAGGCCGGCCTGCCGCAGATTTCGCCTTCGGCAACCAACCCGAAGTACACCCAGCAAGGCTTCAAGACCACGTTCCGGGTGATGGCGAACGACATTCAGCAGGGCTCTGTGGTCGGCACCTACGCGGTCAAGGACTTGGGCACCAAGAAGATCGCCATCATCGACGATCGTACGGCCTATGGTCAGGGGCTGGCGGATGAGGTCGAGAAAGCGGCCAAGGCCGCCGGTGCGACAATCGTCGCACGCGAGTTCACCAACGACAAGGCTACCGACTTCAAGGCGATTCTCACCAAGATCAAGGCCAAGAACCCGGACCTCGTCTTCCTGGGTGGAATGGATGCCGTCGGTGGTCCGATGCTCAAGCAAATGAAGGAATTGGGCATCAAGGCCAAGTTCTCGACGGGTGACGGAGGCTGCACACCCGAGCTGATCAAGCTCGCCGGTGCGGCGTCGGAAGGGGTGATCTGTACGCAAGCCGGCCTGCCGCCCGACAAGCTGCCGAACGGTCAGAAGTTCGTCGAGGACTTCACCAAGAAGTACGGCCAGATCCAGATCTACTCGCCGTACAGCTATGACGCTGTGATGGTCCTGGTCGACTCCATGAAGCGCGCCAACTCGGCCGACCCGGCCAAGTATCTGCCGGAAGTTGGCAAGACCTCCTATGATGGGGTCACCGGCAAGATCGAGTTCGACGCCAATGGCGATATCAAGAACGGCGCGATCACGGTTTTCGAGGTCAAGGACGGCAAGCTGGTGACCCTGAAGACCGAAGGCGGTGCGTCAGCGGCGGCTGCACCTGCACCTGCGCCGGCCCCTGCGGCTCCTGCGGCTGCTCCTGCTCCCGAAGCCAAGAAGTAAGGTATGGAAGGTTGCGAGGGGATGGCAGTTCGACTGCCATCCCCTCGTTCATCCTGCATCCGCTCAGCATGAACCGGGCCTCGCGTCCGCACGGCCATATCCCTGGTGCCATGAGTCGGAACCTTTGGTTCGCCACCAGCACCTTGTTGCGGAAAGCCTGACCATGGACACTCTCCTACAGCAGCTGATCAACGGCCTCACCCTGGGCGCCGTGTACGCGCTCGTCGCGCTTGGCTACACAATGGTGTACGGGATCATCGGCCTGATCAACTTTGCCCACGGTGAAGTGGTGATGATCGGGACGATGGTGGCCTTTACGGTCATCGTTTCTCTTGCCGGTTCCGGCATGTCACCACTGCTGGTTCTCGGGGTCGGCCTGCTGGTGTCGGTGGTGGTCTGCATGATTCTCGGTTGGGCCCTCGAGCGCGTGGCCTATCGTCCCTTGCGGCATGCGCCGAGACTGACGCCGCTGATCACCGCGATCGGTATGTCCATCGTGTTGCAGAACGTGGCGATGATCATCTGGGGCCGGAATTACATCACTTTTCCGCCGATGATCGACAAGAAGATCTATGAGCTTGGCGGGGCCAGCTTTACCAATGTGCAGGTCGCGATCGTCTCGCTCGCGGCGCTGATGATGCTGGGCCTCATTTATCTGGTGCACCGGACGCGCATCGGCATGGCCATGCGGGCAACCGCGCAGAACCCGCACGTTGCCTCGCTGATGGGCGTCGATATCAATCGCGTCATCGCCATGGCCTTTATCATCGGTTCCGCGCTGGGCGCGGTGGCCGGCTGCATGGTCGGTTCGTACTACGAGATAGCGCACTACCAAATGGGTTTCATGCTCGGCCTCAAGGCCTTTACGGCGGCCGTTCTCGGCGGCATCGGCAATCTTGCGGGAGCCATGGCCGGTGGCCTCCTGCTGGGCGTGATCGAGGCGCTTGGAGCCGGCTACATCGGCGATCTGACGGGAGATTTCCTGGGCAGCCACTACCAGGACATCTTCGCCTTCATCGTCCTGATCATCGTGCTGATGTTTCGTCCCTCGGGTCTTTTTGGTGAGCGCACGGGAGATCGCGCATGAACGGCCGCGTCAGGAAATCCATCCCTTGGCAACAGCACTGGCTGGGTCTGGTGCTGATCGGCGTTGTGCTTCTGGCCGTACCTTTCGTGGCGGCCCTGGGGGGCCAGGCATGGGTGCGCATCGCCAACTTTGCCATCCTGTACGTCTTTCTGGCGCTGGGCCTCAACATCGTCGTCGGCTACGCGGGTTTGCTGGATCTCGGCTATGTCGCCTTCTACGCCGTCGGTGCCTATGCCTATGCCTTGCTGGCGTCGCCTCATTTTGGCATTCACCTGCCGTTCTGGGTCATTCTGCCCGTCGGTGCCGGTCTGGCGTGCATCTTCGGCGTCCTGCTCGGTGCGCCGACGCTCAAGCTGCGGGGCGACTACCTGGCGATCGTGACCCTCGGCTTTGGCGAGATCATCCGCATCTTCATGAACAACCTCAACGCGCCGATCAACGTCACCAACGGGGCGCAGGGGATTACCCTGATCGATCCGATCCGTATCGGCGGCTTTTCGTTTGCCGATACCAGTACCATCCTGGGCGTGACGGTTTCCGGGCCGCAGAAGTACTATTTTCTGCTGGTCACCCTGGCGATCATGATCATCATGATCAACGTGCGCCTGCAGGATTCGCGAATTGGTCGGGCCTGGCAGGCCATTCGTGAGGACGAGGTCGCGGCCAAGGCCTGTGGAATCAATACCCGCAACATCAAGCTGCTGGCTTTTGCCATGGGCGCTTCCTTTGGTGGCGTTGCCGGCGGCGTTTTTTCAGCCATGCAGGGCTTCGTCAGTCCGGAGAGCTTCTCTCTGATGGAATCGATCACCATCCTGGCGATGGTCGTCCTCGGTGGCATGGGACACATCCCGGGGGTGATCCTTGGTGCTGTCCTGCTGACAGGTCTACCCGAGGCCTTGCGCTACGGCATCGAGCCTCTGCAGCGGGCGATCTTCGGGCGCATGATCATCGATCCGGAGAGTCTGCGGATGCTCGTTTTCGGCCTGGCGCTGGTGCTCGTCATGCGCTTCCGGCCGGCGGGCCTGTGGCCATCGTCGCAGCGCCGCCGCGAACTGGCCGAGAGCGCGGACTGATCATGAGCGAACACCAGATTCTTCTCGAAGCGCATGCGGTCGCCAAGCATTTCGGCGGCGTGAAGGCCTTGCATGACGTCTCGTTGACCATTCGGCGCGGCGAGATCTACGGACTGATCGGGCCCAACGGTGCCGGCAAGACGACCTTCTTCAACTGCCTCACCGGTCTTTACCGGAACGAAGGTGGACACTTCGTTTTCGACGGTGCCAGGCTGGCCGCCGATGCGCCGCACAAGGCGGCTGAAGTCGGGATTGCGCGGACGTTCCAGAACATTCGCCTGTTCGGCAACATGACGGCGATCGAGAACGTGATGGTGGGGCGACATCTGCGCACGCATGCCGGCGTGCTCGGGGCGATCACCCGCAATTCGGCGACGCGTGCCGAGGAGGCGGCGATTGGCCGTCGCGCCGAGGAACTCCTGCACTATGTCGGCATCCACGAGCGGGCGCACGACTATGCGAAACATCTTTCCTATGGCGACCAGCGGCGCCTCGAGATCGCCCGTGCCTTGGCTACCGAGCCGAAGCTGTTGGCGCTCGACGAACCGGCGGCCGGCATGAACGGTACGGAAACCGAGGCCCTGCGCCTTCTCGTCGAGGGTATCTGCCGCGATGGCGTAACGGTCTTGCTGATCGAGCACGACGTCAAGCTGGTCATGGGGCTGTGTGGACGCGTTGCTGTGCTCGACTACGGGGAGAAGATCTGCGAAGACGTGCCGTCGGTCGTACAGAGGGACCCGCGGGTTGTCGAGGCTTACCTCGGTGGCTCGGTGGCCTGAAGGGAACGGATGAATCATGCTCGAAGTTAACGGACTGCGCGTCTCCTATGGTGGTATCCAGGCCGTTCGCGGGATCACCTTCCACGTCAATGAAGGCGAGATGGTGGCGCTGATCGGTGCCAACGGTGCGGGCAAGAGCAGTACGCTACGGGCTCTCGCTCGGCTTCTCGACCCGGCCGGTGGCAGCGTCCGCTACCGTGGTAAGGAGCTTGTGGCGCTGCCGCCGCACCAGCTGGTTGGCGAAGGGATCGCGCTGGTCCCCGAGGGCAGGGGTGTGTTTCCGCGCATGACGACTGTCGAGAACCTGCGCATGGGTGCCTACGCCCGCAACGACAAGGTGGCGATCGAGCGTGATCTCGAGCAGGTTCTCTCGCACTTCCCTCGCCTCAAGGAACGCGCCCAGCAGTTGGCGGGTACCCTCTCCGGGGGCGAGCAGCAGATGCTGGCGATCGGCCGCGCACTGATGAGCAAACCGCGGCTGATGCTGCTCGACGAGCCGTCGATGGGTCTGGCGCCGATCATGGTGCAAAAGATTTTCGAAGTGATCTGTGCGGTGGCGAAGGACGGGATGACCATTCTCCTGGTCGAGCAGAATGCCAAGCTGGCACTCGAGGTAAGTCAGCGTGGCTACGTCATGGAGAGTGGCGAGATCACCGTTACCGACGAGTCGAAGAGGCTGCTTGCCGACCCCAAGGTCCGCGCCGCCTATCTCGGGGAATAGCCGTTGATCCTAGAGCTCCATCGCGTCGGCGAAAGTGAGGGCTTGTAGTTGGGCACGGTTGAATTGATCGGAGGTCAGGCCGAGCATGGCGGCCTGGTCGGCAATTGCCTCACCATCGTCGGCCTCGCTGGCCACTGCCAGGTCGAGGAAGGGCTGATAGCGACCCCCGTTACTCAGCAAAGCATCGCAGATCGGTTCCGGTAGGCGCATCGCCTCGAGCGCCTGCTCCATACCGACGCCAAGCAGCACGTCGAGCAGGGAAAAGGCGCCGGTGATGAACAGGTTGTCGTACTCCGACTTGTCAACCAGCCCGCTCGCCAGCAATTCCATCAATCGCGCTCTTAGCAAGGCGGTGTGCATCAGGGCCGGGGCCATCGGGTCCTTGCTGGCCGTTCCCAGCAGCAGTGACAACCAGCGATTGAGCTTTTCGTAGCCGAGCATATTGACGGCGTGCCGGAAAGACTGGATCTCGCAGGAGAGCCCAAAGCCGGCGGCATTGATGTAGCGTAGCAACTTGTAGGAAATGGCGACATCGAGCTTGAGTGCCGCCTCGATTTCCCGGATGTCAGCATTCTGGCGCACCAGATTGAGCACCCGCACGATGTTTGCCTGCCCGGGACTGAGGGCTTTCGCCGGCGCGCCTGTCGGTGACGTGAAGAACCATCCCGCTGCCGCTGTGATACCAGCTTCCAGGCAGGCTCGGAACTGCTCGCTGGTTTCGACATTGAAAGCGATACCGATGCCGTACGTTCGCGTCCGGGCGGTCAGCAGCTTGAGTTGACCGAGTTGGAACTGCTGCGCGTCGAAACCGATGAAGCGGAACTGTACGCCGGCGGACAGAGCCTGTGCCGCCTGCGGATCAAAGTGCAGGCAGATGGTCGGTTGGAAGGTTTGCAGAGCGGCAATCACGTCGGGCCCGGCCTGGCCGACCAGCGTCGTCGCCGGCAGTTCTATCGTCGCGTTGTCAGGTGCCGACCAGTCGAGGATGCCCGCCTCACAACCGGTCCGGCCACAACTGATGAACACCGGTTTTTCGCTCTGCGGCCAGACGTTGGCCAGTGCGCTCAGCGTGCTCACCGCATCGACGATGCTTGCCTGATCCCCAAGATGCAGCGTCAGGCGCGTGGCGATGATTTTGCTCTGGCGATTGACCAGAGGCTGGCGGGACATGAAAACTTCATTCATGCGGGTCAAGCCTTGTGTTCAGGTGGGTTGGGGCATCGATTGCATCGAGCGTATCGGCAGCAAAGTCGAACGAATCGGCAAAGAACTCGTCTGCCGGAAGATCGCAACGTGCCAGGAAATCCTGCCTGGCGGCGGCTACCATTGCCGGTGATCCACAGACATACGCCTGATAGTCGGAGAGATCGGTATGGTCTGCCAACGCGACGTGATGCACGAGACCTGTTCTGCCGTCCCATTGGGCCTCTGTCGGCAAGTCGGACAGCACCGGGGTGAAACGGATGTTGGCATGCAGCAATGGCCATTGTTGGGCAAGTTTTAGCAGGTAGAGGTCGGCGCGGCCACGTCCTCCCCAATAGACGTGCATCGGCCGCTGGCTTTCTTCCGCGATGGCGTGTTCGACGATCGCCTTGATCGGCGCAAAGCCGGTTCCACCGGCAACGAGCAACATCGGTTTGGTGGAGTCCTCGCGCTGAAAGAAGCTGCCCTGCGGCCCGCGCAAACGCACGATGTCGCGCTCCTTCATGGTGTTGAACACGTGACCGGTGAACTGCCCTCCCGGCACATGGCGAACGTGCAACTGCAGGACGGCATCGTCGTGTGGTGCATTGGCCAGCGAGAAAGCGCGTCGCCTGCCCTCCTTGAGCAGAATGTCAACGTACTGGCCGGCGAGAAACCGTAAGCGCTCATTGGCGGGCAGCTTGAGTTCGACGATCATGACGTCAGGCGCCGCGCGTGTCAGCTTGTGCACACGCGCCGGCAGTGTCCTCACCGGAATGTCCGCGAGCGAGCGGGCTTCGCGGCTTTCGATGCACAGGTCGCTCCTGGCTTGCGCGCAGCAGAAGAGTGCAAAGCCGGCCCGGCGGTCGGCATCGCTGAGAACCTCGAGTTGTGCCTTGCCGTGCTCGAACTCTCCGGTCAACACTTTGCCGCGACAGCTGCCGCAAACGCCATCGCGACAACCGTAAGGAAGGCTGAGTCCCTGACGCAGTGCTGCCTCAAGAATCGTCTCGTCAGGCTCGGCCTGAAAACTGTGCCGGCTCGGCTGGATGCTGACCTGAAAACTCATCGCCTCTCCGCTGATGTCCGAATCCGGTAAAATTGCGCAGTGCAAAAACTCTTGATCGTCGGTTGCGGTGACATCGCGCGCCGCATCCTGCCTCGCCTGCTGGGCCACTACCGCGTTTTCGCGCTCGTCCGCGACCCTGCGCAGCGTCTCTTCTGGCGCGATCTGGGCGCCCGCCCTGTCCTTGCCGATCTTGATCAGCCCGCAAGCCTGCGGCGTATCGCAGGTCTGGCCGACGTCATCCTGCATCTGGCCCCGCCACCAGCGGCTGACCAAGGGCGCGCGGCCGGTGAGCAACGCGATCCCCGCACACGCCGCCTGCTCGCCGCGCTGTCCCGCGGCCGGAGTCTACCACAGCGAATCGTCTACATCAGTACCAGCGGTGTCTACGGTGACTGCGCAGGCGCCTGTATTGACGAGACCCGTGCTCCGCAGCCGGGCACTGCCCGGGCTCGCCGGCGGCTCGATGCCGAGTACCAGTTGCGCGCTTTGGGGCGGCGTGGCGTCGTCGTCAGCATCCTGCGCGTTCCCGGAATCTATGCTGCCGATCGCCTGCCCATCGAACGCTTGCAGAGGGCATCCCCAGCGTTGCGGAATGAGGACGACGTCTATACCAATCATATCCACGCCGAGGATCTGGCGATGTTGACCTGCGCGGCGTTGCGCTACGGGCGCAGCAACCGAACGTACAACGCGACCGACGATTCGCAGATCAAGATGGGCGATTATTTCGATCTCGTTGCCGATCGCTTCGGGCTGCCCAGGGTGCCGCGTCTGTCGCGTCATCAGGCGCAGGAGCGGTTGTCGGCGCTGCAACTGTCATTCATGGGTGAATCGCGGCGACTGCTCAACCAGCGCGTCAAGACGGAACTGCGGGCGAAGCTGAACTATCCCCGCGTCGAGGATGGCGTCGCTGCGGCGTGGGCTGAAAGGAAGAGTTCGTGTTGATTGTCAAGGTGCTGCATCTGTGGCTGGTGGTCAGTTGGTTTGCCGGCCTTTTTTATCTGCCGCGTATTTTCGTCAATTTGGCGATGGTCGAGGCCGACAGCGTTGCCGAGCGTCAGCGCTTGCTGTTGATGGCTGGCAAGCTCTATCGGTTCATCACCCCGATCGGCATTCTGGCGGTTCTTTTCGGCTTGTGGCTGTGGTTCGGCTTTGGTTTCTCGGGCGGCTGGCTGCACGCCAAGACGGTTCTGGTCGTCGGGCTGCTTGGCTATCACGCCTATTGTGGTCGCCTCCTGCGCGATTTTCAGACCGGTCGGAATGTGCATGGCCACGTCTGGTTCCGCTGGTTCAACGAAATGCCGGTGCTCGTGCTGCTGGCGGTTACTTACCTCGCCGTCGTCAAGCCGTTCTAGACCACCGACCGGGAGTCAATCGTGGAAACGTTTTTTGCAAGCTGCCCGCGCGGTCTTGAATCTGTGCTGGTGGAAGATCTCATCGCGGCAGGCGCTGCCGATCTGAAACAGATACCGGGTGGCGTGCATTTCCTGGGCGAGTGGCCGGTTTGCTACTTCGCCAGTCTACATTCGCGGATTGCCACGCGTATCCTGTGGCGCGTGGCGCATGCCTCGTATCGCAAGGAGGACGACATTTACCATCTGGCGCTGGCAACGCCATGGCCGCGATGGTTTTTCCCCGAGCAGACCATTCGCGTTGACGTCAATGCATTGAAGAGTCCGCTGAAGAGCATCGACTTCGTCACCCTGCGCATCAAGGATGCCATCTGCGACCGCTTTCGCCGGGAGTCGGGTAAGCGCCCCATGGTCGACAGGCGTGAGCCGGAGGTGCGCGTACAAGGCTTCGTCAGCAGCGACGAGTGCACGCTCTATCTCGACACATCGGGCGCGCCACTGTACCAGCGCGGTTTTCGCCAGAAGACCGTAGACGCGCCGCTGAAGGAAAACCTGGCCGCCGGCATCCTTCGCCTCAGCGGTTGGCAACCTGATGTGCCGCTGTTTGACCCAATGTGCGGCAGTGGCACCTTTCTGGCCGAAGCTGCTCAGATCGCACTGGGCATCGCGCCGGGCGCCAGACGCGACTTTGCGTTTCAGCGGCTACGCCATTTCGACGCCGTGCTCTGGAACCAACTGGTCGATGCCGCTCGCTCCGCGGAGAAGCCGGCAAGGAATACAGGCATTTTCGGCAGCGACATCTCACCGGTTGCCGTGCGCGCCACGCTGGCCAATCTCGATCGCGCCGATCTGTTGCCGGTGGTTACCCTGAGTTCGGGTGACCTGCTGGCGATCGACGCGCCTGCCCCGGGCGGCATCATGGTCAGTAACCCGCCCTACGGCGAGCGGGTGTCCAGCGATGATGAACTGGCGGCATTCTATCCGCTGCTGGGCAGTGCGCTGAAACGCCGGTTTGCCGGCTGGAACTGCTACCTGCTGAGCGCCGACACGCGATTGCCGAAGCTGGTCCGCTTGACACCCAGCAAGCGGACGCCGCTTTTCAACGGTGCGCTGGAATGTCGCCTGTACGAGTTCAGGATGGTGGCCGGGACGAATCGAGCCACCGAGCAGGCGCGAGTGGCGAAGCAGCATCCGGAGCCGATGGGCTGAGTCGCGGCCCGGGACAAGGCGGTTCGCCAGGTGGCCTCGCGTGCAAATCAAGCATGCCGTGCGAGTGCCGCACGGCAGCTTGTCGGGCTACTGGACGATATCCAGATGACCGATGCCGGCGCTGAGATCCCGGTCTTTCGATTCCTTGCCATGCAGCTTGATCTGCAGGCGCAGGTCATTCAGCGAGTCGGCGTTGCGCAGGGCATCCTCGTACCTGATCTGCCCGCCCTCGTAGAGATCGAACAGCGCCTGGTCGAAAGTCTGCATACCCAGTTCGCGCGATCGCTTCATCACTTCCTTGATCTCATGCACCTGACCCTTGAAAACGAGGTCGGAAACGAGTGGTGAATTGAGCATGACCTCAATCGCCGGCACCCTTCCCTTGCCATCCTTCTTCGGCAGCAGGCGCTGGGAGACGAACGCACGCAGGTTGAGAGAAAGATCCATCAGCAACTGATGGCGCCGTTCCTCGGGGAAGAAGTTGATGACCCGGTCGATGGCCTGGTTGGTGTTGTTGGCGTGCAGCGTGGCCAGGCACAAGTGTCCGGTTTCGGCGAAGGCGATGGCGTAGTCCATGGTCTGGCGATCACGAATCTCTCCCATCATGATCACGTTCGGCGCCTGACGTAGCGTATTCTTCAGTGCTGTCTCCCAGGAGTCGGTGTCCACGCCGACCTCGCGCTGAGTGACGATGCACTTCTTGTGCTCGTGAACGAACTCGATGGGATCCTCGATCGTGATGATATGACCGTGGCTGTTACGGTTGCGGTGATCGACGAGTGCGGCCAAAGACGTGGTCTTGCCGGTGCCCGTGCCGCCGACAAAAATCACCAGACCGCGCGCGGCAAGCGAAATGTCCTTGAGTACCGGTGGCAATTCGAGTTCGTCAAGGGTCGGTACCACCAGGTTGATCGTCCGGCAGACCACCGCGACGCGCCCCTGCTGTACCAATGCATTGACGCGAAAACGGCCAATCCCGGTAGGCGAGATGGCAAAGTTGCATTCCCTCTTTTCTTCGAACTCGGCGGCCTGACGGTCGTTCATGATCGAGCGCGCCAGTTCCGCGGAGTGCTGGGGGAGGAGCGGTTGGTTGGACACCGGCATCACCTTGCCGTCAATCTTGATGGCCGGTGGAAAATGGGCCGTGATGAAGAGGTCCGACCCATTCTTCTGCGTCATCAGACGCAGCAACTCGTGCATGAACTTGAGTGCTTGATCGTGTTCCATGCTTTCTTTCTGCCCGCCAGACGGGCCCTAAGCGCCGGGGAAGACGTCCTTGTTGGCCGCCTTGCTGCGAGCCTCGCTTGCCGCAACGAGATTTCGCTTGACGAGCTCGAGCAGGTTGTGGTCGAGGGTCTGCATGCCATACTGCTGGCCAGTCTGCAGGGTGGAATACATCTGGGCGATCTTGTTTTCGCGGATCAGGTTGCGGATCGCTGGCGTGCCGATGAGGATTTCGTGCGCCGCGATTCGCCCCTGACCGTCCTTGGTCTTGAGCAGCGTTTGCGAGATCACGGCGCGAATCGACTCGGACAACATCGATCGGACCATCTCCTTCTCGGCAGCAGGAAACACGTCGATGATCCGGTCGATCGTCTTCGCAGCGCTGGAAGTGTGCAGGGTGGCGAAGACTAGGTGGCCGGTCTCGGCACCGGAGAGCGCCAGACGGATCGTTTCCAGATCGCGCATCTCGCCAACCAGGATGACGTCCGGGTCCTCGCGCAGGGCCGAGCGCAGCGCATTCTGGAACGACAGGGTGTGGGGGCCGATCTCGCGCTGGTTGATCAGGCATTTCTTCGACTGGTGCACAAACTCGATCGGATCCTCGACCGTCAGAATGTGGCCATACATCGTCTCATTGACGTGATTGATCATTGCCGCCAGGGTTGTTGACTTGCCCGACCCCGTCGGTCCGGTGACCAGCACAATCCCGCGCGGGTATTCCGAGATGTCCTTGAAGATCCTCGGGCAGTTGAGATCTTCGAGCGTCAGTACCTTTGACGGAATGGTCCGGAATACGGCAGCAGCGCCGCGGTTCTGGACGAAGGCGTTGACGCGAAAGCGCGCGAGGTTGGGAATCTCGAACGAGAAGTCGCATTCGAGCGTGTCTTCGTAGTGCTTGCGCTGGCCGTCGTTCATGATGTCGTACACCATGCCGTGCACGTCCTTGTGTTCCATCGCTGGCAGGTTGATGCGGCGCACATCGCCATTCACGCGGATCATCGGCGGTAACCCGGATGACAGGTGCAGGTCGGAAGCCTTGTTCTTGACGCTGAAGGCGAGCAGTTCCGTGATGTCCATCCGGTTCGGTCCTCGGGCGGTGAGCAGGGCGCAGTGCTATACTATGCAGAATCTGCGCAACGCCTGATTATGACCACACTTCCCGCCAAGCTGCAAGCCGTTCTCGCGCGAATCGCCTGCGCTGCACGGCGGTGGGGACGTGATCCGGCGGACGTCCTCCTGCTTGCCGTGAGCAAGACCTGGCCTGCGGAGTGCTTGCGTGAAGCCGCCGCCGCCGGACAGCGGGCGTTCGGCGAGAGCTATCTCCAGGAAGGCATTGACAAGGTCGCGGAACTGCGCGCCATGGGCCTCGAATGGCATTTCATCGGTACGCTGCAAGCCAACAAGACGCGCCCGGTCGCTGAGACGTTCGATTGGGTACATTCGCTCGACCGACTGCGGGTCGCCGAGCGCCTGTCCGCACAACGCCCGCTCTCCTTGCCGTCGCTGTCCGTCTGTCTGCAGGTGAATGTGAGCGGTGAGGCCAGCAAAGGGGGGGTTTCCCCGGCTGAAGCGCCAGCCTTGGCGCATGCGGTCGCCAGACTGCCAAAGCTGCGTCTGCGCGGTCTGATGGCTATTCCCGCGCCCAGCGACGACTTCGTTGAACAGCGCCGCCCTTTCCGCCGTCTGCGGGAGTTGTCGGAGCAACTGCGAGCCGACGGACTGGTGCTTGATACACTTTCGATGGGCATGTCGCAGGACCTGGAAGCGGCAATTGCCGAAGGTTCGACGCTGGTGCGCGTCGGTACGGCAATTTTTGGCGAGAGACACACAGCATGAGAATCACTTTCCTTGGTGGCGGCAACATGGCCAATGCGCTGATCGGCGGCTTGGTGAAGACGGGCTTTTCGACAGCCGACATCGCGGTTATCGAGTTGGGCGCGCAGGGACGTGCCAAACTCCGTCTGGTCTATGGAGTTCGCTGCTACGAGGCGCCGAGCGCGGCCGCACTGGACTGCGATGCCGTTCTCCTATCGGTCAAGCCGCAACAGATGCGGGAGGCCTGCGTCCCCCTGCTGAATCACCTCAAGCAGCAACTGGTCATCAGCATTGCTGCCGGACTGCGTTTGGCCGACGTTTCGCGTTGGCTGGGTGGCTACGGCAAGGTCGTGCGCGCAATGCCCAATACGCCGGCGCTGATTGGTGCCGGCATTACCGGTTTGTGTGCGATGCCGGCGGTATCGATGGCTGAGCGTCTGGGTGCCGAGCGCATCCTGCAGGCGGTTGGCAGCACCCTGTGGATCGCCGACGAGGTGCATATGGACGCCGTTACCGCCATCTCCGGTAGTGGTCCGGCGTACGTCTTCCTGTTCATTGAAGCCCTGCAGCAGGCGGCACGGGAACTTGGCCTGACGCCGGCACAGGCGCGCCAGTTGTCGATTGAAATGGTTCTCGGTTCGGCCAAGCTGGCCGCTCAGTCCGATGAAGCGGCGGGCGTCCTGCGTGAGCGTGTCACGTCGAAGGGTGGGACCACCGAGGCGGCCTTGCGGACCATGGAGGAGCGTGGCGTCAGGGAGGGTTTCATCGCCGGAGTCCTGGCGGCCAATGTGCGTGGCCGTGAGTTGGGTGACCTGCTGGGCAAGGACGATTGATGATCGCGCAGGCCGGATTGTTCCTGCTCGAAGTGCTGACCGGTTTTCTCAGCCTGGCCTTGTTGCTGCGCTTCTACATGCAGGCTTTCCGGGTTTCCTTCAACAATCCGGCCGGGTCTTTCGTGGTGGAAGTCACCAACTGGCTGGTCAGGCCGCTGCGCAAGGCGCTGCCGGGGCTCCTCGGCCTCGATCTGGCGAGCCTCGTGCCGGCCTATCTGCTGCAGTGCCTTTTCCTCTTCGTCGTCGTGTGGCTGGGCAGCGGCGCCGAGACGTGGTCGCTGTCGAGCTTGCTTCCCCTCCTTGGCTGGCGGGCTGTACTCGCTACCTTGCGCCTCAGCATCTACCTGTTGATCGGTGCGCTGCTGCTGCAGGCCGTTCTCTCCTGGGTCAGTCCCTATTCGCCGCTGAGCCAACCGGTGTCACAGCTCACAGGCCCCTTCCTGCGGCCGATCCAGCGTTTTCTGCCGCCGATTGCTTCCGTCGACCTCTCGCCGCTGATCGCCATTGTTCTTGCGCAACTCGTCCTGATGTTTCTCTGAGCCGTGGTTGACTGGCTGCGCGACGGCGGTGGTGCGATCACCGTGACGATCCATCTTCAGCCCGGTGCCAAGGCCAACGAAATCGCCGGGCGGCATGGGGATGCGCTGAAAGTGCGTATCACAGCGCCGCCGGTGGACGGTCGGGCGAACGCGGCGCTCGTCGATTTCCTCGCACAACGGCTGGGTCTGTCCAGATCCGCGGTCGAGCTGAAGAGCGGCCTGACGTCGCGGCGCAAGGTGTTGAGAATCAGCGGTGCGTCGGCCGAGGCGGTGCTCTGCCTGCTTGCTGAGTAAACCGGCAGGCGCCCCAGTCAGCCCTCGAAAACGATGCGTCCGCCGACCAGTGTCATACGCACCCGGCCGTTGACGTCACGACCGAGGAACGGTGTGTTCTTGCCCTGGCTGCGCAGCGCTTCCGGTGTAACGTGCCAGGCCTCGTCGGCATCGAAGATGCAGACATCCGCCGCACTGCCAATGCTCAGCGAACCCGCTGCGATGCCGAGGATGCTTGCCGGATCGGAGGTGATGCGGGCAAGTGCGCCGATCAGGGGCAGCTTCGCTTGTGTCGCCCACAGCAGGGTCAGTGGCAGTAGGAGTTCGAGGCCGCTTGCCCCGGGCAGAGCCTCAGCAAAAGGCAGTTGCTTGCCGTCGGCGTCGAGCGGAGTATGGTCCGAACAAATCGCGGCCAATCCGTCACTCGCGGCGGTGCGCAAGGCCTCGCGGTCCGCCGCCGAGCGGAGCGGCGGGTCGAAGCGCGAATTGCTGTCGAAGTAGCCGATGTCCGTTTCCGAGAGATGCAGGTGATGGATCGACACATCGCAAGTGACCAACACGCCCGACTGCCTGGCGGTTCGGATCAGGTCAACGCCGGCGCCAGAAGACAGGCGGGAAAGGTGCAGGCGGACACCTGTTTCGCCGGCCAGATGGAGGGCCGTGGCGATGGCCACGGTTTCAGCAGACACCGGAATGCCGGTCAAACCCAACCTTGAAGCGACTTCGCCATCGTGAGCGACCCCCTCGCGCGCAAGAAAATGATCCTGTGGGCGCAGGCGGACCGCATAGTCGAAGGTGGCTGCGTACTGCATCGCGCGCAGCAGGAGTTGGGTATCGATGATCGGATGCTTGGCCTGTGAGAAGGCGATGCAACCGGCGCGCGCCAGGCCGTTCATCTCGGCGAGTTTCTGGCCGGCCAGTTCCTGGGTCAGCGCGCCGATCGGATAGACCCGCGCCAGGCCAAGCGTTTCGCTGCGCCGGACGAGGCGCTCGACGAGTCCCGCTTCGTCGAGTGGCGGTTTGGTGTCCGGTGGGCAGGCCAGCGACGTGACTCCGCCGGCGACAGCGGCCTTGAGTTCCGATTCGATGCCGCCCAGGCGGGCCGAGAGATCGACCAGACCGGGGCAGACGATCAAGCCGCTGGCGTCGATCTGTCTATCCGCCGAGAAGCCCGCCGGAGGCTGGCCGATGGCCGCGATACGGCCGTCGGCAACGAACAGGTCGATCTGTTGGTCGAGGCCGCCGGCCGGATCGATCAGGCGGCCGTTCCGGATGTGTAGGTTTTGGCTGTGCATCGCTCAGTTCCCCGCGAGAATTCCCATGACCGCCATTCTGACGGCGATCCCGAAGGTGACCTGCGGCAGGATCACCGCCTGCGGTCCGTCGGCGACGTCGGAGTCGATCTCGACGCCGCGATTCATCGGTCCGGGGTGCATCACGATGGCGTCCGGCTTGGCCAGCGCCAGCATCGCCGGCGTCAGCCCGTAACAAGCGAAGTATTCGCGGGCGGACGGCAGCAAGGCGCCATTCATGCGCTCGTTCTGCAGCCGCAGCATGATGATTACATCACAGTCGCGCAGCCCGGCACGCAGATCGTGGCACACGCGAACGCCCATGGTTTCCATGGCCGTCGGCAACAGGGTCTGCGGCCCCACCGCACGCACCTCGGCGGCACCCAGCGTGGTCAGGGCGTGCAGATCCGAGCGGGCGACCCGTGAGTGGAGAATGTCGCCGACTACCGCTACCACGAGCTGGTCGAAATCCTTCTTGTAGTGGCGGATGGTGTACATATCCAGCAGGCCCTGGGTCGGGTGCGCGTGGCGTCCGTCGCCGGCATTGACGACATGCACGTCGTTCCGCCCGAGTCGGCGCAGGTGGTCGGCGATCAGGTGCGGCGCTCCGCTGGCCGCGTGCCTGACGACGAACATGTCGGCGTGCATGGCCACCAGGTTGTCTACCGTGTCGAGCAGGGTCTCGCCCTTGGCGGTCGAGGAGCGCGTCACGTCGAGGTTGATGACGTCCGCCGACAGCCGCTTGGCGGCGATCTCGAAGGTCGTGCGGGTACGGGTCGAGTTCTCGAAAAACACATTGAACACACTCTTGCCGCGCAACAGGGGCACCTTCTTGACGTTACGGTCGGAAACCTTGAGAAAGCTTGACGCCGTATCGAGAATGTGGATCAGCACATCACGGGGCAAGCCCTGGATCGACAGCAGGTGGGTCAATTCGCCATTGGCGTTCAGTTGGGGATTACGCATTCTCGGCGACACTCCATCGCAGACGGCCGTCGCTGTCTGCCGAGAGGATCAGTTCCTGCGCAGAGTCAAGCTGCACACGCCAGGGGCAGAAGTCGGCGCAAATGGGCAGCTCCCGCCGCCCGCGATCGGCCAGAACCGCGAGTTGGATGCTGGCTGGACGACCATAATCGAAGAGTTCGTTGATCGCCGCGCGTGTCGTGCGTCCGGTATACAGCACGTCATCGACGAGGATCAGTGGCCGTCCTTCGACGTCAAACGGCATCGAACTCGGCTTGACGCGTGCATGCAGGCCGCGTTCGCCGTAATCGTCCCGATAGAAGGACACGTCGATCAGGCCAATGTCGTTGGCCTGATCGAGCAGGTCGCGCAGACGCCGGGCAACCCAGACACCGCCACTGTGGATGCCGACCAGGAGCGTGCCGGGTCGGAGGTGGGGACGAATCAGCTCGGCCAGTTCGGCACACTGTGCTTCGGCGTCGGGGAGGTCAATTGAGGGCATCGGGATGGGCGTCGTCAGGGTTTTCGGGGTGGGTGGAGACGGGTGTCCGGTCCTCGCTAAGCACGCTATCGAAATAGCTCTGGAGGATCAGTTGCGCGGCTACGGCATCGAGATGTTTCTTTGCGCTGCGGCCATTGAGGCCGCTGGCGCGGAGCCGTTCCTGCGCATCGAACGAAGAAAGTCGCTCCTCGGCAAGGTCGACACCGAGACCGAAGCGACCGCGCAACTGGTCGGCGAAGCGTCGGCAGCGCGCGGTCATCGCGTGTGGCGTGCCGTCAAGCGAGGTCGGACGACCAACGACCAGATGGGTTGGCCGCCATTCGCCGATCAAGGCAGCAATCGCCGCAAAACGCTCGGTGTTGGCTTCGCCATGAATCGTCGTCAGCGGGTGCGCCTGACGCAACTGCCATTCACCAACGGCGACGCCGATACGCTTCTCACCGAAGTCGAACGCGAGTACCGTACCTGTCTGCGTGTCGGCTGGCTCAGGCATGCCCTGCCTCATCGGCAAGGTTGGTCAGATTGACTCCGAGCAGCTCGAGGGCCGAGGCGAGTCGCTCCTCGTACGGCAATTCGAACAGGATGCGCAGTTCGGCCGGCACGGTCAGCCAGGCGTTCTGGGCCAGTTCGTGTTCGAGTTGACCGGCAGACCAACCGGCGTAGCCAAGGGTTACCATCAGGTCGCGTGGCTGTCCGTGGCGCGCAACTGACTGCAGGATGTCGCGCGAACTGGTGAGGCCGACCTGCTCATTGACCGGCAGTGTCGATTGCCATTGGCCGATCGGCCGGTGGAGAACGAAACCGCGGTCGGTCTGCACGGGGCCACCAAAAAGTACGGGCAGATTGGCGAAGCTCTGGGCTTCGAGGGGAACGTCGATCTTCTCGAGGAGCGTGCCCAGGCTCATGTCGATAGGCCGGTTGACGATCACGCCCAGCGCACCTCGATCGTTGTGTTCGGCAATGTAGACCAGGGTCCTGGAAAAATACGAGTCCACCATCGCCGGCATGGCAATGAGAAAATGATGGGTCAGGTTGATGCTTTGCATGGCCTTATTCTAATCGGCGGTGACGGCCGACACAAAGGTAATCCACGGTGGATTCAATTCTTGTCTGGTTTCGTCGCGACCTACGTGACAGCGATCACGCGGCGTTGTGTGAAGCTCTGCGTCGCGGACGACGCGTCTTCTGTGCTTTCGTCTTCGATCGGGAGATCCTCGATGCTCTGGACCACGAGGCCGATCGACGGGTCGAGTTCATTCGCGAGTCGCTGGTCGAGCTTGATGCAGCACTGCGCACACGTGGCGGCGCGTTGCTGGTGCGCCATGGCTGGGCGACCAGGGAGATTCCGGACCTGGCTCGGGGGCTTGGCGTTGCTGCGGTGTTCGTCAATCGAGACTACGAACCGGGGGCCAAGCAGAGGGACGCGGCGGTCAGCGCGGCGCTGAAGGCCGACGGAATCGCTTTCGAGTCGTTCAAGGACCAGGCGATCCTTGACGGGGATGAGGTCTTGAGTCAGGCGGGACGGCCCTACACCGTTTTCACACCCTACCGCAATGCCTGGCTGAAGCGTCTGACGGACGATGATTGGTACCCACATCAGGCCGGATCCGGGGTGCTGGCGGCGACCCCTGCCGCCGATGGCGTGCCGCCACTGGCCAAGATCGGCTTCTCCGGCACGGATTTGCGGCGCCTCGGCATCGTGCCGGGTATGCGTGGCGGACGCCAGTTGCTGGCCGACTTTCTCGGGCGCATCGGGCGCTACCGGCAGCAACGCGACTTTCCGGCCGTCAAGGGGGTTTCCTACCTCTCGGTTCATCTGCGCTTCGGGACGGTCTCGGTTCGCGATCTGGTCGCCAAGGCGATTGCCGCTGGTGCCTTTCGCGAGGGTGGCGAAGGCGCCGCTACCTGGTTGTCCGAACTCGTCTGGCGGGATTTCTATTTCATGATTCTCGACAGGTTTCCGCACGTCGTCGAGCGCGCCTTCAAGCCCGCTTATGACTTGATCAATTGGCAAGCGGGCGCGCAGGCCGAGGACGCATTCAGCGCCTGGTGCGCCGGCCGTACCGGCTATCCATTGGTCGATGCCGCGATGCGACAGCTGAACAGCTCCGGCTACATGCACAACCGCCTGCGCATGCTGGTTGCCTCGTTCCTGACCAAGGATCTGGGAATCGACTGGCGGCTGGGTGAGCGCTATTTCGCAAGGCAGTTGAACGATTACGATCTGTCCGCCAACAACGGCGGCTGGCAATGGGCAGCGTCCACCGGCTGCGATGCCCAACCCTACTTCCGCATCTTCAACCCGGTGACACAGTCCGAGCGCTTTGACCCCGCCGGCAAGTTCATTCGCCGCTATCTGCCGGAGCTTGCCAACGTTCCGGACCGCTTCATCCACGCGCCGTGGCGAATGAGCTCCGTGGAGCAGTCAGCCTGCGGCGTGCTGATCGGCCGCACGACACCTGCGCCGCTGGTTGATCATGATCAGGCGAGACAGCGCACCCTCGAACGCTACGCGATCGTCAAGTCCCCCGCTGTTCCCTGATGTGCTGAGCTACCAGGCGCAGCAGCTCATCCTCCTGATAGGGCTTGCCGAGGTACTGATTGACGCCAAGTTCGAACGCGTACTGACGGTGCTTCTCGGCGGTTCGCGAGGTGATCATGATGACCGGCACTCTTTGCAGGCGCCTGTCGGCGCGGACGTTCCTGGTCAGTTCGAAGCCGTCCATGCGCGGCATTTCGATGTCGACCAGCATGACGTCGGGGACGAAGGCGACCAGCTGCTCGAGCGCGTCGATGCCATCCTTGGCAGTCATGATCTGGTAACCCTCCCTTGCCAGCAACCGGCTGGTGATCTTGCGCACGGTCAGTGAGTCATCGACGATCATCACCGTCGGCAACGTGGCGGTAACCGAGTCAGTCGCCATCGGTTCGCGTACGGTCGGCACCGGCGCCACGGGGGCGCCGCCGCGAGTGCGACTGGCCAGGGCTACCGGGTTGAGGATCAGCACGACCTGGCCGTTGCCGAGTACCGTTGCACCATCGACGCCGATCACGCGGGCGAGTTGCTGGCCGACGTTCTTGACGACGATTTCCTGATTGCCCAGCAAGCCGTCGACCTGCAAACCGATCCGGCCGGTACCGCTGCGCAAGAGCAGAACCCAGTACTGCTGGTGCTTTTCGGGTAGCGCTTGCGAGTCACCAAGCAGGTGGGGCAGGTAATGGAAGGGATAGGGATTTCCCGACCAGCTGGCAACCTTGGCATCCCGAATCCGGGCCAGCCCCTTTTCCTTGAGGTCGAGTACCTGCTCGATCATCGCCGACGGGATGGCGTACTCGCGCTTGCCCGAGCGTACCAGCAAGGCTTTGGTCACCGCCAGGGTGAGTGGTAGGTAGAGCCGGAAAGTGGTTCCCTGACCGATATTGGAAACGACTTCAATTCGGCCGCCCAGGCTTGCCACTTCGCTCTTGAGGACGTCCATTCCGATGCCGCGGCCAGACAGGCGTGAGACCTCACTGGCCGTCGAGATACCCGGAGCAAAGATGAGGTCGACGACCCGCGTCGGGTCCGCTGCCTCTTCCCGGGTCAGCAGCCCGGCTGCCAGGCCACGCTCGCGCAGTCGCTCCAGGTCGAGACCGGCGCCGTCATCCGAGAAACAGAGAATGACCTCATTGCCTTCCTGGGCCAGCGTCAGCGACAGCTCGCCGATCTCCGGCTTGCCCTTCGCCAGACGAACATCGGCCCTTTCCAGCCCGTGTGCGACGGCGTTGCGCAGGATATGTTCCAATGGCGCCAGCATCTTGTCGAGAACCGTTCGGTCGAGTTCCAGTTCGGCACCGCTGATCTCCAGGTTGGCCCGCTTGCCGATCTCCTTGGTTGCCTGCCGGACGATGCGGTAGAGGCGGTCGGCAATGCTGGCGAACGGGACCATGCGAACGGACATCAGCTCTTGCTGCAGTTCCCGGTTCAGGCGCGACTGCGCGAGGATGGCTGCGTTGGCATCGTCCAGATTCTTCAACAGACTCTGCTGTGCGGTCGCGACATCGTTAACCGATTCGGCCATCATTCGCGTCAGTTCCTGGAAGCGCGTGAAGCGGTCGAACTCCAGCGGATCGAAATCGGTGTGGCTCTCGTCGGTCAGCGCGGTGCGGGACTGCATCTGCAACTCGGCGTGCAGTTCGATGTCCCGCAACTGTCGGCGCAGGCGGATGACGTTCTCGGTCAGGTCGAGCAAGGACCCCTTGATGGAGCGCATCTCTCCTTCGATCCGCGAGCGGGCAATCGACAGCTCGCCAGCTTCGTTTACCAGCCGGTCGATGAGGTCGGCGCGGACGCGCAGAATCGCGCGCTGTGTGGCGGCATCTGTCTCGCCCTCCTGGGCTTCACGCTGGCTGGCGGGTGCCGCCTGTTCAACCGCGCCGGCCAACCCGCCGGCACTTGCCACCGATTCGACGTCAGCTTCGGCGACCACGTCGTCAGGCACTTCGACGAGTGCGTCGGAAGATTCGCCGCGCTGCAGGCTCTCGACGGCTTGCACGATGACGTCGAAGACGTTGTCGACATCGTCGATCAGTTCCGGTGCTGCCGGGCCGGCACGCTGCGCTTCCTCCATGCGCGTCTCGATGGCGTGCGTCAACTCGCCGAGATTCATCGCCCCGGCCATGCGCGCACTGCCCTTGAGCGTATGGAACAGACGAGCCAGTCGACGGACTACTTCGCTGTCGGCCGGGTTGCTGCGCCAGGCGCGCAGCTGCGTGGCAATGCCCTGGTTGAGTTCGAGCGCTTCCTCCAGAAACAACGGCAGGAGTTGCTCGTCAAGTTCGTCCTGCAACTGCGGAATCGGGATCGCCTTGGCATCGAATCCCGGCATGGCCTCGGCGCGTGCTGGCGGTGACGGCTGCCTGGCCTGTGGGAAACGCTCTTGCTCGCTGTCCGAATCGCCGGCAGCGGGAAGCTCTTCGGCCACCTGTTCGGGGTAAAGAGTGCCGAGCGCGTCGACGAGCTCGGGCGTGGCTTCGGGCTCGTGTTCGCTGGCCACGTCAGCGAGCATCAAGGCCAACTCGGCGATGGTCTGACGGATCGTCTCCAGCGCTTCGAGACTGTCGGGATGTGCCGCCTGATTGCGGCGTACCAAGCTGTGTTCGAGGGCGTGCGCGAGTCGGTTTACCGCTGCAATGCCAAGCGTCGCGGCGATACCGGCGAGGGTGTGGGCGGCACGATACATCTCGTGCTTGGTGGGTGCGTTCGGGTCGGCTTGAAGAGGCTCCAGCTCGCGCTGCAACGTGGCAAGATGAGCACCTGCCTCGGCGTTGAAGATTTCGACCAGGTCTGGAGCGAGGGCAAGGCGGCGCCGTGTCTTGGCTTCCTGATAGGCGACGGGCGCCTGTTCGCTGGTGGACTCTGGTTCGCTGTCTGACGGCAGTTCGCCTGCCTCCTCGCCGGCGGCGCCCATCGGCGCCACGACGGCGTCGCCGGTCCGCGGCAACTCGGTGGCGGCCTCGCTGCCTTGTCTGAGCGAGTCGGCGTGAGCGATCATGCTGCTGGCATCGGGCGCGCGCCCCTGGCCCGTTTTCAGGTGATCGACCCAGGCCAGGAAGACGCGGTAGGTCTGGGCAAGCAGGTCGAGAATTGCTGGCGTGACTTCCTGTTCTTGCCGGAGCCAGAGGTTGAGAACCTGCTCAATCGACCACGCCGCTTCACCCAGATCCTTCAGCCCGACCATTCGCCCACTACCCTTGAGGGTGTGAACTGAACGGCGGAGCGCAGCCAGCAGATCCGCATCATGGGGACGGGTCTTCAGGAGTTGGAAGTTCTGATCAATGCTGGCCAGTACCTCATCGGCCTCGTCAAGAAAGATGCCGAGCAGTTCGGCATCGACTTCCTCGCTCGTGGCCTGCGAGAGCTGCAGGGTTTCGGCCGATGGCTGTGGCGCTTCCGCCGTCTGTGGCTTGAGCGTAGCCATTGCTGCGTCGATCTGCTGGCCCGCGTCGCCACCGGCTGCGAGAGCCGAGAGGACGTGCTTTGTCTGCTGCCCGAGCTTCTTGTCGGCGACCAGATCGGCATCTTTTTGCAGCGCGGCGAGATTCTGCTGCACTTCCTGGAGCAGACCGGCGTCTGTGGGCTGCTCCTTGAGTGCCGCCAGCAGGCCATGCGCTTCACGCTTCTGCTGCTCCAGTTCCTGCTCGACCGTCGCCGCCGGTGCGTCGGCGGCCGCCTGGCGGGCGTTGCCGGACTGCATTTCGCTGACAAAGCTTTCGAAGTCGGTAGCGCCGTGGTGCAGTGCGTCGACGAAGAAACCGACCAGCGCGAGACGATCCGCCACACGGGCAAAATCAGCCTCCTGTGGGACATAGTCGGGTTCCGAGAAGGCTTTGACGTCGCTCGTGCACTGGCGGAGCACTGCCGCTGCACCATCGTGCCGCATCATCGTCAGGGCACCGATGACCTGACGCAGCGGAGTCTCCAGACCATCCAGGTCGGCGGGCTTCTCGGTATCGCGAAAGAACCCGTCGAGAACCTGTTCGATTTGTGCCAGATTGTTCTGAATTTCCCTGGCCACCTGCCCGACCAGCAGCTTTTCATGCGCCAGGCGGGACATTTCGTCGAGCGACGGGATCTCCGACTCAGGCTGCGGAGGCGTTCCGGAAATGCAGCCACGGAGCCGATCGACCATGACGTCAACCTGGTGCGAGAAACTCCGGTCGAGGTGCTGTATGTTTTCCTGAGCGTTCTGGGCGAGGAGAATCGCCGTGGCGGTTTCCATGGCCAGCGCTTCGTTGTGCCGTGCGGGTGTCTGAGCGAGCAGGCTGGCCACTTCGCCAATGGCCTGTACCAATCGACGATAGTCGGTGTGGTTGAGTTCGTCGACCAGTGCCGACAAGGTGCTGGCGTTGGCGCGAAATGCGGGTAGAGCCTGCGTCGTGCCGGCGCAGAACTTGTTCCAGCTTTCTTCGGTGGCAGCGATCGCTTCGCGCAAGCGGCGGCGCACGGACTCCAGGGCAACCGGCGTCTCCGGTGCTGCGCCAGGCATCAAGGCGGCCAGCGCGTAGGCCTCCTTGACGCGCAGCACCGCACGATCATTGCTGTCGGCGCTGCCTACGAGATACAGCGCATCGCGCATCAGGCGCTCGGCGACGTTGCTTGAGCCTTCGATGAGCCGACGAATTTGCAGGTCGATGCGGGTACACAGTTGTCTGGCATCGGCATCCGGCGGCAGGCTGCCCTGCGACAGTGCCGTCAGGAAGGCAGTGGCGACCCACCAGAAGGCACGCGCCGACGGCATCTCCTGGATGGCCTCGATGCGCTTGACGGCCTCGAGCATTTCCGGGACGCCGGCACAGTCCTTGGGCGCACGCAGCCAGCACAGGAGGCCGCGCTGAAAATGTGCCCGTTGTTGCCGTAGGGCCTGCTGCCGTTGGTTGCGGCCGATCTGCAGCGGCGGGCCCGCGCGGCGCTCGGGCCCGACCAGCAGGTTGGGGAAGAAGAGGTCGGTGGGCAGGACGCGCTCCTGGCCGCGCGCCAGTTGCACTTCCCGGTAAAGCGGCAGGAGCCGCAATGGCTGGTTTGGCTGGCCGGCGAGCAGATCATCCAGGTAGTGACGGAGCACGCCCATCGCTCGTTGAATCAGTTCCAGAGATGACGGTGCGGCTGGGCGCTGCTGCACTTCCATGGCCTCGAGCAGGGCCTCCATGGCCTCGCTGAACTGGGTGACACCGTCCAGTCCGACGATGGTCAGAGCTCCCTGCACCTGATGCAGATGGGTGCGGCAGAACTTGATCTGGGTCAGATCACCGGTGCCGTCGGCAGCACTCGCCGTAAATTGTCGCAGCGCTTTGTCGGCACGCTCCAGCGCGAGATCGATCTCGCTCTTGACCCAGGTCAGCGGGCCGATATCGAAGTCCGTTGCGGCATTCATCGGGGACAGTCTCTCCAGTCCAGTCTCGTGGCGCTAGTGATCAGGACACTTTGAAGCCGGCTACCGATCCTTTCAACTCCGTCGCCAGACCCGCCAGTTCGCCAACTGCCGTGGCGGTCTTCTCCGTGCCAGCGGTAGTCTGTCCCGTGACCAGAAGGATCTCCTGCATCTTGCGGGCCGCCTTGGTTGCCGAATCGGCCTGTTGGCGGGTCGCCGCCGCGATGTTTTCGATCAGCGCCGTCAGCGCTTGTGAAACCTCGCCAATTTCGGCAAGGGCCTTGCCTGCCGCGTCGGACAGTCTAGCCCCTTCGACGACGCCGCGGGTTGATTCTTCCATTGCCGAGACGGTGTCCTGGGTGTCGGTCTGAATCGTCCGGACGATCGCACCAATCTGTTTCGTCGCTTCGCCGGAACGTTCGGCAAGGCGCTGCACTTCCTCGGCGACCACCGTGAAACCGCGTCCCGCTTCACCGGCAGACGCCGCCTGAATGGCGGCGTTGAGAGCCAGTACGTTGGTCTGCTCGGTGATGTCCGAAATCAGCTCCACGATCTCGCCGATCTCCTGAGAGGATTCGCCGAGCCGCTTGATGCGCTTTGAAGTCTCCTGGATCTGCTCGCGGATCTTGTTCATGCCCTTGATCGAGGCCTCGACCGCCTGTGCTCCCTTGTCGGCGGCGGCCAGCGACTGTCGAGCGACGGTCGACGACTGCTTGGCATCGGCCGAGACGTTGGTCATCGACGTGGCCATGGCCAGCACCGACTGGCCAGTGGCCTTGATTTCGGTGGCCTGACGTTCGGCGGCGGCAAGCAACTCGGTGGAGGTTTGCTGAGCCATTCCAGTAGCCACCGTCACCCGGCTGGCGGCATCATTGATGCGGCCGACGAGCACGCGCAGTTCTTCGATGGTGTAGTTGATCGAGTCGGCAATGGCGCCCGTGATATCCTCGGAAACAGTGGCGGTGACCGTAAGGTCCCCGTCGGCGAGGTCGCCGAGTTCGTTCATCAAGCGCAGGATTGCGCCCTGATTCTGGCGGTTGAGCGATTCGGTCGCCTGCCGGCTCTGCTCGGCTTCTTCGGTCTGCCGCTGGCTTTCGGCAAGGTAGGTTCTGGCCAGCAGGAACAGCAGGCCGATGGCCAGAAGAATCAGCACAACCAGGACAATGCCATAGGCGGTACGCTTCAGCGCACCCGTCTGATAGGCTTGAGCGAGTTGGTCGGTCACCTCAAGCAGTTCTTCACTGTCGTGGAAGATCTGCGAACCTGCCTGCTTGGCAATCACCAGCCGCTGCATGTTGCCGAGAATCCCGCCAACTGCCGTCCGATACTCGGCGAACCGCGTTTCAAGTTCGACGAGTTTCTGTCTGGTGTCGGGGTCCGTTGTTGCGGCGATGCGCAGAACATCGCTGCCTTTGGTCAGACCTTTGAGCGTGTCGCGAAAGGTGTTGGTGTCCTTGCCCAGCAGGAACGCAATTTCCGGGTCGATGGCATTGCCGACCAACAGCGCACTGGCATTCTTGGCGATGCGTTGCGTCAGCATGACCAACTGGTTGGCGGCGGCGATTTCGCGGACACCTGCGTTGCCCTGCAGCTTGAGTGCGGCGATCTGTTCGGACAGCTCCAGCAACTGCGGATTCTTGTCGTTGATGGAGCCGACATCCTTGCCGAGCGAGATAAGATTGACTTCCATCTCCAGCAGCCGCGCGGCGCTCTTGTCGGTCTTGTCCCAGATCTGCGTCAGCGCAAGCAATTGTGGCTGTACGCCATCGGGCGAAGGAGGTACTCGCGTCCCGGCCAGTTCGCCGCCGTTGGTCAGTACTTCAAGGTTGGTCGCGAAGCTGTCACGTGAATCCTTGAGTTGCTTGAACGCTCCCGGGTCGCCCAGCAGGGCCAGCGTGGACGCTTTGGCCAGGCGCTGCGAGAGCATGCGCATGTCACCGGCGGCGGCGATGTAAGCGGTGCCGTAGGTCGCCTGACGGCTGTCGCGATAGACGACGGTGGCAATGATCAGCATGACCAGCAGCAGAGCGCCACCAAGGATCTGCAGTTGTTTGGCGACCGGGTACTTGCCCAGTATCGCCGACACCAGCGGAACGTGGCCCCTGCCCGTCGGCTCGTCCGCATCGACGGCGGAGCGCGCCATGAGAGTTTCGCCTGTCGAGTCCTTCGCACGGGACAAGAAACCTGGCAGCTTGGGTTTGAACTTCATCTTGCTTCTCCGGTTACCCTGGTTCGACAGTCTGGCTTGCGGTCGTCGAGGAGTGTTTGATGCCAAAGCGATTCAAGCGCCAATATCCATGAATGCATCGTCGGCCAGCAGTTCCCGCACCTTGAGCTTGCGCCAGCGACGGCCTTCGTTGTCGCTGTAGGTCTGCTGCGCCCAGGGCGGTGCCTGCAGATCAGGCGCTTCGGTATTCAGGGCCTCGGCATTGCGCAGTCCGATCATGCGCGTCACCAGCAGGGCGGCGTTGCTGCCATGGCGCGTACCGATCAACAGTAGGCGCGAACTGCCGTTCTGGGGCGTCGCTTCCTTGCCAAGAAAGGCGGACAGGTCAACGACCGAATACAGATTGCCGCGAATGTTGGCGATCCCCGCGAACCATGGCTTGGTCAGAGGCACGTCTGTCAGAGGTGACAGGGGAACGATCTCGCCGGAATCCGCCAAGTCGAGAAGCCAGTAGTCCGAGCCCGACTGCAGGCCAAGCAGGCCTGCGGCACTTCGGTCGCCCGTGCCGGCGAGTCGCGACGCCAGGTAGGACTGGAATTCGTGCAGGCGGATCTTTTTGGTCATGCCCTTTCTACCGCTCAGAGCGCCGCAATCTTGGCCAGCAGTTCCTGGCCGTTGACCGGTTTGACGAGATAATCCTGGGCTCCCTGCCGCAAGCCCCATATCTTGTCGGTTTCCTGGCCCTTCGTGGTGCACACGATGACCGGAATGTTGCGGGTGGCTTCGTCGCGGGTCAGGGTTCTGGTCGCTTGGTAGCCATTGAGCCCCGGCATCACGACGTCCATCAGAATCAGGTCCGGCAACTCGCTCTTCGCCTTGGCAATTCCTTCTTCGCCACTCTCGGCGGTAATGACCTCATACCCGTTGCTGCTCAGCAGCGTCTTCATCACATGCCGTTCTGTCGGCGAATCGTCGACGACGAGAATTCTCTTGATGGTCATGGCCTTTGGCTCCCTCCGCTGTCCGTCACCACGTCCGCTCCTCTCAGGCGGACGGAGGCGCAAAAGACGCCACCGTCTGCAGCAGGCTATCCTTGGTAAAAGGCTTGGTCAGGTACTGATCCGAGCCGACCATGCGACCACGCGCGCGGTCGAACAGGCCGTCCTTCGAGGACAGCATGATTACTGGCGTTGATCGAAAGCGCTGGTTCTTCTTGATCAAGGCACAGGTCTGGTAACCGTCAAGGCGCGGCATCACGATGTCGCAGAAAATAACTGCCGGCTGGTGGTCGGCAATTTTCGCCAACGCATCGAAGCCGTCCTCGGCAAGCAACACCTGACAGCCAGCCTGGACAAGGAAAATCTCAGCGCTGCGCCGTATCGTATTGCTGTCATCGATGACCATGACCTTTACGCCGCGCAAGTTTGCAGCTTCAGCCAATTGTCTCCTCCAGAGCGTTCCAGATAATTATTCTATGCGTCCCACCGAAGCGACGCTTTCGCCTTCTGGCGAGTACTATACCGCATTGTTTTCAGATCTCGACGATTTCAAAGTCTTCCTTGCGCGCTCCACACTCCGGGCAGGTCCAGTTGATCGGTACGTCCGCCCACCGCGTACCCGGCGCGATGCCTTCGTCGGGCAAGCCTGCGGCCTCGTCGTAAATGAAGCCGCAAGTCAAGCACATCCAGGTGCGGTAGGGCAGGTCGCGAGCTGTGTTCATGGCCAGTGTCAATTTTCGGTTAGAATCGGGTGGAAAAAGCGGAGATTCTAGCTAAAGGGGTCTCGCGCTGCCAAGACATTCTTTTCCCAGCCAAGTGCTTTGCTGACCACGCTCCGCCTTCATCTCCGCCTTTATGACTCCCCCATTTGCCGCGCCGTGCCGGCCCCTTGTTCTCACCTTCGCCGGCAGCGATCCGTCGGGAGGAGCGGGACTGCAGGCAGACCTGATGGCCATCTCGTCGATCGGCTGCCATCCGCTCTCGGTGACGACCGCGCTCACGGTGCAGGATACCGTCGGCGTCGTCGGCATCATGCCGGTTGAGTCGGAATGGGTGGAGGATCAGGCTCGGGCACTGCTCGAGGACATGCCGGTGGCCGCCTTCAAGATCGGCCTCTTGGGCAGTATCGACAACGTTGTGGTGATCGCCGGGATTCTCGCCGACTACCCGGGCATACCCCTGGTCCTTGACCCCGTTTTGGCGTCCGGACGTGGCGACGAACTGGCCGACAAGGAAATGATTGCCGGCCTGCGGGACCTGCTGCTGCCATTGACGACGATTCTGACGCCGAACACCTTCGAGGTCCGACGATTGTCGGCGGCGGATGACGACGATCAGGCAGGCGACCCGAGCCTGGGCGAGTGCGCGCAGCGACTGCTGCTCCTTGGCTGCGAGTACGTGTTGGTGACCGGCACGCACGCCAATACTGCGCGGGTGGTCAACAGCCTGTATGGGCAGCCGGGAGGCCTGCTGCGCAGCGACACCTGGGATCGGCTGCCCGGCAGCTACCATGGTTCGGGTTGTACGCTGGCTTCGGCCCTGGCCGCCCATCTGGCGCGGGGATGGTCGGTGGACGAATCCGTCTGCGCGGCGCAGGAGTACACGTGGCAGTCGCTGGCCGCCGGCTTTCGGCCGGGAATGGGTCAGTACATTCCCGATCGTTTTTTTCAGTGGCGCCACTACGATGGTACTCCGGATGGCTGAGCCGGCGAGCCACGGCTTGCGCGGTCTGTATGCGATCACCCCGGGAGGCGTGGCGCCGTCTGCTCTGTTGGCGCGGGTCGGAGCGGCATTGGCGGGAGGAGCTCGCCTGGTCCAGTATCGCGACAAGGACGCGGACGCGGTGCAGCGCGGCGAACTGGCACGCGCTCTGCGCAGTCTCTGCAAGCGGTTCGATGCGTTGTTGCTGATCAATGACGATCTCGCGCTGGCGCTCGCCGTCAATGCCGACGGCGTGCATCTCGGAGCCACCGACGGTGACCTGCGGGCGGCGCGCCAGACGCTGGGTCCTGGCCGCCTGCTTGGCGCCTCGTGCTATGCCGACTTCGAGCAAGCGCACGCAGCGGTGTCGGCGGGCGCGGACTACGTTGCTTTCGGAGCCGTCTACCCCTCCTTGACCAAGCCTCAAGCCGTTCGCGCGCCACTTTCGCTGTTCCGCCGCTGCCGAGCCGAACTGCGCGTACCGGCGTGCGCCATCGGCGGCATCACTTTGGACAACGCCCTGCCGCTGCTGGCCGCGGGTGCCGACCTGCTGGCAGTCATCACGGACCTTTTCGAGGCGGCCGACATTGCGTCGCGTGCCGCGGCCTATCAACGACTCTGCAAGGAAGCCTCCGCGTGATCTCCCGCAATCAGCAGCTTTTCGAACGCGCCCAACAGCGCATTCCGGGTGGCGTCAACTCACCGGTACGAGCCTTTCGTTCGGTCGGTGGGACACCACGCTTCTTCGTGACCGGTTCGGGTGCGCGCGTCACCGACGCAGATGGCACGAGCTACATCGATTACGTCGGCTCCTGGGGGCCTCTGATTCTTGGCCACGCCCATCCGGCGGTGGTCGCCGCCGTCTGCGATGCGGCAGCCCATGGGCTTTCCTTTGGCGCGCCCACCGAAAGTGAGGTGGAGATGGCCGAGTTGCTTTGCGACTTGCTGCCGTCGCTGGAACTGGTTCGCCTGGTGAGTTCCGGAACCGAAGCGACGATGAGTGCCATTCGGCTGGCGCGTGGATTCACCGGGCGCGACCTGCTGGTCAAGTTCGAAGGCTGTTATCACGGCCACTCGGACAGTCTGCTCGTGAAAGCCGGCTCGGGAATGCTCACTTTCGGCAATCCGAGTTCCGGGGGGGTGCCCGCCGATGTCGCGCGGCATACGCTGGTGCTCGATTACAACGATGCCGACGGACTCGCCGCAGCGTTTGCCGAGCATGGCGCGCGGATCGCTGCCGTGATCGTCGAAGTGGTGGCCGGCAACATGAACCTCATCGCGCCGCGGCCCGCGTTCCTCCAGGAGATGCGCGACCTGTGCAGCCGGCATGGTTCAGTCCTGATCTTCGATGAGGTGATGACCGGTTTCCGGGTCGGCGACAAAGGCGCGCAAGGCCTCTACGGCGTCACGCCGGATCTGACGACGCTCGGCAAGGTGATCGGCGGTGGCATGCCGGTGGGCGCCTTTGGCGGCCGGCGAGAGATCATGGCCAGGATTGCGCCGCTGGGCCCGGTGTATCAGGCGGGGACGCTGTCCGGTAATCCGGTGGCGGTGGCTGCCGGGTTGGCGACGCTGAAGCTGCTGCAGATGCCCGGCTTCCACGAAAGCCTGGCGCGGCGTACCCGTCAACTCTGCGACGGACTGCTGGCCGCCGCTGCCAAACACGGGGTGGTATTCTCGGCGCAGTCGATAGGCGGCATGTTCGGGCTGTATTTCCGCTCACAGTGCCCGCAGACCTACGCTCAGGTCATGGAGTGCGACACGGACGCCTTCAACCGGTTTTTCCACGGCATGCTCGATGCCGGTCACTACTTTGCTCCGTCGGCCTTCGAAGCCGGCTTCGTTTCGGCAGCCCATGGCGAGGCTGACATCGCCAGCACCATTGCCGCTGCCGATGCCGTTTTCCGGGCCTGGTGACGCGCGCTCCGGTTTGCCTGCTGCTGCTGGGGGACTTCACGGCACCTCCGCCGCAGGTCAAAGCGCGCCGCCGTGGCTCCGGCTGCGCGTCTTGCGATTCGAGAAGAACCGCAGACCGGCATAGGTAAGTCCGCCGACCGCGACCATGGCGGCGACAAAACCAGAGTAGGCGATCGGCCAGGGGATGCCCTGGGTCATCATCGAGAACTCGGACATGCCGCCCATGCCGGCCAGCACATTGATCGGCATGAAAACGACGCTGAGGATGGTCAGGCGTTTGATGTCCTTGTTCTGGTTGATGTTGATCGCGCTGTCGGTGGCGTCCATCAGGAAGTTGATCTTGTTGAACAGGAAGGCGGTGTGCCCGTCCAGCGATTCGATGTCGCGCAGGATCTCGCGCACGTCGTTGTGCTGCAGGTCGGACAGCACCTTGCCGCGGAGCAGGAAGGACAGCGCCCGCCGGGTGTCGAGAACGCTGCGGCGGGTGCGGCCATTGAGGTCTTCGGCTTCGGCGATGGCCGCGAGGATCTCTGCCGCCTCGCTGTCGCTGATACGCGAGCGCAACACTTGCGTGCCGACCTTCTCCAGTCCCGCATAGACGTCCTCGAGCGCATTCGCCGAGTATTCCACGTCGGCTGCATACAGGTCGAGGAGAACGTCCTTGCCGTCCGTGACGTAGCCAGGCCGGGTGCGCGCGCGTGCGCGCTGCAGGCGAAACACCGGCAGTTCCTCGCTGCGCACCGTAAACAAGACCTCGTTGTGCAGAATCAGGGCCACCGGGACGTTGCGCGATTCCTCTCGCGTGTCGAGCAGGAAGTCGGAGTGCAGATGAACCTCGCCGTCGTCTTCGACATAGAAGCGAGCGCTCGCTTCCAGGTCGGTCAGGCCGCCCGGATCGGGTATCTCTACGTCATACATGCTGCCGATCCAGCCGCGGATTTTTTTCGTTGGCGCAATCAGGTCCACCCAGATCGGGCTGACGCCCTTCAGATCGTCGGGGCTGGTGACCGCGATCTGACGCAGTCGGCCATCGCGGAGTTCGAAGGCGGTAATGGACGTCTTTTCGTTGCGGTAGTGGCTGTCATCGATCAACTCCTCGAGAACCTCGTCGGGAAGCAGTGCCAGGATCGGGTCGGCGCCTTCCTTGACCTCATCCCACACCACGAGGCGCTCATTGGAATCGAGCGCCTCGATGATGTAGGCAACCTCCCTCGCCGGCATCAGCTTGAGCTTCTGCCGAAGCTCCTTGCGATACTGGTGCTGGATCTCGACGCTGGCCTCATCGAGGTTGGGCGTCCCCTGCTCACGCACGAGTGGTGCCACGAGTTCTTCCACCCGCTTCTGTAGCGAGAGCAGCGAACGAACCTCGCTGAGGTGGACGTCGGCAATGCCCTGTTGGAGCGCTTCCGGGGTGGTGAATCGCTTGTTTTCTTCGCCCATGGCACTAACCCCTGTTGACGATCTGAATCCTCGAAGGGCTGGATTGTACTCCGCGTGAAGGGCGAAACCTACCGTTTCGAGGCCATTTGCGCCGTTCGCGAGGAGTTCGGGCGTTTCCTGGAAGCAACTTCCATTTAACGCGTGCGCTGTCGCCTGCGCGGGCAACGCCGGTACGCGCTGGTCTTTCCGGTCGGTCGGACGAGGGCATCCCGGATGGCGCGAGCCGCTGGCCGCAAGCCAGCTTTCGCGGCCGCCGATCTGTGAGAAGATGCTCGTCTGATCGAGTGGTCGTCAGAAACGGATCGCGGGTAGCCGGCCTTGCTGCCGGCAGGCAAGGAGTGCATGAGATGAGCTACGGAGCGCTTGCCGTGGCAGCCCTGGCGCTGGGTTTTCTGGTTACCGATGTGCTGGCGGACCGATTGCCACCGGCACCCACCGAACTGGGCAGCGTTCGTCGCAACGAACAAGGCAAGCTGGAAGCGGTCACGGTGCCGCCGGACAGTCCGTCAGCGTCGGGAGGAGCAACGCCAGGCTCTGCCCTGTCCAGGGAGCGGGGGCTGGGCAAGGCGCCGGAGAAGGGATCCGCGACTGCTGCCACCGCTACGACGATCGTCGTCGGTCCCCTGGAACGGATCCGGAGCATCAAGGAAGCGGCGCGGATCGCCCGCGATGGCGACACCATCGAGATCCTGTCTGGCGAGTACCGACAGCAGGCCGTGGTCTGGTCACAAAACCGACTGACGATCAGGGGAATCGGCAGGCGACCGGTGCTCATCGCCGACGGTGACAGCGCGGAAGGCAAGGCGATGTGGGTGGTGCGCAACGCCGACATGCTGATCGAGAACATCGAGTTTCGCGGTGTCCGCGTCCCGGATGGCAACGGTGCCGGAATCCGTTTCGAAAAGGGGCATCTGAAAGTCCTTCGTTGCGCGTTCTTCGACAACGAAATGGGCATTCTCACCGGCGGCAATACCGAGTCGGTGCTCGAGGTCGAGGACAGCGAGTTCGGCGATGCGCCGCGGCACGCCGGCGGCTTGCATCACCTTCTCTATGTCGGCACGATCGCTCGCCTGAGCGTCAGCGGCAGCCGGTTGCAGCAGGGCTTTCGCGGTCACCTGATCAAGTCGCGCGCGCGCGCGAGTTCGATCGTGTACAACCTGCTGGTCGACGGTGTCGGTGGCAGCGCCTCCTATGAACTCGAGTTCCCGAACGGGGGCCTGGCGTGGGTGGTCGGTAACATCATCGGCCAGAGCCCAACGACCGACAATCGCGACCTCATCTCATACGGCGCCGAAGGCCAGCGCTGGCCCGACAATGCCCTCTATCTGGCGCACAACACGCTCGTCGACGACAGGCTGGGGGGGCGCTTCCTGCGGGTCTGGAACGACCGGATGCCGGCAGGGACCGAGGTCTGGGCCATCAACAATCTTCTTGTCGGTCACGCCGAGTTCTCGCCGCAGGCTCCCGGTCGCTACGCCGGCAATCAGCAGGTCGACCGGTCGGCACTGGTCGATGCGGACGGCCTCGATTTCCGCCTGCCCGGCAACTCGCCGCTGCGCGGCAAGGCGATGGCGCCCGGGTCTGTACGTGAGCGTAGTCTGACGCCGGCTGCCGAGTTCAGACTTCCCGCCGGCACCCGCCCGCTGGTTGTCGGCAAGCCGCTGTCGGCGGGGGCGCTGCAGTGACCCGGGGACGTTCGCTGTCGCGGCTGCCCAGCCGCTGCCGGCCAAACTCCAGGCGATCGTTGGCGGACGCTAGCCGAGGCGCGCGAGCAGGCTCAGGAACTCTTCGGCACTCTGGAAGCCGACGACGCGTACGCCCTTGATCTCGTTGCCACCGGCATCGAAGAAGATGATTCCAGGCGGACCGTAGAGGCCGAAACGCTGCAACAGCGATCGGTCTGCATCCGAGTTGGCGGTGACGTCGGCCTGCAGCAGCGTCCAGCCCGCCAGTCTGGCCCGCACGCGCGGATCGGCGAAGGTGAATCGCTCCATTTCCTTGCACGACACGCACCAGTCCGCATAGAAATCCAGCAGCACCGGTTTGCCCGCCGTCCTGATCATGCTCTCGAGATCGCTCAGAGAACGCACGCGCGTGAACGCCAGCGGCCGGTTTTCGCTGCTCGCCGCAGTGCCGCGCAGCACCGACAGCGGCTGCAAGGGGTCGCGAGAACCCGCCAGCGTGCCGACCAGCATCGCCGCCCCGAAGAGCAGCATGACGATGCCGATGCCCTTCCAGAAACGCTGCCAACCCCTGGCATGTGGCGGTAGCGGGTCGAGTGCGTGCAGGTAGATCGCCGGAACAATCAGCAGCAGCCCCCAGGCCAGCATCTGCGCCACCACGGGAATCACCGGTGAAACCAGCCATACGGCGGTGGCCAGCAGGATCACGCCAAAGGCCTTCTTGACCGCTTCCATCCACGCGCCGGAGCGCGGCAGCAGCGTGCCGGCGGACAGGCCGACGGCGAGCAGGGGTGCGCCCATGCCGAGCGCCATCGAGAACAGCGCCGTGCCGCCGAGTATCGCGTCTCCGGTCTGGCCGATGTAGAGCAGTGCCCCGGCCAGCGGCGCGGCGACGCAGGGGCCAACGATCACCGCCGAGAGCGCACCCATCGCCGCCACGCCGGGTAGCGAGCCACCCTTCAGGTGGCCGGCTTGCTCCGATACCCGGCTCTGCAGGAAGGTTGGCAGTTGCAGTTCGTAGAAGCCGAACATCGACAGCGACAGGGCCACGAAAACCGCCGCCAGGATGCCCAGAACCCATGGATTCTGCAGCGTTGCGGCGAGCAGTGTGCCGGTCAGAGCCGCACTGACCCCGGCTGCGGCGTAGGTGACGGCCATGCCCAGGACATAGGCCAGCGACAGCAGGAAACCGCGCAGATGCGAGACGCCATGACCGTCGCGGCCAGCACCGACGATGATGCTCGAGAGAATCGGGATCATCGGAAAGACACAGGGCGTCAGCGACAGGAGCAGCCCGAAACCGAAGAAGCTGCCGACGAGCAGCCAGAAACCGCTGCTGCCGAAGAGTTGCGCGATCCGCCCCGATTCGTCGGTAGTCGTGGCCGGGGCAGGGCTGGAGGGCGCGGCCACCGCCTCTGTCGGGTCCGGGAGTTGCAGCGTCAGCTTTTGCTGCTGCGGCGGATAGCAGACGCCGGCGTCGGCGCAACCCTGCGATGTGACTTTCAGCGTCAAAGGCAGGGGTCCCGAACTGTTGCGCTCGACGGGCAGACGAATGCTGACCGAGTGGTAGTAGACCTCGACCTTGCCGAAGGTCTCGTCGCTTTTCTCCTTGCCCGGCGGCAACAGCGGCGTGCCGAGTTGCACCGTCGCCGGCTCGGCCGCGAAACGGAACTTGTCACGGTACAGATAGTAGCCCTTGGCGATCTCGAAACGCACCTCGATGCTCTGCCCGTCAATGGCGTGCGCCGTCGGCCGGAAGGCGACTGCCGGGTCGAGGAACTCTTCGCCGTGCACCAGGGTGGTCAGCAGGAGGAGGACGGTGAATAGCCAGCGGGTCATGAGTCGAGGCGGCGCGGGTCAACCGGTGCTGCGGGTTTCGCTGGCGACCCAGGCGAGATAATCGGGCAAGCCGCCGACGATCGGCAAGGCAATCAGTTCCGGGAGATCGTAGGGGTGGCGGCTCCGGATTGCCGCTTCGAGGTCGGCATAGCGCTCGCTGGTGGTCTTGATCAGCAGGGGAATCTCTTCGGCGGTCTCGACCACCCCCTGCCAGCGATAGAGCGAGTGGCATGGCGCCATGATGCTGACGCAGGCCGCCAGACGCGCTTCGACGAGTTCCGTCGCCAGCGCTTCGGCGGTCGGTCGGTTGGGCAGGTTGGTCAGCACAAGGAGGGCGGTCACGGGGCGCATTCTACTCCTCCCTGCCGCCAGCGAGCGACGACCACAGCGATCGTTGGCGGTCCGGCTGGCGTCGTCGAGGTTGAGCGCGTGGCGCCGGGGCAGGCACGCCACGCCGGAGGCATCAGGCGAGTAGTCGCCTTCGCGTCAGGGCGACGGCGATGCAGAAGGAGACGCCCGCCATGATGGTCAGCGCGGCCAGATGCAAGCCGATGGCGTCCGGCACCTGACCGAGCAGCAGCGGGCGGGCGAGCTGGATGGCGTGCGCCAGCGGCAGCCAGAACGCGGCGGCTTGCAGTGCCGCCGGCAACTGTTCCGTCGGAAAGAAGACGCCGGAAACCAGCAGCATCGGCGTGATGAACAGCGTGAAGTAGTACATGAAGAAGTCGTACGAAGGGGCCAGTGCGCAGACGATCAGGCCGAGCGCGGCAAAAGCGAGACCGGTCAGGAAAACGACCGGCACGATCCACGCGGCCAGTGGCCAGGAGGCCAGTCCTAGGCAGCCGACGACCAGCAGGATCGCTCCTCCCGCCAGCAGGCTCTTGCTCGCCGCCCAGACCAGCTCGCCGGTCACGACATGATCGAGCGACAGCGGCGTGTTGAGGATCGCCTCCCAGGTCTTCTGCACATGCATGCGCGAGAAGGCCGAGTAGAGGGCTTCGAAGGTCGCCGCGTTCATGGTGCTGGCAACGATGATGCCGGCAGCCAGAAAGCGCACGTAGTCCACGCCCTGCACCGCCGGCAGCATGCCGCCGAGACCGTAGCCCAGGCCGAACATGTAGATCAGTGGGTCGGCGAGATTACCCAGGATCGAGGGGATGGCGAGTTTGCGCCAGACCAGGAAGTTACGGCGCCACACCGGCAGCCAGTGCATGCCGGGGCGGGGCAGGGCCAGGAGGTTTCTGCGCATGTCTCAGTCCCTGAGGTCGCGACCGGTGAGCTTGAGGAAAACGTCTTCGAGGCTGGCGGCGCGATGGACGAAGCGCAGCGCCGTTTCGCCGGCTAGCACGGCGAGTAGTGGCGCGGCGTCGCGGCAGTAGAAGAAGGCCGTGTCGCCGGCCATCTCCATGCGCTCGCCAAGCTGCTCGTGAGTCTGGGCCCAGTTCGCGACGGCTTCGCCGAAGACTTCAACTACCTGCGGTTCGATGTGGCGCCTGATCAGCTCGCGCGGCGCTCCCTCGGCGATCAGACGGCCGTGGTCGAGAATCGCCAGGCGGTCGCACAGGCGCTCGGCTTCGTCCATGAAGTGCGTCGTCAGGATCAGGGTCTTGCCAAGGGCGATCAGGCGCTTCAGCCGGTCCCAGATCAAGTGGCGTGCCTGCGGGTCGAGGCCGGTCGTCGGTTCGTCGAGAAAGACGATGTCCGGGTCGTTGACCAGGGCGCGAGCCAGCGTCAGGCGCCTCTTCATGCCGCCGGAGAGCGACTGGATCGGCGCATGTTCCTTGCCGGTGAGTCCGGCGAAATCGAGCAGTTCGGGGATGCGGGCGCGCATCGCCGCTTCGCCGATGCCGAAGTAACGACCATAGACGGTCAGGTTCTCATGGGCAGTGAAATCCGGGTCGAGGTTGTCGAACTGGGGAACGACGCCGACGCGGGCGCGTGCCGCACCCGCGTCGGCCGGAACGGCCCGCCCGGCGAGGCGGATCGTGCCGCTATCGGGGATCGTCAGTCCCAGGCAGCAGCGCAGCGTCGTCGTCTTGCCGGCACCGTTCGGGCCGAGGAGCCCGAAACACGTGCCTGTGGGAACCGCGAAGTCGATGCCGGCGACCACCGCCTGGCCAGCGTAGGACTTGCCCAAGGCGACGACCTCGAGTGCCGGGCCGCCGCCAGCGGGGTTGAGCGCGTGGTTCGCGATCAGTGCCGCCATGCGCGGCTGACGATCTCGCGGATCACATGCAGGCGACGGTGGAAGAAGTGGTCGGCGCCGGGAACGACGATCACCGGCAACTCCAGCGGCTTTGCCCATTCGATGACGTTGGCCAGCGGCACGGTGGTGTCTTCGGATCCGTGGATGACGATGGTGTCTCCGGGCACGGCCTTGGTGTGGTAGCGGCGCGCGCCCTCGACGAAACCCGAAGCGGTGCCGACGAGAACCAGGCGCTGGGCTGGATGTCCGGCTTCCAGGAGCGCTTCGGCGACCCGCGTCTGCACATAGGCGCCGAACGAGAAACCGGCCAGCGCGATCGGCAGATTGCCATAACGGCACTTGGCTTCGGCAAGTACGGCCAGCAGATCTTCGGTCTCGCCCCGACCGTCGTCGTGCGTTCCCTCGGTGAGGCCGATGCCCCGGAAGTTCGGACGCAGCGCCACGTAATCGAGATGATTGAAGGTGCGCGCCAGCGTCTGCACGACCTTGTTGGTGTTACCGCCGCCGAAGAGCGGATGCGGGTGGCCGATCAGGGCGATGCCGCGTGGCGCGCCGGGGTTCTCGACGGTGATGTCGATCTTGCCGGCAGGTCCGTTGATCAGCAGTTGCTCCGCGTGCAGTCTCATCGCTTGCAAGTCCTTTCGCTGGCTCGGACGCGGCGACCCGGCGGGCGTCGGCGTGGCCGAGCGGGTGAGTAATCGCTCAAATGCGCAGCCGTTCGACGACGCGGCCGTGTACCAGGTGCTCCTGGATGATCTCCTCGATGTCCTCGTTGTCGACGTAGCTGTACCAGACGGCGTCCGGATAGACGACCAGCACCGGCCCGCTGTCGCAGCGGTCCATGCAGCCAGCCTTGTTGATTCGCACCTTGCCGGCGCCCTTCAGCCGCAGTTCGCCGATCCGATCCTTGGCGTACATCTGCGCTGCCGTCGCGCCAGCGTTGTTGCAGCAGGTCTCGCCCTCGCCGCGTTGGTTGCAGCAGAAGAAGACATGATGTCGGAAATGGCTCATGCGAAGGAATCCTCCAAGTGGTGGGCTGGCCGTGGCGTTCGATTCTAACCTCGTTTCGACAGTCGCAAGCCGGCGAGCGCGGCGACTGTTGGCGCTTTTTTTACACAGTGACGGTCGCCGGATCGCGTAGAATTCTGCGTTGCTGTCGTATTCGCTGTCTTCTGTCCTGTCCCTTGACGCGCCGAGCCGCGCTGGCTCTCACAGTGACAATCCCATGAGTAGTTGCGACGATCCCTTCACCGTTCTTGGCGTGCGCCGCGAGGCATCGCTCGATGAAGTCAAGCGGGCGTATCGTCGCCTGGCCATGCAGTGGCATCCGGACCGTAATTCGTCGGTGGCCGCCGAGGCCGAGTTCCGGCGGGTGCATGCCGCCTACGAGTTGTTCCTCGATCCGCAGCGAATGGCCGAATGGCAGCAGGCACAGACGACGATGACTGACGCCGGAGAGCCGGCGGGAACCGTCGGCGATGACTGCGTACTGCCGCTGGAACTTACCCTTGAGGAGGCGGCGCTGGGATGTCGCAAGGACATCGAACTGGTGGACAGCGTCGGCTGCCGGCGCTGTTGCGGCAGCGGCAAGCTGCAGCACGATCACCTGGTGCCCTGTCCGCGCTGCAGTGGCTGCGGCCGGGTGTCACGTGGCCGGGGCGGCACCAGCCGCTGTACCAGCTGTGCCGGGCGCGGCTACCTGCGCGAGACCGATTGTGCCGATTGCGCGGGCAGCGGCTACCGCCAGGAAACCCGCAAGCTGACGGTGACCGTGCCTGCCGGTCTGGTCGACGGCGAACGCCTGCGGCTTGCCCGGCAAGCACCGGTGAGCGCGACGTCGGGCCGGGAGACCCCGGCCGCCGGAGACCTGTACCTCGAGATCAGTCTGGCCGAGCACTCGCTCTTCGTCCTGCACGGGCGCGACCTCGTCTGCGAGGTGCCGGTAAGCGTCTTCCGCCTGCTCTGCGGCGGTCAGGTCGAGGTGCCGACCCTGAATGGCACGGCCTTGCTCGAGCTTTCTTCCGACCCCGGGCGCCCGTTCGAGTATCGCTTGTCCGGACTGGGCTTTCCCGACAGGCAGGGGCGTCACAAAGGTGATCTGGTCGTGCGCCTGCAGACGGTCGTCCCGGATATCGTCGGGGCGGCGGACGCCGTACTCCTCGAGCGCATCGAAGGACGGCAGGCGGCCGACCTGGCGCGCCGCGCGCCGCCTTTGGCGGCCTGGGACGCGCAGATGCGAACGCGTCGCCAGCCGTCTACACGCTGAGCATTGCTAGAGACGTCGTCCGAGTGCCGTCAGGTAGGGCAGGGCGACAAACGGCCACAGGCTGGCCACCCAGCGCGTCAGGCCGTTGAAGTTCAGGAAATGGCCTTGACGCCAGGTCGCCAGTGCCGCTTCCGAGTAGGGGTTGGCGGGCGTCAGGTTGACCAGCGCCGTGCCGGCCATCAGCGCAACACCCGCCAGCGCCACGCGCATCGGCGCCGGCAGCATCAACATCAGTGCGAGCAGGACGCCACCGATCAGCAGGCCAAGCTGGGCACCGGGAGTCAGCCAGGCGAGTGCCTCGTGCGGCGCGATCAGTACCGCCGCAGCGAGTGTCCTGATCGCCAGGGCCAGCACCAGGAAGGCGACCAGAATCAGATGCGGATGCGTCCGTTCGGCGAGCAGCGTGCGGGCAAAAAGCCCAATCACCAAGGTATTGCAGGCGATGACACCGGTTTCCAGGGCGAAGAACGCCGGCGCCGCATAGGGTACCGCCGGCGGCAGGCCGAGCACGCCGCGCAGGTCGCCGGTGCCGAAGAGCAGGGTTTCCGGCGACAGCTGGCTCATCAGCCAGAGGCCGATGAGGACCAGCCCGAGCTCGGCGTCGGGAATCGGCGCCAGCAGCTGCTGCTGGAACTGGCCGATGCGCCGGAAGATGCGCTTGCCGTTCCAGGCGCCGACGACGGCGCCGATCGCGGTTCCCAGGGTGTTGCAGGCCAGATCGACGTTCGACGGCACGCGTGAGGGCAGCCAGTTCTGCACGCATTCGAGCGCCAGGCTGAGCAGGCTGCCAATCAGCAGGGCAGCGATTGCCGGTGTCCAGCGCCAGGGCAGGTGGCGTAGCGCCAGGACCAGCAGAAAGCCCAGCGGCACGTAGACTGCGACATTGACCGACAGGTCGAAGACGGTCCAGTAGCGAGGCCAGCCGGCGTCGAGAAAGGCCAGCGGCGAGAGGCCGAGATCGCGCCAGTTGGCGAATGGGTAGAGGCTCGCGTAGGAGATCAGGACCAGGTAGGCGAGGGCCAGATAGAGGGGCAGCCGCGTTGGCCGGGGCAGCGGCAGCGGCAGCGGCTGCGGCGGTGTCGAGGGGTCGGTGAAGGCGGTCGGAGTGGGTGGTGATTGCTCCATCAAATGACCGCCGAGCGAAGGAAAGCGGCCATTCTATCGCTGCCGGCGACCATGACGCCGCCTTGAGTGGCGCCGATGCTCATTCGCCAGTCGGCCTGCGACGATGTTGATGCAGGGGTTCGGCGTGGTGAGTCTGGGCGGCGGCGCGGTGGTGGATCGCCGCATGCGCTTCGATGCCGGGCGTCGGCCGGCCGACCTTTTGTGGCAGCAGCGAGCCGGCAATCATGCCGACCAGACTGACGCCCAGGCCGATCAGCTGCGGGGGCACCAGTGGCTCGGCAATGAGCGCCTCGATCAACAGCCACGACGAGAGACCGCCGAGGATGGCGGCAAGTGCTCCCTGCGTCGTTGCGCGCCGCCAGTAGGCACCGAAAAAGAGCGGCACGAAGGCACCGGCGAGGGTGACCTTGTAGGCATTCTCGACCATCTTGAAGATCGACGCTTCCGAGTTGAGGGCGAAGCCGAGGACGATGGCGGTGAAACAGACCAGCGTCACGCGCATCATCCGCAGGAAGGCATGGTCGCCGGCATCCGGGAAGAAGCCGCGGACGATATTTTCCGAAAAGGCCACCGACGGCGCCAGCAAGGTCGCTGAGGAGCAGCTCATGATCGCCGAGAGGACGGCACCGAAGAAGATCGCCTGCGCGAATACCGGCGTGTGCTCGAGAACCAGCGTCGGCAGGACGAGTTGCGAATCGGTTTCGATCAGGGCATTGAACTGCTCGGGTGCGATCAGCGTTGCCGAGTAGGCAATGAACATCGGCACGAAGGTGAAGCAGAAGTAGAGCGAGCCACCGAGGACCGACGCGCCGATGGCGATTTTCGCGCTTCTCGCCGAGGTCACGCGCTGGAAGACATCCTGCTGCGGCACCGAGCCGAGCATCATCGTGATCCAGGCGCCAAGGAAGGTCAGCCATTCGGCGGCGCTGCCGGCAGGAAAGAAATCGAGCTTGCCGGCTGCCGCTGCCTGACTGACGACCACCTCGACGCCGCCCGTCATTCCCGAAACCAGGTAGCCGATGTAGAGCATGCCGCCCATCACCACGCCCATTTGCACGAAGTCGAGGATGGCCACCGACAGCATGCCGCCAAAGCTGGTATAGGTCAGCACGATCAGCGCCCCGAGGATCATGCCTGCCTGGGTCGGGATGGCGCCGGCGGTGACGACGTTGAAGACCAGCCCCAGCGCCTTGATCTGCGCCGAAACCCAGCCGAGGTAAGAGGCGACGATGCACACCGTGGTGAGCACCTCGACGGTCCGGTTGTAGCGCATGCGGAAGAAATCGCCGAGGGTCAGGACATTGAGCCGATACAGTCTGGTGCCGTAGAAGACGCCGGCAATGATCAGGCACAGGCTGGCGCCGAAAGGGTCGGCGACGACACCACGCAGGCCGTCCTTGACGAAGGTCGCCGACACCCCGAAAACCGCCTCGGCGCCGAACCAGGTGGCGAACACGGTCGCCGTGACTACCGGCAGCGGCAGGCTGCGGCCGGCCACCGCGAAGTCCTTGGCGTTGTGTACGCGCGTTGCCGCGTAGAGGCCGATGGCGATCGAAACGAGCAGGTAGACGACGACGAACCAGATCAGCATCCCGGTACTCCTGGTGCGAGTTCTCGGATTTTCGGATTTTTCGGACGACCCGTCCGCTTGCGGCCTCCCGAGGGAGGAACTGCGGCAGCCGGACGAATCGCTCCCTTCCGGAATTGACGCGGTCGTAGACCGGCGTGCCCGGAGCACTGCGCAGGGCGCGCCAGGAATTATGTCACGGCGAGGTGTGGCGCGTGAACGGGCAATCGCCGAGCGGGCGCGGGCGGCAGAATCAGCTCCCCGATCGCGGGCAGCTGTGCACCCCGAAGCGGCGCCGTTCCTCGTCGGTCAGGCCACGGCGCACGCGCTTCGCCACCTCGCTGGCAATTTCCTCGATCGGGCGACACTCGGCGCAATACCACAGGCGAACCGTCTGGTCCTTGCTGGTGGTGACTGCCGTCTTGCCGTCGGCGGAAAACTGCGCGCTCCACACTCCCCCCGAATGCCCGCGCAGCACCGGCAGCTCGCCGCCGCTGGTCGCGTCCCAGAGGCGTGCGGTCATATCGCCGCTGGCGGTCAGTACGCTCTTGCCGTCGGGGGAAAACTGCGCGCTCTCGACCGAGTCCTCGTGCCCGCGCAGGACATGCAGTTCGCGGCCGCTGGCCACCTCCCACAGGCGCGCGGTCTCGTCGAGGCTGGCGGTGAGGACCGTGCGGCCGTCGGGGGAGAAGCGTGCGCTGCGCAGGGCTTCCTCATGCCCGCGCAGGACGTGCAGCGCGCCGCCGCTGGTCGCGTCCCACAGGCGGGCGGTGGCGTCCCAGCTGGCCGTGAGCACCCGCTTGCCATCGGCGGAAAACTCGGCGCTGATGACGGGTGCCTCATGCCCGCGCAGAACCTGCAACTCGCGGCCGCTGCTCATCTCCCAAAGGCGTGCGGTTCTGTCGGAACTGGCGGTGAGCAGCGTGGCCCCGTCCGCCGCAAGCTGCACGCTGACTACCGGGGCTTCATGCCCCTTCAGGGTCCGCAGCTCACGGCCGCTGGCTGCCTCCCAGAGCCGTACGGTCTGGTCCTTGCCGGTGGTCAGCACCGTCATTCCATCGCGCGTAAACTGCCCGCTGAGGACCGCGCCATGGTGACCACGCAAGACGCGCAACTCGTGCCCGCTGACCACATCCCAGAGACGCGCCGTCTCGTCCAGACTGGTGGTCAGCACTCGCTGACCATCGGCGGAAAACTGCGCACCGACGACCGGCGCCTCATGTCCGTGCAGAACCCGTAGTTCGCGGCCGCTGGCCACCTCCCACAGACGTGCGCTGCCGTCGTCGCTGGCAGTGAGCAGCGTCCTGCCATCGGCTGAGAACTGCGCCAGCGAAACCGCGCCTGCGTGCCCAAGCAAGACGCCCAGTTGGCGGTTGCCCGAGGCTTCCCACAGCCGCGCGGTATGGTCGCCGCTGGCGGTGAGGACCGTCTTGCCGTCGCCCGAGAACTGCGCACTCCAGACCGCGCCCTCATGCCCGCGCAGATTGCGCACTTCCTGGCCACTGGTCATCTCCCACAGCCGCGCCGTCTTGTCGCCGCTGGCCGTCAGCACCGTTCCGCCGTCGGCGGACAACTGCACGCCCCACACCGGGCCCTCATGCCCGCGCAGAACGTGCAGTTGGCGGCCGTGGGTGGCGTCCCAGATCCGGGCTGTCTTGTCCCGGCTGGCGGTGAGGATGAACTGGCCGTCAGCAGAGAAGCGCGCGGCACGCACCGAGCCTTCGTGCCCGCGCAGAACGTGCAGTTCCCGGCCGCTGGCGACGTCCCAGAGGCGCGCCGTCCGGTCGTAACTGGCGGTGACCGCCCGCTGGCCGTCAGCGGAGAATTGAGCGGCCCACACCGCCCCCTGATGCCCGCGGAGAACCTGCAACTCGCGCGCGCTGGCGACGTTCCACAGGCGCGCGGTCCCGTCGTCACTGGCGGTAAGCGCGAACTGGCCATCGGCGGAGAACTGCGCACTCCAGACCGGCCCCGCATGTCCGCGCAGCACGTGCAACTCGCGGCCGCTGTCCACGTCCCACAGCCGCGCGGTTCGGTCGTCGCCGGCGGTGAGCGCCGTCTTGCTATCGGCGGCGAACTGGGCGCTCCAGACCGGGCCTTCGTGCCCACGCAGGACGTGCAGTTCGCGGCCGCTGGCGACGTCCCACAGCCTGGCAGTACGGTCTTCCGCGGCTGTGATCACCGTCTGCCCATCGGGGCTAAACGCCGCGCTCCCGACCGGGGCCGTATGGCCGACCAGAACCTGCAGCTCACGGCCGCTGGCGACATCCCACAGTCGCGCAGTGTGGTCTTCGCTGGCGGTGATGGCCGTTTTTCCGTCGGCGGAGAACTGCGCGACCCAGACCTTGTTGGCGTGCCCGCGCAGCACGGTCGAGTAGGGAAAGGCGTAGCCGGCCGCACGCAGGAGCGCGTCGGCCTTGCCGTTGGCAGCCACCTGCCGCGCCGCCAGGGCGACCAGGACGCTCTGGTCCGGATGCTCCCTGGCGAGACTCTCGGCGGTGGTCGCCAACTCGCCCGCAAGAGCCGCGCAGGCCATCGCTTCGGCTTCTACCTTGGCGCGTTCGGCCTGCCGCCAGGACCAGACGGCGACAACTCCCAGGGTCACGGCCACCAGTCCGACAGCGATCGCCACGCGACTGCGGCGACGCAGGACGACGTTGAAGGCCAGAGCTTGCTGCCGCTCGCGTTCGGCGCGCTGACGTTCCGCTTCGGCGCGTTGTGCCGCCGCCCGCTGCAACTGCGCCTCGGCTTCGAGGCGGGCGGTTCGCTCCTGCTCGGCCTGGTGTCGCAGGGCAGCGTCGTGCTCCTGCTCTTCCCTGAGCTTGTCCCGGCTCGACTGGATGTAGTCGTCGACCAGCGCATAGGCCCCAGCACCTTCGTAGCGCGCGGCCCAACCCGGCGGATGCACGCGCTCCTGCAGGCGCGCCCGCCAGCGCTGCGCCCGCTCGCAGTCGTTCGCGTCGAGCCAGCCGCCGCCCTCGCTTTGACGGCGGGCCGCACGCTGCCGCCACTCGCGCAGTTCGGCGAGGTCGCGGTCTTCCTCGGCGAGCCACTGGCGGAAGAGTTGCCACTGGCGAAACAGGCTCTCGTGGCTGATATCGATCAGATCGTCGTCGCCGATGTTGCCGCTGCCGCGCGGCAGGACGAAGCCCGCGTCCTCGGCACGGAAGGCGTCGATGACCGCGCGCAGGGCAGCGTACTGCGACTCCGGCACCTGCTGCTGCAGCTCACGCATCGTCTGCGGACGGCGCACCTCGCGCCCTTCGCGCCGCTCGACGAGGGCCAGAAAGAACTGGCGAGCGACCGCGCTCTGCTCGGCAGTCAGCGCGCCATAGATGTCCCAGGCGTGGTTGTCGATGGCGTGCGAGAGCAGCGGACCGCTTGCCGTCGCGACGCCATCGGCGTGGCGCGGAGCGCAGATCGTCTCGAAGTCGCCGGCGTCGATCTCGCGGCGTCCCAGCGCGCGCGCGCGCTGCCACATGCGCAACAGCGCGTGTTCGAGAATCGGCAGTTCGTCGTCACCGCCGAGTGCGTTGACCATGCGGTTGGCGAGTACTGGGTCGATGCTGCCGCCGACCAGGGCGAGCGGCGACACGATCACCGACCTGATCTGCTCCGGGCCGAGGCGTGGCGTCAGGTAGAGGCCGCTGTTGATCGCCTCCGGCAAGCCATGGAAGGCAACACAGTGGCCGAGAAAGTCCGAGCGCATGGTGATCACGATGTAGATCGGCAACGCTTCCCTGGCCGAGCGCAGCAGCAGGGTGATCAGGCTGTCCGCTTCGTCGGGGTTCTTCTGGCGGTAGCGGAAAATCTCCTCGAACTGGTCGACCACCAGCAGCAGCGACTCACCGACGAAATGCTCCGCCTTCTGGCGGTACAGGTCGCTGAGCGCCAGCGGGCTGGTGCCGAGGACCGCCGCGAGCGACGAGACGGCGGCGGCGCGGTCGGCGTTGTCGGCCCAGCGGGGATCTTCGGTGAGCGCTCGCGCGAGGTTGGCGAGAGGCGCATCGCCGGGCTGGAAGATGCAGACGTTCCAGGCGACTGGCGGCGTCACCTCGCCGCCGCCGCGCGGGTGCAGTGCGCCCCGGTGCAGGGCCGGAATGAGGCCGGCGCGCACCAGCGACGACTTGCCCGTGCCGGAGGCGCCGAGCACCGCGGTAAAACGCTGTTCCCGCTCGAGACTGGCGAGCAGATCCCGTACATGCGATTCGCGGCCGAAGAAGAGCAGCGACTCGTCCTCGGTGAAGGGCCGCAGGCCGACGTAAGGGGCGGGCAGGGTGAGCGTGATGCGCTTCATCGCCTACAGTCCGCGCAGAAACTCGCCGAGGCCGTCTTCGTCGACGGCGACGACATCGTCCGATTCGATACCGAACTCGCTGGCCACGGTGCCCTGTTCGAGGTACACGCCCCAGCGCTCGACCTCGAGACTGTTCTCGGCTACCTGGTTGAGAAAGTAGACCAGTCGGTTGTAGGCGGTCGCGTACTTGCTGCGGTCGGCGTAGATGGTGATACCGGCGCGGCACGGCCGCAACAGTTCCTTGACGTCGATCCCGTCGTTGCCCAGAGGCGCGCTCGGCGGCAGGCCGCGGACGTCGAACTGCTGTTCGCGGATGATCGTGCGCAGGCGGCCACTGACGACCGGCAGGCTCGCCAGATCGTCGAGGAAGACGAGCTTCCGGTGGGTGCGGGCCGCCGTCGGCAGCATCTGCGCGGTGGCCGCCACGCGCTCGCGGCGGGCCCGCTCGGCGCGCAGCCGTTCGATGATCTCCGCCTTGAAGGCCGCGAGGTGAGTGACGCGAAGGAACTCGGTGTCGAACAGACCGGCGTGCGCCGGGTCGCCAATCTGGTCCTTGTCGGGGAGGCGCTCGCACCACTGCATGATGGGCAGGCGCGCCTCCTGGGCGCGTTGAAACTGCAGTTGCGGCAGCGGTGCCGCAAAGCCCTTGCCCTTGCGGCCGGCGGTGGGCGAGAGCAGTTGCACGAACAGTCCGCTGCGCGCGATGTCTGCGGCCAGTGCGGTATCGAACTCGAGGGGCGTGAAGCCGACATAGTCGCCATCAGGGAGCACGACGATGCCTTCGGGTTCCAGCGCCAGCCTGACGGCTACGCGTTGCAGTTCGAGATCGTCGGTGGTATCCGCCAGGAGAACGGTTCCCAGCGGTGCCACAGCGGCTCTTGCTGAGCCGTCGGCATCAGGTCGGCGCGTATCGGCTGCCGGCGATGCGGGCAGTACAGTCGTCCGCAGGGCGCGCAGCCGGCTGTCGATGGCCATGCGCAGCTCGTTGAGGACGCTCCAGTAGTGAGCCGCGACTTCCTGGCCGCTGTCCTTCGGGCTCGGGTAGCCCGACAGCACAGGCGATGCCGCAGTGGCCGGCTGGTACCAGAACTTGGCATGGATCAGCCGCTTGCGCAGCGCGTGGATGATCGGTGGAACGGCAGTCAGCGACTCGAAGGGAAAAATCTCCACCACGAAGACGTCGGCCGGCTTCTCGGGGTCGCCCGAATGGGTGCGCACAAAGTGTTCGATCTCCCTACCGCACCAGCTCGAATCGACATAGTTCTGCGACAGCAGGACGAGCAGCAAGCGGCTCCGCTCGACCTTGGCCAGCAAGTCGCTGTCGAACTCGTCGCCCGGCTTGAGCGCGTGATCGATGAAGATGCGTTTGCGGAAGACGTTCGGGCCTTCATTGAGGTTGGCCGCCAGAGCGGTGACCCAGCCGACCGGGCTGGAGGTGCCGAGGGCGACGCCGTTGTCGGCATGAGCGTAGCTGACGAAGACGTCGAGAGATTCATCAGCGGGCATCGTTACCTCGACTGGCTGCGGGTGGTTGGCGACCCGTCAGCCGGTTCTGCGGCTGCGCGGCACGCTGGTGCAGGACAACGAGCCAGAACACCATCTCGGGACTCCAGGTACGAACGATCCCATTGTCGGGATGACCCGCTCAGCGGTGATCGGCGGTTCGCCAGTCGGCTGCAGGCAGGCGAACCACCTTGCGGCGACACCTGCGCCCTGGCTGGGCGACTATCCGGAACCGTTCGAGCGATATTATCTATACTATATCAATCCATGACGCACGCAGAGCACTTTCCGCCGCTTGCCGGGTCGGGTCAAGCCGATCGGGTGGACGCCGATGGACCCGCCTGGCGGCAGGAGGAGATTCCCGTTGCGCAAGGGACGATGGCGAGAAACCATTCGACGCCGGCCCCTGGCGTTGTTATTCTGAGAGACGCAGCGCCTGTCTGTTTCCTAACGAAGTGGAGCACTCAAATTGGGCAAGAAGCTTTATGTCGGTAACCTGAGCTATACCGTTGATCAGGGCGAACTCACCGCCTTGTTCGCCGCCCACGGCACCGTTGCCTCTGCGCAGGTGATCACCGACCGTGAAACCGGCCGCTCGAAGGGTTTCGGTTTTGTTGAGATGGGCTCCGATCAGGAGGCGCAGGCCGCCATCGCGGCACTCGCCGGCGCTAGCGTCGCTGGTCGCAATCTGACCGTCAATGAAGCACGTCCCCTCGAAAGTCGCGGCGGTGGCGGTTTCGCTGGGAGCCGTCGTGGCGGTACTGGCGGTGGCGGCGGTCGCGCAGGGGGCGGCCGCTACTGATTCACTCGGTCGCCTCACTGAGCCATGACCGTCTGGCGAAGTGAGGCGACCCTTCCCGAATTCCAACCGGTGTAGCCGCTGTCGCGGCAATGAGAGGACACGCCTTGGCAAAACCCAACTATCAGTTCGAAAAACGTCAGAGGGAACTCGAGAAGAAGAGAAAGCAGGAAGAAAAGCGGCAGCGCGATGCCGCGGCGAAGAGCCTGCCAGAGGGCGGCGCTTCCGAAAGTACCGCCGACGCGCCGGAATCGGCAGAGGCCGGCGGGCCGGCCAGCGTCGGCTGAGCAGCGCGAAAGCGCGTTCTCACCCGGCTTGACGCCGGCTGCTCCTGGCGCATCGGCGCTTGGGTTGACAGCGAGGGGGCACGGCAGGGATACTCGCCCCCTGCTGTTCGACCTCCTGCCAGTCGCCCCAATGCCCGTTGCATCGCTTCCCACCAATCGTTCGTTCGGCCTCCTGTTCACCGTGGTGTTCGCGTTGGCGGGCGGCTATCTGTGGTGGACTCACCTGGCGGGGCATGGCTGGTTCTTCGCTGCCGCCGCGCTGACCCTGCTGGTCACGCTGACGGTCCCGGACTGGTTGGCGCCGTTCAACCGCGCCTGGATGAAGCTGGCGGAACTGCTTAACCGCATCGTTTCGCCGCTGGTGCTCGGCCTCATTTTCTTTGGCATCTTCACGCCGATTGCCTGGGGCATGCGCTTGGCCGGGCGTGACGTGATGCAGCGGCGATTCGAACCCGAGTCGCCAACCTACTGGCAGGACCGCGATCCGCCCGGGCCCGATCCCGACGGTCTGCCGAACCAGTTCTGACAGGAAGCAACATGGGATTCATGGGCGAGTTGTGGCAGTTCCTCAAGGTGCGCAAGAAGTTCTGGATGTTGCCGATCATCATCGTCATGGTTCTCCTCGGCGGGCTGCTGGTCCTCGCGCAGGGGTCGGTCATTGCACCGTTCATCTACACGCTGTTCTAGACATGCGTGTTCTCGGCCTGTCCGCCTACTACCATGACGCGGCGGCGGCCGTCGTCGTCGACGGGCGCATCGTCGCCGCTGCGCAGGAAGAGCGCTTCACCCGGATCAAGCATGACCCGGCTTTTCCGCTCAATGCGGCACGCGAGTGCATCGCGCTTGCCGGGCTGCGTGCGCACGAAATCGATTTCGTGGCCTTCTACGACAAGCCCTTTCTCAAGTTCGAGCGTCTGCTCGAGACTTACCTGGCTTTTGCGCCGCGCGGGTTTACCTCGTTCCGGCACGCGCTGCCGCTGTGGCTGAAGGAGAAACTGTTTCAGAAGAGCATGCTGATCAAGGAGTTGTCGCAGCTCGACGCGAGTGTGGACTGGACTCCCCGCCTGCTTTTTTCCGAGCATCACCTCAGCCATGCGGCGAGCGCGTTCTTTCCGTCGCCGTTCGAGAGGGCGGCGGTACTGACCATGGATGGCGTCGGCGAGTGGACGACCACCTCGCTGGCGATCGGTTCGGGGACCGAGCTGAAAGTGATCCGCGAGATTCATTTCCCGCACTCACTCGGCTTGCTCTATTCGGCATTCACCTACTACACCGGCTTCAAGGTCAACTCCGGGGAGTACAAGGTGATGGGCCTGGCGCCGTATGGCGAGCCGAAGTACGCGGCGCTGATCCTCGAACACCTGATCGACGTCAAGGACGATGGCAGCTTCCGTCTCAACCTCGACTACTTCGACTACTGCACCGGCTTGACGATGACCAATCGCCGTTTCGCGGAACTGTTTGGCGGCCCGCCGCGTCAGGCGGACGCCTTGCTCGGACAGAAGGAGATGGACCTCGCGGCGTCGGTGCAGTCCGTCACCGAGGAGGTGGTGCTGAAGCTTGCACGCTCGGTCGCCCGCGAGACCGGTGAGAAGAACCTGTGCCTGGCGGGTGGTGTGGCGCTCAATTGCGTTGCCAACGGAAAACTCCTGCGGCAGGGCAGTTTCGAACGGCTGTGGCTGCAACCGGCGGCCGGCGATGCCGGCGGTTCGCTGGGCGCTGCGCTCGTCGCCGCGCACATGTACAAGCGTGAGCCGCGCCAGATCGCCGGTGGCGGCGATCTGATGCAGGGCTCCTACCTCGGTCCGCGCCATGACACGGCAGACAGTGCGCGGCGCCTGACGGTGCTCGGCGCGAAGTTCGACGTGCTCGGTGATGACGAGATCGTCGAGCGCTGCGCGCGTGCATTGGCTGACGGCCAGGCACTCGGCTGGCATCAGGGGCGCATGGAGTTCGGCCCGCGCGCCCTCGGCGGACGCTCGATCCTCGGTGACGCGCGCTCGCCGACGATGCAGAAACTGCTCAACCTCAAGGTCAAGTACCGCGAATCGTTCCGGCCGTTCGCGCCCGCCGTGCTGCGCGAGGACGTCGGCGAATGGTTCGCCATTGACGAGGACAGCCCCTACATGCTGCTGGTGGCGGAGGTACTCGAACGGCATCGCATCGCGATGACGCCCGAGCAGCAACGACTTTTCGGGATCGACAAACTCAACGTGCCGCGCTCGTCGATTCCGGCCGTCACGCACGTGGACTACTCGGCGCGCATCCAGACCGTACACCGCGAGACCAATCCACGCTTCCACGCGGTGATCAGCCGCTTCAAGGCGCTGACTGGCTGTCCGGTGGTGGTCAACACCAGTTTCAACGTGCGCGGTGAGCCGATCGTCTGTACGCCCGATGACGCCTTTCGCTGCTTCATGGGCACCGAGATCGAGGCTCTGGCGGTGGGCAACTGCTTCCTGCGCAAGGAAGACCAGGATCCGGCGCTGAAGGAGCGCTACGAAGGCAAGTTCGATCTGGATTGACGCCGGCGCGACCAGCCGGGCGCAGCTCTGTCCGTCGCCGCACGTAGCTCGCCGGGCCGTCGGCCTGCCCGCACTTTCGGCCACCGGCCTGCCGGCGCGACCGCCCCTACTTTGACGAGACCGTTGCCCATGAAGAAAACCGCTCTGCTCAACGTCCTCCTGGTCGTTGCCAGCGTCCTCGCCACCCTGCTCGTGCTCGAAGTGGTGATCGAGAAGACGCTGCTCACGCGCATCCCGGTGAAGTTTCATTTTGCCCTCCCGTCCGGTCTGGCCGTACTCGCCCAGAGTTCGAAGGCCGAACGTCTGCCGGTAAACTACGTCGCCCTGGCCGGCGATTCCTATGCCCATGGCAAGGGCGACTGGCTGTTGCAGATCAATCCGCGCAGCAACGACCCCTTTCATTCGGCGCATGTCCTGCAGCAATTGACCGGCTACGACGTCATCACTTTCGGCAGGAGCGGTGCCAGCAGTGCCAAGGGCTGGGTGCGCGAACCGCTGTCGAAATACCGCTACATCCACGATGTCATCGACAGCGACCTGCAGCCGCCGAGGTTCATCCTGGCTTTCTTCTATGCCGGCAACGATCTCTCGGACAATTTCCTGCAGGTGCGCGACAGCTTCATCCCTGCCTACGGGGAAGCTGCGGTGCACGACGACGCGGCCTGGGACAGGTTCTTCAGCAAGGAGATTCGCACGAACAATGTTGGGCCGCACGGTTCCGCGCAGATCAATCGTGGCTGGCTGATGACGGCGGTGTTCAGGATCATCAAGCGCGAACTCACCGGCAAGGATGTCGAAACGGAAGTCGAACTGGCTGAGGAAATGGCGGCCCAGGGCAAGGACACCAATCAGGTCGTCATCGACGGCGTCTCGACGATGATTCCCGGCGGCCTGCAGGCACCGGGGATGGGACTCGACCGGCAGCAAACCGAGATCGCCTTCCTGGCCATGGCGAAATCACTGGCCCGCCTGAAGCAGGCTTTTCCGGCCAGTCAGGTGGTGGTGGTGTATGTCCCGTCGGTCATGGAGGTGTACGCTCTCGGCGCTGAGCAGGTCAGTGTCTTCAGTTCCCTGCCGCGCGAGGGCCAGTACGTGCAGGAACGCTTCGCAGCGGCCGATCTGGTGGCGCGCAGCACCGAAGTCGCCGCGCGTGTGGCCGCCGAAGCGCGCGCACAAGGGCTGCCGTTCATCGATACCCGCCAGGATCTCCGGGCAGCGGCTGCGCGCCACATCCTGCACGGCCCGAAAGACTGGTTGCACTTGAATCGTCTGGGCTACGAGGTGTTTGCCCGCTCGATGGCCTGCGGCATGGTCGCCAACAAGCTATGGCCCGAACAGGCCTGCCAGTCGGGAGTTGTGGTCAGCCAGTAGGGGAGCATTCGCCGGCCGCCGGCGGCCCCGGGGTCAGTCGTCGAGGACGACGCTGGTATAGACCTCCTGCACGTCGTCGAGGCCCTCCAGCGCGTCGATCAGCTTCTGCATGCGCAGCGCCTCGTCGCCGCCGAGCTGCGTTTCGTTTTCAGCCTTCATCGTCACGCCGCCGAACTCGACCTGGAAACCGGCAGCGGTGAGCGCGTCCTTGACCGCCATGTAGTCGTTCGGCGCGGTGATGACTTCGACCGATCCGTCATCGTTGGTCAACACGTCGTCAGCGCCGGCTTCGATCGCCGCGTCCATCAACGCGCCTTCGTCGGTGCCCGGCGCGAACAGCAATTGCCCGCAGTGCTTGAACTGAAAGGCGACGCAGCCGTCGGTGCCGAGGTTGCCGCCGTACTTGTTGAAGGCGTGGCGGACGTCGGCGACGGTACGCGTCTTGTTGTCGGTCAGGCAATCGACGATCACCGCGGCGCCGCCGATGCCGTAGCCTTCATACCGGATTTCGACGTAGTCGACGCCTTCGAGTTCGCCGGTGCCCTTCTTGATCGCGTTGTCGATCTTGTCCTTGGGCATGTTGACGCCCTTGGCCTTGTCCACGGCCAGGCGAAGGCGCGGATTGAAGGCCGCATCGCCGCCGCCCATCTTGGCGGAGACCGTGATCTCCTTGGCGATCTTGGAGAAGGAGGCGCTGCGCTTTTCGTCCTGGCGACCCTTGCGGTGCTGGATGTTGGCCCACTTCGAATGTCCTGCCATGCTGACCTCTTGTGATTGCTGGTGACGTGCGGGCCTTGCCGAAGGCAACAAATGGGCCCGCAAATGGTCGATAATCGAGCCCCGCATTCTAGCACTTCCCGCAATTTCGTCCGTTCCCGTTACCACTTTCCGGAGTCGATCATGGTTGCACCACTTGTCATCGCCAGACACGCAGACAAAGAGCTCGCCCTGTTGCCGGCGCTGGCCAATCGCCACGGCCTGATCACCGGCGCCACTGGCACCGGCAAGACGATCACCCTGCAACTCCTTGCCGAGCGCTTTTCGACGATCGGTGTGCCGGTGTTCATGGCCGACGTCAAAGGCGATCTGTCGGGTCTGGCGTCCGTCGGCAGCCTGACGCCGAAGATGGAGGCACGCCTGGCCACGCTCGGTGTCAAGGATTTCGCGCCGGCGAAATGCCCGGTGGCCTTCTGGGACGTTTTCGGCGCCCAGGGACACCCGGTGCGCGCGACGATTTCGGACATGGGGCCGGTACTTCTGGCGCGCCTGCTCAACCTCAACGACACGCAGGCCGGCGTGCTGCAACTGGTGTTCAAGATCGCCGATGACAACGGCCTGTTGTTGCTCGATCTCAAGGACTTGCGGGCGATGATCCAGTATGTCGGCGAGAACGCCAAGACCTTCACCAACGAATACGGCAACGTCTCGGCCGCGTCCATCGGCGCCATCCAGCGCGGCCTGCTGACGCTCGGCGAGCAGGGTGCCGAGGCGTTCTTCGGCGAACCGATGCTCGACATCGCCGACCTGATGCAGACCGACGACGGCAAGGGCGTGGTCAACATCCTCGCCGGCGACAAGTTGATGGGGTCGCCGCGTCTCTACTCGACCTTCCTGCTGTGGCTGCTTTCCGAACTGTTCGAGCAGTTGCCGGAAGTCGGCGACCTCGACAAGCCCAAGCTGGTGTTCTTCTTCGACGAAGCGCACCTGCTGTTCAACGAAGCGCCGGCGGCCTTGCTGGAAAAGATCGAACAGGTGGTGCGCCTGATCCGTTCGAAGGGGGTCGGCGTCTATTTCGTCACCCAGAACCCGCTCGACATTCCCGACACCGTTCTCGGTCAGCTCGGCAACCGCGTCCAGCACGCGCTGCGCGCCTTCACGCCGCGTGACCAGAAGGCCGTCAAGGCCGCCGCCCAGACCTTGCGCGCCAATCCGAAGTTCGATGCCGAGACGGCGATCACCGAGCTTGGCGTCGGCGAGGCGCTGGTTTCCTTCCTCGACGAGCAGGGTCGGCCAGGCGTCGTCGAGCGAGCCTTCATCCTGCCGCCGGCATCGCGCATCGGCCCGCAGACGGCCGAGGAGCGCCAGGCGGTGATCAGGAACTCGGCGATCTACGGGCACTACGAGAACATCGTCGATCGCGAGTCGGCCTACGAAAGACTCAAGGGCTCACCTGCCGCCGCTCAGCCGAACGGTGGCGCACCCGCGCCTGGCGGTGAGCCGGCGCCGACGGCTACGGGGGGCGGCTGGCTGGGGGGCCTCGGCGATCTGTTCGGCGGTGGTTCCGGCAGCGGGCGGGCGCGTGGCGGCGATTCGGTGATCGAGACGGCCGCCAAGAGTGCTGCGCGGGCCATCGGCTCGCAGGTCGGCCGCGAGATCATTCGTGGTGTGCTGGGGTCCATCCTCGGTGGCGGTTCGCGCCGGCGCTGAGCGGCCCTGACCTGGCGTGACTGATGGCCGGTCAGGCGTTGCCATGCTGCCGTTGGCCTGTCCATCGGCAGTCCCCGTTCTGCAATTGTTGTGCTTGGTGATTCCATGGCTGATATCCCGCTGCGTGAACGTCCCTTCGACACTTTCCTGAGTCACGCCCACGCCGACAAGGCGGTGGTGGACCGCATACACGCGTGGCTGGAGCGCGCCGGGCTTAAGGTCTGGTACGACGCGACGCATCTGGGTGCCGGTACGAAGATTGCCAGCGAACTCGGCCAGGCGATCGCCCAGTGCCGCTCGGCGCTGGTGGTGATGTCCCGCGCTTCGGTCGAATCGGGTTGGGTCGAGGATGAATGGAACCTGGCATCGGTGGAACGTAACCGCAAGGCGACGCGTGACTTCCGGGTCATCCCGCTGCGCCTCGAGGACTGTGAGCTGCCCCGTTTTCTGGAGTCTACGAAATGGGTCGACCTGGTCGGTCGACTGGACGACGTGGCTGCCTGGGCCGAGGTTCTGGATGCGATGGCCGGTGACGACACCGACCTGGATGCGGTGCGGCCGCTGGATGTGTATGTCAGTCGCAGCTGGCAGGTCGGCCGCGAGCAGACCCTGGCCGACCAGGTGCTGGCCCGCCTGGCGGCGCCCGACCTGCGCCTGATTGGCGACTCGCCCGAATGGCCGAGCTTCAGCGGCGACCGTATTCGCTCGATCATGCGCAGTTGCGGCGGCGTCGTCTGCATCATTCCGAACCGGCCGCGCAGTGCCGACAACGACCGGCTGAAGTACTTCATTCGCGAGGCCCGCACGGCAGGGCAACTCGGGCTGCCCCTGCTGGTGGTGGCCGAGGACGGCGCTGACCTCCCGGCCGACCTGCCGGTGCGCCTGCGGGCCGGCGCCGACGGCGTCAATGCACATCCCGCTTTGGCCGCCGACCTCGCCGAGGGGGTGGAGGAGTTCCTTGAGCGCTGCCGCAGCCGGCCACGCGCCGGCCATGTGTTCCTGGCCACCGATTTCGACGAGGCCTCTCGCGCGCGCAACCACCTGCTGCGCCGGGTGATCCAGCGCTGCAGTGGTCTGCGCTGCGTGGTCGGCGAGCAGGTCGGCGGCGATAGCGTGCACAGCTCGATCATCAGCCTGATTCGCGACGCGGTGTGGGTGCTGGCCGACGTCAGCGGCAACAATCTGAACACCTGTATCGAGGCCGGCGCTGCTTGCGGTGCGGCGGTCGATTGCACGCTGGTGGCGCGCAAACCCTACCAGCAGCAGCCCTTCATGCTGCGCGGCATGGAACTCAAGACCTATGACGATGCGGTGGACCTGCTGGCCATCGCGCACCGGGCGGCGAGGGCTTATCGGCGCAAGGTGCTGCGCATTGGCAACGACTAAGGAGTTGGCCACGTGCCGTCGCCGACTGCGCTGCGCCTGCTGGCTGGGCAGGTCAGCGACCTGCCGAGAGTCGCCGCAGCACGCCACTGAGCACCGCAAAAGCAACCAGCAGGAGGCCGCACAGGGGACTGAAAGGCTGGTCGAGCGAGAGCGCCAGGGCGAATGCGAGGACGTAGATCGCGACGCCGGTCGCCGTCGCAAGGAGCAGGCATTGACGCCAGCCACCACCCCAGGCAAAGGCCACCAGCGGTGGCACGAAGATCAGCGCGAAGGCACCCATTACGCCCAGGCTCATGGTCGCCAGCGCCAGCGCGCCGGCGACCAGCAGATCGAAGACGAGTTGCGCGCGTCTCCCGGACAGCCCGCGTGCGCGCAGGAAGTCGGGAAAGAAATGCGCCAGCAACAGGCGTTGCGAGAGCAGTCGCATGACGAACAGGGAAGCGAGCGCAAGGGCGGCGGCCGAGATCAGGTGGGACTGGTCGGTGAAGTAGAGCTGGCCGTCGAAGAGGGCTTGCCCGATACGTTCCGCCAGCGGCAGATTGCTCACCATGAGCACCGAGGCTGCCCAGCCAAGCAGGAGCAGCAAGCCATAGGCGGCCCCCTGCGTGGTGTGCGACGAGCCATCGAAGGCGTGTTTGAGACTGCCGGCCAGGCCGGCGGCAGCCAGCCCGCCGAACACCATCGGCAGGCCGGCGAGCATCGCCAGCAGCGAGCCGGCAGCCGCCGTCTGGGCAAAGGCCAGGGCGGCCAGCCACTCGCCGCGCAGGCGAAGGTAGCAGCCGAGCAGTGGCAGCAGCATGGCGAACATCAAGCCGGTCAGGAAAGGCCCGGCAAAGAGCGGGTCGAGTAGCAGGGCAGGGTTCATCCGAGGCTGATCTTCCGGTGGCAGACGGCATTGATGAAGCGTTGGTCGTGGCTGACCACGAGCAAGCCGCAGCCGGCGTCGGCGCGCCGCTGCAGCACCCGCTCGAGAAAGATCGTGCCTTCGGGGTCGAGGTTGTTGGTCGGCTCGTCGAGCAGGACGACGTCAGCCGCTGCGAGCAGGCAGGACCAGAGGTAGAGAAACTGGAGCTGTCCTCCGGAGAGCCTGTCGAGCCGTTTGCCGAGCTGTGTCGAGAGCCAGGGTGGCAGCTCCTCCGGACTGGCGCCGGTCAGTGCCAGCAGGTCGGTGGCATTGATCGGGAGACCATCGATCGCCGGCGGCTGTTGCTGCTGCAGCGAGATCTGCAAGCCGGCCGCCTTGCCGATCTGGCCCGAGAAGATCCTTGCCGATCCGGTCAGGGCAGCCAGCAGCGTCGACTTGCCGCAGGCATTGGGCCCGACGACGCCGAGGATCTCGCTGCGGGCGAGGCGAAACGAGAGCGGGCCAACCACCGGCCGGGTGTAGCCGGCGGTCAGCGCGTCGATGTCGAGCAGTGGCTTCGGCACGCTACAGCGCCCTGAGGAGGCGGTTGATGGTGTCGTCGTAGAGCGAGAAGAGGTTGGTCGCCTCGGGCGTGCCGCCGATGGTGAACGGCAGTACGACGACCGGAATTCCCGTTCGCTCGGCGATCCAGAGTGAGGGCGCGGCATGTTGGTAGGCGGCGCGGAGGACCATTCTGGCTGGCTGAGCGGTCTGCTGGGCGACGATCCCGGCCAGCCACGAGCTGGTCGGTTCAAGCCCGGGTTTTGGTTCGAGCGTGCCGGTTTCCTTCAGGCCGAGCCAGTTCTGCAAATAGGGAAAGGCCTTGTGCTGAACCAGCACCGGTACGCCGCGCAGCGGCGCAGCTTGTTTCTCCCAGCGGACCAGCGCGGTTCGCAGGCGTTCGGCGAATGCCTGGTAGTTGGCGACGTAGGCGGTGGCATTGGCCGGGTCGAGCTCGACCATGCGTCGGGCCAACGCCTCGCCGACCTTGAGCAGATTGCGCGGATCGGTCTGGATATGCGGGTTGCCTGCGGCATGCACGTCGCCGAGAGTCCGGTCGAGCACCGGGGGGATTTCCAGCATGCTGACGAAACGTGCGGCTTCGAAGTAGCCGGGTCGGCCGAACTGGATGGCGGCGTTGCCCGACTCGCGAACGACCAACGGTAACCAGCCGATCTCGAGATCGGCGCCGGTCGCCACCACCAGCTGCGCTGTGCGCGCGCGGGCGATCAGCGAGGGTTTGGCCTCGATTCGGTGGGGATCCTGCAGGCCGTGCGTGGCTGTGTAAACACTGACCTTGTCGCCGCCGACTTCCTGCGCCAGCGCTCCCCATTCCGGGACAGTGGCGAAGATGTTGAAGGCGGCATGCGCCGGCAGCGAGACTGCGAGCAGGATCAAGAGGGAAAAGAAACGTGTCACGATAACTCCTTGGCGGCGAATGTGGCGCTGGGCGGCAAGAGCCAGCCGACCGGCGCCGCTGGTCCTAGAACTTGTGGGCGCCATGGCTGCCCATGCTCATGATGTATTGCAGGGTCACCTGGTTGTCGGTCACCCCCTGCATCGACCGGTCCTGCGCATACTGCAGGCGCATGCGTGCGAACTCGCTCCAGCTGTAGTCGGCCATCACCGTAGCGCGCTGCGGGCGATAATCGGCGACCAGCAGGTTGTTCGCGTTGACGCCGAAATCGCGCCTGCCGGAATCGAGCCGGTCATAACGCAGACCGGCACGCCAGTTGGGCGTGAACTGATAGACGCCCTGCAGATACCATCCGGACTGGCGCGTGTCATAGTTGCTGAGGACCGTGGCGCCGCTCATCGCCGGATCGCAGGCGTTGCCGACGCCCTCTTCATCCAGGCAGTCGAGCTCGCCCTTCTCCGTTCGCCGGAAGTACTCGCCCTGCAGCTTGAAGTTGCGATCGCTCGGGTTGCCGTCAGGCGCCCACTTCCAGACGAAGTCGGCAATCCAGGTCTTCGTCGTGCCATCGAACAGGCCCTGTGCCGCGAGGCCGTTGACGTCCTCGAATTCCGCTTCGCGGTCCTTCGCCGAGGTCTGCAGATACGACAGGCCGGCGAGCCAGCTGTTGGCCACCCCGACATCGCCGCCGAACTTGACGTAGGCCGCGCCGGCGTTGGCGCCGTTCGCGTTTTCGTCCGTTCCGGGGTAAGTGGAGCCGCGGCCAGCCTCAAGACCGATCTCGACGAAGAGCTTGCTTGGTGCCACCCATTTCAGCTGAGCGCCATCCTGGGTGTAGCTGGCATGGCTGCCAAACAGCACCTGATACATCAGGGGTGCATCGGCGAAATCCCAGGCGTGCGGATGTTTGTCGTTGAGGTAGCCGATCCCCGAACGGAAACGACCGCCCTTGAGGCCCAGGCCGTGACCGATTGCCAGCGACTGGAACCAGGCCTCTTCGACCTCGACTTCGTTGTCCTGAATACCCAGCGTCAGATTGCCGCGCCAGTAGGGGTCGATGCCGGCGGTGAACACCAGTTCGCTATGATCGATCGAGAATCCTCTCTGCTCGGCGCTGTGGTCATCGCCATGGCTGTGCCCGTTGGCCGGCCAGAAGCCGGTGATTCCACGTTCCGGGATGTCCTTCATGTTCTTGTACTGGCCCTGCAGGATCACCGATATCTCGGGGTTGAAAGCACTCATCGCGGCGGCTGGCGCAGCCGGTGGCGGTGCTGTTGCCACCTGCACGGCGGTGGCTTCGGCCTTTGCTGCGGTCTTTTCGGCGTCGGCAAGGCGGCTTTCGAGCGCTGCGATGCGTTGTTCGTAGCTTTCCTTCATTTGTTTGACCTGGGCACGGATCTCGGCCAGAGCGGCGTCGTTGGCAGCATCCGCCGACGGGGCAAAGCAGAGCACCGCAGCCAGGGCGGCGGTAAGTGTGGTACGCATGACGATTCCTCCAGTGAGCACTGCACTTCACCCGGCGGGGGCTGGGCGATGGACTGTTCGGGGCAGGCGGTCAGGCGGCGGGAGGAGCGCGGGCGCATTCGCGCGGGTTCTGCGGCGAACAACGGCCATGGCTTGTCCCGGCCGGCGACGCGAGAGGGGAAAACGGCTCGGGCAACGCCCTGGCAAGCGCGGGCAGGGGTGCATCCAGCGCGTGCACGGCGAGGCAGAGGGTGCACACCGGTTCGCCCCCTTCATCGGCGGCAGGCTGCAGGTGTTCGAGTGAATGGAGAAGCGCAGCCGACTGGGCAAACAGCAGCAGGACTGCCAGGAAGGCTGCGCGGGCGAACGGCATTCGCGCGTCCTTACCGCGCCGGCAGGACGGGTGCGTCAGTGCAGCCAACCTGCAGGGAGATGATGTCCGGATTGGCAGGCTGGTCGATAGTGGCGGCGGTCTTCATGGCGGCCAATTTAAGCACAGGGGACTTCTACTTGCAACACAGTTGCAAGTAGAAGTCCCTCAAGGAAGAATGCCCGCTTGACTTCGGTTTTCAAGGCCAGCGATACTCGTGCAGCGGCGCGGTGGTTTTTACCGGCGGTGTCCGGTGAGTGCCAGCCAGCCGGGCTGACCCAGTCAATGCGCCTTCCCAAGCAAGGCGTCTGTCGTCGAGGAGAAGATTGATGCAACCCTTGTGTTTCGTATTGATGCCTTTCGGCAGGAAGACCATTGCCTCGGGGGCCACCATCGACTTCGACGCGGTCTATCAGGAGCTGATTGCTCCGGCCATTGCAGCGGCGGGCATGGAGGCGCTGCGCGCCGACGAGGAGGTCACCGGTGGTGTGATCCACAAGCCGATGTTCGAGCGGCTGATCCTGTGCGATTTCGCGGTCGCCGATCTGACCGGTGCCAATGCCAACGTCTTCTACGAACTCGGCCTGCGGCATGGTGTTCGCCCGGCAACCACGGTGCTGCTCTGCGCCGGCCCGATGCCCTTCGATGTCGCGCTCCTGCGCGCGCTGCCGTATCAGCTTGGCGCGGATGGCCGGCCGACCGCCGTGCCGATCGCCGTCGAGGGCCTGCGCAAGCTGCTCGATGCGGCCCGGCGAACGCAGGGGGAGGCGAACCTGGACAGCCCGGTCTTCCAGCTGGTCGATGGCTACACGCCGCCAGACATTGCCCGGCTGAAGACCGATGTCTTCCGTGATCGAGCCCATTATGCGATCGCGGCACGCAACCGCCTGGCGGCTGCCCGCCGCGTTGGTCGTGACGCGCTGGCCGAGGTGGCGAGCACCCTGGGCGACATCGGGGATCTCGAATCCGGGGTGCTCATCGACCTGTTTCTCTCCTATCGCGCACTCAGCGACTGGCAGGCAATGATTGATCTTGCCTTGCAGATGCCGGCGCCCCTGGCACGCAGCGTGATGGTCCGGGAGCAACTTGGCTTCGCCCTCAACCGTCTGAAACGTCGCGACGAGGCTGAGCAACTGCTGCGCGAGCTGATCAGGGAGCGCGGGCCGAGCAGCGAGACCAATGGTCTGCTTGGCCGCGTTTACAAGGATCGCTGGGACGAAGCGCGCACTGCCAACGATCTGCTTGGCGCTGCCGGCTGGATTGGCAAGGCGATCGAGGCTTACCTGCAGGGTTTCGAGGCCGATTGGCGCGACGCCTATCCGGGGATCAATGCGGTGACGCTGATGGAACTGAAGAACCCGCCCGACCCGCGGCGGCTCGAACTGCTGCCGGTCGTCAGTTACGCGGTCAAGCGTCGCCTGGCCAGGGGTACGCCCGATTACTGGGACCACGCGACGCTGCTCGAGCTGGCTGTTCTGCAAAAGGACGAGTCGGCGGCCACCGAGGCCGCTGCCAACGCACTGGCAGCGGTTCGTGAGAACTGGGAGCCGGAAACGACGGCGCGCAATCTGGCTCTGATACGCCAGGCACGCTCTTCTCGCGGCGATGCTGTCGCCTGGGCGTCCGTGATCGAGGAGGCTCTCGACAAGCGCGCTCGCGGCTGACGCGGGCTACGACGGTGACGCCGGCGGTTGCCGGTCAGCTTGTGCCCGTGCGGCCCGGGATTTCAGATCAGTTGCCGGCTGGCAAGCTCATCCTTCAGCCAGGCATAGCAGATCGGTGCGGCGACCAGTCCGGCAAGACCGAAGGTGCTCTCCATGAACAGCATTGCGGTCAGCAGCTCCCAGGCCTTGGCTCTGATCTGGGCGCCAACGATGCGTGCGTTGAGGAAGTACTCGAGCTTGTGAATCAAGATCAGGAAAGTCAGCGAGGAGATGGCCACCATTGGCGAGTGTGCCAGGCTGACGACGAAGATCACCGTGTTGGAAATCAGGTTGCCAACTACCGGCAGCAGGCCGGCGATGAAAGTGACGACGATCATCGTCTTGGTCAGCGGTAGGTGAATGCCAAACAGCGGCAGGAGGATGGCCAGATAGAGCGCACTGAACAGGGTGTTCAGTGCCGAAATCCTTACCTGGGCGAACACGATCCGGCGGAAGGCATCGCCAAGGCGCGAGATCCTGTCGGCCAGAGCGAGCGCCAGCGGCCCGGTGCTTTCGTCGGGGTTGGCCTCGCGCAGCGAGACCATGCCACCGATGACCATGCCGATGAGCACGTGCGCGAGTATGTGGCCGGTTTCCTTGCCGATCATCTGCAGTTCGGCCGAGTGTTCTCGCAGCCATTGGCTGGCAGATTCACGCATCGCTTTGCCGTCTCGCGGCAGCAGGTCGGCCAGCCATGCGGGCAGCGTCGAGCGCGAGGTTTCGATGATTTCAGCCATCTTCGCCAGCAGCGCAGCGAAACTGCCTCCCTCGCTATTCATGAAGGCAATGAGCCCGAGCACTGCCCCGCTTACCGCGCCGAGTACCAGTAGTACCACCAGGCCCACAGCCAGCCCCCGGGCGCGCGCACTCGACAGGTGTCGGGCGAAGAACGGCGCCAGCACGTGCACCAGTTCGTACACCAGCAGACCGGCAATCAATGCCGGCAACAGGTGGACCTTGAGGATCATCAGCATTCCCAGCAGGGCCAGGCAGCAGGAGACGTACTCATATGCGGTGGCTCTGCTGAGACGGTTGTCTGGCGCAATCATGACTGCCTCTCGTGAGATGAATCGGTCGGGGTGTCAGCGCTTCTGTATTGATCGTTGAGCCACGCCAGTACGCCAAGGCCGGCCGCGCGGCCGCTGGCAAGACACGCGCTGAGGAGATAGCCGCCGGTCGGCGCTTCCCAGTCGAGCATTTCGCCGGCGCAGAACACGCCCGGGAGATGCCGCAGCATCAGTCGTTCGTCCAGCGCTTCGAAGCACACGCCGCCGGCGCTGCTGATCGCCTCGTCCAGCGGTCGCGGTGCGATCAGGCGAACGGGCAAGGACTTGATGGCCGCGCCAAGGGACTCGGGGTGGGCGAAGTCGCTTGCCGCGACGCATTCGTGCAGCAAGGCGACCTTGGCACCCTTGAGTTGCAGGCGGCTTTGCAGGTGGCTGCTCAGCGAGCGCGCCCCGCGTGGCCGTGCCAGCTCGCTGACGACACGGGCGAGGTCGTGCCCGGGTAGCAGGTCGAGGTGCAGGGTTGCCGATCCACGACTGGCGATCTCGTCGCGCAAGACGGCGGACAGGGCGTAAATCAGGCTACCTTCCAGCCCGCTTGCCGTCAGCACGAATTCACCCTGGCGACGATGCAGGGCCCCAGTCGAGTCAACGAAAGTGGCGACCACAGGCTTGATTGGCGCGCCGGCGAAGCGTTCGCTGAGGTACTGGCTCCAGCCGACGTCGAAGCCGCAATTGGCCGGACGCAGCGGCGTCACGGGTATGCCCGCCCGTTCGAGGAGCGCGCACCAGCGTCCGTCCGAACCGAGCTTCGGCCAACTGCCACCACCGAGCGCCAGGACGACCGCCGCTGCCTCGCGCTGCTGTTCGCCATCGGGTGTCGCGTAATCAAGCCGCGTACTGCCGGTGCTGGAACGTGTCCAGCCGCACCAGCGGTGGCGCACGTGGAAGACGACGCCGGCGGCGCGCAGGCGCTGCAGCCAGGCGCGCAGGAGCGGCGTGGCTTTCATGTCGGTGGGGAAAACGCGTCCGGAGCTGCCGACGAAGGTTTCTACGCCAAGGCCTCGCGCCCATTCGCGCAAGGCCGCTGGACCAAAGGCGTCGAGTAGCGGCGTCAGTTGATCCTGCCGGCTGCCATAGCGGGAGCGAAACTTGGCTGCCGGTTCCGAGTGCGTGAGGTTCAGACCACCCTTGCCGGCGATCAACAACTTGCGGCCGACCGAGGGCATTGCATCGTAAAGATCGACCGTCGCTCCGCCAGCGCTGAGCGTTTCAGCCGCCATCAGGCCTGCCGGCCCACCGCCGATGACGGCGACCCGGGCAGGTGGGGAACTGCCGCGATCCTTCAAGCGACGACCAGGCGCGCAGTGCTGCTGCTGCGCCTGCTCAGCCAGTTCAGGCCGAGGGCGGGCAGGGCGGCCTGCAGTCGTTCCGGCTGGGCGGTTGCCAAAAGTATCAGTCGGCCCTGCCCATGGGCGTCAGTGCCGGCGAGGCGAACGCACTGGCGGGCGACGGCATCGGCGACGTCTACCAGCGTCGCCTTGTTGGCCACGATCGTTTCGAGTACTGGACAGAGGAAGGCGTAATGGGTGCAACCGAGCACAATCTGGTCCACCCCGGCAGCGAGCAGGGGGGCCAGATGTTGCCGGGCTTCTTCGACAAAGTCCGGTTCATCGAGGCGTAGCGTCTCCACTCTGGTGGCCCAGCCGGGGCAGGCTTCGACGCTCACCTGTACCGATCCCGCGTGTCGCCGAATCAGCTCGGCCAGCCGCTCGCTGCGCGCCGTCGATTCCGTTGCCAGGACGGCGATGCGGCCACTGCGCGATAGCGCCGCGGCCGGCTTGACGCCGGGTTCGACGCCGACCACTGCCAGGCCGGGAAAGGTCTCGCGAAAGGCCGCCACGGCTGCCGCGGTGGCGGTGTTGCAGGCAACGACGATGACGCGGCAGCCTTGGTCAACCAGGTGCCTGCCGATCCGCAGCACCCGGCTGCGGATGTAGGCGTCGTCCTTGTTACCATAGGGCAGATGCGCGGTGTCGGCAAGGTAAACCAGGTCGGCGCGGGGCAGCGCGCGGGCGATGGCTGCCAATACCGAGAGGCCGCCGAGGCCGCTGTCGAAAACGCCAATCATCGAGTCAGAGGAACGCTCCGCGATGGGCCATCAGCCAGAGCTGTCCGCCGGGCACGGGCGCGGGTTGTGGGGAGATGCCCTGCGGCGCGCTTCTCCGGTTGCCGGCGACGCCGGCGCCTCTAGCGGGCAGCAACGACGGCGATTTCAATGAGGAAGTCGTGATGGGCCAGTTTGGCTTCGACGCAGACCCGCACCGGCGCTGTCCCGTATGGAATCCATCGGTCCCAGACCGCGTTGACGGCAATGGCGTCGTCGATATTGCGCAGGTAGATGGTGACCATCAGCAGGCGTGTCCTGTCGCTTCCCGCTCGTTCCAGCAGTTTATCGATGCCGGCCAGTACCTCGTGTGTCTGTGTGGCGACGTTGCTGTCAAGCGTCTGCGGCGTCTCGACGAGGTAGATGGTGTTGCCATAGGCGCAGATGTCCGAGTAGCGCTGCGTCGTGCCGTGCCGCTCTATCGCCATGGGTGCCTTCTCCAGCAAAGGCGAGGCTGGCCGAAAACCAAATCCCCGCCTGGCCACTCGCGGAAACTCAGGCCACCGCGACCGGGATCTTGCCGATCCTGGCCTGCCATTCCTTCGGGCCGGTGTCATGCACCGATGTGCCGCTGGAATCCACCGCCACGGTCACGGGCATGTTCTTGACATCGAATTCGTAAATTGCCTCCATGCCGAGATCGGCGAATCCAACCACCCTTGCTGTCTGGATGGCTTTCGCGACGAGATAGGCGGCGCCACCGACGGCCATCAGGTACGCCGACTTGTGTTTTCTGATGGCCTCGATCGCGGTCGGTCCCCGCTCGGCCTTGCCCACCATCGAGATGAGGCCGGTTTCGGCCAGCATCATCTCGGTGAACTTGTCCATTCGCGTTGCAGTCGTTGGGCCAGCCGGGCCAACGGCTTCGTCACGAACGGGGTCAACCGGTCCGACGTAATAGATCACCCGGTTGGTGAAGTCGACGGGCAGTTTCTCACCTTTGGCCAGCATATCCTGGATCCGTTTGTGCGCCGCATCGCGCCCGGTCAGCATCTTGCCGTTGAGAAGAAGCGTTTGGCCAGGTTTCCATGCGGCGACTTCAGCGGGTGTCAGCGTGTCGAGGTTGACTTGCGTCGAGGTCTCGGTATTTGGCATCCAGTTGACCTTGGGCCATTCATTCAGGTCCGGTGGCGTCAGGACAGCCGGTCCGGAGCCGTCGAGGTGGAAATGTGCGTGGCGGGTTGCCGCACAATTGGGGATCATGGCCACCGGCAGACTGGCGGCATGCGTCGGGTAGTCGAGAATCTTGACGTCGAGGACGGTGGTCAGGCCGCCCAGGCCCTGCGCGCCGATACCGAGCGCGTTGACCTTTTCGTAGAGCTCGAGGCGCAATTCCTCGACTCGATTGCCCGGGCCGCGAGCGATCAATTCATGGATGTCGACCGGCGCCATCAGCGATTCCTTGGCCAGCAGCATGGCTTTCTCCGGCGTGCCGCCAATGCCGATGCCAAGGATTCCCGGCGGACACCAGCCAGCGCCCATGGTCGGCACCGTCTTGAGAACCCAGTCGACGATCGAGTCGGACGGGTTGAGGGCGTAGAACTTGGACTTGTTTTCCGAACCGCCGCCCTTGGCGGCGCAGATGACTTCCAGGTGGTGGCCGGGAACGATCTCGTAATGGACGACGGCGGGGGTGTTGTCGCGCGAGTTTTTGCGCGCGCCGGCGGGGTCGAGCAGCACCGAGGCGCGCAGCTTGTTGTCCGGATTGTTGTAGGCGCGGCGGACGCCCTCGTCGCACATTTGCTGCACTGAAAGGCTGGCGTCCCATTGGACCTCCATGCCGACCTTGAGGAAGATGACTGCAATGCCTGTGTCCTGGCAGATCGGGCGGTGCCCTTCGGCACACATGCGGCTGTTGGTGAGAATCTGGGCGATGGCATCCTTGGCTGCCGGACTCTGTTCGCGTTCGTAGGCGGCGCCGAGCGCCTTGATGTAGTCGAGTGGGTGATAGTAGCTGATGTATTGGAACGCGTCGGCAACGCTCTGGATGAAGTCTTCCTGCTTGATAGTGGTCATTTCAGGCTCTCTCGGGTGGGTGGCGGGGGCGTCCCCCCGCTGGGAATCAGTTCAGTGCTTGCCGGCAGGCGTCGACCGGCTCAGCGCCAGGGTCTGGGTCATCACCCGGTCGACCCAGACCATGGACAGTGCCGAGAGGAGGAAGACGGCATGGATGATGACCTGCCACATGATCGTATGCTGGTTCATGTTTTGAGCATTGATGAAGGTCTTCAGGAGATGAATCGAAGAAATGCCGATGATTGCGGTCGACAGCTTGATCTTGAGCACGCCGGCGTTGACATGCGAGAGCCACTCGGGCTGGTCGGGATGGCCGTCAAGGTCGAGGCGGGAAACAAAGGTCTCGTAGCCGCCGATGATGACCATGATCAGCAGGTTGGCGATCATCACCACGTCGATCAGGCCGAGAACGACGAGCATGACTTCGGTCTCGTTGATGCGGGTGGCGCTGAAAAAGAGGTTGTGGACCAGATGCGACAACTCGAGCATGAACAGATAGACATAGGCCCCCTGGGCAATGATCAGGCCAAGGTAGAGCGGTGCCTGCAGCCAGCGGCTCCAGAAAATGAACATCTCGAGTTTGTCTACGGTGGGTTTCAGTGAGGGCATGGCTTCGGCGTCGGACGATTCGGATGCGCGATTCTAGCACCAAAAAAAGGCCTGTTTCCGTCGCGCGGCAAGGCCATGGCGTAAGTGGTGTGTAAGATTGGCGGCGTCTAATCGGAGGAGATTGGCGTGACACCAGGCCATCCCTGAAGCGTATCATTTACCTTCGGCGACGCGGAATTCGCAAACAACGGGTTCTTTTCGCCACTTGCTGCATCGCTTTCTTGAATCTTCCACAAATACTGAACAGGAGACGGGATATGTCACTGAACGAGGCCCTAGACTTTTTTGAGCCCTCCGCCGAGTTTGTCAAGCAGGCGACGATTTCGGGCATGGATGCCTACAAGGCGCTATGCGCCGAGGCTGAGAAGGATTACGAGGGTTACTGGGGTCGCCTTGCCCGCGAGCACATTTCCTGGAAACAGCCGTTCACGCAGGTGCTTGACGAGTCCAACGCTCCGTTCTTCAAATGGTTTGCCGACGGCAAGTTGAATGCTTCGTACAATTGTCTCGACCGTAACGTCGAAGCCGGTCTCGGCGACAAGGTGGCGATCGTCTTCGAAGCCGATGACGGCGAGGTCAAGCGGATCACCTACAAGGAACTGCTGTCGCGTGTCAGCCAGTTCGCCAACGGCCTGCGGTCGCGCGGCATCAAGAAGGGTGACCGGGTACTGATCTACATGTCGATGGGCGTCGAGGGCATCGTGGCAATGCAGGCCTGTGCGCGTATCGGCGCCATTCACTCGGTGGTCTTTGGCGGTTTCTCGGCGCAGTCGGTGCGTGACCGGGTCAACGATGCTGGTGCCGTGGCGGTGATCACCGCCGACGAGCAATGTCGCGGTGGCAAGAAGATCCCGCTCAAGCCGGCGGTCGACGAGGGCATTGCGCTGGGTGGTTGCGAGTCGGTCAAGGATGTGATCGTTTTCCGGCGCACCGGTGGCGCCTGCAACATGGTCGCCGGTCGTGACATCTGGTGGCACGACGTGATCGCCGGTCAGTCCGATGTCTGCGAGCCGGAGTGGGTCGAAGCCGAGCATCCCTTGTTCCTGCTGTACACCTCGGGCTCGACCGGCAAACCGAAGGGCGTCCAGCATTCGACGGGCGGTTACCTGCTGCACGCTGTGCTGACGATGAAGTGGACCTTTGACCTGAAGCCTGACGATCTTTTCTGGTGTACTGCCGACATCGGCTGGGTCACCGGCCACACCTACATCACCTATGGGCCACTCGCCTGTGGCGGAACGGAGATGGTTTTCGAGGGCATTCCGACCTATCCGGATGCCGGTCGCTTCTGGAAGATGATCCAGGACCACAAGGTCAGCATCTTTTACACGGCGCCGACGGCGATCCGCTCGCTGATCAAGGCCGCAGACACCAATCCGTCGGTTGGGCCGACGAAGTATGACCTGTCGTCGCTGCGCCTGCTGGGTACGGTTGGCGAGCCGATCAACCCGGCGGCCTGGCAATGGTATTACGACAGCGTCGGTGGCGGTCGCTGCCCGATCGTCGATACCTTCTGGCAGACCGAGACCGGCGGCCACATGATCACCCCGCTGCCGGGCGTTACGCCGCTGGTACCGGGCTCATGCACCTTGCCCTTCCCGGGCATCCAGGCGGCCGTGGTCGATGAAACAGGCACCGAGCTCGATTGGGGCAAGGGCGGCCTGCTGGTCGTCAAGAAGCCGTGGCCTGCGATGATCCGCAACATCTGGGGCGATCCGGAGCGGTTCAAGAAATCGTATTACCCGGACGATTTCGCTGGCAAGCTGTACCTCGCTGGCGATGGTTCAATACGGGACATCAACACCGGCTATTTCACGATCACAGGTCGTATCGACGACGTGCTGAACGTTTCCGGTCACCGTATGGGGACCATGGAAATCGAGTCGGCCCTGGTTTCGCACCCGATGGTGGCGGAAGCGGCAGTGGTCGGTCGCCCGGATGATCTGACCGGCGAGGCGATCTGTGCCTTTGTCGTGCTGAAGGGTCCGCGGCCGACGGGTGAAGCCGCGAAGAAGATGATCAAGGAACTGCAGGATCATGTCGGACGGGAGATTGGCCCGATTGCCAAGCCGAAGGATCTGCGTTTTGGCGAGAACCTGCCAAAAACCCGCTCCGGAAAGATCATGCGTCGTCTGCTGCGCTCCCTGGCCAGAGGTGAAACGGCCGCGCAGGACGTTTCGACGCTTGAGAATCCAGCCATTCTGGAGCAGCTGCGGGGTGGATGATCGAAAGGCGGTCGCGCGGTCCGGCGCGTTCTGAAGCATCGGGCCGCAGCGGCGGGCTGCTCACGGCGACCCCCCGCGTGTCGCCCTGTCTGACTTTGGCTTGGCGGCAAAGTCGGACACGAGCAGAACTGGCGGCTGAGCCTCTACCAAGCGGGCCGGCGCTCTAGGTGCCGGCCTGTTCTTTTGTGCCGATCGAGGAGCAGGCATGAGCAACAGTGCGACAGAGATACTGGTCTCGGCATGCATCCGCTTCCTGCAGGCTTACCCACCATTTGATCGAATGGAGGGCGAGGCGCTGCGCTTTCTCGCCGAGCATGTCAGGCTTGCTCATTACCCGAGGAGCGCCCTGATTCTGTCGAGCGAGATGGGCGTCGCGCGTGCTCTTTACATCATGCAGCGTGGCAGGGTGCGGGTGAAGGCGGGCGCCGGTCTTGCTCACAGTGAGCATTCGCCGACCAACCTGGGTCCTGGTCAGTGCTTCGCCATCGCGGCGCTGATGGCGCAGCGGCCGACATCCAGTGCCTATACGGCTGCCGAGGACGTCTTCTGCTACGAATTGCCGGCCAGTGACTTCTTCACCCTGACCCAGAAGAGCACGGTCTTCAACCTTTTCTGCACGCAGTACATCGCCGATCTGCTCAAGCAGTCGCAGCAGCAGTTGCAGCTTCAACTGGCCCAGCGCGCTGGCGAGCAGAGGACGATGAATTCTCCGCTGGCCTCGATTGTCAAGCGGGAGCCGGTTGCGGTGGGGTTGGCAGCGTCCATCCGCCAGGTGGTCGAGTTGATGGCCGCCAGCCACCTCGGTTCGATGGTGATTGTCGATGACCTGCAGCAGCCGGTCGGCATCTTCACCCTGTCGGACGTGCTCAAGCGGATTGTCTTGCCCGGCACTTCGCTGGATCAGCCGATTTCGACGGTGATGTCGCCTGTGCTGCAGACCTTGCCGATGGCCGCCAACGCTCACGATGCGGCACTGGCGATGGCCATGCACGGCATCCGCCATGTGCTGGCGGTGGACGAGGGTGGTCGCCTGAAGGGCGTGATTTCCGAGCGCGATCTGTTCAAGCTGCAGGGGGCTGGCCTGCGACAGATCCGGCACGCGATCGATGCCGCGAGCAGTCTCGAGGTGCTGCAGCATGCTCGCGCGGATGTTCGGCAGCTGTCGCTGACGATGCTCACCGAGGGGGTCGGCGCGCAGGAGATCACCCAGTTCATTTCGACGCTGAACGACACCGTGACCCGCCGCATCATCGAGCTGAATCTCGATCGGCATGACCTCTACGGAATCGACTGGGCGTGGCTGTCTTTTGGTTCGGAGGGTCGTGACGAACAGACCTTCACCACCGACCAGGATAACGGGATCGTTTATATCTGTACCGACATCATGGATCGCGAGCTGACGCAACTGCGTTTTCTTGAGTTCGCGCGTGACGTCAATGCCGATCTCGACCAATGTGGTTTCCCGTTGTGCAAGGGGAACATCATGGCCAGCAACCCGGATCTGTGTCTGACGCTCGAGGAGTGGGAGGAAAGATTCGCGCGTTGGGTGCGCACGCCGGAGCCGCAGGCTTTGCTCAACGCGACCATCTTCTTCGATTTTCGACCGCTCTACGGCCGCTTCAATCTCGCCCACCGGTTGCGCCTTTCATTGCTCAGGCAGACGCGTGGAAATCCACTGTTCCTGCGCATGCTGGCGCAAAACGCGCTCGCCGTGTCGCCGCCGCTGGGCAGGATCCGTGACTTCGTCACCGGTTCTGATCCAGACCATCCGGGAACCATCGATCTCAAGAAATATGGTGTCCGCCTGTTTACCGATGCAGCACGGGTTTTTGCGCTGGCACATGATGTCGAGGCGACCAACACCGTGCAACGTCTCAAGCGCGCGGCTGCGGTGATGAATATTTCTTCGGATGACCTGGCTGCGAGTCTCGAGGGTTTCAACTTCATTCAGCTTTTGCGCCTGCGGCACCAGCATTTCGAGCAGGAGCACGGGCGTGCCGGAGACAATCTCATTCGACCGGAGGAACTGAACGAGATCGAGCGACGTATCCTGAAAGAGGCCTTCCGGCAGGCACGCAAGCTGCAGGCACGCCTGAAACTCGATTACCAACTCTGACCATGACCTGGTTTTCGCGAATTTTCTCCGGTCAGCAGGCCCCTGGCCAAGCACTGACAGCCAGGCAGCAGCAGCTGATCGCCGGTTGGCAGCATTTGCCTGAGGCGGATCTGCGCCGTTCGCACTATCGCTGTCGCTACGTGGTGGTGGACGTCGAAGCGACCGGAAGCAACGTCACCAGCGATCGCCTGTGTTCGATTGCCGCGCTGGCCCTGGTCGATGGCCAGATTGACTTCAATGATGCCTTTCAGCTGCTGTTGGCAGATGTCGAGCAGGGCGTCGATTCTGCACCTTCGCCGGCTGAGCAGCCGACGCCGGAGCCGACGGTCGCCGGGCCGTCGGTCGAACCGTTGATCGACTTCCTGCAGTTTGTCGGCAAGGCGCCTCTGGTTGCCTATAACGCCCCGTTTGTTGCCAGGATGATCGACGACGCGCTGGCAGAGCATTTGGGAATCAAGCTGGGCCTGCCGTGGATCGATCTGGCGTGGGTTCTGCCCGATCTCTTTCGCGATGCCAACGATGCGCAGGGCGGGCTGGACGGCTGGCTTGCACACTTTGGCGTCGACAGCATCGACCGTCACAATGCTCTGTCGGATGCTTTCGCTAGTGCTCAATTGTTGCAGATCACCATTGCCTACGCGGCACGCAAAGGTTTCGACACGCCGGCCAGTCTGCATGCGCTCGAAAAGGCGCGGCGCCACCTGCACCAGAGCGGCTAGGTTAAGGTTAGGCCGGCGATGGCTGATCACGACACGCCGTTGCGTCAATATTACGCTTCCTACACCGCCGCCTTCTTCCTTGTCGTCCTTCTGCTGGCCGTGCTCGAGCGCTACGGCATGCCGCCGCGCTGGATAGGCTACTCTTTCCTCTTTCTGACCATCCTGCTCTACGCGACTATCGGTGTGCTGGCACGCACCACCAGTGTCACCGAGTACTACGTGGCGGGCCGGCGGGTACCGGCAGTATTCAACGGCATGGCCACCGGTGCAGACTGGATGAGCTCCGCCTCGTTCATGGGGCTGGCCGGGACCTTGTACCTGTCGGGCTATCAGGGCCTGGCCTACGTCATGGGCTGGACGGGCGGTTACGTTCTGGTTGCGCTGTTGCTGGCGCCTTATCTGCGTCGTTTTGGGCAATACACGATCCCCGACTTCCTCGCCGCCCGCTATGGCGGCAATCTGGCGCGACTGGTCGGGGTCTTTGCAACCGTCCTGGCGTCTTTTGTTTACGTCGTGGCGCAGATCTATGGCGTCGGGCTGATTACCAGCCGCTTTGTTGGCCTGCAGTTCGAGATCGGGGTGTACGTCGGCCTTGCCGGCATCCTCGTCTGCTCCTTTCTTGGCGGTATGCGCGCGGTGACCTGGACACAGGTGGCGCAATACGCCATCCTGATCGTTGCCTACTTGGTTCCGGTGACCATTCTCTCCTACCAGGTGACCGGCATTCCGCTGCCCCAGCTGACCTATGGCCAGGTGCTGCAGAAGGTACAGGTTCTTGAGGAGAAGATCTTCGAGAACCCCGCCGAGGTCGAAGCGCGCCGCCTTTTTCGCGAGCGTGCCGACGGCTACTACGAACGAATACTGACACTTCCGGCTTCGCTCGAGGAGGAGCGCCGCAGCCTGTCAGTACAGATCGATGAGTTGAAGAGCAGCAATGCGCAAATGCGCGAGGTGGTCGCACTCGAGCGGCAGCGTCGGGAGTTGCCGAAGAGCAGCGAAGATGCCCGCAGCTACTGGGACGGCCTGATGCGCCAGGCAGGGCTGCGTGGGGCACCACCCGATCACCACCTGACTCCCTATCCCGGCAAGGGCGACGAGGTAAACGCCGCCGCGCGCCTGAACTTCCTCACCCTGGTCTTCTGTCTGATGATCGGCACGGCTGCCCTGCCGCACGTGCTGACGCGCTACTACACCACCCCCAGCGTACGCGAGGCGCGGCGCTCGGTTTTCTGGTCGCTGTTTTTCATCCTCGCGCTGTATCTGACGGCGCCAGCTTATGCGGCTTTTGCCAAATACGAGATTTACTCGAGTCTGATTGGCTCATCGATCGCGCAACTACCGCTCTGGGTCAGTTCATGGGGCAAGAACGGCATGGTGTCGATCGAGGACATCAACGGCGACGGTATCCTGCAACTCGCTGAATTGGCGCTCAACCCGGATGTGATCCTGCTCGCGACCCCGGAAATCGCCGGTCTGCCGTACGTCATTTCCGGCCTGGTGGCTGCCGGTGCGCTGGCTGCCGCCCTGTCCACTGCCGATGGGCTGTTGCTGACGATAGCCGGGGCCCTGTCGCATGACGTCTATTACAAGATCTTTCGCCCACAAGCGACAACGCAGTGGCGGCTGGTGGTTTCGAAATCCCTGCTGCTGGTGGTTGCCGTGCTGGCGGCCAGTGTGGCCTCGCAGAAGCCTGCCACCATTCTCTTCATGGTCGCCTGGGCCTTCTCACTGGCCGGCGCCGCTTTCTTCCCAGCCCTGATTCTTGGTGTTTTCTGGAAGCGGGCGACGCCGGCCGGTGCCGTGAGCGGCATGGCGATTGGTCTTCTGGTGACCGCCTATTACATGGTGAGGGTGCATTTTGATGCCATCCCCTGGCTAGGTATTCAGGGGATCGGCATGGAGCCCTGGCTGGGGATTCAGTCAACCTCGGCCGGGGTGTGGGGCGTTGCTGCCGGCCTCCTGACGATCGTCGTCGTCAGCCTGCTTGGCAAGCCGCCTAGCAGCCTGTCGGACTTTCGGCTTGCTCCCCACCGGATATGCTATAATCATGCCTTTTGAAGCAACCGAGGGCCGGCATGTCCCACTTCATCGTCACCGACCGTAAGACCGACTACCTGCTACCG
>JAFLDO010000040.1 GCA_017302455.1 Accumulibacter sp.
CTACGTGGCCAACCACCAGAGCAGCCTCGACCTCACCACCTTCGCCCGCGTCTACCCCCGCAAGACCGTGCTCATCGGGAAAAAAGAACTCGCCTATATCCCGTTCATCGGGCAACTCTACGCCCTCTTCGGGAATATCTTCATCGACCGCAAGAGCACGGGCAGCGGCGTGATGGGCATCGACCAGGCGGTGAACGCGCTCACCGTGCGGGGCGACTCGATCTTCATGTTCCCCGAGGGCACCCGCAACCTGGCCGGCCGCGGCCTGCTCCCGTTCAAGAAGGGGGCCTTCTACATGGCCATCGAGGCCCAGGTGCCCATCATTCCCGTGGTCTGCTCGTCCCTCAACCCGCTCATCAATTTCAAGAAGCGCTACGCGCGAAGCGGCCGCCTCATGATCCGCGTGCTCCCGCCCATCCACACCCGCGGCAAATCCATGCGCCATCTCATGGAAATCGTCGACGAGACCCGCCCTCTGGTCATACTGCTGGAAAATGTTCCGGACATCATGAATTTCGGTGGGCACAATGTCCCCGAAGAGATCGCAGAAGGGCTCAAGCTCCGGGGCTATGTCACCCGATACACTTTGCTCAACGCCGCGTTCTACGGAGTCCCCCAGCTTCGCGAGCGGTTGTTTCTCATAGCCTTCGATGTGCGCCTGGGTGTGATTCCTCAGTTTCCTTTGCCGACGCACACGATGGAGTTGCCGCGTGGATATGAGGGAAGTCGGGCCGTTGCTTTGAAGCACGTCAAGACTGAGGGATCGCACTTCGCTCCAATTCCTTTTCATGCGGCCGAGCTGCCGCGCTCCATCAGTACGGAAGATGCGCTGTCCGATCTCCCATTCATTTCAGATCATCTGCGAGACATGGCTGTCATCCGCAGAAGAAAGGTTTCGGATAGGTTGCCATACCGGGACGGCACTACACCGTCAAACTATGGTCGCTTGATGCGCAATTGGTATGGGTTTTCTACTGCGGGAGATGTGACCGGGAATGTTGTGAGACTGACCGCTCGCGACTTCCCCATCTTCGGTCGGATGCCGCGTGGTGCGGATTATCCGGTGGCGTTGCGCATTGCGCGAGAAATTCTAGAAGAGAAAATCCAGCAAGAGCATGTTCCACCAAAGGCTGGAACGGCTCAATACAAGGCGCTGGAGCAGGCCACAGTCCCGCCTTACGACGTAGGGAAGTTTCCGAATAAATGGTGGAAACTGGATTCGGACGCGCCGTCCCGCACTCTGACAGCTCATCTTGGCAAGGATACCTATTCTCATATTCACTATGACGGTCGCCAGAAGCGCATGATTTCCGTACGTGAAGCTGCTCGCCTTCAGTCCTTTCCCGACGGGTTCGAGTTTGCCGGAGCCATTAACGCGTCGTTCCGTCAGATCGGCAATGCGGTCCCTCCGTTGCTGGCACTGGCGGTTGGAAAAGCGCTCATGACAACGCTCAAGCAGGCAATCGCGGGGGCAGTCATAGGAGCACGCACCGCGGCGTAATTTCCGAATTGTCATGACGCAAGCTGGTGGTGAGAATCGCTTCGAGGAAGAGCAATGCAGAGTCTTTTGTTGTCAGGCTTGCAGGAGTTCTTGTGCAAATGAGCCGGTGACCTAATAGGCCGCGGACCGCTATTGAACTGAACTTCAGCATTACTACGTCCATTGAACGAGTTCTGCGCCCGACGTCGAGCCGCTGATCGCGGTGGCTCGCGACGAGCATCATCCGGGTTGGCGGGAGCGCCACAGCGAGCCAGCGCCACTGCCCGAGAATGCCACACCCGTGCAGACCCTGTCCCATCGTCTGAAGACCAAGGCCGGACGGGCGCTCTACGCTTTACGCAAGCAGACCGTCGAGCCGGTTTTCGGCATCATCAAATCGGTGATGGGTTTCCGCCAGTTCTCGCTCCGCGGTCTGAAGAAGGTCACTGGCGAGTGGACGCTGGTCTGCCTGGCGTGGAATTTGAAGCGCCTGGCCGCATTGCGTCCACAGTAGGCAAAAACCAGGGGAACGCCCTCGAAAAAGCCGGAAAATCGGGGAAACCCGGCCTTTTCATCCCGCATTGTGAAGTTTGCGGATTTCCCCCGCCCTAAGTCCGACAGGCTGCTAGTGCGCGGGATCGGAAACAAAGCCGATCCTGACCAGCCCGCTCTTCGCTGCCAGCGCCATCACCTGTGCCACTTTTTCGTAATGTACGTGACGATCCGCCCTGATATGCAATTCCGGTTGCGGCTCTCGGGCGGCCTCAGGAGCGAAGCGTGACGCTAGAAGATCCATTGTCACCGCCTCGCCATTCCAGAATAGATCCCCGCTTTCACGAATGCCGAACTCGATATGTTCGGGCTTGGTGATATTCACGCTACTCGAAGCCTTCGGCAGGTCGATCTTGACCGAATGGGTCAGCAGCGGCGCGGTCACGATGAAGATCACCAGCAGCACCAGCATCACATCGACCAGCGGCACGACGTTCATCTCCGCCATCGCCGTCTTGCCGCGATAGCGCTTGAAGCTTCCCCCGGGCATGACTCAGCGCCACTCTGACACGGAAGGGGCGGCCGCCTGGCCACTGCCAGCTTTCACCGTCAGTAGCACGTAAAGATCGTGGGCGAACGATTCCAGGCGGGCCAGCCATACCCGGTTGCGCCGATTGAAGGCGTTGTAGGCGAGCACGGCAGGAATGGCGACGGCCAGCCCGAGCGCCGTCATAATCAGTGCTTCGCCCTCCGGCCCGGCCACCTTGTCCAGCGTCCCCTGGCCGGAGAGGCCGATCTGGACCAGGGCATGGTAGATACCCCACACCGTGCCGAACAGCCCGATGTAAGGCGCGGCGGAACCGGCGGAGGCGAGGACGGTGAGACCGTACTCAGCTTTTGCCGCTTCGCGGTCGACTTCGTTGTTCAGGGTCCGGGTCAGGTATTCGGCCATCCCGCCGGCCACAGCGAGACTCTCCCGGCTACTGTCGGCCAGCGCGTCCAGAGACTTGCGCGCCAGCGCGGCAAAGGCATTGTCGGCAGCATGCGCGCCGAGCGTTGTTTCGACTTCAGACAATGACGACGCCTGCCAGAAGCGCCTGAGAAACTCTTCCGCCCTGCGCTGGGCGATGGCGTTGGCCAAGGCCCGGGTAACGATCAGGTACCAGCTGGCAATCGAGAGCAACAGCAGGGCGGCGAGCACGCTCCTGCCCACCCCGTCGGTTTCGGTAAGGAAATGGGCGAAGCCCAGGCTATTGATGGCGGCATGTTCCATGGATCAGTTTCCGTGCAGGATGAATTTGAAGGGTTGCAGGGCGACGGCGCGCACCCGGAGTCCGCTTCGCGTCGCCGGGGTGCAGCGCCAGGCGCGCACAGCGCTGAGGGCGGCTTCGTCAAGCCGGGAATGGCCGCTGCTGTGGTCAACGTGGGCGGATGCCACTTTTCCCGATTCGTTCAGTTCCACGCGCAGCACCACCTGACCTGTTTCACGAAGGCGACGGGAAAGTGGCGGGTAGATGGGCGCCGGGCGCTCCGGGCAGTCCGTCGCCAGATCCGTGGACAGGGCCAGCGGCCCGGCGGGCAGCGGCATCGGCTGCGCCTGGACGACCGGCTCGGGGACGGGTGTTTCCGGCGGCGGCGGGGCCGTACTGTCCGTCGCCTTGAGCACCGGCGCTTGCGCCACCAACTGCCTGGAACGTGGCTTTTCGACGGGTCTTGGCGCGGGCGGCGGCGGGCGCTGCGGCTCTGCCGCTTTTTCCGGTGCCGGCGGGGCGATGAAATTGACGAACAAGGTTGTCGCCTCGAGCGGCGAGGGAATCAGCCGATGACTCCACAAGCCATGGAGCGCGGCAGCGTGCAGGGCGAGGACGAAAGCCAGACCGGCCAGGGTTTCCGGCTGAGGACGCATCATCAGCGCATGACTAGTGGAGAGGCGACGAACGCGGACAGCATCGCAGGTCGCCCTCACTGTCGGCGCAGCCGACGCCAGCCCAGCACGGCTCCGCTCAGGCTGACCAGCAACCCGCCCACGCTGCCCAGAATGAGCAGCGCGTCCCAAAGAGGTCGCCGGTCAAGCAGCGGCTTCCAGTCCCAACTGTGGAGTAGCGCGAAGAGCCAGCGCTTGACCCGCAAATGGTCATCGAGGCGCTGCACCAGAGCCCCCGTTTTCGGATCGAGGTACAGCCAGCTCGCCGCAGGATCATCGAATTCGAGCACCAGAACAGGCAGCGGTCGCCCGACGTGCCCGGTCATCGAGTGCGTCGCCCGATCATAGTAGTACCAGTCATACGCGCTCTGCAGCCGGGCGCCACTGACCCGAGCATCCGGCAACATGCTTTCCCCCGCAGCGCGCAGGGCGTCGAGTTCATGCGCCTCGAACGGTGCGCAATCAGCCGAGGCGCCCTGCAGGCGGCCACGCCCGGCGCCATCGCGAGCGAGCACAAAGGTCTCGCCGCCCATGGGCCGCCATTCCAGTTCCCGAACCTGTAGTCCGGCGGCATTGAAGCAGTGGAGGGCGCGCCGCGTTTCGTCATGCTGGCCGTCGGTGACAAGCACCAGCTTGGCCAACTGCGGTCGTGGCGCCCCCGAGTCAAAGACCTGCCACGGATTCACCGAGAGCAGACCGCTCACGATCCAGGTCAGGAGCAGCAGACCGAAAGCCAGGCCCAACCAGTGATGCCAGCGCATCAACCAGTCCCGGTAGGGGCTGCGGCTGCCGTGCGGATAAGGGCGGCGGCGCCAGCGCAGAATGCCAGAGACGAGTCCGGTTACCCCCAGCAAGGCGCCGGCGAGCGAAGTGTAGATTATGATTTCCGTCCACCACCGGTCGACGGCACCACCGCGAAATGGATACAGCCAGTGCAGCCAGGCGCCGATCCACCCCCATTGCCGTTCGGTTGCGCTGGCGCGACGCACGACTTCACCGGTGCGGCCGGAAACGTAAAGCAGGGTGCGCGCCTCGTCGTCGATATCGACCCGGTGCAGCGGACGATGCCCATCGAGCGCCTTGGAATGCGTCCACGCATCCTCGTCGACAAGGTCTCGGTAGCGTGCCTCGGCAGGCGACGCGAAGGCCGCTGCGGATTTCAGGGCAAATTTGGCGTCGACCGCGGCGACCGGCGTGCCACTGCGGCCGTCGATCGCCAGCTCGCGGTTCTTGCTCAGTCCGACCACGTAGTGCGGCAAGCCGCCGATCGACGTCAGACGAACCGTCCGGGGCGAATCGCCGGCCGGAAGCGCGCCAATCACAGACCCCACGGGCAAGCAGCAGCTTGTCGGATCCAGAGCCGGCAACACGCGCAAACGCTCGGCCATGCTCAACTTCGGATAGCCGACGTACATCATGACAACGCCCGAAACGAACCACAGCGCCATGAACAGGCAGAGCAGGATGCCCGCCCAGCGGTGGGTTATGAACAGAGTCCGCTTGACGTTGACCGGCCGCCTCATCGCGCCACCCCTGCGCCGGCGTGGCTCAGAATGCAGTCTGGATCGAGACGTCGAGCATGCGCGGCGCACCGAGGTACATCATGCTCGATCCCGAGAAACTTTCGGCATACACCTTGTCGGTCAGGTTCTTGATGCGCGCGGTCACCCGGGTCCGTTTGTCGAAGGTATACGCGGCGTAGGCGCCGAGCAGCGTATAGGCGTCATCGTAGACAGTATTTGCAGTGTCGGCGTAGCGCGACGATACATAACGGAGATCGCCGCCCACTTCGAGATTGGCAATCGGCGTGTAAGCCACCCAGAGATTGCCGACCTGCTTCGGTATGTTGGTCGGCCGGTTACCGGCGCGCGAAACACCGACGCCACCAACGTTTTCGACAAATTTGTCGTACTTGGCGTCAACCAGCGCCCAGTTGCCGGACAGTCGCAAATTGTTGGTCATCAACCAGGTCGCTGCCAGCTCCAGTCCACGCGACGATTGCTCGCCAACCGGGATCGTCGTACCAGGTCTGCTGGGGTCCGCCATCGAGAGGTTCTTGCGCGTGATGTCATAGAGGGCCAGGGTGGCATTACCCCGGCCTTCGTCGAAACCGAGCTTGCTGCCGATCTCGACCTGCCGTCCGGTGGTCAAGTCGAAGTTCTCGACCTGGGCATACGAGGCGGTGGCCAGGATACCAGCCGGGGGATCGGCCGCTGTACTGTATTGCACGTAGACGTTGGCGGCCGGGGTCAAATCGTAAATCAATCCGGCGCGGCCGGTCAGGGGTTTGTAATTTCGTTCAAAGTACGCCGGATTGGTCGCGGTCGGCGTGCGGTGGTTGGTCACTTCCAGATCAATGTCGTCCCAGCGCAAAGCGGTGAGCAGCGACAGTCGCGAGGTAAGGAAGGTCCGGTTCTCGGCGAACAGAGCCAGCGTCGTCACCCGGTTGCTGCGATCCGGGTTGTAGACCTGGCTGACCCCGGGCAACGAGAAGAAGTTCTCGGTCACGAAATGGTACGGATCGACCGAACCGAACGGGCCGGCGACCGACAGCGGGTAGCGAGTCTGCTTGTTGAGGCTGTAGTCGATCCCGCCCAGCCAGTTACTGGGCAGGCCGGCGATCTGGGTGTTCCAGTTGAGTTCGGTGCGGTTGCCATTCAGGTTCTGGTCGTGGCGCTGGAGCAGCGCGTTCGACCGAACCACGCGGGTGTTGTTGGCGTTGAAGGTGTAAGTCTCGACGTTCTGGTAGTCGCGCAGGGCATCGTAATGATAGAAGGTGTTGCGTAAACTCAGGGTGTCATCCACCCGATATTCCAGGATCCAGCGCCCCCACTTAACCGTCTGCTTGTAGAGTCCATCCTGGGAATTGTAGTTCTTGAAGCGGGTGCCATTGTCGATGCCAACCTCGCCGCTAAAAGGTCTCAATACGGGTGTTCCCCAGTACGGCCGGTCGACATTCTCGTATTGGTATTCCAGGGCCACCGTGCTGCTCAACTGCGGCGTCAGGTCGGCCAGCCACGAACCGGCGGCCTGCCAAGCCTTACGCTCGGTACCGTCGCTCCACCCGTCCATCGCGCTACCGTTGACGTCGAGCCGGAGGTAATTGCTCTCGCCCAGTTTCTGATTGGTACCAGCCGCCAATTGCCGATCGTTGTAGCTGCCGTAACGCGCCTTGCCCTCAATCAGGTTGCCGTCACGATTGGCCAGCTTGGTCACATAGTTGATCGAACCGCCTACCGCACCAGCGCCAAATAGAAACGACGATGGCCCGCCGATGGCCTCGACCCGGTCGTAGATCCAGCTATCGACCGGGCGCGCGGCGATCACGTCGTACTGCACGGTAATCCCGTTGAACAGTTGCGTCACGCTACCGCCGGAAAAACCCCGGTAAAACACCGCCCCCGGCGAACCCGGCGCCGACGAGGTGGTGATGCCCGGTACCCCCTGCAGGATTTCCTGGGTATTTTGCGCGCCGCGCTGCTCGAAGACCTCGCGATCGATGACTGTTACCGAAGCCGGCGTTTCCCGTGGCGTCAGGCCAAGTCGGCTGCCCGTCCGCTCCTTCTGGTCGAGGCCCAGCGGATCGATGCTCATGTCGGAGATCACCACTTCGCTCAGCACGGCAGGTTTGTTCGCAACCGCCTCCTGAGCCAGCGCGCCTTGTGCAAAGAGCGTGAACACGGCCAGGGAAATTGGCGTAGCCAACGGGCGCTCCATTATCAGACAGTCGACCCGCTCTATTCGCAACATCTCTACCCCCGGTATTGAATGACCCTAGCGGGTCGAATGATCGTTGGCCGTTTGCGAAAGGCAGGACGGGCAACCGTGGATTTGGACGCGGATGATAAAGCGCGGGCGCGGTGGCAAGAATGTGGCAAATCGTCGCACAGGACAAAACCCTGTTGTAGCGTGTGACCGGTTGCCCCAGACTGCACCGGTCACCTTATGGATTTTTGCCATGAATTTTCGCGATGCCGGCCTCACCTTGTGGCTGGCCGTCCTGACTTCAGCACCCGCTCTGGCGCACGACACCTGGCTGATTCCCAACCGCTTCGCAGTTCCGACGGAGTCCCTTGTGCAACTGGACCTCACCAGCGGTATGTCGTTTCCTGCGCTCGCTGCGGCCATCAAGCCGGATCGAGTCGATCGCGCAGGCTGTCGGCTTTCAGCACAGCGATTTGCCATTGCGGACCTTTCGCCCGAAGCAAAGTCACTGCGCTTGCACGCCAGTATGCCTGGACTGAGCATCGCAACATGCTGGGTAGCACTCAAGCCAAGAACGATCGAACTGACGCCGAGACAGGTGCAGGAATATCTTCACGAGATAGGCGCTGCGGACTCAGTCAGGCAGCAATGGAACAAGGCCGCACAACCGAAACGCTGGCGCGAGGCTTACACAAAGGAAGCCAAGACGTTCCTCCGCGTCGGCGCGCCAAGACCCGACAATTCGTGGGCCGAGCCGGTCGGCCTGGCGCTGGAGATCGTCCCCGAGAAGGACCCCACCACTTTTCACGCAGGTGATACGTTGCCGGTGCGGGTTCTGAAAACGGGCAAACCCTTGCCGATGTTTCCGCTGGGGATCGTCCATGAAGGTAAATCGCGGGGCCTGATACGCAAGACTGACTCGCAAGGGCGCGTCACGTTTCGCCTGGACCGGGCGGGCCGCTGGCTATTACGGGGCACGGAGTTGCGAAGTGCTCCGCAAGCTGACGGGGATTGGGAAAGTACCTTTACGACGATGACGATCAACGTTAAATCGAAATGAAGAACCCCATGCGAGGTACAACTCGCTCGCCATAGGTAGTTTGGCCAAAGCCGGGCAGCGAATACGCACTCGGGCAAGCTCGAAATCCGGCAAACCTCGCTTGACGTATCATCGGCCGATCCAACCCCAATGCTGCGCAAACAATGAAGAGCGACACCTCCGAGACGCTCTACCTCAAGGGCCGCACCCCGCCAGGCGTTCGTCGTCGATGACGTAGAACGAATAGCGTTTATCGGCCGCGCCGAAAGCACCGGGTCCAAGCTCTGGCGCATCCGCGGCAGATAAACCTCGTTGGACTGAAGCGCCTCGACGGCGGTACTTATGGGGATTGTAAGCGTCCCGCGGCTTGGGTCAAGCCGCGGATAGGGTTCGGACGCGCTGGCGCGGGGTTCACGAGAGCCTTCCGGATCGTCGCGGGAGCCTCAGCGGAGTCAAGCAAGCCGTCGGGTTGCCGCAACCCCGGATCAGAACCGTGAGTTGGGCCCCTCGTCGACGCGTCCACTCCTGGCGGCCTTGACCGCCAAACGTCACCCAGCGTCACCCGCGAGGCTCCGCGCCCCTGTTCAGCCGTGCTCATGGCGGTGCGCGAACGGATGTGCTCGGCGGCGTCGCCTGACGCTGGGGCGGAATCGCCGCCGTCGGAACGAAGCGGCCCTCATGGCAATGCGTGCAGCGCGCCCACTCGGCGCCGCCGATGCGCTGCAGGAAGTCCTCCACCGTCGCCGTGATCACCGGATCGGGTTCCGGTACCGACAAGGCCTGCCGCGCCAGGGATAGCTGTGTCGCCTTCGCCGCCGGAGCCAGCAGGCCGTAGTGCCGAATCCGCTTGAAGCCGCTCGGCAAGACGTGCAGCAGGAAGCGGTCGATGAATTCCTCCGCCGGCACACTGAGCACGCGCTTACCCGGCGTGGCGCGCACGCGGAAACGGACGGTCGTCTCGTCCATCCCGACAAGACGCTCGTTCGAGATCGCCACCCGATGGGTATAGCGACCCAGGTATTCGAGGACCTGCTCCGGGCCACCGAGCGGTTGTTTCGCGTAGACCACCCAGTCGTGCGCAAGCAATTGCTGGCGCAGGGCGCGCCAGACCTTGTCGTCGGCCAGCGCGGCGGCCAGGGGCTGGCCCGCGCCTCGGGCTTCACTCAGTGCCGCCATGAACTTGCCACGGAAGACCCGCGACAACGCTCTGACCGGAAACAGGAAGCCGCGCTTGGGCGACTTCCACTCTCCCTCGGCCGTCAGTGCCCCGCCGGCGACCAGGGCGTGCACATGCACATGCCGCCCGAGGTTCTGCTTCCAGGTGTGCAGGACCAGCGAGAACGCCAGCTTGCCGCCCAGCCAGCGGGGGTTGGCGGCGAATTCGGCGAGGGTGGCCGACGCGGCGGCGAAGAGGACCTCGTAGATCACCCGTGGGCGTAGCGCGATCAGCGTGTGCAGCGCGTGCGGCAGCGTGAACACGAGGTGGAAGTAGGGCACCGGCAGCAGTTCCTGGCGCCGTTTCGCCAGCCAGTGCTCCTTGGCTCGGGTCTGGCACTGCGGACAGTGGCGGTTGCGGCACGAGTGATAGACGTGTCGCGTCACCCCGCAGCTGTCACAGGTCTCGACGTGGCCGCCGAGGATGGCCGTGCGACAGGCGATGATCGCTCGCCAGACCTTGGCCTTGACGGACGACAAAGCGTGCTTGGCGAGGTACGCCGGCCCGTGCCGGCGAAAGACCTCGGCCAGGGTCACTGGCGCTGGCTCAACTGGGTGGGTCGAGCAGATCCAGAGGCGAGGGGTGGCCGGTCAGCTTTGAGCGCGCCAGATGCAGATAGCGCGAGGTCGTCGACAGATGACCATGGCCGAGGAGTCGGCCGATGCTGTAGAGATCGACCCCGGCTTCGAGCAGGTGCGTGGCGAAGGCATGGCGAAGACCGTGGATGCCGCCTTCGGGGGCGATGCCGGCGGCGTTGCGCGCCGCATAGTAGATCCGCTGGGCGGTCTGGATTTCCATCGGACCGGTGCCGGCCCGGTTGGGGAACAACCAGAGCCGCGGCCGGGTGTCGCGCCAGTAGGTGCGCAAGGCCGCGAGCAGGTGGGGCGACAGAAGTGTGTAGCGATCCTTGCCGCCTTTGCCCTGGCGGACCTTGAGGCACATGCGGTCGGCGGCGCTCTCGATGTCTCCCACCTGCAGGGCGCAGACTTCCGACACCCGCAAGCCGGCGGCATAGGTGGTCATCAGCAGCGTTCGTCCGCGCAGGGTTCGCGCCGAGTCGATCAGGCGCGCGACTTCCTCGCGCGAGAGGATCTGCGGCAGGCGCTGGGGGACCTTGGCCATCGGGATGTCGAAGCCGGCTTCCGGGCGACCGAGTACCCGCCGATAGAGGAAGCGGAAGGCACACGAGGCTTGATTGACGCTCGCGTAGGCGAGCTTCTTGTCGCGAATCAGGTGCAGCAGGTAGGCCTGGACTTCCTCGACACGCAAATCCGCCGGTGATCGGTGGTAGTACTTCGCCAATCCGACGAGCGCATCGATGTAGGCTTCCTGGGCCCGTGCCGCCATTCCCCGCAGGCACATGGCGTTGCTCATTCTTTCACGCAGCTCACTCATGACAATCTCCTCGGTTGCTGCGGGGACGTCCCCCGCAGCGAGGAGGATCGAGGATTTGCGCACGGCGTGGGAAGCGTGGTTCCGAGCCGTCAGAGGGTCAGGGTGAGGGTGAAGGGGAAAGCGAACTCAGGGAGTGACCGCGAAGGAAGAAGAAGCGGTGGGGTGCCTACACCAGCGCGGAGCGCTTTAGTTCAACGCCTGGTGCGCATCGACCCGGGTCAGCCCATAGAACTCGGGTGACCCAGATGCCGGCAATGCTTCACTCGAATAAGCGATCTTACTGCCTTTGGTCATGAGGTCCTTGATCTGGCTGCCGATCAGCAAAGTGGCCTGGTCGACTTCGAGCGGCGGCTTGATTTCCGCAATCGAGGCGTTGTCGGCGACCCAGATCGTTTTCGGTTCGCGGTCCACATTCACCGCCAGACTGATCGCGGCACAGTGCAGGGAGCAGACGCCGTCGTGCAGGTCGTCGCTGTACTCGATGAACATCCGCGAGTGGTGATGCTGTCGGCGATCCATGCCGCAGTACGGACACTTGGGAAACTTCTCGACGTCGTTCTCCCAGGCCCTGGGGTCGACCGCCATCTTGGGCAGGAACTGTGCCGGTGTGCCGTCGATGGCACACGACTGCTGAGCATGGGCGGTGCTTGCGGCGGCGGCAAGGCCAGTGGTGGCCAGCGAGAGTTTCAGCAAGTCACGTCAGTTCACGATGAGGCTCCTTGAGGTAGGCGGGCGCACGGCCCAGCGGGCTCGGCGGTCATCCGGAACGGTAGGTTTCCCGCTTGCTTGCGTCTTGCGGCAAATCGTCGCACCGCCTCTGGTTCAACCCAGCAGCCGCTGCATCACCAGGTAGTAAGCGATGCCCTGCCAGACGGTCGCCAGGCCGAGAACGATGACGAACAGAGCGGCGCCCTTGAGCAGCCAGCCGCGCGTTCTGGCACCGAGCTTGCCGAAGAGGAAGCTCGCCGAGAGCATCGAAGGCAGGGTGCCGGCGCCAAAGGCCAGCATCAGCAGGCCACCTTCGAGGACCGACGGGGCGGTTGTCGCCTTGACGGCCATGGCCATGGTCATCGAGCAGGGCATCAGGCCGTTGATCGCGCCACCGATGATCGCGCCGGGCAAGACACCCCGCGCGGTAGCGGCGACAAACTGCCGGCGCAACCAGGCAAGCGGCGCGAAGCCCAGCGAGTTGCGCCACGGCGAGACGCCGAGCAGGTCGAGGCCGAGCAGGGTCACGACCAGTCCGGCGACGATCTGCAGCAGACCCTGCAGTTTTCCGAAAGAGCCCGTCTGCACCAGCACGGTACCCAGGGCGGCGGCGATCACGCCGATCACGGCGTAGACCGCAACGCGCGTGCAATGGTAGGCCAGGTAGGGGGCGAAGGTCTTGGCGCCAAGCTTCATGAAGAAGCCCGACACCAGGCCGCCGCACATGCCGAGGCAGTGGCCGCTGCCGAGCACGCCGGTCATGAAGGCGAGCCCGTAGGAGAACTCGACCATCATCTGGTGCTGGCTGTGATCCAAGGCTCAGTGCTTCTGCAGGCGCAAGGAGTTGCTGACCACCGATACCGACGAGAAGGCCATCGCCGCCGAGGCAATCATCGGGTTGAGGCGCCCGGCGGCAGCGATCGGGATGGCGACGACGTTGTAGCCGAGTGCCCAGAACAGGTTCTGACGAATGATGCTCATCGTGCGCCGCGACAGTTCGACGGTTGCGGCAACGCGCGCAATGTCGCCGCCGAGCAGCGTGACGTCGGCTGCTTCCACAGCGATGTCGGCACCGCCGCCGATGGCCAGACCGACATCGGCGGCAATCAGTGCCGGCGCATCGTTGATGCCGTCGCCGATCATGCCGACGCGCTTGCCCTGCTGCTGCAGTTCGTGGATCAGTTCGAGCTTCATCGCCGGTGTCGCACGCGCGATCACCCGCTCGATGCCGACCTGGCGGGCAATGTGCTGTGCGACGGCCCGCAGGTCTCCGGTGGCCATCACCGTCTCGATGCCCAGGCGATGGAGCCTGGCAATCGCGTCGCGCGCGCCCTGGCGCGGCTGGTCGGCGATCGCCAGTAGCGCGGCGACGCGGCCGCCCATGGCGACGAAGACCGGTGTCTTGCCCTGTTCGGCGAGCACCGCGACCTGCTGCGCCTGGGCGATGCAGGCAACGCCGGTTTCCTCGAGCAGTGCGGCGTTGCCGATCAGCATCGGCACACCCTCGCAATTGGCGCGCACGCCGCGTCCGGGGATCGCTGCGAAATCGCTGCAGGCGGCTGGCGCCGCACCGCGGGCCAGACACCAGGCAGAGATGGCCCGCGCCAGGAAGTGCTCGGAGCAGGCTTCGGCCGCGGCCATGCGGGCAAGCAGCGCCGTTTCATCGACGCCTTCGACGGCGATGAAATCGGTGACCACCGGCTTGCCTTCGGTGATCGTACCGGTCTTGTCGAACACCACCGTCGTCAGCCTCGCGGCCGTTTCCAATGCTTCGCCGTTGCGGATGTAGATACCACGCCGAGCCGCCTGACCGGTACCGACCATGATCGCTGTCGGTGTCGCCAGTCCGAGGGCACAGGGACAGGCGATCAGCAGCACGGCGATGGCGTGTGCGAGGGCTGTCGTCGGGTGGCTGCGCGCCAGCAACCCGCCGCCGAAGGTCAAGGCGGCGATGCCGCCGACCGCCGGCACGAAACGCGCCGAAATGCGGTCGGCAAGTTTCTGGACGGGCAGCTTGCTGCCCTGTGCGTGGTCGACGAGGCGGACGATGCCGGCGAGTACCGTGTCTACGCCGACGGCGGTGACCCGCAAGGTGAACGTGCCGTTGCCGTTGAGGCAGCCGGCGTATGCCTTGTCGCCTGCCCGCTTGCCGACCGGCAGCGATTCGCCGGTGAGCATCGATTCGTTGACCTCCGAGCTGCCGTCGACGAGTACGCCGTCGGTCGGTACGCGGTCACCGGGACGTACGCGCAGCAAGTCGCCAAGGACGACCTCATCGATCGCTACGCGATGCTCCTGACCGTCGCACAGGAGCACAGCCGTCTCCGCCTGCAGCTCGATCAACTTGCGGATGGCCTCGCTGGCCTGCCCTTTGGCACGTTCTTCGAGAAAACGGCCGAGCAGGACGAAACTGATGATCCCGGCAGCCGCCTCAAAGTAGACGTGATGGTTCGGTCGCCACAGGCCCGGCAGGCTGTACAGGTAGGCCGCACCCGCGCCTAGCGCGATCAGCGAGTCCATGTTCGCGCTTTTCTGCTGCGCGAGCCGCCAGGCCCGGTCGAAGATCTCTCTGCCTGGGCCGAGCAACACCGGCGTTGCCAGCGCGAATTCGAGTACGCGCAGTGTCGGCGAGCGATGCATGGCCATGCCGAGCAGCATCACGGGTGCGGTCAGCGCCGCAGCCACGATCACCCGCTTTCTGGCCAGCATCAGTTGTCCCTTTTCGCGCTCGACGAGCAGACGGCGCTGTGCCAGCGTGTCCATCGGCTGCGCCCGGTAGCCGAGCCGGCCGACCAGCGCAAACACGTCGTCGCGGCTGAGCGTGCCGCGCACGATCGCGGTCTGCGCGGCGAAGTTTACGTTGGCCAGTTGCACGCGCGGATCACGGCGCAGCGAGAGTTCGATCAGCAGCGCGCATGAGGCGCAGCTCATTCCCTCTATGGCCAGCGAGTGTTCCTGCAATGGCGCACCGTCGATGACTGACGCGGCCGGCCTCGCCGGCGGGCAGGTGATCAGATTGCCGAGCACGCCATCGACGATGGCCAGCAGGCGCTGCTCGGGCAAGCGACCGGGGTCGTAGTGAATCGCCAGCGAGCCGATTTCGGGCACTGCCCGCACCTCGCTGATTTCCGGTCGCTTGCGCAGCAGGATTTCGAGGATGTAGCAGCGCTCGACGTTCCGGACCAGCGGCGGGGCGACCACGCGCACGCGCCGGATCAGCCGGTGCGCGACGCGGAAGTTCCGGTAGGCCTCGGCGCTCATCTGCCGTCGCCACTCTTGCGATAGCGAACGAGCAGGAAGACCAGGTAGAAGATGGTCAGCCAGGCGTAGCGGAACTTCAGCGGCTCGCGCAACCAGCGCTGGGTGATCAGGTCCCAATGCACGCGGATCAGGTAGAAGGCAAGCAGGTCGTTGAGGAAGTTGATGATCGCCTTCTCGGTCAGCGCGCTTTCAAGGATCGGTTGCACGCGCGCCTGGACGCCGCGCAACTGCGGGTGGCGGGCCATTGCCTGCATCATCCGGCGCAGTGCTCGCCTGGCGCGGGCTTCGATGTTCAGCCCGCCGCCGGCCCGCCCCTTCTTCGCGGCCGACGCTGGAGTGGCGAGAGCATCGCCTGACGCCAGGACTCTCGCATCGTCGCCCGCGGGCAGTTCGCCGAGCGCCGCGAACAGCCGACGCGCGACAGCATGCAGATCGCAGGCATGCTCGTCGTAGAACACCGACAGCTTGTGCTCAGCGGCGTGGATGGTCACCCGATAGACACCGTCCTGAAGGCGTAGCGCTGCTTCAATAGTGCGTGCCGCGGGCAGGGAGCAGAGTTCAGCCGGCAGGGCAAAGCGGACATGGCCCGGCTCGCGGTGGCGGACGAGAATCTGTCTCGACAGGGCGTCGGGATCGGCGGTCGAAGTCATCGTATCGCTCCGGCGGTGTTCACGACACTTAGTTTGCCGGTGCGGCCGCTTCGCCCGTACCCGCAGCATCACCGGCGGGCTGCGCCGTCCCTGCTTCGCGCTCCCTGGCCTCTTCCATCAGATCGGCGAGGCTCTCCTTCTGCTGCAGCGCAAAGTCCTTGCCGATGCTGCAGGCCTTCGAAACGGCCAGGACGATCTCCTTGCGGTAGCGGTGCAGCAGGTAGCCGGCGGCGACGCCGCCCGCCACGCCGACCACCAGCACCGTCAGCGGATTGAGCAGCAGCGAGCGGCCGACGACCCCGCCAGCGGCAAGGCCGCCGCTTGTCGCTGCGCCCTGCGCAACCGGTTTGCTCATCATGTGCCCGAGAGCTCCCATCGTTCCTTCGTTCATCATCATGTTCATGATTCTCCCTTTCTTCCTCAGACTTTCCGGTCGTCATTGCACGCCGATCTGGCCGGCATTTCATTGATCTCGTGCAGCATCTGGTAGATCCCGCGGCACGCTTCGCAGCAGAACCGCAGGTTCCGCTCTGGCGTGCGCAGGACGAATGGTTTGGCGCCGCAGTCGAGTCCGCACAGGTCACAGCTCTGGTTGTCGCTCATTTCAACAGGTCCACGGTCAGGCGCTCAAAGGTGGCTTCATCGGCTTCGCCGAGCACTTTGCCACGGATCCTGCCGTCGGCGCCGACAAAGTAGGTCGTCGGCAGCGCGACGACGCCGTATTGTCGCGAAATCGCGGCCTTCTCGTCGAGCAGGGCGGGGTAGGTGACGCCGATCTTGCTGATGAAGGCGGCCACGTCCTGCCGGTTCTGGCCGGCGTTGACCGCGATGACCATCAGTCCCTGATCCTTGTGACGCTGCCAGACACGTTCGATGGCCTTCATTTCGCCTTCGCAGAAACGGCACCAGTCGGCCCAGAAGCGAATGACGACCGGTTGGCCGCGCAGGTCGTCGGGGAACCTGAAAGGGACGGCGCCGAGGCTGCTGGCCGCGAAAGCGGGAGCGATGTCGCCGGTGTTCAGCCGGTTGGTGTTGCCTTCATCGCAAGCCGTCAAGGCCAGGGCCGCAAGGAAGCTCAGCAAGGCGAGCGGTTTCCGGAGCATGCTAGCCCTCGAGCAGAATCAGGCGCGACTTCAGGATCATCAGCGAAGCGACGGCGGCGACGAGAACGAACATCGCCGCGGCAACCGTCGCCAATCTCCTGCCGACGGCCGGGACGACGCTCTCCAGGCTGGGAACACGGGCGAAGGGCTGCACGGCACCCACGCCGAGTCCGGCCGCCGTGGCAAGAAACAGTGGCAGGTACAGCCAGTAACCCTGATAGCTGTATTCGGGCTTGAGAAGGCAGAACGGGCAATGGTGGTGCGGATGTTCATAGACGTAGAGCGAGACGAACGAGAGGACGCCGGCGATCGTCACGACGAAGGCGGCGCCGGACAGCAGCGCGACCAGCCAGGCCGCGCGTTGCCGCAGGCGGTAGAGGACCCCGGCGCCGGCGGCCAGCGTCAGCGTGAGGTAGAAAACGATCATCGTCGGCAGAGGCGGCGAGGCGGCGGCATCGGCGGTGAGGCCTGGCGCTTCTTCGGAAAACAGGCTGCCACAACAGGAGGTGATGACATCGGCTTTGAGCCCGAGGAAGTAGCGCAACTGAAGCATGGCGGCAGCAACCAGGAAGGGCAGCAGGATCAGCAAAAGGAGGTATTTGACGCGTACCAGCGGGTAATCATGGGCGAGAGTGTCGACGTGGTTGATCACCAGCCAGCTCGAAGCGAGAAAGAAAACGACGATCTGCGCGATCAGCGCCGGGAAACCGAAGGCATTGACCTTGAGCGTGCCGACCGCGCACATGGCGCCGACGAACAGCGATGACATTCGGTCGGCGTTGAAGACGAAGAGCAGCAGGGCAACGAGTTGGGTCGCGAAGATGAAGGACAGCAGCGTCGACAGCAGGTAGGTACGGCGTTCGAGCAGCAACTGGCGTTCGCTGCCGCTGTGGATATCCCAGTGGCGGATGATGTCGATGGCCAGCGGCGCCGCGGCGAGCAGCAATCCGACGCAGACCAGCGAGGCCAGGAGTAGCGCAATGATCGCCGGCTGGAAAATCATGCACAGCCTTCGGCAATCGGCACGGGCGTGACGATGCGGCCGTCGCGCATGTCGATCACCTGATGAACGATCGTCGCATCGACGACCAGCGGATCGTGGCTGGTCAGGATCACCGTCTTGCCGACGGCGTGCAGATTCTCGAGGATAGCCATGAATTCCATGGCCAGCCCGGTGTCGAGGTTGGCGGTCGGTTCATCCGCGATGATGATCTGCGGGTCGTTGATCAGCGCCCGCGCGATCGCCACGCGTTGCTGCTCGCCACCCGACAAGTGCTCGATCGCGGCCGCCCGCCGATGCGCCAGACGCAGATCGCCGAGCAGGGACTCGGCCCGCTCGTGCAATGCGCGCCAGTTGCCGCCGAGCGGGTAGGCGGGGAGCATGACGTTCTCCAGTGCCGACAGGCCCTTGATCAGGTTGAACTGCTGGAAGATGAAACCGAAGGTCTGGCGGCGGATGTGGGTCAGGAAACGCTCGGGCAGCCCCGAGATGTCCCTTTCGCCGAGGCGAACGCGGCCGCTGGTCGGCCGTGAGAGGCAGCCGATGATCGACAGCAGCGTTGTCTTGCCCGAGCCGCTCGGCCCGCGAAACGCGGTAACGCGCTGCGTCGGCAGATGCAGGTCGATGCCGTTCAGGGCATGGAACTCGTTTTCCCTGCCGGTGTTGAAAGCCTTGTGGATGCCTTTCAGCTCGATCATGTCTCGCTCAGCCGCGCATCACGGCATCGGGGTCGGCAATCGCTGCCCGCCAGATCGGCACCAGCGTCGCCGCCGCGTAAGGGAAGACCGTGAAGAAGAACAGCGTGGCGACCTGGAAGCCATCGATCACGGGGCTCAACTCGAAGCGCGGGTAGAGCACCGCCCAGCCCTTGAGGACCGGTGCGAAAAGCGACGAAGAAAAGCGGAAAACGTGCAGGTAGGCAGCGAGGTAGCCGATCAGGAAAGCCGCCAGCGAGACGAGCGCACCTTCCCAGAACTTCATCTTGAGGACATCGCCGGTTTCCCAGCCGATCGCCTTGAGAATGCCGATTTCGCGCTTTTCGTCGGCAGACAGGCCGGAAGCCTTCTCCCAGGCGAAGATGGCGAAGGCCAGGATGGCCAGCGAGGCGAGGGCCAGGACGATGCCCTCACGCCAGTTGAAGATCGATTCGTAGGTGCGCAGGATTTCTTCGCGCAGGATCGGCCGCGAGTCGGGGAACTGCTGCGACAGCTTGGCGGCGACATTGCGCACCTCGAGCGGGTTGGCCACCGACAGCGCGATGTCGGTGAAGTAGCCGGGAGCAATCGCGAAAAAGGACCGGAAGTCGGCTTCGCTGATCAGCACTAGGTCTGCACTGACCAGTTCCGAGTCGTGGGGCAGGATGCGCGCGATCGTGAAGCTGAAGAGCTTACCCGAATACGAGCGGAAGGAAATGAGGTTGCCGACAGCAAGCCCGCGTGCCCTGGCCATGCCGGCGCCGACGAGCAGCGTGCCGGCCGCGATGTCCTGGTTGCCAGGGACCATGAAGGTGTAGTTGGCCTTGACCACCGGGTCATAGTAATAGCCCCAGAGGCGGCCTTCCTTATGCTGTACACCGCGGATGCGTCCGATGCGTTCGAGATAGCCGGGTGGAATCAGGTCGTGGCGACCGGCCACCATCCGCTGCAGGATCACTTCCGGCGCACCGACCAGCACTTCGGCGGCGGCCTGGCGCAGCGCGTGGGTGAACAGCATCACCGAAGCGAGCAGAAAAACGATCAGCGTATAGACCAGCAGCAGACCGAGGTTCTTCGCCTTGCGCCGCGCCAGCGAAGACAGCGTGAAGTCAATCAGGTACTTCTGTTTCTCGATCCAGGCGTTCATGGCTGGCAGTCAGACGGGTCGGCGGCAAGACCAGCGAACCCGTTGGGAAGTGTTCGAGGCCGAGCGGGTGATCCTGGAACGCCGAATGCAGGTCGGCCTGCGACAGATGGCGAGTGTAGCGGGCTTCGGTGAACAGGCAAAGATCGGTGAGCTGCAGCTGCTCAACCAGATCGCGCATTTGCGCCATGCCGCCGGCGCGCTGCTGACGAAGCCAGGCGGCGTCAGCGAAGGTAGCGGCGACCAAACTCGCGGCACAGGCGAGGGTGACCAGGGCGAGATGGCTGAGGCGAGCAACGGGCATGGCTTCAGGCGAAAACTCGCCGCGGCATGGCTTCAAACCCGATTCGCAGCCCGCATCAAGGCGCCGCGCAGGGCGATCGTCAGGCTGCTGCCGATGCCAACCCGCTGCGCCAACGCCGGCAGGATGATCAGGGAAGCAAGAGCGAACCCGGCACCGAGCAGCAGTGAGGTCAGTTCCCCGTCTTCTTCGCTCCAGTCTTGCTGGCTGTCTTGCATGATGGCCTCCCCCGGCACGGTTGACGTTTACGCGTCTTCGAATGGTATGGCCGAATCTTAGTGTGCTTCTCCACTTCATTGAATGCGGCAAATTGTCGCAGCAACTCCCTGATCAACCCTCATGTCATGTTCCGCTCATCACCCGCGCGCTGCTCCTGTCCTCGTAGACGCCACCAGACAGGGCCCAGCATGGCTGATGCGCTCCCGCCACTGAGACAATTTGCCACATTGTTCGCCTCCGAAAGGGCGCCTAGACTTCCAGCCCTGTGAAAGTGATGCGGTTGAATTGCAAAGGGGGAGAACAATGAGGAAGGCACGTGAGTTTGTTGTGGCCGCGTCATTCGTGCTGGCCTGCGGCGCATCGGCGGTGCAGGCGGCCGACTGGATCATGCAGCAGGGAACGGAACCGGCAGACACCGGCGCGTACCGGTTCTTCGGCGCTGGCTGGCTGACTTACGCCAACAACTACGGCTGCGACGCGTTCTCCGGCCTGCGCGCGCCCAACGGCACGCCTAACGGCTCACCGTCCGGCGGTCCGGCGCTGAACAACGGCGAGTACCATAACGCCTGCGTCGTGCCGCCGGAGTTCGGCGACACCCGCGAAACGAACCTCGACAATCTGACGGCCGGCATCCGCGGCAACCTGATTCCCGGACGCATCAACTACTTTTTCGCGGCCAACGCTGGACAGAACTTCTTCAACTACCTGCCGTTCCAGACCAGCCGCCATGTGGTCGCTTCGGTGCAGGACGCGAGTCTCACTTTCAGCTACATCCCCGGTGCGCGCGTACGCGTCGGCCTGTTCAAGAAGCCGGGCCCGGAGGAAATCCAGCGCGCCGCGCCACCGGAGTTCATCTTCGTCAGCGCGTCGCTGGCCCAATGGCAGCAGGAGATCTTTGTCCGCAGTAACGCCTACTTCCGTACCGGGCTGCCTATCCCGGGACAGGGCTATCTCGGTGGTGTCGCATCCTACGGATACGATGCCGACCTGGGACGCGACTGGGGGGTGCAGGCTTTCGATTCGTTCAAGCTGGACCGCTGGACGCTGAGTTATGCGCTGATGTGGGGTTGGGGCAATGGCATCCATCTGCGGGAGAATCTGAATCCGCACAAGGATGTCAACGCCGAGTTGGTTGCTGAGTACGACCTGCCAGGCGGCCAAGGGCCGAACAAGCACGGCATCAAGGCTTACGGATACTACCAGCAGGGTCAGCGCCAGTTCGAGATCAACGCCGCGGGTACCGAGAGTGAGGCCTTCGACCGGATCCGCTACGGTGTGGGCGTACGGGCACTGGGCGAACTGTTCGGCGAGGGCAATGGACGGCACCGGGTCGGCTTCGACGCCATGTACGGTCAAGGCATGATCTTCACCACGCCCTCGGGCAACGTGGTGGACGGCAACTTTGGCGACGGCAATCTGAGCATCGCCGCCGAGCGTGGCAACAAGGCGCGGGGTTACACCATCGACTACGGCTACTATCTCGGCGACAAGTGGCGGTTCGATCTGCGCTGGGGCCTCAATCAGACGCTCTACTCGACGGCGGGCGTCTGGCAGCCGGCGGATGAGCGCCGAGTCGAGGAGTGGACGCTCGGCGTTACTCACTTCTTCATGCCGAACCTGCAACTGAGCGCCAATTATCAGTTTCGAGACTTCCAGGCACCTACTGCCGTCCAGCCGGTCGCCAACACGCCGGCAGCGATCAACAATGCGTCCGTGGCAACCCGCAACCAGGACATCGTCACCGGATCTGTCGGCGACCGCTTTGCCGTCCGCCTCGTCTATACGTTTTGACCCCGCCACCGGGATCGCCAGTGGGGCAATTGCCGTCCAACACGTCCGCTTGCGCCGGCCTGACGTTACGAGGTTATTATCGTGATGCCGCCGCGGGTGTGCGGCGTTTTCTGGGGGAAAGCGGCATGGAGCGCTTCACGATTTCACTGGACGACTCTCTGGCAAGACAGTTCGATGACTTGATTGCCGCGCGCGGCTACCGCAACCGCTCGGAGGCAGTGCGCGATCTGATCCGTGGCGCGATCGAGAGCGACCGCCAGCGCGACCCGCCGGCGGGCCATTGTGTTGCCAATCTCTGCTACGTCTTTAACCATCACGAACGCGAACTCGCTGAACGTCTTACAGGTTTGCAGCACGATCATCACGACCTGACGGTGGCGCTCCTGCACAGCCACCTTGACCACGAGAACTGCCTGGAATCGGTCATTCTGAAAGGCTTGACCGCGGACGTCCGCAAATTTGCCGATACCTTGATGGCGGAAAGCGGCGTTCGTCACGGGAAGCTGAACGTGATCGCTCTGGAGGCCGACCACCACCACGCCCACGACGAGGATGGCGAAGCCCACATTCACTACCGTCCGGCCCGCTGATTAGCTCCTGCCACAAGTCATAGCGCCACTTGGCGAGCCAATCCGGAACACTACCAACGAAAAGGATTGATCTGGAATGGGTTGTCGTATGAAAATAAGTATTTGGTTCACACTTCGTCCAGCGGCTTGCCATCATCTGCAGGGGAAGTAGCCGTTGTTTGGAGCCGGCTCCGCCGGCTTTTCTGTCCAGCCATGTAAGACAAATCTGATAATTTGCTTACTATTGGAGCGTCCAAATGAAGAAACAAAAGCTCGCACTGGCCATTTCGCTTGCCTTTTCTTGTGCCGCTGCCGCTCAAACGACAACCTTGCCCAGCGTTGTCATCACGGCCAATCCGGTAATCGAAGAAGTGCGGGTGGACGCCTTCTCCAGCGTCTCGGCGGTTGTCACCCAGGACCAGTTGCGCGATCAGAATGCAGTCGATCTCGCTTCTGCCTTGCGCCGTACGCCTGGTGTCGAGATATCCCGCTTCAACCCGGTCGGCGCGTTCGGTGGTGCCGAGGGCGGCGCCATCTTCATCCGGGGCATGGGCGGCAGCCGTCCAGGCAGTGAAATCAAGACCTATATCGACGGACTACCGTTCTACATGGGCGTCTGGAATCACCCCCTGCTTGATCTGCTGCCGGTCAATGGCATGCAGTCGATCACGGTCTACAAGAGCCCTCAACCACAGATCAACGGTAACAACTTTGCCTCGATCAATCTGGAAACCAGGCGCGCCACGGAAGAAGGGGTGCATGGCGATGCCAGGCTTTCCGCAGGATCGTTCGGCACCTTCATCGAGCAAGCCAACCTGTTCGGCCGCCAGGGCAACGTCGACTGGATGCTGGCCCAGGGTCATGCCCAGTCCAACGGCCAGCGCGCCAATTCCGACGGACAACTGAACAACGCGATCGGGCGTATTGGCTTGCGCCTCAACGACAACTGGACTGCGAGCGCGAGCTTTGTGTATGTGGATAACAAGGCGCGCGATCCTGGTGACAACCGCCTCGCCGCCCCGGCGATTGCGCCTCAGTACAATACCCAGGCCGGCATGATCTCCGCCGGGCTGTCGCACGTCCATGAAAACTGGCGAGGGGAATTTCGCGTTTATACCAACCGCGGCGAGGGCAACTGGCTGGATCAACCGTCACCTGATGGCGACACGCTGACCAATTTCCAGATGAGCGGGCTGCGCTGGAAGGAGCAATTCTCTCCGTGGACAGGCGGCAAGCTTGTGGCGGGTGTCGACTATGACCAGACGTCCGGTGACGTCAAGTACGAGCGCGTCGCTCCGGCCCCGCGAGGCACTTTTGATACGCCCACATTCAGGATTACGTCGCCCTACGTGGCGCTGAGCCAGCAGGTTCCGCTGAACCAGGACTGGGCTCTGCTACCGTCGGCGGCGCTCCGTTTCTACGATTCCAACCAGTTCGAGTCCAAGACCGCACCACTTGCCGGCCTTTCGCTGGTGTCCGAGAAGCTGACGGTCTTTGCCAACGTGTCGCGCGGGATCAACTATCCCGGTCTGGAAACCACGGTGCTGTCCAATCTGATCAAGCCGCTTGGCAAGAGCTGGGAGCAGCTGTCGGCAGAAGAGCTCGATCATGCCGAAATCGGCGTGAAATTCTCGCCGACATCAGCCACTCAGATTGACGCCAGTATCTTCAACGACAAGGTGAAAAATCGCTATGTCTTCGGCTTCCCACCGGCTGTGCCGCCGCCACCGCAATTCGTCAACCTCGGCTCGTATCGGATCAGGGGAGCGGAGTTGGCGATCCGCCAGGCGATTGGTGCCGATTGGACGGTATTCGGAGGATTGACTCTGCTTGACCCAAGCATCGACAACCTGCCGTACACGCCCGATCGGGCGTTCACTGTCGGTGTCAATGGGCAGGCCGGACCGATCCGCGTTGCTTTCGATGCCCAATACCAATCGGAAGTATGGGCCCTGAACCGCGCTCGTGCGGCCGGTGCCATCAACACCGACAAGGTCGATGGATTCACGGTGGCGAACCTGCGCCTCTCCTATCCGCTGCCAGCCCTGGGCAAGAAGGGTGAAGTCTTCGTCTTTGTCGAGAATCTCTTCGACGCCTCCTATGCCTATCGTCCCGGCTATCCCATGCCGGGCACCTCGGGACAGCTCGGCTTATCAGCGAGCTTCTGAACATGGACGCGGCGACGCTTGAGGTGTGCGGACTGAGCTGCAACGTCGGCACGCGAGCGGTCGTCGCGAACGCGTCGCTGCGGATCGTTGCCGGAGAACGCGTCGCCCTGGTTGGCGGCAATGGCTCGGGCAAGACGACTCTCCTGCGTGCCCTGCTCGGCCTGCACCCGCAGACCCAGGGAACGCTGCGTCTGGACGGACGCGACCCTGGCGACTGGCGAGCCTGGCGGCGGCGTATCGCATTTGTTCCGCAGCGCCAGAACGGTGGCAGGTTTCCGCTACGGGTCGACGAGTTGATCGCCAGTGCCGGCAGGGTCAGCGCGGCCGATGCGGCAGAAGCCGCGCTGCAGGCCGGCGTCGAAACTCTTCTGCACCGCCCGCTGTCGGGGCTATCCGGGGGCCAACTGCAACGTGCCTGGCTGGCGCGCGCCTTTGCCTGCGTGGCTCGGGGTGCCGGACTGCTGCTCGCCGACGAACCGACCGCCGCGCTGGATTTCGCGGGCCGCGCGGAAATCGGCGCACTGCTTGCCAGCGTACCGGTATCGGCACTGATCGTTACGCATGATCGGGCGCTCGCCGAGTGCTGCGACCGGATCATTGAAATCGCCGGCGGCGAGTTGCGGGGACTGCCGCCGTGAACGACATCGCCGAGCTATTGCGCCTCGCCCCGGTGCAGCGAGGCTTTGCCGCAACCCTGATTGCCGGCGCTGGGCTGCCCATCGCCGGGGTATGGATCCTCGGCCTGGAAGTCGTCCCTCTGCGCTTTGCGATGATGCATGTCGCCTTGCTCGGCGTGGCCCTGGGTGCCCTTCTGGGGATCGAGCCACTGCTTGTTGCACTGGCCCTTTGTGCACTCTCGGGCGCAGCACTGGCGCCGCTCGCCGCCCGCCCTGAGGGACTGGCCGGTCCGCTCGGGCTGCTGATGACACTGTCCATCGCGCTGGCGCTACTCGTGCTATCAATCGCCGGGGGCAACGCGACGCGGGCTTTCGAGTGGCTCTGGGGGTCGGTACTCGCCACGCAACCGGCCGACATCGTCGCACTGGCAGTCGTCGTGGCCTTGCTGGCAGCGTTTGAGCTGCGTTTTCATCGCTCGTTGAAGCTGCTGCTGCATGATCGCGAACTCGCACTGTGCTCCGGCGTGCCAGTGGCCGCACTGACGGTTGGCCTGCTGGTACTGATGTCGGTCGCCGTAGCCGCGTCGATCAAGCTGACTGGTGCCTTGCTGGTCGACGCGGTGACACTCCTCCCCGCGCTGGCTGCGCGCAATCTCGGGCAGTCCTTCGACGGCATCCTGGCATGGGCCGTGGGGATCGGTGCCGTGGGCGCTGTCAGCGGCTTCTTGCTCACTCTGTGGAGCGACCAGCCACCGGGCCCGGTACTGATCCTGACCATGACCGCGATCACGCTTGCCAGCTACGTCGTTCGAGGTAAACGATGATGCGCATCCTGGTCGCCGCGCTGACACTGTTCTTCGTCGCTGTTCCGGCTGCGCAGAGTGCCGCCGCGGTCGTTGCCTCGACGACCTGGGTTGCCGCCTTCGCGCGTGCAGCGGGTAGCACCGATCTCACGGTGATCGCGCCGGCTGGCCTGACGCACCCACCGGACTACGATCCGAGGCCTTCGGACCTGATGGCGGTATCGCGGGCCGACCTCGTGCTGGTCGGCGGCTATGAGGCTTTCGTCCCACGGCTACGCGATGCGCTTGGCGCCAGGGGGCAGATGCTGACCATCAACACGACGTACGATCCGCAGGTCGTCCGCAAGGAGGTCGAAGCGATCGCCGCGGTGCTGGGAAACCTTGTCCAGGCCGGTGCTTTCGCCGACGCCTATGATGCCGTCTGGCGCGAAAGCAGCGCGCGGCTGCGGCTGCGGGCCGGGAACCGCCCGCCGGTGGTCGTCGTACAGCGCTTCATGGTGCCCTGGGCACGCCTCCTCGGCGTTGATCCGGCCGCCATCTTCGGACCGGGCCCCCTGTCGCCCGCGGACTTGCTCCGGATCAAGGCTCTCGCCCCGACGCTGATCATCGACAATGCCCATGCCGCACCCGCTGCAGCACTCGCCGAGGTCACCGGAGCACGCAGGGTGGTGCTGATCAACTTCCCCGAGGCCGACGAGGGCCTACTGGACGTTCTGGGGCGCAACACGCAGCGCCTGAAAGCCGGGTTGACGCCATGAGCATCGCTGATCTAACCGGTATTCGCGCCTTCTTTGCGCCGCGTGCGGCGGGCTGGGAGCAATACACCGCCATGGACGCGGCGCAGATCGCCCGCGCCGTACAGGACAGCAGGTTGCAGCCGGGTATGACGGTGCTCGAACTGGGCTGCGGCACGGCCCCGGCAACGCCGTACCTGCGTGCTGCCGTGGGCGCTGGTGGCCGCGTGGTCGCGCTTGATTGCACCCCGGAGATGATTGAAGCAGCGCGCGTGCTTGGTCGTGCAGATGTCGCCCAACTCATGCTCGCCGACGTTCACAGCCTGCCGATTGCCGCCGGCAGCGTCGACGCCTTGCACGCCGGCGGCATCGTGCCGCATCTGGCTGACCCCGAGCGGGCCCTTCGGGAATGGGCACGAGTGGCGCGCCCGCACGCTCAACTTGCCATCTTCCATGCCATCGGTCGCATCGCACTGGCCGCGATCCATCGGCGAACCCCATCCGACGACGACGTCATCGCGCCGGGACGCTTGCGAGTGCTGCTCGAACGCGCTGGCTGGCGCCTTGTGTCTATCGACGACGCTACGGAACGCTACCTGGCGCTCGCGCGTCGCGCTGACTGACCGGCCGCTACCGGGAGAAACGAGGCAGCATCCAGGCTCGGCTCGTTCGCCACGGCTCACTCATCGATGCGAACCCCGCCACTCCCCGACGGGCACTCTGCAAGACCGACGATGACCTCGCCACCGGCGCGCAACAGCGCCGGCTGGCTGCGCAGGAAGACGCTGTCGTCGCCTTCTCGTTCGAGGACATAGCCGTTGCGGCCCGCCATGCCGCGGCAAGGTGCCTTGACGATCAGGGCGGCCGGCAGCGTGCCATCCATGGCGCCTGCGTTGTGCAGCACGACGACTTGCTGCCCCGGCCGGTCGCCCGGCTGCAGTTCGCCGGTCAGGCGCACCGCTGTTTCGCGGTGGGTGACCACGGCGCGCCAGGTGGCCGGCGTCCACGCGCGTTGGTCACCGGCAAGCGGCAGGCGGAACCAGACGACGCCGGCGAGCTGCCGCGGCGACGCTTTCTCGAGCCAGCGCAGGAAGGCCGCGACGGTGGCTGGCGCGACGAACAGCTCGCGACCTTCGCCGGGCCCTTCGCCGACCTGCCCTGCAGCTAACGGCACTTCACTCTCGACGGCAGCGATACGACCCTGCCCGTCGAGCACGACGCGCGAGCCGTAATTCGGCAACGCCACCCGGAAGGGCTTGTCGGTGCGACGGGCGAGGCTCGCCGTCCAGGCGCGCGCGCCGACGGCATCGAACAGGCGGCGGGCCGGCTTGTCGAGCGAATGCAGTTGTAGCACGGCTTCGTCGACCGTTGCCAGCAGGTCGTCCAGCTCTGGCGCGCCCAGCCAATCGGGCAGTATGGTGAGCGACAGGCGCTGCCCGGGCGGCAGGGCTCGGCGCAAGGCGACGAGGAAACGCGTGTAGTCGGCGAGTTGGCGGCTACCGCAATCGTGGTCGATTTCCAGCGTCGCCGATGTCGGCCAGTCGCCGCGCAGGGTGACGAGATCGGCAATCAGCGTCGCGCCGTCGAGCGTTGCCAGCGGCGCGGCGATGCGCACAACGGGAATCGCCGGGCGACCACTGGCGACGATCGCCACCCGGTCGACGGCAATCGGCTCGAATCGACCCTGGCGATCGACCTCGCCGGCGAGGATCCGCCACGAGCCCACGAGGTCGGCGGAATCGCGCAGTGCCGCGCTCAGCGCGGGCTGCCAGCGGCGCTGCCAGACGTAGGCGTCGTGCGCGAGCGGCATCGGTGCTGGCTTCTCCCCGCAGGCACCGAGACAGACTGCCGCCAGCCAGGCCACCGGCAGCCAGCGCGCGCTCACGGGTAACCGAAGGACTTGACCCGACTGGCCGGGAAATTGACGTCCTGCCTGTGCTGCGCCGGCTCGCCGCCGGGGTGCCGCCGGCCCCCGCGTGGTGCGCCGAGCGACACCTGTGCCGCCGCAGCGGCGTCAAGGGTGGCTTGATCCGTCGCGACGGTGACAGGCATGCGCGGTCTTCAGCGGACCACCATCCACTTGTCCTCGCTGCCGCGCACCACCAACATCTGCTGCGGGTAGTAGACGCCGAGAACGACACCGATGCACATCTGCATGTCGTTGCCCTTGATGCGCGAGAAGGCCTTGCTGTCTTCAGGACCGAACAATTGGCCGGACTTGGCGCTGACGACGATTTCCGGGTTGCCGGTCGTCACGATGTCAAGGTCGGCGGCTGGGACGATGCGCACCCCGGCAGCATAGGCCTTGTCCAGGCATTTGGACTTCCTGATGGCTTCGCTATTGAGTTGCATGGAACTGTTCGTGATCCCGGACAATTCCTGGTAGATGGGCTGAAAGCCGGGTTTGAAGGCGGCGGCGCGGTCGCGCACCAGCTGTTTGAGGGACTGGCGGTCGGCGTCGCTGAGCGAAGTCACCGCTGGCTGATGATGCCAGGGACGATCTTCGACAAAATCGGCGTCGAACTCCCTTTCGAAGCTCACCGGGCCGGTGACGCTCTTCTCCTCTTCACCCACACCTATCTGGTTGGTTTCCGAGAAATGCCCCGGCGAAGTCTCCGTGCGGATCACCTGGTCCGTGACGGTGGCGTAGCGAAAGAGCGCACGATAAGGCTTGCTACCGTCGGCGGGCGTGAATTCGATACGGAGGCGGTTCTTGCCCTTGCGCACCGAGCTGCCGAGAGAAGCCGCCGGTGCCCATACGGCAGCGGCCACTTCCCGCTGCTCGAACAACACCGGCACCTGCTGCGCGACCACGTCCTGTCTGGCAACCGGAACGCCGTTGACCAACACCCGCGCCTGGCCGGCGACTTGCTCCACCTTGTCCGCTCTGCGGTCGCCGGTGTAGGGCGAGAAATGGAATTCGACATTCAGCACGGCCGCCGAAGCGGTAACGGCCCAGAACAGCCAAGCCACAAGAAATGCATTTTTCATTTTCATCCCCTCAAGTCGACCCGAACACCGTGTACTCCCGTGCCAAGCGTATGATTTCGAGCAGGGATTGTCCAGTTGTCGGGATGGCGGGCAACTGCCGCGCCAGGCGGCGAGCAACACGGCCGCCAGCCAGGCCACCGGCAGGCGACACGAGCTCACGGGTAAACGAAGGACTTGACCAGCGTCAGTTCGCCAGGGCGGCGCAAAGGAACCCGGAAGACCTGCAGTTTTTCATCGGGCGTGCCTTCGCGGGTGATGATGGCGACCTGGGCGATGGTGATTTCCTGGCCTTCCTGTTGCCCATCGCCGCCCATGCCGCTCATGCCGCTCATGCCGCCGCCGAAGTAATTGACGTAGACCTGCCAGTTGCCGTGCGGCGGCGACGGGATCGCATAGATCTCCGGACCGTAGCCGCCGGTGACATCGACGTCGAGCGCGCCGCCGTTCCTGCCGAGGCGCTCGGCGAAGAAGACGTGCTGGCCGTCCGGCGAGATGACGTGCAGGTCGATGTCGGTCATGTCGCTGTCCCAACTGAGGACGATGCGCAGGCCGACGCGCTGGCGCGCCGGGTTGGCGTCGTAGAAGTTGACGCGCCGCCCCAGCTTGCGGTCCGGGGTGCGCACTTCGACGCTGTTGGCGCCGGGCGGAAACGCGTAGGGACGCGCGAAGGAGCCGTCCGGGTTGACGCTGAGCGGCATGGCGACGCCATTGACGACCAGCAGGTGCGGCTGTTTCCGCTTTGCCGCGGTAGCGCCGGCAATCCTGCCGCGGATCGCCGCGCCGAGTTCGCCGCCGTCCTCGCCACTGCGCGTACTCCCGGCATTGACCCGGCTGGCCGGGTAATTGACGTCCTGCATGTGCTGCGCCGGTTCGCCGCCGGAGTGCCGCCAGCCGCCGCGTGGCGCGTCGAGCATCACCTGCGCCGGCGCCGCAGCGGCGGCGAGCAGCGCGCACAAGGCCAGGAGCAGCGGCAGGGCGAGGCGGCTCATCTTTTCTCTCCGTAACGCACGGCGCGGACAAAGGTCAGGTCGCCGACGCGACGCAAGGGGACGACCAGCGTTTCCTGCCGTTCGTCCGGGGTGTTCTCGTTGCTGACGATGGTGACGCGGGTGGTGATCAACGGCTTGTCGTGCGCATCGGCGTCGAAGTTGTAGCCGGCGGCATTGAAGTTGCCCCAATAGTTGACATAGACGAGATAGGTACCAGGGAGCGGCGTGGCGGTGGAAAAGATCTCCGGACCGCCGCCATCGACGCTATCGACGTCGAGACCGCCACCCCGGCGGAGCAGCGGTTGCGCCCAGAAGGCGTGCTCGCCGTCGGGCGTCAGAATATGCAGGTCGACCTCGGCGCGCGCATCGTCCCAGCCGAGGACGATGCGCAGTTTGCTACGCGTCTTCTCGGCGTGGGTTTCGTAGAACTGCAGACGGCGGCGCGTGCCGCCGGGGGCGACGATCTCGACGCTGTTGCTGCCCGGCCCGAACGCCCAGGGCTTGACGAAGCGTCCCTGTTCGTCGGTGTACAGCGGCATGTCGATGCCGTTGACGATCAGCCGGCCGGGCTGGCGATTCTTGCCGGCCTGCCGGAGCTGCCCCTCGATCAGCGTGCGGTTCTTCTGGCCGCCGCGGTCGACCGGCGGCTTCGGATAGGCGGCGGCGATGGCTGATTCCCTGTCCTCGGCGAGCGCGCCGTTGCGCCAGCCACCGCGCGGACCGTCGAGCGCAATGCCGCCGTCGGCGGCCGCGCAAGCCGTGCAAGCCATCATGCAAGTGGCGGCGACGAGGAGAAGCGGGGCAACGAAGTGGCGAGTGATGGTGAGCATGGGCATCGCGGTCAGGGGGTGCCGAGCAGCGAACGCGCCGTCTCTTCGACGAAGTCCTCGTCGCGGCCGCGCGGATGGTTGGCAAGCGCGAAATGCAGGTATTCGTGGGCGAGTGTCAGCCGCTCGTTGGCGCTGCCGATGCCAGTCGCGTAGATGCGGCCACGCTCGATATCGGCATAGGGGTTGCCGTGCTCGAGGCGGCAGACGCGCGGCAACGGCACCGGCGCTTCGAAGCCGGGGATGCCGGCCAGCCGCCGCTTCCATCCCGCCTGGCGGCCAGCCAGCCAGTTCTCGGCACTGGCCAGCGGCTGGCATTCGCCGGCATCGGCCTCGCCGGCGACACTGAAGCCGGCGCCACCATAGGCGCGTTCGAGGATCTGGTCCCAGCGCGCACCCTCGGCAGCGCCGGCAATAGCGGCCTGCCAAGAGAGCTGTTGCGGCGCACTGCGGGTCTGGTGGTAGCGACCGGCAACGCCGCTGAGGACCAGGCCGTCGCTCCACTCGGCGACGCGCAGGTTGGCGCTTTCCGGCGGCGCCGGCGAAACCCGCTGGGCGCGGCTGTCGTCGTCGATCTCGTAGCAACCGCCGCCATGCCCGGCGTGCCGGACGAGATAGGTGCGCGCGGCCACCGCCAGCGCGCGGGCGGCGGCTGGTGGTTCCGCGCCGGCCTCGCGCTGGATGACACGGGCGACGTAGTCATTCAGTCCGACGCGGCCAGTGATGACTGGCCGGCCACCGGATCGGCTCAATCCGAGCTCGCCGCTACTGGCGAAGAGCAGGCGCCGGGAGTTGACAAAGCGGGCCTCGACGCGGCCGCGTAGCGGGCCTTCGGCTGCCGGACGGCCGTCGATGAGAACCTCGGCGAGGGGGTAACGGCTGAAGAAACGGACGCGCACGCAGGCCTCGTCGGGCGGAGTCGTTTGCGGCAGTTGGCCAGCCAGCCATGGCGCCGCCTGCTCGATGACCTGGGCGCTGCTGCCGCTGCCGCGCAGCCACACCGGGGTGCCGTCGCTGAGCCAGCCGGCGAAGCCGCCGATTCGCCGTCCCTTGCCGTCGTGCCAGCTCCAGGTCTTGACACGCAGGCCGTTGCCCAGATGCGAGAGCAGAGGACGCGCGCGCGGTTCGAGGCTGACGCGCTGCAGCGCCGCCATCGTCGTCCGCCGATGCTCACCGTCGATCGCCGCCAGCGCGGCGAGCAGGGAGGCGACGGAGACCTCGGTCGCCGGCTGCAGCTTGTCGAGATCCAACAACCACGCGGGAGCACCTGGCGCCTGACGCGTCCACCAGGCACGCCAAGCCGCCGCCGAGACGCCGAGTCGACGCGGCTTGAAGTAGAGCCCGCAGGATTTGGCCAGCGCTTCGTCGCGGCCGATGCTTTCGCCGGGCGCGCAACAATACGATTCCTCGCCAGGGTCGCCACCCGTGCAGCGGTAGTCGGCGACGCTGCGCGCACCAGCGCTCAGGTAGACGTGCACGAAGAGCTTCCACAGGCTGCCGAGCGGCGTGTTTCCCGGCACCGGCATCGATTCGCTGCCGCTCGCCGATACGCGCACGGCCGTGGGCGCTTCCGGATCGCCGAAAACCAGTTCCACCGCCGGGCCGGCGGCGGCCTCGGCGGCCGCCAGCGACAAGCTCGCTGCCAGGCAGCAAAGGAGCTGCCGGGCAGGCGATGGGCGGGGTGACGCCGGCTGCAATCCGCGCATCACTTCACCTGCAGGCGCCGTTCCGCCACCGCCTCGAAAGCCTTCTCTTCCGGCTGATACATGCGCTGGAAGCGCGCCGGCGGCACGACGAAGCTGCCGCGGCTGCCGAAGCGCAGCAGGTGGCGGAAAACGCGGCTTTCGGCAAGCTGGTCGACGGGCACGGCGTAGGACAACTCACCCGGCTGGTAGCGGGCCTTCTCCATCGGCACGACGGCGTCGCCATCGAGCCCACGTACGCGGATACCCCAGGTTCCGCGCTCGACATCGGCACCCGGCGGCAGCGGCACCTCGACCAGGCCGTAACGCGGCGATTGGCCAGCAGCGGGGCTGAGCCGGATCTCTTCGAGATAGAGGTCGTTGGCGCGCAGATCGCCGTCGCTTGCGGCTTCTGCCCGGAACTCGACCGCTTCGCCGGCGAGAGCGGCGCTGGCGGGGCGCCGCTCGCCGGACGGCTTGGCGGCGGCCGGGTCCGCCTTGACCACCGGCACCGCCACCAGGCGATAGAGGCGCCGTTCGATCTTCACCGGCAGCGTGCCCTTTTCCGGCTCGGCCGAGCGGTAACGGACGAAAGCGGTGAGCGGCGCCGTCGGCGGGCTGGCCAGGGTGATGGCGGTGGGCAGTGTCTTGTCGGTCCACCGCCAGGTGGGCGCACCGAGCGGGCCGCCCTGCCGCTGCCAGTTGCCGGCAAGGCCCAGCGCTGCGCTTTCGGCCGGTGCGCTGCCGCCGAGCGCCTTGTTCCACCAGGCCAGCGCCAGGGCACGATCGAGGGTGGCGGCACCCGGGCTGAGCGTCGCCAGCCAACGTGCCGCGTCTTCCTTGGCGGCGCCCTTGCCTTCCATGGCCAGCAGCGCCTGGCCCAGCGCTTCCGGCTGGGCGCGCAGGGATTCGCGCGCGCCATCGATCGCCTGAGCCGTTTCGGGCACGATACCGATCTGCTGCTGGCGCGCCATCTGGCCGATCAGCACCAGACTCAGGCCGTCGGCAGCCGCCGTGTTGCTCAGCCAAAGGCTGTCGCGACCCCGGCTGACGGGCTTGACGGCGGGCAGCGAGGCGGCCTCCTGGAGCAGTCCTTCGACCAGGGTACGGACCGGCAGCTCCATCTCGGCCATGAACCAGACGGCCAGCACGCGCAGCGGCAGCGGCTCCTTGGCCGAGTGCTTGCGGTAGGCTTCCAGGCTCTGCCGCCAGTGCGTCGCCGGCAGCTTGAGGCCGAGCGCGCGCGCGGCGTGCCAGTCGGCGTAGTAGGCGTAGGCGGTGAGCCAGCCGCTGTCGGTGGTGCCCGGCCCCCACCAGCCGAACACTGCCTCCGGTCCGGCCATCTGCACCAGACGCAGGCGCTGCGTGGCCAGCGACTGCGCAATCTCGCGCACACGCGGCGCGTCGGCGGGCAGACCGCGATAGGCGAAGCTGAGCGGCAGCAGACGGCTGGCCGTCTGCTCGACGCAACCCCAGGGAAACTCCAGCAGATCTTCAGCGATGCGCGCAAACTGTCCGGCACTCCCCTGCGCCAGGCTGACCCTGAGGTCGCGCGCATCGGCCGGCAGGGCGAGCCGCGTTTCGGCATCCCGCAGATCGAGCGACAGGCTGCGCTCAGAGAGCCAGCCGACGGGCAGGACGCTGATCGCCTGGCGCAGGCTGTCGATCTCCTTGCCGCCCTGGGCCAGGCTGATCGCCACGTCGCCCGAGACGGGTTTGTCGATCGGCAGCGGGATGTTGTTCGCCCCCGGCTGCAAGTCGATCTCCCGGCGTAGGGCAAGGCCGCCGCCGTTGGCGGCGAGTTGCACCTTGGCAGCGGCGCCGGTCTGGTTGAAGGCGACGACAGTGGCGGCCGGCCGGTCGCCGAGACGGAAGCTCGCCGGGCCGGTCCATTTGGCGTAGAAATCCTTGTGCGACTCGACATGCCGCGTCTGCTGGCCGACCACGCCAGCCGCGGTGATCGCGCGCGCCGTGACGCGCCAGCGGGTCAGCGCGTCGGGCATGCGGAAGCTGACGCTGACTTTGCCGTCCTGACCGGTCATCAGGCTGGGCCACCAGCCGGCGGTGTCGGTATCGTCGCGGCGCGGGCGCTCGAGCACTTTGACGCCGCGTTCCGACGGTGAGCGGCGAACCGGCGCGCTGCCCTTGCCGGGCAGTCGCGCCAGATCGTAGCCGATGAACGACAGGCTGACGGTGGTGCGCACGTTGTTGCGGCGGGGGTGGTAGAAGAAGTTGCCGATGCTCGGAGCGATTTCCGGTTGCAGCACGTAGATCATTTCGTCGACCACGCCGAGATTGACCAGTGCCGGTGTCGGCCGTCCGCCGACCCGCGTTTCCAGTTCGAGCGTGACGGTTTCTCCCGGTGCGTAGCGTTCGCGGGGTGTGCGGATGGCGACGTCGACGGTCGGCACGGCGACGCGCAGCCCCTTGTTCTGGAAAACGTAGTCGCCGTTGGCCAGGTAGAGGACGGAAAAGGTGACATTCGGACCGTATTCTTCCCGAACCGGAATGTCCGCCCGCCACTGCGCCGGCGCCACCTGGCTGACGCTCAGCCAGGCGGCTTTGCCGCTGAGCAGCGCGTGCGCCTCGACCTGATCGCGCTCGAGGGTCAGCAGCGCATCGCCGACCGCTTGCGGGAAGGTGATCAGCGCGTGCGCCGTCTCGCCGGCCTGGTAGTTTTCCTTGTCGAAGACGATCTCGACGCTGCCGGGAATCGCTTTCATGCCCTCACCGGAAACCCAGTGGCTGGTCGCCGCGAGCAGGTTGCCCCTGGCGTCGCGCAGACTGACGGTGTAGGAACCGGGCTCGGGGAAGGGCAGCCGGGCGCTGTCACCTTCGGCCAGTGCGCCGTCGCGCCGCTGCCTGTCCTCGAGACGGAGAATCTCCCAGCGCGTCGGCCGGCTGGCCGGACTGGCGTTGCCCTGCGGCGTGTAGCGAAAATCGACGCTCTCGCCGGGACGCGAGAAATAGGCGGGCGCGCTCAACTGCCACAGCGTGGCGCCGCGCTCGATGAGGATTTCCTTGGTCGCCCGGACGCGGTAGGCGGCACCGTCCTGGGCCAGCAGACTCAGGATGTAGCGGGCAGGATCGTCGGCCGGCGGCAGGCTGAAGGCCGCCACCCCGTCGCTACCGGTCTTCAGTTCGTCGGCCTTGATGGCGACCGGAAACTGTCCACCGTAGCGCAACTCGCCCTCGACCATGGTCAGCGGTTGCGCGCGTGCGGTGAGCCGCACCAGCGCGCCGGCCACCGGCCTGCCGTCGGGATAGCTGAGACGGATGCGCCCGGTGACCGCTTCGCGGGTCTTGAATTCGCTCTTGTCGACGACGACGTCGATCTCGAAATGCGGCTTGACGTAGTCGGCGACACGGAAGGCGGCGCCGTAGCTGTCGTCGCCCCTGGCGAAGACGAGTTCCCAACCGCCGGCCTGTGCCGCTGCCGGCAGGCGGAAGTCCGTCTCGCCGCCCTTCACCGAGTCGTAGCGCAGTTTGCGGGTGAGGACTTCAGTCCCCGCCGGGTCGACGACAGTGACGCTGATGTCGCTGCTGGCAACCGGTTCCGAGCGACGGGCGCTACGGAATTCACGGCCAAGGAATTTGACCTGGACAAGGTCGCCCGGACGGTAGAGCGGGCGATCGGTGACGGCATAGATCTTGGCGTTGTAGATCTCGCTGTCGTGGTAGAAGTTTTCCGAGATGAAGACGCCGCCCGCCGGATCCTGACCGTAAACGTAACTGGTCTCCGGGCTGGCGGCGGGCAGGCGGACGACACCGTCGGCAGCGGTCCTGCCGCTCTTCAGGACGCCGACGCCATCGCTCCAGACGACATCGGCGTCGGCGACGGCGACGCCATCCTTGCGCCGGGCGGTCCACACCAGCATCTCCGTGGCCGCGTTCTTGGTCACGGCAACGCTGTCGGAGACGAAAACCAGCGTCACGGCCCGGTGCTTGCCGACCGAAGCTTCGACCAGATACAGGCCGGGCGCCCGCTGGCCGAGGGGAACCCGGACATTGCCCTCGTTGTTGGGCAGGAACTCGCTGCTGCTGCCGGCCAGTTTGACGTCGGCAGGCGGCACGATCGGTTTGGCGCGATGCACGGGGTAGCGGAAACGGTCGCTCAGCGTCATGCCCGGCAGGGGCGCGTAGGCTGGCGGATGGCGCAGGCGGGTCGGCGTCAGGATCTGGTTCGGCGTCTTCAGATCGGGAGCCGCGGCGGTCGTCGCCAGCCGCGCTGCCGGGGAGAATAGACGCTTCCAGGCGAAGCGGGTGTTGGCCCAGATCTTGTCCCAGGAAAGCTTGAGCATGTTGGCCATGCCCTCGGGCTGCGGCTTGGCCGGCACCTTGACGCGGTGCAGGTTGCTCTGGGCACGCAGGAAGGCGAGCGGATCGGGGACACGGTAGATGGCGATATCGACGCCGCCGTACTCCTCGAGTTCGGCCGAGTCGCGCTGGATTTCCAGGCGTACCGAGGCTTGTTCGTCGGAAGCGTAGCTGGTTTCGGCAAGCAGGAAGAACTCCTCGCCGGCGGCGGGGCGATAGTTCGAGTTCGCGGCCGCCATCTCGCCAGCCGTGCCGGGTCCGGCAAGGCCGAGCAGCGCCAGGATCAGCGCGACAAGAAGGCCAGGCGATAGAAGCCGGCGAAATTCGGGTTGTCGTCGCGTGGTCGCCACCGTGTGTCCTTCCATTGCAGCAATTGAGCCGGCGTGACTGCACGCAGGCCGTTGTCTTCACCCATTTCGGGAGATGGCCGACGTCTGCCGGCGCCTTGCTCCGCGGCGGCAGGTGGCTGGCCGGTGTGATAGGCGATCCAGCTACCCATCCAGATCATCAGGTGCTGGTCATCGCCGTGATCGAAAAAAAGCAGATCTCCAGGTTTGCTCATGGCGCTTTCGCGACCGAGCCGGTGGCTGTTCTTCTGGACCAGGGCCAGGGCGGTGACGAAAGCCTGTTGGTCTCCCGCCAGCGTCGTCCATCCCTTGAGCAAAGAAGCCTGTTCCGGGCGCAGGTCAACTTCCGGCGGCAGGCGGCCGGTGAAGCCGTTGGCGCGGCGCCAGCGAGTGTCGTGCGGACGCAGCGCTTCGCCGACGGCGAAACGCGCCAGGCCGGCACAGTCGCGATGAAACCAGCGCGGCGACGGGCCATGGCGAATCTGGTCGGCGACGATCAACGCCATCCAGGCGCGAAAGCGGTCGGATTGTGTGCCGTCAAGCGCGCCAGCTGAGGATGGTGTCGACGGCTCCGCAGTGAGTGCTGCCGCGGGTCGCCATGCGCTGCCGAGGATCATTCCCCCGAGCGCGGTGATGAATCGCCGGCGTTGCATCAGCGGGCGCTCTCCTGCAGCGGTCTGATGTCGAGAGTAACGAAACCATCTGTGCCGCCGGCACCAGGAACCGCGACGGCCGCCTGGTGCTGTTGCCCCCAGGCATCGAGGCGTGGCCAGAGCCGGTTGCGGGCGACCTCACGAAAATACGATTCTTCGTCCGCCGGCAGCACTTCCTGCACTTCCGAACGCAATAGCCGGGCCAGCTGCGGCGGGTCGAAGACCAGCCACCCGGGTCCGTGCAGGCCGGGCTCGTCGCCGAGTGCCGCCGCCCGCTTGCCGGCCACATCGAGCGCCGTATCCACCTGGCGACGATCGGGAGAAAAGAAGATCAGCCCGCCGCGCCAGGCCAGGGCGGGCTCGAAGGCACGCGCGCCGCCGTCCGGTGGGCGAATACCGTGACGGGAGGCAACGGTGACGGCATGGATCTGGCTCTCGGCATCCTTGCCCGCGGCCTTGGCGCCCGTGGCAGACCAGGATTTTTCCGCCAGGCGGGCCAGCAACTGCCCGGCATCGAGCGGCATGGCAGTCGCCGCACGCGCGATGAAGAGGGGCGCCGAGAGGCGGGAACCGGCAAACCAGCAGACGGCGGCGATCGGGTCCAGGGCAGCGAGGGTGGCCGGCAGCACGGCGTCCTTGCCGAGCAACACGGCCAGCGGCGCCGCAGTGGCCGGCCAATCAACGGGCAGGGCAGTACATAAGGCCGCGCCCAGCGGTACAGCCCGCCAGATGCCGGCGGTGTCGAGAGCAGCGGTGGCGCTGGTCTGGTTCAGGCGGAGACTGGCCTGCCAATTGCCGTCTGCGTGGTCGAAGCGCAGGCCGGCGAGCGCCGGCAGGAAGTGCGCGTAGCCGAGCGTCAGGGCCTGCTGGCCGATCACGAAGGAGTGCTGTGCGGTCACCGACGCGGGCAGCTTCGCCTGCCACGGGTGGGCGCCGCGCAGCAACTCGCCGAGAACCGTCTCGGCGTCGCCGGTCAATGTGCCTTCGCTGTCGAGGGCAAGCGCCGGATCGGAAAGAAACACCCAGTTTTCGCCGTGTCCGGCAAAGGCCAACTGGCGGCCGCCGCCGTAATCGAGCGCATACAAGCTGATCTCGTCGCCAGCCACGGAAAACTTGCCGACGAGTTTCAACTGCCGATCGTCAAGCGCAATCCGGGCAAACGCTTCGCTCAGTCGGGCGAGCACGCCACGTTCCAGCCTGGCGACGAAGTGCTCGGGGCGCCCCTTGCCCGAACGCCATATGCCGATCTCCGCGGGTCCGGCCAGCAGCATCGAGAGAAAACGGTCCTCGATGCCGACTTTGTGCTCGTAGGCGAGACGACGCAAGCTGCCCTCCAACGATAGCCGCGCCTCGTCCTCTTCGTAGTGAAAGACCAGTTGTTCGTCCACCAGGCCGGCAAGTATGGGGGCCGCCGCGACATCCTTGGGCACTTGCGCCAGATTGCGGGTGGCCAGCAGCATTTCAGGCTGGCGCAGGTCGACCTGCAGGCGGGACACACCCTTGTAACGGGGAGCCTTGTGCCAATAGCGGTAGGCGCCGATCGCCAGGATGACCGCCAGCAGGCCAAGGCAGGCGTAGAGCCACGGGCGGCGTTGGCGAAGGGCAGGCGAAACCGACAGGGTCACCATCAGAGGCAACCAGCGAAACAACGTGTGCGCGGTGGCTGCCACCGCGCACACTGCCCGCATTGACGGCCAGCAAAAGCCGGCGTCCGATGTCGCAAACCGACCCGCGGTAGCCGCGGCAAAGCGCTCGTCATGTCAAGTCCTCTCTTGCTGCCGGCAAACCGCTCGATCCGCCCCTGCGCACCTTGCGCATCGTCGGGGATGACGAACGTCCAGAGCTCCGACCGTCTGGCCAGAGGCCGTATTGTATGCTGGGCAGTTGCGAAATAGGACAGCCGCAATGCGTGCAGGAGAAAGCTCGCACAAGACCCGCGGTCGTGCCAGCGTCCCGGAAGGGCAGCGTCCCAGTGTCGCCCGTCAGCGACGGCCAAAGACTCGGCAAGCACGTGTCGGGAGCGCGCTTGCCCGGCAAGAATGAATAGTTTGTCCTGGACATAGTTGTAGATTCTGGCTATTATTTGCGAATAGTGAGCTTCATATGGAATATCCATGACCCTTGCCCAGGACAATATGTGCGCTCGACCAGCAATGACTATTAGTACCGTCGAGCGCGACACTGGCCTCGGCAAAGATACGCTGCGTGTATGGGAACGCCGCTACGGCTTCCCGCAACCGGAGCGGGACCACAACGGAGAGCGCGTCTATCCGGCGGAGCAGGTCGAGCGCTTGCGCTTGATGAAGCGTCTGATCGATCAGGGTTACCGTCCCGGCAAGCTGTGTGCGGCCAGCGACGAAGAACTCGCTCGTCTGTGCAATGCGTCTGCGCCAGCCAGGGACGGCGAACCGGGACCGAGTGAAGACCTGATCCGGCAGCTGATCAGGCTCGTGAAAGCCAACGACGTGCCAGCACTGCGCCATGCGCTCAATCAATCGATGATGCGACTGGGACTGCAGAGCTTCGTCATGGACGTCGTCGCGCGGTTGAATCACGCCGTCGGTGAAGCGTGGATGAACGGCGAGTTTGCCGTCTTCGAGGAGCATCTCTATACGGAACAGATGAAGGCGCTGTTGCGCCAGGCGATCGGCAGCCTACCGCAAAGTGGTGGTCGACCACGCATCCTGCTGACCACGGTCCCTGACGAACAGCACGTTCTTGGGCTGTTGATGGCGGAGGCGCTGCTGGTCCTCGAGGGAGCAACCTGCATTTCGCTGGGCACCCAGACACCTTTGTTCGACATCCAGATGGCCGCCGTGGCTCATCAGGCGGACATCGTGGCCGTGTCGTTTTCGGCAGCCTTTCCGGCAAGGCAGGTAGGCCCCCTGGCCAACCAGTTGCGTGAACTCCTCCCGACGCACATCGAACTGTGGGTTGGCGGCGCGGGCGCCCACCGAGCGCCCGCATCACCCAGCGGCACCTTGCTGCTGCCGAATCTTCCCGCAGCACTCGACGGCCTCAGCGATTGGCGCACACGACATGCGACGTGCACCTGACGCACTGAGCATGGCTCAGCGCTTCGTCGCCCGCGTGATTTCGCGCTTCCCCGGCGGTCCGGGCGGGTTCTCGATGGCGAAGCCGACAGCCCGGAGATTCCTCTTCACTGCACCCTTGGCGCAGTAGGTCACCAGCACCCCGCCGCGCCGCATGCAGCGCTGCAATTTGTCGAAGATTTCCAGCGTCCAGAGCTCTGGTTGCACCGGTGGAGAAAAGGCGTCGAAGTAGACCAGATCGTAGTCGTCGCCAGGCGAGAAGTCCTCGATTCGGGTCTGCAGTTTGACAAGCGAGAAGCGGTCCCCAAGACGAACGCCCGTTCCCCACGCGCAGCCATGCATGGCGGCAAAGACGCCGCCCCCCAGCGGCGTAGAGGTGCTATCGGCATGGTTCAGGCGGAGCACGAGTTCGGCTGCAAGTGGAAAGGGTTCGACAGCGGTGTACTCGACATCGGCGCTGCCCTGGTTGGTGCGCTCCCAAGTCAGCAGGGCGTTAAGCCCGGTACCGAACCCGACTTCAAGAATTCGCACTCGACCGCCGGCAGCAGCGATCACGTGATCGTAGCCATGCCGGATGAACACATGCAGCGACTCGCGCAGCGCGCCATGCACCGAATGATAGTGCTCATCGCAGCCCGGCAGGTAGAGCGAGTGCGAGCCGTCACCGGTAACGACCAGTTCTCTGTCCACAAAGCGAGGATCGTTCATGGCGGTGACGCGTCGACGACCGACCAGCATCGTCGGCGGTACAAAGCACAAAGCCCTCGCCGCGGTTGCGGTGAGGGCTTTGTAGAAGGGGAGCCTGGCGGTGACCTACTTTCACACATGAAGTATGCACTATCATCGGCGCGCCTTCGTTTCACGGTCCTGTTCGGGAAGGGAAGGGGTGGGTCCAAAGGGCTATGGCCGCCAAGCGTAAGGGGTTCGCACGCCGCGTTGAAGCGGGGTGCGCAGGAAGAAGGGGAGTTGTGATTGCTTTTCGAACCGGCTTTTTGACGGTTCCTGGGGAACCGATGTCCGGTGCGGAGTTGCTGCTCAAGGTTATAGGATCAAGCCTCACGGGCAATTAGTACTGGTTAGCTTAACGCATTGCTGCGCTTCCACACCCAGCCTATCAACGTGGTGGTCTACCACGACCCTTCAGGGGGATCAAGTCCCCAGGGA
>JAFLDO010000041.1 GCA_017302455.1 Accumulibacter sp.
ACGAACGGCTTCTTTCCCTCTTCGATGAGCCTCGCGATGTTCTCGACCATCACGATCGCGTCGTCGACGACGAAGCCCGTCGCGATGGTCAGCGCCATCAGCGAGAGGTTGTCGAGCGAGTAGTCGAGCAGGTACATCACGCCGAACGTGACGACGAGCGAGAGGGGCACCGCGACGCCGGGGATGATCGTCGCGCGCACCGAGCGCAGGAACACGTACATCACGACGACCACGAGGCCGATCGTGAGGATCAGCGTGAAGCGCACGTCCTCGAAGCTCGCCTGGATCGTCTCGGTGCGGTCCACGACGATCGTCACGTCGAGGTCGCTGGGCGAGGTCGCCTCGAGCCGCTCGAGCTGCGCCTTCACGCGCTCGGCGACCTCGAGGATGTTCGCGCCTGGCTGACGCAGCACGTCGAGCACGATCGCCGGACGCCCATCGACCCACGCGCCGACCTCTTCGTCCTCCACGCCATCGATCACCTCGGCGACGTCCGACAGGCGGATGGGCGCGCCGTTCTGGTACGCGATCACGAGGGGGCGGAACTCCTCGGCGCTCTCGAGCTGATCGTCGGTGACGAGCGAGTAGTCGAGGCGCGGACCGTCGAGGTTGCCCGTGGGCAGGTGCACGTTCGCGGCTGTGATGACGGCGCGCAGATCTTCGAGCGTGAGGCTCACCTGCGCGAGCGCCTGCGCGTCCGCGCGCACGCGCACCGCGGGGCGTTGACCACCGCGGATCGCGACGAGTCCGACGCCCGGCACCTGCGAGAGACGCTGCGCGAGCACGGCGTCCGCACGGTCGTCCACCTCGCGCAGCGGCAGCGTGGAGGACGAGACCGCGATCGAGAGGATCGGCGCATCGGCAGGGTTGGCCTTGCTGTACGTCGGCGGCGCGGGGAGCTCCGCGGGCAAGAGCGCAGAGGCCGCGTTGATCGCGGCCTGCACGTCCTGCTCGGCCGCATCGATGTCGCGCGCGAGATCGAACTGGAGCGTGATGTGCGAGGTGCCAGCGCCGCTCACCGAGCTCATGCGCGTGAGCGAGGGGATCTGTCCGAGCTGTCCTTCGAGCGGCGTAGTGACCGAGGCGGCCATCGTCTCGGCGTTCGCGCCGGGCAGCTCCGTGAAGACGACGATCGTCGGGTAGTCCACCTCCGGCAGCGGCGCGACGGGCAGCTCTCCGTATGCGACGAGGCTCGCGAGCGTGATGCCGATCACGAGCAGCGACGTCGCGATCGGACGCCGGATGAAGGGCTCCGAGAGGCTGCTCATCGCGGCCTCGGGGCCTCACCGCGCGGGCCCGCGCCTTCGCTGGCAGCGCCGCCAGCGCGTCCACTGGCAGCGCCGCCAGCGTTGCCGGTGCCTGTGTTGCCGGCACCGGTGTTGTCCCCACCAGGACCACCCGGGACGGGGTCGCCCTCGAGGCGGACCTCGGCGTCGGGTCGAAGTCGGCTGTGCCCTTCGCTCACCACCTCGTCGGCGGGCGTGACGCCCTCGGCGACGATCGCGAGCTCGCCCACGATCCGCTCGATGCGCACCGGTCGCACGACGGCGTGGTGATCGACGATCACGTACACGAACGCGCCGTCGGGCCCTTGCTGCACCGCCGCGTCGGGCACGACGAGCGCACCGCGCCGCGTCTCGAGCAGCATCCGCACCTCGACGAGCTGGTTCGGCCAGAGGGTCTGGGTGTCGTTCGGCACCTCGGCCTTCATGCGCACGGTGCCGGTGGCGGTGTCGATGCGGTTGTCGATGACGGTGAGGCGTCCCGTCGCGAGCGGCGCATCCGCTTCTCGCGCGAGCACCTCGACGGTGAGCGCCTCGGCCTGCATGTGCGTCCGTACCGCGCCGAGCTCGTCCTGCGGCACGGTGAAGACGATGTCGATCGGGTCGACGCGCCGCCAGCCCTTGCCCTGATCCCAAATCTCGACCCAGGCATGCGCATGGCTGCGCTTGACGAGGACGTAGTCGGTCAACGCCATCAGCTTGCCACCCCGATAGCCGGTCACCAGGCGGGCCGGGATTCCGGCCGCGCGCATCAAGACAACGAAGGAAGCCGCGAAGAATTCGGCGTTGCCTTCCCTGGTTTCGAACCAGAAAGTGTCCAGCGCATCGGCACCAGTCGGTGGCGTGAAGCGGTCGCGCACACGGTAACCGCCATTGGCCAGCGTGGCCAGTGCCTGTTGCAGTACGGTATCGGTGTCGCCGGCGCTGGTCAGCGCGGCGCCGAACGCACGCAGGCGTGGGTTGCTGTCCTGCGGCAGGGCGAGGGCGCGTTGTCGCAGCGCCGGCAGCAGTTCGCCGCCGGCCGTCCATTCCAGCCACGAACTCAGCTCATAGCTGATTTCCTCTCGTACCGGCAGGTGCGCCAGTACCTGCCAGTCCGCCGCAATGAACGACTCGGTGGTCAGCCGCGCCGGGAGATCCAGCCCGTAGAGCCAGAGACCGCCGTGGGGTGTCAGGCGGATCCGGTAATGGACTTCCTGGCTAGCCGACTGAAGACCGGCACGGAAATCCGCGGAGCGCCGCCAACCCGCCTGCATGATCCGGCGGCCGTTGCCGGCCGTGTAGTCGGCGTCGAGTCGCCATTCCTGGCCGTCGAAGTCGTAGAACACCGGCCCACGCCAATAAAGCAGGCTGGTCGGTGGTACCCAGTCTCTGAACTCGGCAACCAGCACGGCCTGGCCGTCGCTCGCTCCGGTCTGGGTCTGACCCGGTTTCAGACGGCCTGAAATGCCCAGGCCCTGGTTCGATTTCTCGATGCTGGCCGGTAGCGGTAGCCCGAACGTCATCCCGATGTCCCACAGCGGCCCGGGAATGCGGGGGAAAAACAGGAACAGCACGGCCGCCAACGGCAGGGTGACGAGCAAGCGTTGTGCGGCTTCCCGCAGAATCCCAAGCCCCTTGTGAAGCGGCGTCGTGCTGCCATCGGGCGGGCTGAAGCCGCTGTAGACCGCAACCAGCAAGCAGGCGCTCAGCACCACGAACAGCAGGCCGACGCCTCCACTCCAGTGCAGCAGGCCGACGGCAACGGCGACGCAGGCCGCCGCGGCGACGAGGGCGTATTCGCGCTGGCTACGGCTCTCGGCCCACTTGAGGGCGAGAGTGGCGAGCAGCGAAAGGCGCAAGGCATCGCTGCTCAACCACCCGAAGACCTGTCCGGCGACCGTACAGCAAACCAGCAGACCGGCCAGGCGGAGGCCACCGGCCCAGGGTCGGCGGGGCAGGCGACGGCTGGCCAACGCCAGCCCGAGCGGTAGCCAGGCTGGCAGCGGCAGCATCGGCGCGTGCGCCAGGAGGGCGAGCGCGGTCAGCGCCAGAGGCCAGGCAGCCGGGGCAGTCAGGCCGCTGGCGCCGGGCGTCGGGGGCTTGCCGTCCGGGTGTGCCGCAGACCACCGGGCGTCGTTCAAGGAAGACGGGGAACTCATCGCCGGCCGACCTGCGAATCGACCTCGCACAGCGCCAGGCTGGTCAGGCACTTCTCGCGCTGCAAGTGGCCGCGGGCGGGTGGCAGAACTTTGCCGAACAGGCGGAGTCCGTATTCGCGGCCGCTACGCTCGGCCTCCAGTACCCAGCGCGTCAACTGTGCCAGTCGGGTTTCCGTGTCGCCACGGCACGTCTCCCACTCCAGCCACAAGGCGTCGCCGCCGTGCCCGCCGTCGAAGGCGTTGACCACCGCTTCGCCGCTGCGCGCGAAGACGCGCCAGTTGATGCGCCGTAGCGGGTCCCCCGGGACATGCGCACGGACGCCCTGAAAGTCGTCAGCGGCGGTCTGGCGGTGCGCCGAGCGCATGGCTCGGGCAGGCAAGGGCGAGGCCCCGCCGGGCGCCGGGTACACCAGCGCCTCGACCGCCGGCAAGGCGCGGCGAGCACGCCAGAGACCCAGGGGGTGGCAGGATACGAGGGCCAGGTCGGCGATCGTCAGCGCGCCGCGGCGATCGGTCCGCAGGGCCAGGGACAGCGTCGCCTCGCCGTCGGCAGCGACGCCTACCGGCAGACTGTTCGCCTTGCCGGTGCTCAGGGCGATGCCGTAACGGCGGTGGCCGCGGCGATCGGTCAAGGCTCCCACGATGGACAGGGACTCGCCGGCGAAAACCGGCCTTGGCAGATCGACCTGCCAGCCGACCGTCGCCAGGTTGCGCCGGCAACTTGCCGCCGCCTGCAGCCAGACTGCAAGCAGCATGAAGGCGAGCGCGAATATCAGGTTGTTGGCGTAGTTGATCGCCGTTGCCAGCAAGGCCAGTACGGCGAGCAGCCAGTACGTGCCGGCCGTGGTCGGCAACAGTGGCAGCGAGCGAACGCGCACGTAGCGACCGATCATGGCAGCGCTACCGCTTCCAGGATCGCCGCCGCAGCGGTGTCGGCGGCGCGCGCGTCGCCGCGGTCGAGGCGATGCATGGCTACCGCCGGGAAGACACGCTGAATATCGGCCGGCAACACATGCTCGCGACCCTCCAGGAGCGCCCAGGCGCGGCCGGCCGCCAGCAGCGCCAGCGCCGCGCGCGGCGACAGGCCATAGGCCAGGCCGGCGCTGTGCCGGGTGTGCTCGGCGAGCTGGCGGATATAGGCGAGCAGCGCGTCGCTGGCGTGGACCGCGCGCGCCGCCTTTTGCAAGGCCAGCAACTGCTGGATGGTGAGCGCCGGCGCCTGACGTTCCAGCAGATGGCGTCGGTCTTCGCCGCGCAGCATCGCCAGTTCGGCGGCGGCGTCCGGATAGCCGAGTGAGAGCCGCATCAAGAAGCGATCCAGTTGCGCTTCCGGCAGTGGGTTGGTCGATAGCTGGTCAACGGGATTTTGCGTCGCGATGACGAAGAACGGCTCGGGCAGCGGACGCGTGATGCCGTCGCTCGACACCTGGCGTTCCTCCATCGCTTCGAGCAATGCCGACTGCGTCTTTGGCGACGCGCGGTTGATTTCGTCGGCCAGCAGGAGTTGCGTGAATAACGGTCCGGGATGAAAGACGAACTCGCCTTTCTCCCTGACGAAGATAGCCGCCCCGGTGAGGTCGCCGGGCAGCATGTCATTGGTGAACTGCACGCGCCGGAACGACAGGCCGAGCGTCTTGGCCAGCGCCAGCGCCAGAATGGTCTTGCCCATTCCGGGCAGATCCTCGATCAGCAGATGGCCACCGGCGATCAGGCAGGCAATCGCCAGCCTGACGACATCGTTCTTGCCGAGCAGCACGGCGTTGACGGCGGCCATGGCCTGGTGGGGAGAGTCGGTGGGAGCGTTGGCGAGCGGCATGACGGGACCTTTCTGGGGTAGGTGGATGGCACAGGACGAGACAGCCCGATCTGCCGGCGGGCGCCCGCCGACGGTGCTCGATAAGGGACGCGATAAGGGACGCGATAAGGGACGCGAGACGGTCACCGGAGCCGGTCAGATCGACTCGAGGAACTTGATGAGGGCGGCGCGGCCGGCCTTGTTCAGCGCCATGAAGCGGGCCTTCGCCGGGCTCGCCTCGCCGCCGTGCCAGAGGATGGCCTCCTGCAGGCTGCGTGCGCGCTGGTCGTGCAGGAAGACGGTGTGGTGGTTTGCCTTCCTGGTCAGGCCGATTCCCCAAAGCGGCGGCGTCCGCCATTCCTGCGCACTGGCCTCGCCGTCCGGCCGGCCGGCGAGATCGGGGCCCAGGTCGTGGAGCAGCAGGTCCGAGTAGGGATGAATCGTCTGACCGCGCAGGCGCTTGATCGGGTGGCTGTTGCCGGTGCGCACGGTGTCGAGATGGCAGACGCCGCAACCCACCTCGGCGAACAGTCTGCCGCCCAGTCCCACATCGGCGTCGTCGAGGTTGCGGCGGGCGGGAACGGCGAGCAGTTGCAGGTAGATCGTCAAGGCCTGGAGCTGCTCTTCGGAAAGTTCCGGAACTTCCGGCGTGCCGCCGGCCGGCGCCTCGGCGCAGGCGCTCTGCCCGGCCAGGCACAGCTCACGCGGATGCAGCGGCGAAGTCAGTCCCATGTCGTTGAAAGCGGCACCCGCGGCCTGGGCGCGCAAGTGCGCTACGTTGGCCTTCAGCGAGAACTTGCCGATCACCCGCTTGCCGGTCTCCGGGTCGGTCACCCAGTTGGGGCGGCCGGAGACCCCGTCGGAGTGGTTCGCCTGGGATTTGGCGATGGCCAGCAGGGTGTCTTCGTCGATCGCTTCGAGCAGGCCCATGCCAGGCAAACGCGGTGCACTGCGCGCCTCGAAGATGACGCCGTCCGGCAACCGCCCGTAGCCCGGGTTGAGTACCCGGAAGCTGGGCTTGCGCAGGCTGTAGGCCTCGCCGTCGGGAAAGCTGCCCGGCATCTCCTGCCAGTCGATGACGCCTAATCCCTCGGGCGGCACGCCGGCCACGGCCTTGTCGCGCAACTGGGAATGATAGCCGGCCGGGGCGGCCCAGCCGCCCTTGCCGTCGGCAACGCTCAGGCGCAGGAAGATCCCGTTCATGCCCTGGCCGCTGGTGTAGGGCTCCTCGACGGAGCCGTCGCGGAAGTGGCAGGCGCCGCAGGCCGTGGCGTTGTAGAGCGGGCCCAGCCCATCGCGGGTGTTGTAGCGTATCTCCCTGACGGCCGGCTGGAATGGGCGCTCGAAAAGCCCGTCGCCGTCGTCGAAGAGTTTTTCATACTGCCAGGGCAGATTCTCCGCCGCCTGGCCGAAAGGTTTGAAACCCTTGTGGAAGGTGGTCATGTCGCCGGCCGTCAGGGCCCGTGGGTCGGCCGCGCGCAACTCGCTCAGGTCGCCGTCGCCGTAAGCATCGCGCCAGGCATACTCGGTTTTCCATACGGCCCAGCCAAGGGCGAGAAGCGCCGCGACAAGGATTCCCACGGCGACGGGTAGCCAGTGGCGCACGGGTCTTTCGGATGCATCGTTCATCTCGGGCACTCCTCATCAGTAGTCGATCTGGTAGCCGAGGCGTGCCGACCAGGTGTCGGAAATCACCTCGTTGAGGCGAAGCTCGACGCTTCGCCCGTTGCGGAAATAGGTCGTGTCGCTGCCGTCCTGGAGCGTAAATTTGCCGCCGGACAGGTTCACCGTCAGCTTGTGGCCGGGCACGACGAGCCAGTCGGCGGCGACTTCGGCCTGCCAGCCCGTGCCTTCGCCCTGATGGCGGAAGCTCACCGGGTGGGACAGATCGTCGCGCAGGTTCCAGTCGGCTTCTGCCTGGTACCGGAACCAGTGCTGTTTCACGCCGCCGCGCAGGGAGAGGCGCTCCGAGGGTCTGAATTCGCCGTCCAGGCCGACCCATACGCTCTCCCAGACCGGCTGGTAGCTGCTGTCGAGCCCAGCAAACTCACCGAGCGGAACGCTACCTGCAATGCCGACCCGCTTGGCCTGGTCGCTGTCCCAAAGGACTTGTCGGCCCTGGCGCGAACGCAGCTCACTTTCCTGACGGGCAATACCGAGCATCGGCGTGATCGACGACAGTCCACCGACAGGAAAGCGCCAGCCGGCGCCGAACGAGGCATCCAGCATCCGGCTGTCACGCGGGTCGGCATAGGAGCGCGAGAACTCACCTTGACGGTCGTTCAGCGCGTAGTCGGAATCCTGCACCTTGCCGGCGGAAGAGGCTCGCGCGTAGGCAAGGTAAGCCTTGGCGGTGAAGCCGGAAGCGTGAGTCCAGCCGCCGCCGAGGCGGAGTTCCGCGGCAGGAATCTCCCAGGTCAGCTCGGAAAGGACGTTCGGCGTCGCGCCCCCGCGGCGATCCGCGGCGATGTTGAAACTCAGCTTGTCGTGGCGATAGCCGGCCGACAGATTCAGGTAGCCATTACCCTGGATACGCGGCCAGTCGGCGTCGATCGTCACGGCGCGCGTACCGTCCGGGGTGAAAACCGTCAGGGTCGGTGCGGGTGCCGGCGCCAGAGCGATCTCACGCTGACCGTCGGCCGTGAATACGACCATCGATCCAGAGGCGAACAAATCGGCAAGCGCCGGTGGACTGACGAGCAGGGCGACGACGACTCGCCAGGCGCCAAGGTGCGGCGTTTTCATGGTTGCCCCAGTGACTGCTCGAAGGGCCGCCGGGAGATGGCGTAGGCCCAGGTCCACGAACCCGCGCTACCGGCCGGCGTCAGCTTGGAGCTTTCCAGTACCATCGCTGCCCAGCGGCCAGGGATCATGGTCGGCGCCAGCGTGCTGGGCTGTGCGCTCATGCTGATCACCTGCAGGGCGGTCACGTACAGCCCATCACGTTGCCAGGACGCGCTCGGTCTGGCTTCCATGCCGTTCGCCAGCGACAGGCGCCCATGGTCGTTCAACGGAACCGCGATCAGGCCTTCCGGGGGCGGCGCCGTCGGATCCTGTAGGCGCACGGCTGCGGCAGCGGCGCGCGCCAGCCCGGCGAACGCGACATCGCCGTCACGGCCACCGGCGATTGCCGAGGGAGGCACCGCGGGCGGATTGTTGACCAGGGCCGGAATGACCGGCGTACTTGGGATGGTCGCCGTCAGGGCGTTGAAATCCTGCGTCTTCACCTGCGCCACGCTGTTCGCTTCGAGCGGGCTTTCCAGTACTCGCGGGGTGATCAGCAGAACGATCTGCGAGCGTATCGAGGCGCGCACATCGCGCTTGAACAGGTAGCCAAGCACGGGGATGTCGCCGAGTACCGGTACCTTCTCCTCATCGCGCTCGAGGCTGTCGCGGATCATCCCGCCGATGGCTACCGTCATTCCGTCCTGGGCGTGCGCAGTCACCTGCAGATTTGCCGTACTCACCGTGTCGATCGGGAAATACACCACGCCGCCCGTGCCGGTAGCGATCGGGATGGTGCCGTCGCGGAGCCTGACGGTCGAACTGTCCTGGTCGATGGTCAAGGTCACCGAACGGTCACCGTTGATGCGCGGCAGGATCGACAGCGTCTGTCCGACATCCCGACGTTCGGTTTCGACGGTGATCTGGGTGTTCGTCGCACCCGTGGTACCGGTGATGCTTTGCGACGACGCACCGACCGTCAACACGCGCTCGTCGCCGATGAAAAGCCGCGCAGGGTGGTTGTTGGCAGCCACCAGCATCGGCGAAGAGAGGACCTTCAGCTTGTTTTCCTGCGCCAGCAACTGGAAGCGCAGGCTCAGCGACTTGCTCATGTACTGCCAGAGCATGGTCGCGTCCTGCTCGATGTCGAACATGCCGGTGGTGCCTGCGTTGCGCGCGTACTGGTCCGGCACCGTCGTCGGCAGCACGCCGACCGGCAGCGGTCCCGTGCTCTTGCTGGTGCCGGCAAAGCCGATGTCGAACACCGAGCGGAAACCGTTGTCCAGCCTGACCTCGAGAATCTTCATTTCGAGCAGGACCTGCCTGGGTTGCTTGTCCATCTGGCCGACCAGTTCGGCAATCTGCCTCAGGGCCTGCTCGTCGCCGGTGCGCACCAGGAGCAGATTGTTCAGCCTGTTGTAGGTGATATACACCGGCGGACCCTGGCGACCCGCCATGTCCTGGATTTCGGCCATGCCGAGCAGGGGTTGGCCGTTGGCATCAAGACGCAGCTGGCCGCCCAGGCGGTCCTGGCTCATGCGGCCGAGATCGGACGCTGGATCGTAGTTCGCTGCCGAGCCGGCCGCACCAGCCGCTGTCCCGCGGGAGCTGCCAAGTGGGCCGGCACTACCGGCAGATGGGCCCTGATCGAAGGAGGCGCCGCCAAAAAAGGTGCTGCCGGTATCGCCATTGTTGCCGGTGTTCGCACGGTTGCCGGCGCCACGGGTCGTCGGCGTCCCGCGGTTGCCCGTATTGTTGCTGGTGCGCGTGCCGCTCCCCAGGGATGTCGGGGGCATCTCCTCGATCGGCAGCGACAGGAAAACACGGTTGCCGAACAGCGCCTTGAGCGCGTTGGCGGTCGCCACGACGTTGTGATGGCGGAGAGAGAAGACCGCGGTCTGTTCGTCGCGGACGATCGCCAGGTCCTTCTGGTACTCGTCGCCGCTCATCACGACATAGGTCTTCGAGGTGGCGTCGAAGCGATACCAGACGCCAGCCGCTCGGCACAGGTTGCGTACCATGTTCTCGACAGTTGTGTCGCGCAGGTAGAGCGAGACGATCTGCTCGGCAACCTTGCCGGTGACCACCACATTGGTCTTGCCAACCTGCGACAGCATGCGTGCGGCGTCGGCAAGCCGTACCTGGGTCAACTGAATGTCGCCGAGAATGCCGGTGGGCAAGGGCGATGGCCGCACGGCTGCCGGGTTTGCGGTGCGCGTCGGCAGCGTCCCGGTGCTCGCTCCCGCCGTCTGGGCGAACGCCAGTGGCTGGGCGGCGGCGAGGGCGGCGAAAAGGGCGGCGAAAGGGGCCGCACGAAAGCCTTGCTTCATCGCAGGACCACCTTCTTCCCTTGCGGCAGGCTCGGGTTGTAGAGCGTGACCCCGTCGCGTTCGATGTGCACGAGGAAGGTGCCGAGGCTGCCGAGATCGATCAGTTCCTTGTCCATCACGGTGATCGTCTCCGCGCCCCTCACGAAAAGCTGAACGGCCCGTCCTTGCGGCGTGATGATCAGCGCCCGCAACTGCACCTGTTTTTGCAGTTCGAGGATGCTCGCACCCGGCAGGCCGGTGAAGCGGTTGGTGCTACGGCCTTCGCGCAGTTGCGGAGAGACCTCGAACGGGTCGTTGCCAGGCTCGCCACGACGGCCTGCCGGTGCCGGTGCGGGCGGCAGCACCTGGCCAGCGCGCTCCGACGACGGCGCTTCGCCCTGGTGGCTGCCGGCAACCGCCTTGGTCTGCCGGGTGACGGTGTCGGCGTAGCGGCCCAGTGTGCCGAGACCCGCACGCAAGGTCGGGTGCAGGTCGGTCGTCTTGTCGTGGGCCAGGTCGAGCGCCCGATTCTGGGCATGCGCTGCCGGCGCGAGCGCGCTCAGCGTCAGCAGCAGCAGCGCACCGACCTGGCCGAGTGGCTCGGCGGGTTTCATGCCCAGGCGCCGGTGCGGAAAGTCACGCCGGCGACGACGAAAAGCACCGACAAGGCCGTCACCAGCCGAATACGGCGTGCCATGGCATCGAGATTGTCGGTCGATAGCTGCGGGATTATTCGCAGCCTGGCGTCCGTCGCCAGGGCAAGCGTTGCCGCCAGCAAGCCCAGCTTCAAGCCGATGAGACGGGTGACGAAGTTGTCGGCAGCAAACCACGCGCCGGGGTCCGGTACGAGATTCCACGCCAGCCACACGCCGCTGAGGACCTGGACTACGAGTGCCGGCATTCCCACTTTTTCATACGCGGACTCGAAGCGAAGCAGATCGGCGGGCGAGCGCTCGCGTAGTACGCGCGGCAGCACCGCAAGAGCGAGGACAAGGTGGCCACCGGTCCACACGGTCGCGGCCAGAACATGAAGCAGGAGAACATACTTGTGCATGATGAATCCGTGCATGCCCATTCCCGGCTCAGCCGCCGCCGGTCGAAACGGCAAGGACCGCCTGGAAAAAGGCGTAGTAGACAAAGCCGACGATGCCCCCGATGAGCAGCGTCAACAGGGGTTCGATCAGCGACGAGAGAAGCTTGACGCGAGCATCGAGATCCTTCTGGTAGTGGTTGCCGAGCGCTTCCATGACGGCTTCCATCTCGCCGCTACGCTCGCCGATCGCCGCCATGTGCTGCAGCAGTGGCGGTATCGGCGCGCGCGCCAGCGCCACGGTCAGCGCGCGCCCTTCGAGCACTTGCTCGGCCGCCAGTTGCAGGGCGCGCGTGAGCGCAGCGTTGCCGGCGACCTGTGCCACCGAGCGCAGCGCCTCGAGAACCGTGAGTCGGCTCTTGAGCAGCAAGCCGAAGGTCCAGGCGACCTGCGCCAGGCTGGCAGCCATCAGCGTGCCGCCGAGTACCGGCAGGCTGAGCATCAGGCGGTCGACAAGCAGCCGCGCCGCCGGCAGTCGGCGCAGGGCGATGAAGCCGACGACCAGCCCGAGCAGCGCCATCACCAGCGTGAAGCCCCAGCGCCCAAGCCAGTCGGCCATCTCCATCATCGTTCTCGCCGCCCACGGTACCGCCTTGCCGCGCGCCTGCAGGAAGACCGCAAAGCGCGGCACCACCGAGCCGACGAGAAAGCTGATCACGCCGATCGACACCAGCGTGACGATCGCCGGGTAAGTCAGCGCTGTCATCATCTGCCGGCGCACGTCGGCCCGCTTCTCGGTCAAGACGGCCAGGCGCTCGAAGACCGCATCCAGTTCACCGCTCGCCTCGCCGGCCTCGGCGAGCTTGACGGCAAGGCGCGGAAAGGTCGATGACTCTCTGGCCAGGGCGGCCGAGAAACTGCTTCCGGCGCTGATCCGCTGCGCACAGCGGTCGAGGAGCGAGCTTAGACGGGGCCGCGCCGACAGGCGCCCCGCCGCTTCGAGTGCTTCGAGAATCGTGTGGCCTGCACGCAGCATCAACTGCATCTGGCGGTAGAACAACATCAGGTCGGAATTGCGCACCGATAGCCCGCTTCGCAACAGGCGCCAAAGCTCGCACAGCCGTTCCCGCGGCGATCGGCCGCCGCTTGTGCCGGCGAACAGTTCGAGAACGCGCAGCCCCTGGTCGCGCAGGACGCGGCGTGCCTGCGCCAGATCGCCGGCTTCGATCTGACCGCGCAACTCCTTGCCCTGGGGGTTCAGGCCGATGTAGCTGAAGGTCGCCATGCGTTCGCTTTCAGAGGCCGGGATGCAGATAGGGACGGGCTTCGGCCAGACTGGTGACACCGCGCAAGACCTTGTCGCGGGCATCGTCAGCCAGACGCCAGTAGCCGCCGGCGGCCTGTGCGAGTTCGCGCTCGCCGGCGCTGTTGGCGATCCGTTCGGCCAGTTCGCCGTCCAACCAGAGCGCTTCGAAGAGCCCGACCCGGCCGCGATAGCCGGTACCCAGGCAGCGCGGGCAGCCATTCGGCTCGTGGATGTGGCAGCCGTCGCGTTCCCTGACGCCGAGCAGTCGCCCCTCGTCCACCGTCGGCGCGCGCGCCTGGCGGCAATGCGTGCAGAGCAGGCGTACCAGACGTTGGGCGATGACGCCGTGCAGCGTCGCGCCGACCAGGAAGCGCTCGCAGCCGATGTCGGCCAGCCGCGTGATGGCGCCGACGGCGGTGTTGGTGTGCAGTGTGGACAACACCATGTGGCCGGTGGTGGCCGCCTTGAGCGCGACATCGGCCGTCGCGAAATCGCGGATCTCGCCGACCAGGATGACATCGGGATCGTGGCGGAGGAAGCTGCGCAGTGCCCCGGCAAAGTCCACCTTGCCGCTGACCTGGACCTGTGTGATGCCGGCAATGACCTGCTCGACCGGGTCCTCGGCGGTGAGGATGTTGAGGGCATTGGCATCGAGTTCGCGCAGCACGGCATACAGCGTCGTGCTCTTGCCGCATCCCGTCGGCCCGGTGACCAGAACGATGCCATGCGGGTGGGCGAGCGCCTTCTGCAGACGTTCCACCATGACTGGCGGCATGCCGAGCGCAGCGAGAGTCTGGCGCTCCGGATCGCTCTGCATCACCCGTAGCGTCAGGCGTTCGCCAAACTTCGCCGGCACCGAGGCGACGCGCATTTCCATGGGGTCGCTGCCGTCGTTCGCCGGATAGTTCAGGCCGCCGTCCTGCGGTGCGCGCGACTCGGCGATGTCCATGCCGGCAAGCACCTTGATGCGCGAGATCATCCCTTCGCCGAGCTGGCGCGGTAGCAAGGCGCCCCAGGCCTGCATGCGGCCATCCACCCGCAGGCGTACGCGCGTGCCCTCCTTGATGCTCTCGATGTGAATGTCCGAGGCGCGGCGCAGCAGCGCTTCGCGCACCAACCGTTCGAACAGAGCTACCGGTTCGTCGCCCGTCGTATCGCGGGCCTCGCCCGGCGCGAACTGCGCGAGCAAGGGCGCAATCGCTTCGGGTTCGGCGACAGCCAGCGGTGTGCCGGCGCCGAGGATGCGGCGGGCAGTATCGACGCCGATCTGGTCTGCCGGATCGCTGATCGCCAGGTAGAGCGTTCCCTCGGGCGTGCGCATGGGCGCCATCGGGTGGCGTTTGATGAGCGTGCCCGGCAGGCGGGTGGCGCTGGCGCGGTCCAGAATCCATGTATCGAGCGGTGCATAGGGCAGCCCGTGGGCTTCGGCCAGAGCCAGGTAGAAGGACGTCCGCGGCAGCCGCAATTCGTGCGACAGGGCGTCGAGCAAGGACTGGCGCGCGATCCGGGCCTGGCTGCGCAGGCGGTTGACGAGTTCGCGGTCGAACAGCCCCGCCTGCAGACCCGCGTTGATCAACGCGGCTTCGTTGACGATCATCCGGCGCCCCGTCCGTTACGCAGCAGACGATCGAAACCCAACGGATCGCGGGCCAGGCGACGGCCGTCATCGACGGCGATCAGGTGGTCGCGGGCGAGGCCGGCCAGCGCCTGGTCGAAGGTCTGCATACCCGAGTCACGACCCGATTCGATCGCCGAATAGATCTGCGCCGTACGCCCGGAGGCAATCAGGTTGGCAACGGCCGGCGTCACCTGCAGCACCTCGACGGCGGCGACGCGTCCGGCGCGCCCGACGGCCGGCAGGAGTTGCTGGGCGATCACCGCCTTGAGGACCAGCGACAGGCGGTGGCGAACGACCGATTGTTCCTGCCCGGGAAAGGCACCGACGAAGCGTTCGACCGCCCCGGTCGCGTCCGCTGTGTGCAGCGTCGACAAGACCAGGTGGCCGGTCTCGGCTGCCATCAGCGCCGCGCGCATGGTGTCGTTGTCGCGCAACTCGCCGACCAGGATGACGTCCGGGTCTTCGCGCAGCGCCGCCCGGACGGCGCCGGCGAAGTCGGGAACATCGGTATGCAGTTCGCGGTGAGTGATGATCGCCTGCGCCGGACGGTGAACGAACTCCACCGGATCCTCGATGGTCAGGATGTGGGCTGGCATGGTGCTGTTGATCTCGTTGATCAGCGTGGCCAGCGTCGTACTCTTGCCGCTGCCGGTGATCCCGGTCACCAGCACCAGGCCGGAGGCGAGATGCGCGAGGTCGCGCAGGCTTTCCGGCAGGCGCAGCTCGGTGAAGCTGGCGCAGCGCGCCGGCAGGTGGCGCGCCGCCAGCGCCAGTTCCCCGAGACTGCGGAAGACGTTGATGCGAAAGCGCTCGCCGGCGCGCGACGTGTAGCCGAGGTCGACGCTGCCCTTGTCGGCCAGATCCCTTTGCTGGCCGGCGGCCAGCAGGGCCGTCAGCAGTTCGTGCATGGCTGCGTGCGGCCAGACCGTCGCCGACATCGGCGCCACGGCACCGTGCAGCCGCCAATATGGTGGCCGCCCGCCCGCGAGGTGGAGATCCGACGCCTGCTTGTCGACGACGGTGGCGAGCAAGGCGTCAAGAGCGGCGTGCGCATTCGCTGGCGAAAGGCTTGCGTGCGTCATGGCTCAGACGGCAAACCTGATCTGGACGTCCAGCCATTGCCGCACTGGTGCCCGGGTTTCTGGATGGCGTTCGACCTGCACCGAGATGTCGCTGCTCACCGGTGCCGCCACGTAGGGCAGTCGCGACAGGCCGTCGAGAAACTGCATCAGCCCGTGGTAGCTGGCCCGCGCGCGCATGACGATCAGCGGGCGCTTGAAGGGGTTGCCCTGTGCGGCCTCGTGCACCATCTGCGACGTCGGCGCCCGCTCCTTGTCCTCGTTGCGCAGGTACACGTGCTCCAGCGCCAGGACTTCCATGTCGCCGGCCTCGGCCAGACTGGTCAGGCCGGTCTTCAGGGCGTTCATCGCCAGACTGTCGTCGAGGGGAACGAAGCTGCCATTCAGGCGCGCCACTTCGTTGCGGGTTTCGTCCACTTGCCGATGCAGTTCGCTGAGTTCCCGCCGGGCTTCGACGAGATTCTTGCCTCCCAGGCTGGGCAGCGGCGCCGGCGGCCTGGCCGGCTGTTTGGCGGCCAGCTTGTCGCGAGTCGCCTGCTTCTCCAGTTCGTACGCCAGCTGGCTCAGGCGGGTGTGGCCGCGCGGCCAGATCAGCCCGAAGTAGAGCGCCAGGCAGAGCGCCGCGGCGACCGCTGCGTAGGTGTTCTTGTCCTTGTCGGAGAGTCTTCGGAGCGTCGCGCGAAGATGCCGCAGGCGCAGCCGAAGCGTCTTCCGGGTCTGGTTTTCCTGCATCGCGCGCTCAGGGACGGACGGCAGTGCTGCCGGCGGAAATGCCGCCTGCCGGGTTGGCCGGCGGCTTGCCGGTGGCCGCTTGCGCCGGTGGCAGGGCACTCTCCAGATCGTCGCCTGCAGGCACCAGCCAGAAGCTCACTTCGTGGCCGAGCTTGTTGTTGCGCCCTTTGCGTTCGACGATCTCGGTCTGCGCGACAGCGTAGCCCAGTGCGTGGGTGCGTTCGGCGATTCGACCGACAAAGGCCTGGGCGCCGGTATAGCTGGCCGACCAGGCGACGACCTGGACCGAGGTGGCGTTGCTGCCGACCTTGCTGTTGCGCAGGCTGTCGAGAACCGCATCGGTACCGACCGCTTCGGCCAGCAGCTGCAGCAGGTCGGGCAGCTTCTGACGCATGGCGACGATGGCCGTGAGACGCTCGCGGTCGTTGACCAGCGGTTCGAGTTGCCTTCGACTGGCGTCGAGGCTGGCGGCCAACTCGTTGAGTTCCGCGGTGAACTGCGATTCCCGTTGGGAGGTCTGCGACTTTTCCCTTTCCAGGCGACTCCTCTCGGCTACCGTCGCGTTCAGCCGGTAGAGCCGATACTGTTGCACGCCCTCGATGACGCCAAGTGCGGCGACGAGCACGCCGATGCCCGCCAGGCGGCGGAAGTCATGGCTTTTCCAGAGGGAGTCGCGGAGCTCGCGTTCGACGATACGAGGCAGGCGCGAGGCCTGACTGGCGGCTTCGCTGGCGAGCGTGAACCAGACGCCCTGCCAGGTTTCGCCAGCCGTTCGCAGACGCGCCGGATAGCCGGTGCACAGGCTCAGGTCGTCGCAGATACCCTGCGCTGCCGCCTCGTCGTCGGCATGCAGGCAGACCAGCTCGAGGCTGCAACGTGTCTCGCTGTTCCACTCGGACAGCAGCCGTGCCAGCCAGTCGGGCCGCAGACGGCGTTCGAGACGGCCCTCGCTGCGGGTCGCCAGCACCGCGCCGTCCTGGCGGTGCACCGCGACCACCTCTTCGCGATGCAACTCCAGGCAGATCGTGGCGACGGCGCCGTCGCGCCGGTCTTCGCCGCTGCTCGTGGGTTCGCTCACCAACCACGCCAGCGGCAGACAGACGGTGAGGCAGAGATTGCGCTCGGCGAGCGCTTCCCGCCAGTGCCGGTGGTTGCCGGCGGCGACGCCGCAGCCCAGCCACAGTGGACGGCCGGCGGCGAAGCGTCCGCGCCAGCCGGCAACGACATCGCCGTCGAGGTTCTGCAGATGCCCCTGCAGTTCAAGGCACTCGTCGAGGCCGGCACGGTCGATCAGCGCCATTTCGAGCGCTGTCTCGCCGTAGCGCAGCGGCGTCCGGCGCCCCTCCCGGCGCACGGCTTCCTCCAGCGTCACCCGTTCGCGGTCAACCGGGGAGAGGTGGCCGCGCGCTTCCAGCAGGGCGCCGAGCGACCACAGGCCGCCGAACTCCGCCAGGATCGGTTCGAGCTCGCTCTGCAGCAGTTCGCGCATCTGTCTTGCCGGGCGGGGTTTGTCCGGGGCAACCGGCAGGTCGATGACGCCCGGCAGGAGAGTCCTGGCGGCCAGCGCAACCCGGCGCGGACTGACGCCCGACTGGCCTGCGAGGAGAGTGCGGACCTCGTCGAGCGCATCGGCAAAGCGGGCCTGCTTCGATTCGGCGGTGGCCACGATGCGGCTCGTGCCTGCCGCACCGACGTGAACCGCGGCCTTCAGGCTGGCGATATCCCAGGCCAGCAGGAGCCACGGCTGCTCGCCGGCGCCAAGACGTGCGCGCAGCGACGCCAGGCGAGCCCTCGCTGCGCTGGCCCGAGCCTTCGCCTTCGCCAACCATCGCCGCGGCACCGGCTTGCCGTCCGCCACCGCCACCGCGTGAGCGCTGGCCGCAGGCCGACGGTCCTCGGAGATGCCTGTCATCGCAGCTCCAGCCGAGCTTCCGGCAGCGCCATGCCGGCGACGGCGTCGATGCGCGCAACCGACTGCCTGGTGTTGATCGGCGTGTCCCAGTACGGCGAGTCACCGCTGCTCCACAGTGCCCCGGTGTGGCCAGTCACCAGCAAGAGGTGTCGGCCCTGCGGAACGAAGGTGTCGCCGCTGCTGGTGTCGCCTGCCTTGCAGTTGGCGGTGAAGCTCAGTGTCACCGAACTCTGCGGGCACGCCGATCCGCCGACCAGACCGTCGCCGTTGCCGTCGAGGCAGACGCTGCTGAGCGGCGTCGAGTAACGTCGCCATTGGCCACCGGCGGCGGTGTTGCGGAAAACCAGCAGGCTGACCGAGAGGGGCTGGGTGGCCGGGATGTCGGTGCGCGCGACCAGACGCACGCTCCACCCCTGCAAGGGTACCTGCCAGTCGCTCGCGGTGATGCGCAGGGCGCGGTCGGCCGCGAAGTCGCTGCCGCCAGCGGCGTTGTCGTTGCCGAGGCTGGCCACGGTCAGACTAGGGCTGGCGCCCTCTAGCGACCAACCGAAGTTAAGCGCGTCGGTAGCCGGGTCGCTGCTCTCGTTGCCCCAGCCGTCGCGGAAGCGTCCGTTCAAGCTCAGACCACCGAGATAGTCGCCGCGGTGACCTTTGACCAGGACGGCGCCGCTATCGCTCAGGGGCGTCTCGCCGCCATTGTTGGCGCAGGTGGCGGCATCCGGAACCGGGTCGAAGAGCGGGCTCTGGACGCCTTGTGCAAGCAGGCTGCCGGACCGCAACAGCGTCGCCAGATCGCTCGGCAGGTCGCCATTGTCGGCGACGAAGCCGCCAACGACGTCCGGATTCACCGGCCCGAGCTGGCCGAGAATGGCGCGGCGCAGGCTTTGCAGGCGCAGCCGGGTGTCGTCGTAACGTATCTGCGCCCGGTCCTCCGTGACGATGCCGAAGGCCAGCAGCGAGGCTGCCGAGAGGATGGCGACCACCACCAGCAATTCGATCAGCGTGAAGCCGCGACCGATGGATCTGACAGACTCGATGGATTCGCCGGAACGAACCGGCGTGGCGGAGATGTGCATCATTGTCAGGATCAGTCCGCGAACGAAGTGACCAGCAGCGCCGGACCGCGGGAGTGGTTGTAGACGTGAAAGGCGTAGAAGGTGAGCACCTGACCGGGTTTCGCCTCGTTGGCCAGGCGGTCGGCAATCGCGTCGTCGATGTAGGCAGCCAACGCCCTGTCGCCGCCGTAATCGAGGCCAATGCGCTGACTCACCTTGGGCGGGTTGCTGATCTTCATCATGGCCAGGGCGGCCAGCAGGTAATCGGCTTTTTGCGGCGCCGGCAACGCCGCCAGAGTTGCCCGGAACTTGATGGGTGACGGTGCGAAGATGACGCGCTGGCCCGGCACTTCCGTGCGTGATCCGGCAACCAGCTTTTTCAGGTCGACGTCCCTGTAGCTGGCGGCAGGGTCGCTGCTCGGTGCCGCGGTGAGCGCGGCACGGCCAGCCGGGGAAGCGTCGACGGCAAGGCTGGCGGACGCCAGGCTCGTCAGCAGTACGCCAACGACCAGGCGGGCAGCCGCGCGGGCGGGGACTTGCAGGAAAGGTGATGCTTGCACGGGTCTTCCTCGTCCAATCAATCGTTCAGGCAGAGAACCTGATCGTCATCGCCGTAGTCATCCGGATGGCTCAGGTTGGGACGGCAGGGGTCTGCCGTGTTGCGGCCACCGTAGCGGCCGTCGCGGCCCCAATAGACGATGCGGGGGTGGTCGCCGTTGGCCAGCCCGAAAACGGCGAAGGGGCGAGCCCGCGCCGGCAGTTCGTGACGGCTGGCGTCGTAGCCGATGCTTTCGCGCGTGACCTCGCGCCAGCCGAGCATGCAGTTGCCGGTGATTGCCGCCTGGCTGCTGCACGTGCTCCAGCTTGGTCCGGCAGCACGGTAACGAGGACCGACGCCGAAGGCCGGGATGTCGAGCAGCTTGGCCCCGGCCAGCGGGCTGCCGGTGCCGTCCGGGGCCGTGAAGACCACCGTGCTGGCGTTGAAATCCGCGCCGTGGTCTACCCACAAGCGCGACTTGCTGTCCAGATAAGGGCCATGCCAGCCACGCCGGGCGTCCGGGCTCCAGCGGTTGAGATGGGCCAGTGGGTGATTGCCGCACAGCGCCGGCGCTTCGAGCAGCAGGGCCAGATTGACCGGCGAGGCGAACCAGGCGTCCCTGTCGGCATCGAGATTCGGCGCCGCCCAGGTGCGCAGGATGCCGCCGACCGGCGTGCAGTCGATGCGGGTAGCGGAAACGGCAGTTTCGAGTGTGCCGGGGGAGGACAGCACGAACGGCCCTTGCCCGGGGTAGTAGCCGGTATCGGCCTTGAAGCGTCTCAGGCCATCGGCCAGCCGCTGCATTTCGGCGCGCGCGATCTCATCCTCGGCGCCTTCCTGAATGCCGATGTAGGTACCCCAGGCGGTATAGGACAGCGCGGCCAGGATGCCGCAAACAACCAGTAACTCGATCAGCGTGAAGCCACAGTCGCGCAGATCACCTGCCTTGGACAGCGCCATGGAAAATTCTCGGTTCGTGATCCAGGAGAGAGGGAGGGCGCCGGCGTGTGCTCGACGCCCTCCGAGTGGAGCGAACGGGGTCGGTCACCCGCCCCGGTCAAACTCAGGTCAGACCTGATTAAGTGCGGCGAACGTTGTCGACTTCACCCAGTTCTTCGTCCTTGGTGTCGCCAGCGCCGTCGACGATGGCCTGGAAAGTAGCCTGGCCACCGGTGGTGGAAACGTTCCAGAGCACGATGAAGCGGTTGTACTCGGTGTTCGCCACGTGCCGATAGACCGGCGTATTCGACAGCGCACCGATGGTTGACGGATTGAACAGAGTCGAGTCCGGACCGACGCCGAACGCGACGAGCTTGTCGGCAGCCCCGGCGTTGACCCGCAGATTCCCGGCGCTGGCCCATACGTAGGCAACATCGCCGGCGGTGAGCGTGGCATTGGCAGCAAACCCGCAACCATTGGCCGCCACCGGACGGAAGATATTCTGCGGGGTGGTGTTGCCGACCTTGCTGGCGAGCAAGGCCTGAATCGCCGCACCGGTGGCGCAATCGGTAGCGGTGCCACCGTCCGGAGTTGCTGTCGTGTCGATGACGCGGGCCGTCGTGATGCCGACGCTGTTCAGCGCGGCCACATCGGCCGCGGTGATCGTCGACAGCGTCAGATTGCCCAGCAGATCGGCGCTCAGCAAGGGCGCGAGGCCGGTGGCGCCAGCCAGCGTGTTGGTGGCGTTTTTCAGCAGCGAATCGAAGTTGTCGGGGTAGTTGCCGCCGTTCAGCACGCGGAAGGTCTGGATGCCCTTCGACAGTTCGTCCATCATCGCCACGTGCGCCGCGGCAGATCCTTTGCGGTCGGTGTCCTGCAACATGATCGTGGCGGTGCCGGCGATGGCCGCGAGAATGGCGACGACCACCAGCAGTTCGAGCAGCGTGAAGCCGCCCTCCTTTTTCTTGATGCTTGCCAGTTGTCGGCGCAGGGCGCGGCCCTTGACAGCGGTGGCGTCGATCGCCTGGATCGTGGATTTCAGTTCGGCCTTGGTCATGGCCATGAGTTTGTTCAACATGAGTAAATTCCTAGCAGATGGTCTCGGATTCCCTCCCCGTGGGAACTCCTGCACCAGGTTTTTCACGAAAATTCCGGATCGTTCCGGAGGAATTCGCTGCGACCCCGCGTCGCCAGCCTGTGACTTGTGCCATCCGCCAGGCTCGCCCCGGCCGGAATCTGTGCTTCTTGGGCGCCCTCAGTTGCCGGGCGCGTAGTCCACCACGAATCGGTACTGCTTGCCGCAATGCAGAATGACTTCCTTCTGCCCTCGCCGCAGGATGCGGATTTCCACCTTGATCTCGGCAAATCCGTCGTGCGCAATGGCTTCCTTGTACAGTTCATTCAATTTGATCAGCACGGCGGCGTTGGTGGCCTCCAGTGCCGCGGAGCGTCCAGGAGCTTCCACGCTTGCCGTTTCCTTTCGTAGAACAATTGCCGCAAATGATAACCATTCGTATTCACAAATGCAAGCTCATTCATTCAGTTTATTTGCGCAGTCCACGAACCACAGCCTGGCGGCGGGTGGTCACGGGAAATCGCTTGGGGGGGTCGCGCGGTGCTCCGCGCGGGGTCATCGCCGTCAACCCCGCGGGCACGCGAGTGTCGAGGCAGTGCCTCGCTACATCGGCTGAGGCCGGCAAGCGAGTAGCCGAGTCAAGGCCACTGACGGTCAGATCAGTGGCGGATGACTGGCGGCATGGTTCGTGTCGGCGGCCGGCAGGGCGAGGCCGTCAGCGGCCAGCGAGAATACGGCTGATGAGCAACGAGGGCGAGGAGGCCGGGCCGATGCCGGTCCTTGCCGGTTGCCCGTGTCGCACCGGGGTGGCCGACGCCGCCCCGGTACGGGGCGCTACAGCGCCTGGCCGTTGGCGTCGAAAATGCCGTCGAACAGTATCGAACTCAGGTAGCGTTCGCCGGAGTCCGGGAGGACGACGACGATCGTCTTGCCGGCATTTTCCGGCTTCCGGGCATGTCGCACCGCCGCCGCCACGGCCGCCCCGCAGGAGATTCCGCAGAGGATTCCTTCTTCGCGGGCGAGGCGCCGGGCGTAATCGACGGCTTCCTCGTTCGACACCTGTTCGATGACATCGACCAGCGAGAGATCGAGGACTTGCGGCACGAAGCCGGCGCCAATCCCCTGGATCTTGTGCGGGCCCGGTTTCAGCGGTTCGCCGGCGCGGGCCTGGGTGAGCACCGGGCTGGCCGTGGGCTCGACAGCTACCGAGACGATCGGCTTGCCGCGTGTGGTCTTGATGTAGCGCGACACGCCGGTAATGGTGCCACCGGTACCGACACCGGATACGAAAATGTCGATCGCTCCGTCGGTGTCATCCCAGATCTCGGGACCGGTGGTGCTCTCATGAATCGCGGGGTTGGCGGGGTTCTTGAATTGTTGCAGCAGCACGTAGCGCTCCGGGTCCGCCGCGGCGATTTCCTCGGCCCTGGCGATGGCGCCGCTCATCCCTTTGGCGCCCTCGGTCAGGATCAGCTTGGCACCATAAGCCACCAGCAGCTTGCGCCGCTCGATGCTCATGGTCTCGGGCATGGTGAGCGTCAGGGGAATGCCGCGGGCGGCGGCGACGAAGGCCAGGGCGATGCCGGTGTTGCCGCTCGTCGGTTCGACGAGTTCCTTGCCGGGCCCGAGCAGGCCGCGCTTCTCGGCATCCCAGATCATCGCTGCACCAATTCGGCACTTGACCGAGTAGGCGGGGTTGCGTCCCTCGATCTTGGCGAGCAGGGTGGCGGTGGCGCCGTCGGCGACGCGGTTCAGCCGGATCAACGGCGTCCGGCCGATCGAAAGGGAGTTGTCTGCGTACCAGTTGGACATCTGCGAATCTCCTGAGGTGGAATGGTGTCGGGGAAAAGGTGTCGGGGACACCGGCGGCTGCACCGCTGGACCCGCAAGTTCAGCGGCTAGCCGTTCACCTTAGCGGCGCCGCAAGGTCATGCAAAGACAAAGTTTTTCTATCCTTATGCTGCGCGCGACTCTGGGCGGGCGGTACGCAAGAATCCTGTGCTCTTGTCCGTCGGTTGGTTACACTCAGCCGCTATGCGCGGTTTTCGTCAGGCTCACCGCCGAGCGCCGCGCATCTTCCTCTCCACCCGTAAACGGGGATGTCATCACTGAAAGGGCACACCACATGGACATGCAACTCAGGAACAGGCTGGCGCTGGTCTCCGGCAGCACGGCCGGAATTGGTTACGCAATTGCCGCTGCTCTCGCCGGCGAAGGCGCCCGGGTCATCGTCAATGGCCGTACCCAGGCCGCCGTTGACACGGCGGTGACGGCGATCAGATCGGCGACGGGCAGCGACGTGCTGGGATTCGCCGGCGATCTCAGTACGGCCGATGCCGCGGCGGCACTGGTGCGGGAGAATCCCGATATCGAGATCCTGGTCAACAATCTCGGGATTTTCGAGCCGCAGCCCTTCGCCGACATTGCCGATGCCGACTGGATGCGTTTCTTCGCGACCAACGTGTTGAGTGGGGTTCGGCTCGCCCGTCTTTGCCTGCCGGCCATGCGACGTGCCGACTGGGGCCGCATCATCTTCATCTCCAGCGAAAGCGGCGTGCAGATTCCAGCCGAGATGATTCATTACGGGGTCACCAAGACGGCGCAGATTGCCGTGGCGCGAGGCTTGGCCGAGTCGCTCGCCGGCACCGGCATTACCGTCAACAGCATCCTTCCCGGGCCCACCCGATCGCGCGGGGTGAACGATTTCGTTGACGCGCTCGCCAAGGCCGAGGGACAGTCGTTCGCAGAATTCGAGAAGACGTTCTTCGCGCAGGTCCGCCCCACGTCGCTCATCAAGCGCTTCGCCACGCCCGAGGAAGTGGCCGCACTGGTCACCTACGTCGCCAGCCCGCTGGCCTCGGCAACCACCGGCGCGGCACTGCGTGTCGATGGCGGAGTGATCAAGAGCGCATTCTGAGGGTGGCGACCATGGCCCGGCCGTCATCCACTTCAGCGCCGGACGTCGACCTGCCAGCCGTCCTTCGTCTTCGTCAGATGCTGAACGGTAAGGACCTGCGGGCTGTCGCGTGCCTCGAGCACGGCGTAGCCGCCGGTCAGCTCGACCTTCTCGATCTGCTTGCGTCGCGCCTCACCCTGTGCGCCGCCGCGCATCCGGTCGAGAAACTGCTTGAAGCCGTCTTCGCCCCAGGTCTTCAGCATGCCGTTCAACTCCTCGAACTTCGCGGCGGTCATGTAGGGCTGCGCGGCGTCGAGCCCGCCGGCGAGCAAGGCCTTCTCGTAGGCGAGGAAGGCGTCGGCCTGCGCTGACTTCCTCGCCTGCGTACCGGTGAGGGTCTGCGCGTGGCTGGAGGGAATCGCCAGGGCGACTGCGGCGAGAACGGCAAGAACTCGAATCATCAGTTTCATGAAGGCCTCCCTGGCATAGGCGTGTACCCGTTGCTTACCACTGCGCGCTTCTCCAGCCAGTGCCGGTCCTCTCAAGCTGCTGGTCTCTGCGCTGTCACGAGTATCCGTGCCAGGCACAGCCACTGTCAATCGACAGTGATGCTGGCGTCAAGCGCAGCACGCCGACGGCGCCGCACACGCCGGTTCGTCGCCGCTCCCTTGTCAGGCCTGGGCGAACCACCGCCTTACCGCAGTCTCCCCGGGCGCGCAAGGTCGTTGGTCAAGGGCAGTGGCGACGTCTGCGGTGTTGCATGGAGCGAGGCACGGCCTGCGCGATTGCGGCTGCCGAGCGCCATGGCGAGCCCGACGACGATCAGGATCGCCGCCACGGCGAACGTCATTCGCATACCGTGTGCAACGGCTTCGGGATGCGCCATGGTGATGTCGTTCGTCGTCGAGGCGAGCGCGAAAACCGCGCCCATGACCGATGCGCCGGTGATCAGCCCAAGGTTGCGCGACAGATTGAGCATGCCGGAAACGACTCCCCGCTGGTCCGGGCGGATGTCCGTCATCACGGCAGTGTTGTTGGCCGTCTGGAACAGTGCATAGCCGACGGTGATGGCGGTGATCGGGGCGATGTAGCCTGGGAGGCCGAACGCCGCCGGCATCCTGGACAGAGTGAAAGCGCCGGCGGCCATTCCGGCCAGCCCGATGACGGTCATGCGTTGTGCACCGAGACGGTCCGCAAGGCGACCGGCCGGCACGCCGGCCAGCGCGGCGGCGAGCGGACCGACCGACACGACGAGCCCGACGAGAGCGGCGTCGAGCCCGAGCGCACGCGTCAGATAGAACGGTCCGACCACCAGCGTCGCCATCATCACCGTCGACACCAGCGCGCTCATGGCCAGGCTGGCACTCAGCGCGGCATCGCGGAACATCGCCAAGCGCATCAGAGGCGATGCGGCTCTCGTCTCGGCAAGCACGAACAGGCCGAGGCCGAAGGCGGCGGTCAACAGCAGAGGCAGGTTCACCGGAGCGGATTCGCGGCCTCCGAGCGTCATGGCGAGGGCATAAGCGGCGAGCGTCAGAGCAAGCAGCAGCGTGCCCACGTGGTCGAAGCTGGCCCGATCGGTTTTCGGCTTGCGGCGATCGACGGGCAGGTAGCGATGCGCGAGAAGAAAAGTCAGGATACCCAGCGGCAGGTTGACGAGGAAGATGGCCCGCCAACCGAGTCCGGCGATGAGAACGCCGCCGAGCGATGGACCGAGAGCAGTGCCAAGCGCGGACATCGTTCCGAGCAGCCCCATGGCGCTACCCGTCTTTTCCTTCGCAACCGTCTCACCGACAAAGGCAATGGTGAGAGCCATCATGATGGCCGCTCCGAGGCCCTGCGCCGCCCGGGCGGCAATCAGCAGCCAAAGCGTCGGTGCGACGCCGCAGAGGAGCGAGGCCGCCGTGAACACGAGGATTCCGGCGAGGAGCAGCCGTCGGCGGCCGGTGATGTCGCCGAGTCGTCCGACGCTGACGATCAGTGTGGTGATGGCGAGAAGATAGGCGAGGACGACCCACTGGACTTCCGGGAAGGTGGCGCCGAAGGCCTGTGCCAGCGTCGGCAAACCGACATTGGCGATGCTCGTGCCGAGCGAGGACAGCAACATGGAAAGCGAGAGGCTGGCCAGCGCCCAGCGAGCCGCAGGACGGTGTTCCGCACTTCCGGCCATTACCGCGTCGGGTCTTGCAATGATTGACTTCAAGAGGACCTCCTTTTCTGCTGGCTCCCGAAATGGAGCTGTCAGAAACGTACTCTATGCCCTTGTCTGGCATGGCGGAAGACGCACCGGTTGCACTTTATTCGTGTGTCTGACGCCATGTCACGATCAGGCTGTGCTATCGTCGATGCATGTCGACAGCCGATCTCAACCTGCTGGTCACCCTCGATGTGCTGCTCGCGGAAGGCAGCGTCGCGCGCGCCGCCCAGCGCTTGCGGCTCAGTCCGTCGGCGATGAGCCGGGCGCTGGCGCGCTTGCGTGCGACAACCGGTGATCCGCTGCTGGTCAGGGCCGGGCGCGGTCTCGTGCCGACACCGCGGGCGCTCGAACTGCGCGAGCAGGTCGGCCCGCTGGTGCAGGCGGCCGAGGCGGCACTCCGCCCCGTCGAAAAACTCGACCTCGAACGGCTGGTCCGCATGTATACGCTGCGGACCAGCGAAGGCTTTGTGGAAAATTTCGGGCCAGATCTCATTGCCCGCGTTGCCGAGCAAGCGCCTGGCGTGCGGCTGTGCTTCGTGCAGAAGTCGAACAAGAACAGCGCGCCGCTTCGCGACGGAAGCGTCGACCTGGAAACGGGCGTTGTCGGCAAGGCGACGGCGCCGGAACTGCGTGTGCAGGCATTGTTCCGGGACCGTTTCATCGGCGTCGTGCGAATGGGGCATCCGCTGAGCCAGGGCGAGATGACGCCTCACCGCTATGCGACGGGCAAACACATCCTCGTCTCACGCCGGGGGTTCGACAGGGGAATGATCGATGAAGCCCTGAAGCCGCTGGGGCTGGAACGGCAGATCGTCACGATCGTCAGCGGATTTTCGACAGCGCTCGTTCTCGCCCGAGCGTCGGACCTGATCGCCAGTGTCCCCGAGCGCCACACCGCCAAGCTGCGCGCCGGAATGCACAGTTTTCCCCTGCCGATCGCCACTCCCGAGATCACGGTTTCCTTGCACTGGCACCCGCGGATGGATGCCGATCCAGCGCATCGTTGGCTGCGCGGGTGTGTTCGCGAGGTTTGCGGCGAGCGGCTCATCAGGCCATCGATCGACGGAGGCTCTGCCGCAGGCTGAAATGCCATTGCGGGAATGAACGGCGCCTGCAGTCATCCAGCAGGCGTACCAGGCGTAGGTTGGGCTGAGGAACGAAGCCCAACACCATTCGCCGTTGCCTGGCCCCTCTCGACGCGCCTTCATTGACGCTGCCCCCGGTCAGCGCCGACGATTCCCCATTCAATGGGCGCATGCAGCGGCGAGCACAGCCGGGCGGTCGGTTGCCTGACCTAGCCGTGCTTGGCCGGATTGACGTGGAGATGGTCGACATGGCGTTCGAGATCGGTCTCGTCACGCATCGGGTGTGCCCACCATGGCCGTGGCCGGACAGCGCGTTCCAGTGTTCTACTGGCTCGGGCACTTGCATGTCCCTGGCCATCACCGGGACTGGCAGGCACAGGCCGCTCCGCTCGTCAGGAAAACGTCGGCGGAGGGTCGCCAGGCCATCGTGATTGGAGTGGCTTCTGGCGGCAATGAAGCGGCAGGCCACCGAATGGCGAGTCGCCCGCTTCGACTCGCGGGCGGAGAGAATGCCCGTGGTGTAGCCATAGGCGGCAGCAGGCCGTTGAGCTTGCGATCGGTGACGATGACGCCGTATATGGCGGACCTCGGTGGCCTGGACGGACATCATGCTTCATACCCACGCGGCAGGTAGCAAGCTGGAAGTCCGACAGACTGCTGGTTTTCGGGATGAAGGAGATCCCGAGCGACGCGAGCCTGTGCTGCGCCCCGGCGCATCTGGCGCCGCATCTGGGCGCCGGCAGGCAGAGATCACTCGCGAGTGGATCTCCCTCTGGCGCTGGACTATATTGAAATCATAGCCACACCGTTGGTGTGGGGGATAGCGTGTCGTTGCCGCCTGGTGTCGGACGTTCAAGGGGGGGAAATCATGTTTGGCAACAAGCTGAGGATCGGCCGGGGATCGTGCCGGGACGGAAAGGTGGCCATACTGATCAGAACAGCCGTTGCCGGGTTGGCTGTCAGCTTGCTGATGCACGCCACTTCGCTCTATTTCGGCCAAGGATCGTCAATTGCCGCGGGCAGCAAGCCACCTGCATTGATGACTTATCCGAATCAGGTTGTCCGGACCGATAAACCCGGTCAGATCGGTCTGTGGATCGAAGGTGAGGATTGGCAGTTGCGCGTCGACATGCCCGGCTTCGTGGATGTCGAGTGGCCATTCACTTCTCCTTCTCAGTTCCTTTACATGACGAACCCCATCTTGCAGACACCGGTCAGCATCTTCGCCGAGCGCGTAGCCGGCGCCGACAGCGAAGAGTCCTGTCGCAGGCACTACGCGGCCTCTTTCGAGCAGGCGCATGAGGCGAAGGCGCGCGCACTCGGCGACCGTGGCACGACCGGGCCGCTCTCCGAGTTCAGCGCCAACGGAAAGATTCTGCAGGCGTATGAGTTTGGCGTTGGGTCGGATTACCACGCGAAAGCACTCCACTGGTTACCGTATTACCAGGGATTTTGTTTCGACTTTCACTTCACCGTATCGAGTCCGTCCGCCGAGAAGGAAGTCCTGCGCATCCTCGATTCCGTCACCTATCTGGCGCAGAAGCCAAGGAACACGGACGTCGAGCGCCTGTTCTATCTGTACCACTTCCGGATTCGCCTCAGCGTTCCGATCGACTGGCGCTGGGGCTTTCGGCCGCCGCCCGGGGGTCCGATCGGTGGAATCGAACTGCGTCAGCCTGAAAAAGGTGAGGTCTTCTCGTTCTTGATCTCTCCGCTCGGCACAGTAAAGTCGGCGGAAGACCACACGGTCGATATGACCAAGGAGAGGCGGCAATCCAAGCTGGAACGGGGCGAAGTGCTCAGTCCCGTGCGCAGCAAGTGCAGCGCGGAAGTCTGCTTCAGCTACTACGATGTGACCATCCGTGGCGACGAACCCCAGTATTCGCAGGGTTTCGCGACCTACGGGCTCAGGTATCACCGCGACGGGTTCGTGAGACTTGGTGATAGCATCGTGGGCATCTCCCTCTTGTATAGCGACGGCGGCACGGCGGCTGCCGATCATCTCACGGAGAAAATCACCCAGGCAAAGGTGCTCGATCTCAAGGAGTTCCGCAACAAGGTTGAGCGCGGGGATGTCAAGGAACTGATGAAGAAAATCCCGAAGTGATGGCCGAAGCGCCGGCCGGATGATTTTGCGGTGATGGATCTTGCTGCCAGTGGAAATCGGCGGCTATAAGGGAGCGGAAGAGGAGATGATCTTCTCGAGTTGGTTGGGAGACATCCGCGAAGTGATTCGGCCACGGCAAACTGCGGCAGCGCGGGCGATCCGGATCACGCGTCTGGCGCTCCTCTTCGGAGTGGTGTTGCGTGTCGCCTGCGGGTTGGCTTGGGCCAGTGAAGAGGATGCCTCGAAGTCGGGCACGGCGTCCTTCCGAGTCTTCCCCAATCAGGTCTTCACCACCGGCAAGCCTGGGCAACTGGGCCTCTACATCGGGGGGGAGGACTGGCATCTCCTGATCGACATGCCCGGCTACGAACGAATCTCCGAAGTCGGCAAGCCGCCGGAGTTTTTCATGCCCGAGCACTTCCTCTTCATGCGGCATCCCGCTTCAGGCACGACGGCAAGCATCCTGGCTGAGAAGGTGCCCGGCGCCGACGGCGAGCGAGCGTGTCGCGAGTGGCACGCACCTTACACCAGCAAAGCCCGCGATCAGACGGCCCGCCACGTGGGCAACCGGGGAACCGTCGGAAAGGTCGTCGAGGTCGAAAGACATGGGAAGCGGCTACAGGTCTTCGATTCGGAGGATCGGCAGTTTGGCCCGCGCCAGGCGATCTTCTGGTTTCCCTGGTATCGCGGCCATTGCTTCGACATCCATTTCAATGTCACCAGCCCGGTCGCCGAGGAAGAGGCCTTGAAGATCTTCGATTCGCTGACCTATGTTCCAGGAAAGCCAGTCGGCGTCGAGATCAGCCGGGGATTTGGCTTTGCTGGCCGTACGTTGATGCGCTTGAGCGTTCCGATTGCGTGGCAGTACCGCCATCGGCCAGGGCCGCCGGGGCCCGTCGGCGGAGCCGAACTGCTGCCGTCGTCGACGCCGATCGCCTCCTTCCTGGTCTTTCCCCTCGGCACGAGAAGCCCCGGTGTCCGCGAGCGCTCGCTGCATGATGAGGTGGAAGCGAACCGCCGATCGATCGAGCGCAGGATGCAGTTCGTTTCGCCCGTTCGCCAAGTCTGCTCGACGGGGACTTGCGTCTACTTCTTTGACCTTTCGGTCGGTCCGTTCCTGTCGTCTGATCCTCACAGCTACGAGTACCACAGGCAAGGATGGGCCGACTTCGACGGGAGGATCATGGGCCTGTCGCTGCTCTACCGCGATGACAGCAAGGAGGACGCCCAACGCATGACGGAAGCGTTCAGCCGGGCTCAGGTCGCCGATCTCGCCGTTTCGAGCCCTCGTCCGGCCGCGACCTGCAGCAATCCCGCAGCGCTGAGCGCAGGGAAGAAGCTGGTCTTCACGACGGGCCAGCAGGGCCAGCTGGGACTCCACCTCGAAGGCGAGGACTGGCACCTGCTGGTCGATATGCCCGGCTTCGAGCCTGACGACAGCGGGGCGGCGGACTGCACCGACGTGTTCCTCGGCATGAGCAACCAGAGCACCGGCATCAAGGTGAGTGTCGCTGCCGAGCGAGTCGATGGACCCACCGATGCCGAATCCTGCCGCCGACACTACGCGACGAGGCTCCAGCAAACCCGGGACGCGATCGCCAGGGACACGCCTGAGAGCGGGATCGTCGGGCCGGTCGTTGACGTCGAAATGAATGGAAAGATCGTCCAGCTCGTCAAGGCAAGGCCTCCAAAGTCCCAGGTGGGCGGGCCGGACGTCGAGGTAAAGTTGCTGAACTGGTTTCCCTATTATCGGGGCTTCTGCTTCACCTTTTTCTTGGTGTTCCAGGCTGCCGAGGCCGAAAAGGAAGTTCAGCGCTTCCTCGATTCGGTGACGTACGTCAACCATCCGCCGCCGCGCTGACATGCGCGCTACGGGCAATCCGCCAATCCGCGAGCCTCAGGAACTCAGGAGCCCGCTTCGCGTAGCTGAGCCTCCAGCCCTGCCGCATCGCTCACCGGCAGTTTGCAGCGTCCGTGACGGCAAACATACGCGGTAGGGCGGCCACCCTGCGCGACCTTGTCGCCAACAAAGGGGATCGTTTGCGCCAGCGCGGCGACAGCCGATTCCGGCGCGGCGGCGAGCGCGCGGGCGGGCAGGAAATGCCGACCCACGACGGCCAGCAGGGGCGCTGCCGCAGCAGCCGCGCTATCCGGCCAGACGACGGCGATCTGGCGCGGCGTGGTGGCCAGGAAATCGACGGCCAAGAGGGCCTCGGTCATGGCGATCGGCCGCTCGCCGAGTACCCTGGCATGGGCACGCAGGCCGCGTTCGGCGATCTGGCGCCAGCGCTCGTCGTCGGTGAGCACGCCGAGGCGGAGCGCGTTGAGCAGGGCGACCGAGGTTCCGGAAGGTTCGGCGCCGTCGTAGGCGGGCTTTTCGCGCGCGATCAAGCCCTCGTGCGCCTCGCTGCTCATGAACCAGGCGCCTGCCGGATCGGCGAACAGGCGCTCGGTGGTCTCGGCCAGCGCCAGGGCGTCGCGCAGGTGGCGCACGTCGAAGGTGGCTTCGTAGAGATCGATGAGGCCGGCCGCGAGGAAGGCATGGTCATCGAGGAAGGCCGCTTGCCGTGCCTGGCCGTCCTTGAAGCTGCGCCGGAGTCCGCCGTCGGCGCCGCGCAGGCGAGTGAGAACGAAATCCGCCGCGCGCACCGCCGCGGCGACATAGTGCGGTGCGTCGAGAATGCGTCCGGCGACGGCGAGGGCCGAGATCATCAGCCCGTTCCAGGCGGCGAGGATCTTCTCGTCGCGCAAGGGCGGCGTGCGCCTGGCGCGTACCGCGTAGAGCCTTGCACGCGCAGCGGCCAGCGCCTCCCAGGCGGCTTCGTCGGGATGCGGCACGTTGAGGATGGTGTGGCCTTCCCAGTTGCCGCCCGGGTGAACGTCATAGTGTGCAAGGAAACGTTCGGTCGTGTCGCCGTCGCCGAGAGCGTCCAGTTCGCGCCGGATCTCGTCCTCGCGCCAGACGAAGAAGCGTCCTTCCTCGCCTTCCGAATCCGCATCGGTTGCCGAGTAGAAGCCGCCGCCGGCGTCCGTCATCTCGCGCAGGATGTAGTCGCAGGTCTCGCGCGCGACGCGGGCGAAGTCCGTGCGGCCGGTGACCTGAAACGCTTCGGCGTAGGCCACGACCAGCAGGGCGTTGTCGTAGAGCATCTTCTCGAAATGCGGCACCAGCCAGCGGACGTCGGTGGAGTAGCGGTGAAAGCCGCCGCCAAGCTGATCGTAGAGGCCGCCGGCGGCCATCTTTTCCAGCGTCAGGGTCGCCATGCGCAGCGCGTCGGCATCGCCGGTGCGCTGGTGATAGCGCAGCAGCAGGCGCACCGGGATGTGCGAAGGGAACTTCGGCGCCCGGCTCAGGCCGCCGTACCGGGCATCGAAAGACTGCCGGTAATGCGCGACGGTGGCGTCGATGACGTCGCTGGCAGGCAAGCCGATGGCAGCGTCGGCGCCGCCCGTTCCGTACGCGCCCTGCATGTCGTGGCGAATCGCCTCCACCAGCGCCGTGCACGCCTGCCGGACACGATCGGGATCGCGCTGGAAGGTGTCGGACAAGGCGCCGAGCAGCGGCAGGAAGCCACGCGGGCCGCCGCGGCCGCCGTCGCGTGGCGGGAAGTAGGTGCCGCCGAAAAAGGGTTCGCGCGCTGCGGTCAGCCAGACGCTCATCGGCCAGCCGCCGGCGCCGGTCAGTTGCTGCACGGCGCTCATGTAGACGGCGTCGATGTCGGGACGCTCCTCGCGATCGACCTTGATGGCGACGTAGTGACGGTTGAGGAAGCGGGCGATCGCCGCGTCCTCGAAGGACTCGGCCTCCATCACGTGGCACCAGTGACAGGTCGAATAGCCGATCGACAGGAACACGGGCCGGCCGAGCCGCCGCGCTTCGGCGAACGCCTCGTCACCCCAGGGGAACCAGTTCACCGGGTTGTGCGCGTGCTGCAGCAGGTAGGGGCTGGTCTCCAGCGCCAGTCGGTTGATGAACAGCGGGCGGCCGTCGGCGTCGAGGTGATGCGTGCGCGGCACATAGGCCGGCCCGCGCAGGGCAATCGCGCCGGCAAGCCGCGCTTGCAGCTCGGCGGCAAGCGGGTCGGCTCCGGGGGGCGTAGCATCAGGCATTGCGTGCTCCTCGCGGCGGGGGGTGGTCAGGCGGTTCAAGGGGAGCGGTGAGTATAGGTCAAGCGCGATCGCTCGGCGGCTGCAAGTGTGCCCTGGCGGGGCTGTCGACCCGGCATGCAGCACCGCGTGTACGGCGTTTGCCTTTTCTCGCCAGTCCGGCCGTAAGTGTTGTAAGGTTTGCCGGTGCGCAGCGACCGGACAGAGAGTGCCGGAATGCGCGCCTGACGCGCCCAGCGTCCTGGCCGCGCGGGGATCACCGGAAGCCGGAAGTTCGTGACACCCGTAACCACCACTGAACACGACTGGAGAACGCGGAATTGCCCCCAGCTTCGCCTGTTCTTGCCGCAGAGATTACGGAAATCGCCGCCGGGCTTGGCGCGGCGCCGGCCACCATTTCCCCGAAGTATTTCTACGATGCCGCGGGCTCGGTGCTCTTTGAGCGGATTACGCGCTTGCCGGAGTATTACCTCACGCGTACCGAGCGCGCGATCATGCAGGCCCACGGCGAGGAAATCGGCCGGCAGGTCGGCCGCGGCGCGACGGTGATCGAACTCGGCGCCGGCAACTGCGAAAAGGCGCGCCGCCTGTGCGCGCTGATCGAGCCGGGGTGCTTCGTCGCCGTCGACATCTCGGCCGACTTTCTCCACCAGGCCGTTGATGGCCTGCGCGCCGCCTTTCCGGCGCTCGACGTTCGCGCCGTGGTCACCGACCTCCTGGGCGAGCTTGCGCTGCCTGACGACATACCGGCCGATCGGCGGCTGGTCTTCTATCCCGGTTCGTCGATCGGCAACTTCGACCCGCCGGCGGCGCTTGCCCTGTTGCGTCGCATGCGCGCTCTGCTGGGCGAGGATGGCGCGTTGCTGATCGGCGTCGATTTGGTCAAGGACGCGGCCGTGCTCGAGGCGGCCTACGATGACGCCGCCGGGGTGACCGCCGCGTTCAACCTGAACGTCCTGACGCACCTCAACCGGCTGCTGGGCGCCGATTTCGACCTCGCGCAGTGGCGACACCGTGCCCTCTTCAACCGCGAGAGGTCGCGTATCGAGATGCATCTGGAGGCCTACGCCGACACGCTGGTGACGTGGCCGGGAGGTAGCCGGCACTTTCGCCGCGGCGAGCGCATCCACACGGAGAACAGCTACAAGTACCCCATCGCCGATTTCGCCGGTCTGCTCGAGCGTGCCGGTTTCGCCAGCCGCTCGTGCTGGACCGATTCCGGGCACGCCTTTGCAGTGCTGCTTGCCCGACCCTGAAGACCTCATGGAGGCTGGCTCGATGAACGCGAACGACCTCGCCGCCCGCTACCGGTTGGTGCGTGATGCCAGCCTGGCACTGACCGCCCCCCTGTCGGCAGAAGACTGCTGCGTGCAGTCGATGCCCGACGCAAGCCCGGTGAAATGGCATCTTGCCCATACCACCTGGTTTTTCGAGACCTTCGTCCTCGAGCGCTGGGAGCGCGACTTCAAACCCTTTCACGCCGCCTTCCGGGTGCTTTACAACTCGTACTACAACGCCGTCGGCGACAAGCATCCGCGGCCGCAGCGCGGGCTGTTGACGCGCCCGGAACTGGCCGGCGTTCTCGCGTATCGCGCCGACGTCGATCGCCGCGTGCAGAGCATGCTCGCCGAGAGGGCGGCGGATTCGCATCCGGATGCGGACGCGGATCTGGCGGCATTGCTCACCCTCGGCCTGCACCATGAGCAGCAGCACCAGGAGCTGATCCTGACCGACCTCAAACACCTCTTCTCCCACAATCCCCTGGCCCCGGCCTACGCGGTCAGGCCGGCGGCCGCCGAAGCCGCACCGGCGCTGAGCTGGCACGACGTTCCCGGCGGCATCGTCGAGATCGGCCATGCCGGCACCGGCTTCTGCTACGACAACGAAAAACCGCGCCATCGCGTGTTCCTCGAACCCTATCGGCTGGCGTCGCGCTTGGTCACCAACGGCGAGTTCCTGCAGTTCATCGAGGCCGGCGGCTACGCCGATCCTGTCCATTGGCTGGCCGAGGGCTGGGACTGGCGGCTGGCGGAGAACCGCCGCCAGCCGCTGTACTGGCAGCGGCCGGAGGATTGGCAGGAATTCACCCTGGGCGGTCTCGTTCCCCTTGATCGTCAGCGGCCGGTAGTGCATGTCTCGTATTACGAGGCCGATACCTATGCGCGTTGGGCCGAGGCACGACTGCCGACGGAGGCGGAATGGGAGAACGCCGCCGCTACGCTGCCGCTTGCCGGCCATTTTGCCGGTAGGCGTGAGTTTCACCCCGCAGCTGCTGGCGCTGACGGTCTGGCGCAGTTGTTCGGCGACGCCTGGGAATGGACGCGCTCGAGCTACGAACCGTATCCCGGCTTTCGCGCCGGAGCCGGCGCCGTGGGCGAGTACAACGGCAAGTTCATGGTCAATCAATACGTCCTCAGAGGGGGTTCGTGCGTCACGCCTGACGCGCACGTGCGCGCCAGCTACCGCAACTTCTTCCCGGCATCGGCGTGTTGGCAATTCTCGGGCATCCGCCTCGCCCGCGACGTCGAGCAGGCTGGCAGCAGCGGCTAAGAAACAGCGGCTAAGAACATGGCCGGACGTGCTGTTCGAGGGCCAGCAGTAACGCGGCTTGACGCAGCATTTTTGGCAGTGATACTGTTTATTTGTACAGTTTTGTGTGGATCTTGGGGGAGGCGGGGCGCCCCGGGCGCCCCTGCACGCGACGTTCTTGCTACCGCCGTGTCGGTCTCGTCGCGGCCTGACGAGGTCGGCGAGAACATCCGTGGCACGGGTCCGCGCTATGACTCACTCTCGCGCGTGGGTTCCCCTGTGGTGAGCGGGTCGACAAGATGTCCGCGCACCGTTGCTCAGGCAGCACGGCAAGGGCGGACCGGTTCGCCGCTTGCGCATCAACGCATGCAGGGCAGGGCTCTCGCCAAGGGAGCGACAAGCTTGCTTGAGGGGGAAACGGATGGGCCTCGAGTTCCTTGAATCGATACTCGGCTTTGTGTTGCCGGCCATGTGCGTTGACCGGGTCGCCCGCGCCGGATCGCCTTCTACTGCATCGGCTGCACTTCCTGTTCGTCCTGCTCTTCTTGCCTTTCCCGCCGGGCCGGCAGTGCGTCAGCCGGGGCGGCTGACCACGGCGACCCGGGTTATGCTCCCGGTGCTGGCGGCAGCAAGCAGGCCGCCAGCGGAAACATCTTCGCCAGACGCGAAACCTGTCAGGTTGCGGATGCCGGTTGCGTGGACGGCACCTGTGTTCATCGGGGATGTGGTAGCGGGTCAGCCAGAATGGGAAAGATCGTCGACGGTGGTCTCGCCACGATGCAACGCGAGTTGCCAAACATGATCGCCGCGTTCCGTGCCTCGCGCCCGCAGGCCATCAGGCCAGGCGACCTGGAGGGCCAGCTCGCCAGCGAGGGTGGCCAAACCGCCTGTCACAACGGCGCTACCGACGGTGCGCGCGTCGTCCTTCGCGGCGACCAGAACGACAGCGTTTGCTGGGGAAACCTGCAACGACGTCTCTTACGGACAAGCGGGCAACGCTCGACAATGGAGGCAAACGGCATGACCGGACCATGTTGCCAACGGCTATTCGTCGCCTTGCTGGCGGCAAGCTCGGCTCTGCCGCTCTACGCCTACGACCCGCTCAACCGCGTCGAGTACCTGGCGAAGATCAAGGAAGCCAAGGCGTACTACGACGAGAAATGCGAGAAGGTCGCGGGCATCCGTATCCACAGGACGGTGCCGGACATCGAGGGGCTGTTGCTGCTGAAAATCCGCCCCGAACGCCGCAGCCGCGAACTCGCCGATCCGATGTGGCCGGGGGCGGCGTTTGGGCGGGAGGCCACGGGAGACTCTTACATCACATCCTTCCTTGGCTACGAATACCGTGCTTCAAAAAATGGAGAAATGTCGCCGTGGCGCGGCTACATTGGCACAACGCGTAACCCCGGCGGCCTGCCAGGCTACCGCTGGGTCGAGGTGATCGATGAGAAGGATGGGCAGCGGTATCGGTATAGTGGCTCGGTGAAAGCGGCGGGAAAGAAGAATCCCGATGCCTATCGGGCGGAATTGGAAAACGACCCCGCGTACGACATGAACACTTACCGCTGGTCGCTGGACAAGATCCCCTCCCCAAGCAAGACCTCGCCCCGCTACGCGGTCACCTTCGAGGACCACGTGATTCCTGACGAGCGGGCGCTGTGGGTCGCGAGCAGCACGGTCAAAGTGCTCGACTTAAAGACCCATGAGGTGCTGGGCGAGATGACCCGCTACGCCATCAGCTACATCCACGCTCCGCATCATTCGATGCCGTGGTTGAACCATTCGATCTGCCCAACAATGCAAATGACAGGCGATCTTGATAGCTCTCGAAAATTCGTTGACCAGATTCTGATTCCGATGAAGGAGAAGTGATCATGGCTGCACCGACTCCTGCCGAAATGCTCAAGTACGCCAACCTGCAATTGGCCGCCGAGGCGCTGTACGACTTTAGAGCCAAATTGACTCCCAGCCAGACTCCTGGGGACCTCATATCCACAGAGGGACACTATTTTGATGCAATACGTCCGGACATCCTCACCACCGGCAACGAACACGCCAGCAGATTCGCTCCGACCGAAGCGGAGAAGTTCGTCAAAGACTGGATCGTCATTGACCACCTTTCGAACACGACCACGGGTTTCAGCGGCACGTTGTTCTACAACGAAGCCGAAAAGCAATACGTCCTCAGCATCCGCAGCACCGAATTCATCGACGACACGCTGCGCGACAGCGTGGCGACCAACGCCATGGAGATCAAGGAATTCGGCTGGGCGTTCGGCCAGATCAGCGACATGGAAGCGTGGTACGCCCAATTGACCAAGCCGGGCGGCCCGCTGGAAGGAAAGCACTTCTCCGTCACCGGCTACAGCCTCGGCGGCCATCTCGCCACCGCCTTCAACCTGCTGCGCCATGAGGACGGCAGCGCCGGCAACGTCGATCGGGTCGTCACCTTCAACGGCGCCGGCGTCGGCCAGGTCGGCTTCCCGCTCAGTCAGGTCATCAACGACTTCAACGCCCTGCGCGCCGCTCCGGAGAGCATTGCCGCCCGCTTCAGCGACGCTGGCCTGGGCACACTCTACCAAACGCTGCGCGAGCGCCTGTCCGACGGCCATTCACCGACGGCGGACGATTACGCCCTGCTCCACACCGTCTCCGCGGCGGCGACCGACGACGTTGGCCTCGCGCGCTTCGCGAGCGAACGCAAACAGCTGAGCCTCGCCCTCGATCGTCTCAAGAACATCAAGCAGGCCGTCACCTTGCTCGCCGAAGTCACCGACACGAAAGACGGCCAGCCGGCGGCCATCCCGGAGCGCGTCGTCGCCCAGGCCCGCTTCGAGTACCAGATGGCCCTGCTCGTGGCGCAGGAATTCAAGACTACCGCCAAAGCGCTGCTGCCTGCCGCGATCAACATCGTTCTCGGCAAGTCCGATGGCGCACCCCGACTCGACAATCAGTTCGACGTCGTCGGTCGCGAGACCACCACCCTGGTGACGGCCATGGTCGCCGACTCGCAATGGCACCATGGCGCCAACGTCGACGTTTTCATCGAAGATCAACCGCTGGTTCGCGGCACCATCCGCAAAGCGGCGGCCGGCGTCTATTGGGACACCGGCGCCCTGATGCCGATCAACAACTACACCCAGAACGACTTCGGCGACACCCACAGCATCGTCCTGCTCATCGACAGCCTCAGCGTCCAGCATCTGCTCCAGACCCTCGCGCCGACGGCCACGCAAGCGGACATCGAAACCCTGTTCAAGGCCGCCTCGGTGGTCAAAGCCGAATCGACCACCGGAACCCAGGGACGAGCCGAAGGCGACGGCCTCGAAACCCTCCTCGACAGCTTGCTGCGCGTCTTCACTCACGACGACCCCGAGCTGCGCCAGGGCAAGGCCAAGAACGGCAACGGCCTGCTCACCGGTGGCACCTGGGCGGACGAAAGCCTGCGCGAGACCTTCTACGACAAGCTCAAGGCGCTTGGCGACAGCCCGGCCTTCAAGGAGGCCAAAGGCAAGCTCACCCTGACCCTTCCTGGCCGCGACCTGGCCACCGCCGCCCGATCCGACTTCGCCGCCTTCCTCACCCTGCACACCGGCTCGTCGTTCGCGCTGAAAGCCGTTCCCGGGCAGGAGAGCACCCTCGAAGCCGCGCTCAAAGCCCAGTGGACCGCCGAATACACCGCCTGGAAAGCCGATCAGGACCTCACCCCCGAACAGCGGGCGAACCTCGAAGGCACCTATACCGACCGCTACCTCGCTGACCGCGCCGCCTTCCTGGCGCGCCTCGCCCAAGCGCGGCTGGCCAACACCGGCGAAGGCCAGGCATTGCGCGTAACGACCCTCGATACTGGCCTGCGCCACTTCAAAGATGAAGCCAGTGGCCTCTCGCTGCAAGAAGTCCATGCGCTGACCGGCGCCGCTGCGCGAGCGCGCGTCGTCTTCGGCGGCGACGGCAACGACAGCGTTGTTGGGGAAACCGGCGAGGACGCTTTCTACGGCGGCGCCGGCAGCGATCAGCTGGATGGTGGGGCTGGCGATGACATCCTCGAAGGCAACGCCGACGCCGACGAACTCCGCGGTGGCGCCGGCCGCGACACCCTGCTCGGCGGCCAGGGCAACGACCGCCTCGAGGGCGGCGACAACAACGACACGCTGGTTGGCGGCCAGGGCGACGACACGCTGGTGGGCGGGGACGGCGAAGACACCTACGTCATCAACACCGGCGATGGCAACGATCACATCGTCGACACCGGCATGAACTTCATCAAGTACAACGGCCGCCTCGTAACCGGACTGTTCCTGAAGAGCACCGATTCGGACGACTACACTTTCGCCGGCGACGATGGCTTCGTGATGAGGTTTCACTCCCCCGGCGTGTTGACCCTCGACGACACCACGTCGCTTACCTTCGACAACTACACCAGCGCGGAAGCCTTTGCGGCAAGCAACTTCGGGATCCGCCTCGCGCAAGCTCCGGACGCTTCCCGAGTCACGCGAACCATCGTTGGCGACCTCCGACTGATCGACCTTCACCACGACGACCTGTTCAACTATGTCGGCGACCCCTCGGCGCCCGCGCCTGGCGCCACCGACTTGATGCACAACAGCCCGGGCAACGACCGCATCATTCTCGGCGATGGCTTCAACATGGCCCTGGCGGTACCGGATGCCGCAGGCTATACGCAGAACTACATGACCCAACGCTCTGGTGACGACTGGATCAGTGGTGGGATGAATGTCGATTTCGTTGCCGGTGGCACCGGGCGCGACTACATCGAAGGGGGCGCCGGCGGCGACGATCTGCTGGCCGGCGGCGATGCCGACGATGTCATCTTCGGCGATCTGGCCGCCACCCTTGCCGTGCAGATCAGGGAAGCCGGAAACAACGAGCCAGGCGACCTCGTCTCGGGCCAGGGTGGCAATGATGCCTTGTACGGTTCCTCCAGTTCGGACCTCATTTACGGTGGAGCGGGAGACGATTTTCTCGGGGGCCTGGGAGGCGACGATTTCCTGCTTGGCGATGTTGACTTCTTTCTCTACGGCGTCTGGGATGTCAGGCGCGACGGCCTGAACTTCATCTTCGATTTCACACAAATCCTGTCCAGCTCCCGTGGCGATCAATACCAAGAAGGGCCCGCCGGTAGCGGCAACGACGTCATCATGGGCGACAAGGGTAACGACGCCGCCTGGGGTGGTGCCGGCAACGACTATATCGACGGCGGCAGCGATAACGACACCTTGCGGGGCGGCGACGGCAACGACCGGCTGAAGGGCGGTGACGGGGAGGACTTTCTGAGTGGAGGCGCCGACGACGATACTCTCGAAGGCGATGCCGGCAACGACACCTTGATCGGCGACGGCGGTGGCGACGAACTGCATGGCGCAGCCGGCAACGACGAACTGCATGGCGATACCGGCGACGCACTGGTTACCGAACAAGGCGACGACCGACTCTTCGGGGATGCCGGCGACGACTACATGCGCGGCTATGGCGGCAATGACACCCTCGACGGCGGCGCCGGTCACGACGACCTCAGCGGCGGGGGCAATGATGACGTTCTTGACGGCGGCGAGGGCAACGACACGCTCTTCGGGGACGACGGTCTGGACACCCTGCTTGGCGGCACCGGCACAGACTACCTGGACAGTGGTGCCGACGACGATCTCCTTGACGGCGGCAGCGGCAACGACGCTCTGCGCGGAGGCGACGGCGACGACCTTCTCGACGGCGGCAGCGGCAGCGACGGCCTGCGCGGAGGCGACGGAGCCGACACGCTGATCGGCGGCACCGACACCGACTACCTGGAAGGTGGCGCCGGCGATGACATCTATCTCTTCGCCGCCGGCGACAGCCCGCGCGATGCGGACGGCTTCGTCGAATACGTCGTCGATGCCGAGGGCGACAACACCATCGTCTTCAGCAATGCCACGCCAACCGACCTGCGCATCGCCAACTCCGGCGGTTCGCTCCTCATCACCTACGGCACCAACGATCAATTGCTGATCAAGGACGGCCTGGCGGGCAGCATTGGCCACTACCGGTTCGCCAACGGCGAAACCCTCAGCTACAGCGAACTCATCGGCCGCCTCGTCGACACGCCGATGGGCGCGGCCAGCGGTGGGCGGAGCTTCTGGTTCGGCGGCAGCCTCGACGACTACCTCGTCGCCACCGACGGCCACACCACGTTCTCGGGCGGCCGGGGCGACGATACCCTCATCGGCTACGGCGGCCGCAACACCTATCTCTACAGCCGCGGCGACGGCACCGACCGGATCATCGACACCAGCACCAAGACCGATGCCGACGGCACTGCCCTCCCCAACACCCTGCGCTTCGGCGCCGGCATCACCGCGGACGACATCCGGCTGGCGATCGGCTCGCTCAAGATCCTGGTCGGCAGCAACCCCGACGACGCCATCCACATCGACGGATTCGACC